>JAFRMK010000007.1 GCA_017430725.1 Candidatus Saccharimonadota bacterium | reverse complement strand
TTTCGCAATACGCGAAGATGGGGACTGAATGGGGTGCTTTGGGTTACCCGACAAGCGGCGAACAAAAAGACACGAATGGCGTTACCTACCAACAATTTGAAAATGGACGAATCTACTGGACTGCAAAGAACGGCGCTTGGGCGAAACTAGGCCAATAATCTGTTCTCGGCGAAAGCGGTGCTATAATAGTAAGCATGAAATTACTATCCGTAGCAATCCCATCCTATAATGTGCAATTTTTCCTGCCCCGGTGCCTTGATAGTCTACTATACGATAAAGAAACACGCGACTACCTTGACATCATCATCGTGAATGACGGAAGCCAAGATGAAACGCTGGCCGTTGCGAAAAAGTATGCAAAAGAATACGACTGTGTCCGCGTGATTGACAAAGAAAACGGTGGGCACGGTTCGACCGTAAACTCTGCCCTAAAAGTAGCCAAAGGAAAATACTTCAAGGTCGTTGATGCAGATGATTGGGTAAATATTTTTGACTTCAAGGACTTTGTTAGAGACCTTAAGGAAGAAGTTGCTGATATTGTTGTCTGTAACTACAAACAAGACATCCTGTATGATTCCTCCACGCAAGATTTTATCTTCTGTGACAAAAAATCTGAATTGATTAATGCAGGGAAGATACAAGATGAGATTGAAGATGAAAATTTCTTCTTCAAGTTCTCGATGCATTCAATGACGGTAAAAACGGACAGTTTAAGGGCTGTTTGGGGCAGCGGATTGCTTGAAAAAACATTTTATGTCGACCAGCAATTCGTCGCTTTATCACTGCTAAGTGCAAAAACATATAAATTATTTAATTATGATATTTATCGCTATTTTATTGGCCGCCCAGACCAAAGCATGAATCCCGAAAGCTTCTTCAAACATCGCAAAGATCATGAGCGGGTGCTGAAGTGGCTGCTTGCCTTGACAAAATCAAACGAGCTGCAAGATAAGGACTATCTGAAAACGGTACTGCAGCGCCAAATTACACTGATGTTGAGGACCCATTATGCGATTTATCACAATAACTCGCAACGATTGGCTGCCTACAAGGAATTGGTCGCCTTCAATGCATGGGTAGGCGAAAAGTATCCGGAGATAAAACGGCCGCAATTGTCAAAGAAAATGTTGTTAAAAAGCGCTGCTGGAGGTAAGAAATGAAGACGAATGAGCAAAAACGCGGATTTGTGATAAGTTGGTTTTATCCGCCAGGAAACTCATCCGAAGGGTTGGTGACTTATAAACTATTGAAGAATTCTCAGTACGCTTACGATGTTTTCACGCGCGGCGTACAGAATGCCACGATTTGGGATAGGAAAGTTGATGAGTCGAAGCTGACCGCAGACAACGTGACGGTCATTATGTCGAAGTCGAAAAACCCGAGACAATGGATTGACGAAGCAGTCGAATACTTTTTACAAAACTCGGACAAATATGACTTTATCATGTCGCGAATTATGGGCGTGGAGGCACATGAAGTCGCATTACGCATAAAAAAGGCAAGGCCGGACGTAAAATGGATCGCATCGTTTGGGGACCCACTAGTAGATTCTCCATATATTCGCATTCGCGACAAGCAAGACAATCCGCATTTACTATCGAAATATGTCGAGCGAGAATCGCCCTCGCTACCAAGAATGCTCAAAATATCGGTTTCGCCGGTTCGCCATGCAAAAAAGTACGTTTGGAACAGAGAGCGTCGCGGCGAAAAAGCGGGAGCCGGCCAACTTAAAAAAGTTAATGATGAAACTTTCCGGTTGGCGGATGTGTTGATTTTCAATAATAAATATCAATACGAGCGAGCTTTTTGGAATGGTATGAAAAAGTATAAATCAAAAGGCATCATCGTGAACCATTCGTTTGATTTAGACTTATATCCAAAAACAAAGAAAAAAGATAGCAAAAAACTTCGCTTTTGTTATGTGGGGCATCTGGACACGATGAGAAATGCCTCGGCGCTATTCGATGCATTGGGAATGCTCGCAAAACACGACCCAGAGCTACATAAGAAGGTCGCTTTCAACTTTTTCGGGCACATGAGTGATATGGATAAATCGAAGATTATCGATAACGGAATTGCGAAAATGGTCTCCGTCCATAAGGACATAGATTACCTTGAAAGCTTGAAAGAGATTTCCGAGAGCGACTGGCTGATTCTGATTGATGCTAATCTAAATAAAGAATTGGATGAGTACATTTTCTTCCCGGCAAAACTTGCCGATTATCTGGCAGTTAAGAAGAATATTCTCGCAATCACTCAGCTGAAAGGCGCAACCGCGGACATCGTACGCGAAACACGGTGTGGCCAAATCGTGACACATAGCGCTGACGATATCGCAATTTACTTGTCGAAGATTATCTACCAGGGCTACTCGCCGGCAAATTACAATGATGACGAGTGGAAAAAATACGATGCAAGAAACGTTGCGAAGGAATACGACAAAACAGTACAGAAATTATTGGAGGGAAAATGGCACTAAAAAAGGTTCTGCTGGTCTTTGGCACGAGGCCAGAGGCTATTAAGATGGCCCCAGTAGTCAAAGAACTAAGAGAGCGCGCCGAAATAACGCCAATCGTATGCGTAACAGCGCAGCACCGGGGGATGCTGGATCAGGTACTAGATGTTTTTAATATAAAGCCCGATTATGATATGGATATTATGCAGCAAGGTCAAACCTTATCCGATATCACATCGCGCGTCTTGGTTGGGCTGGGCGATATCCTTAAAAAAGAACAACCAGATTTGGTCTTAGTGCACGGCGACACGACTACCGCAATGGCCAGCGCGCTAGCGTCTTTTTATCATGAAATACCAATCGGCCACGTAGAAGCGGGACTAAGAACCTATAATAAATATTCACCATTTCCAGAAGAAATTAACCGTCAGATAATTGACCGTGTGTCGGATTATTTATTTGCGCCAACTAATCAAAGTTCGGAACATCTCAGGAAAGACCTAAACGAAAATCAAAGAATCGTCATTACCGGCAACACCGCCATCGATGCGCTTAAAATGACCGTTTCGGAAAACTACGAGAATCCACACCTGGATTGGGCGAACGGCAGCCGGCTAATTTTAGTCACCGCGCATCGGCGAGAAAATCTGGGCGAGCCCATGGAGCGCATCTTTAAGGCAATTAAGCGAATTGTGGACGAATATAAAGATGTTAAAGTCATCTATCCGGTCCATTTGAATCCGAGGGTTCAAGAGACTGCTAAGAAAATTCTTGGCAACGACGACAGAATTCGGCTGATTGAACCGCTCGATGTACTGGATTTTCATAACTTCATGGGAAAATCTTATATTATCATGTCGGACAGTGGCGGCGTACAAGAAGAAGCGCCGTCTCTTGGAAAACCGGTCTTGGTGCTTCGCGATACGACCGAGCGGCCGGAGGGGATTGAAGCCGGAACGCTTAAGCTGGTCGGCACGGATACTGAAACAATTTATGAAGAAACGAAACGCCTGCTCGACGATGAAGCTGAATACGCAAAGATGGCAAAAGCAAGCAATCCATACGGCGACGGCGAGGCGAGTCGACGAATTGCGGATGCAATTCTAGCCTAAGCTTGTTTGCGCTGAAGGATATTGCGCAATCGTCGCCTGACACCACCAATGATGTGGCTGACGTAAAATGCGATATAGTTTTCGTTTTTTAGAATATACTGCACGGATTTAATGTCTTCTGGTCGAAAGAACTTGTAGGAAAATGATTTATCGTTTTTGAGCCCAGCAAAGATACGACGCAATTCTTCATAGTAGGCTTTTTTGTATTTGCGGCTAATTTTGTAAAAGAAGCCGATATTAGTCCAAAGTGCGTGCGCAAAAAACGCCTCTTTCAATTCGTCGTAGTGCCCGCTTGTTTGCACTGTTTTTAGTCCAGTGATGGTGTTTTGCGCCATCAGTAGTAGCTTCTTGCCACGTGCGCTGGTTGAGTTATTTTGTTTCGGTTCATTGCGCCAGTGGACGAAGGGCTGCTTGACAACAGAAATACGCTTGGCTCGACACATTGCTTCAATCATGAAGGGAAAGTCCTGATATGAGGCACCGGCAGTTTCTGGAATCTTGATTTTCTTGATGAAACTTGCGCGATACAATGATGACCAAATTGAAGAGTGGAAGCCGATTATCTGCGGCCACTCGTAGGCTCGGAATGGGCCATCTGGCGCCAAGCGCAAATCGATACCGCATGGATTCGCCCAGACTTTGTTTTGTTTTGACGGCGGCAATGTGGGGTTATAGAAGAAAAACATGCCTTTTGTGATGTCGGTTTCATTCTTTTTGGCGTTCTGATAAAGCGACTCATACATGTTCGACTCAATAAAATCATCCGACTCGATGATGCCAATATATTCTCCTCGCGCTAAATCGATGCCCTTGTTGACCGCCGCGCTGTATCCGCTATTTTTTTGATGAATGGGAACGATGCGCGCGTCTTGCTTGGCGTAGTCGTCGATAATTCTGCCACAGCCATCGGGCGAGCCATCATCGACAAGTATTACTTCAATCTCTTTAAGTGTTTGGCCCAGAATACTATCGATGCATTCCCTGAGGTATTTTTCGACATTATAAATTGGGACGACGACGGAAACTTTTGGCTTTTGACTGTTTACTGATTTCTTCATTTTATACGTAAAAATCCTTTTTTGGCGCAAGATCGAGATTGATATCTGCTTTTGTTTCGCCAATTTTATCATACAGCTTCTTTGCGTAATACATGTCAGTAATCGCCAGGCCTAGGTTGTAGACAATTATCCTGTCTTTGTCACTGGCTCTTGCCGGAGTTTTGCCAAGCAGTATATCGTCGGTCAGAGTAACTTTTTTCATTTGGTTAAAGTATTGGAAATTCTTTGCGCGTTCCAAGTCGGAAACGATAATATTGTCGAAAACCTTGTCGCATTCCATGAATCCACGCAAGTGCACCGGGATAACCAGGACACCTTCTTTGTAGATGTCGGGCGAGCAAAAATCTTCGCCGGCGTAGCTAACAGACGAAAAGACGACATCGCTGTCACGCATGAGGTCGGCATAATTGTCGCAAATTTTGAAGGTTATATTCGGATACTTATCACCGTATCTTTGCAGCAGCCGCTCGGCATGGTCTTTGTATTGATAAAGCTTAATCGTCACGCGGTCGTCCTTGAGTTTATCGAGCAACATGTCAGCGATAACGGTGCCGATATTACCGAGACCAAGCATCGCAATTGTCTCGACTTGCTTGGGGCGCATATGGCAAAATGTGTGGACGGCGACCGCTGCGGTACGCATGGTTGTAATATAGTTGCCGTCAAGGATTGCTATTGGCTCGCATTTGCTGCGGGAGTACAGGAAGATTTGCGAATCCATCGTTGCTCCGCCGTCCTGATGCCTAGCCTTGTTCCTGGTGATTATTTTCACGCCAACGACGTCATCGTCGACCGGCATCGCGCATGGCATGACATTGACATAGTCGGTCTCATTCAGCGCAATGTGCGTTTTCGTAGGAAGCAGATAGTCGTTTCTACGCAGCAGAACTTCCTCAATCCATTGATAATAGTCAGCAATGTCTATTTTGGCTTCGACGATATCGTCAAAAGAAATAATCTTCATTTAAGCCTCCTTATTAATATATTCATTTATGAGGTCAACGTCGAGCTCATCGAGATTCACGTGCTGAAAATGCGACACGATATCTTTGGGCAGTCGGTAATAATCGCCATAAGACACGCGCAAGAATGTGTCACTATCATTTGGCGCGAGCAGCTCTTTGCCCTCGTACGCTATTCGCTTTAACGGAAAAACGATATCTCGATCATATATGCGTGAGTTTTGCGGGTTTGCTATTGGGATAAAATTGTCAGACGCCCAAAGCACATATTTCGCGAGTTCTGGATTATTTGTTACTCCGCCCGGGCCACCTTCTTTGCGTTTGCCGGTTATGCCGCCATAGTACTCCTCGAACAAGTTCCTAACTTTGCGGGAAAGGCTAGTTTTTTCGTCGCTCCATACACCCAAGACGTTAAGGAACTTCGCATCAACTGGCTTTTCGTGGATTTCTGCAATAATCCGCCGCTTGTCTTCTAGCCAGAGCTGCCACTCTTGTTCGCCGGCGCGCGTACCATAGTCGTAAATGAAAATATCAAGAAAACACGGGTTGGCTTTTGCTTTGGGACGGAAACGTAACTGTTTGTTTAGGTTCCAAGATTGATAGAATTCGGTAACGGTGTACTCACTATCGGTTTTCTCGAGTATTTCTCGGAGTTTTGAAATTTCGTCTCGCATCATTGCGACATCAATGTCGTCATCCCAGGGAATACAGCCGCCATTTCGGACTGCACCTAATAATGTACCGCCGCACATCCAGTATTCGATTTTGTTGTCGGTGCAAATCTTGTCAAAATCGCTAATAAGTTTTGCGTTAGCTTTTTGGAGAAGTCTTGTTTTTCCGTCAGCCTTAGGAACTTTTCGAAAGAATCTTTTTCGCATCGCTTCGGCTTCTTCGTCGTCATCACGAAACAGCGTATAAAAATATAACTCGTTTATTTTTTCCTGACGGTCAAGCTCTTGGCTCAGCGCACGGATGGATTCGTCTTTTTGTAGAGATATCTCTTCAATTCTATCGCGTAAAGAATCAATTTGCTGGTTTGCGTGAATGATTTTTTCTAACGCTTCTGGTACGAGAATTGCGCTGCCGTAGAACTTTTTCATTTTTTTGATTGGCCCCATAGCTATTGCTCCTTTATCGCTTTAATCTGAGCTTGATGTCTGTGGAACAAATCCCTGGTGTCCGCTTTAGCCTGACGACTTTCTTGTTGTGCTCATTACAATAGTCAATAATTTTATCCCAGCGCGGCCCGACATGGTCCTCGCCAAGGGCGAGAACGTCAAAATCTAAGCCGGCTAAGAAGTCCGTAGTGACGGTTTCGTAAACGATTACTTCATCAATATCCCTAATAGCTTGAAGCATCTCTACGCGTTCGTCTGTCGAATATAGCGGAACTGAGTCGGGCTTGAACTTGCGGATAAAATCTTCATGCTGCACAGCGACAATAAGATAGTCTCCATATTGTCGACACTGCTTAAAAAGTCGGATATGCCCAAGGTGCAGATAATCGAAAACCCCAAATGTAATTATTTTCACTGTTTTTTGCCTTTTTTGACTATTGTCTCCTATTTCTATTATACCAGAGATGCGCCCTCCTGTCTGTCCTGAACGATGATATAATATATCTGTATCAAGATTATGCAAAAAGAGAAGAAAAAAACGCTTTGGATTACCGTTGCAAATGTTTTAGCTTGCTTTAGTGTGGTCGTTTTACATTGCAATTCGGTATTCTGGCGGTATGAGAACACGCCGCTCTGGAAAAGTGCAAATTTGGTTGAAACGTTCTTCTATTTCGCGGTGCCGGTCTTTTTTATGTTGTCTGGCGCTACCCTGCTCGACTACCGCGAACGATACGACACCAAAACCTTCATCAAAAAACGTTTTATTGAAACGGTTGTTCCGTATCTTTGCTGGAGCTTATTTGCTTTTGTCTGGGCGACATATTATATGAAATTTTTGCCATACGAAGGACTTCGCGCAACCATTAGTAACATCCTGACTAATTCCTACAACGGTATTTACTGGTTTTTCCCGGCATTGTTTTCGGTTTATCTATCGATCCCATTACTGTCGGCGGTAAAAAAGGGCATTCGACTGCGAGTCTTCTCGTATGTTGCCGTTGTTGCATTTTTAACGATTTCACTACTACCGACTTTATTAAATCTGGCACATATTAAATTTAGCAATGAATTCAAATTGCCGATAGCCGGTGGCTATATTCTCTATGCGCTGCTCGGTTATATTGTAGCAAACGTAGATTTTTCGAAAAAACAGCGCGGCATAATATATGCGACGTCAATTATGGGCTGGTTAATTCATTTTATCGGCACCGACGTATTGTCGGGCATTGCCGGTGAATTATCGGCCACATTAAAGGGCTATCTGAATTTTCCGGCCGTAATGCAGGCAGTCGGAGTAATTGTGTTTATTAAATATTTCCCATGGGAGAAATATTTGAAAAAGGGTACAGAGGTTTTGAACCTTTTGGCAAGTTGCACTTTTGGCGTTTATTTAATTCATCGGTATGTTTTGGATGTGATCTATCGCCAAGCCGGTTTTGATATGGCCGACATACGCTGGAGAATTTTTGGTCCATTTGGCGTATTTTTCCTGTGCTTCGGGATTAGTTATCTGCTGTCGAAGATTCCGCTATTAAAGAGGACGGTGGGCGTATGACAAAAAGGATGAAGCTTTCAGTCTTGGTACCAATCTTTAATACGGAAAAGTATCTGCCGGAATGTTTGGATAGCTTGACGGCACAGAGTTTATCGGACATTGAAATCCTTTGCATTAATGACGGCTCGACGGACGCTTCGTTAAAAATCGCGCAACGCTACGCGAAAAAAGATGCACGCATCAGGATTATTAATAAGAATAATACGGGTTATGGTGATAGCATGAATCGTGGCCTGGCCGAGGCGAAGGGCGATTATATTGCAATCGTGGAGTCTGACGACTTTTTGGCGCCCGAGGCGTGCGAGCAACTATACGGAATCGCCAACAAAGCGTCAGCGGACGTAGTGCGCGCTAATTATTATTACCATAGCGAAACCGGTAACTTAATCCATGCGGCAATTCGCGACCAGTTTCTTTATCATCCTCAAACAATCTTGGACGATACGGCGATTCTCTACGAAGAACCGGCGATTTGGTCCGGAATTTATCGTCGACAATTCCTGCAGGACAGAAAGATTGGTTTTTTGACAACACCAGGTGCTTCATACCAAGATACCTCGTTTAATTTCAAGGCGCTCTGTGCCGCAGAAAAGATTGTTTACACCGACAAGGCTTTCTTGTATTACCGCATCGACAATGAGGGTTCGTCGGTGAAGAGTCTGGAAAAAGCGGATTACGTAATACAAGAATATGCTGAGATTGAACGATTCTTAATGGAAACAGCCGCGCCGCAAGAATTACGTTATATCGCGCAGGCGACAAAATTTGGTGCGTTTAATTGGAACTTGATTCGCTTACCGCACAGCTTGGCAGCGGTCTTCCTGACAAGGATGAAACAGAACTTTCGCGCGGCAGCGCAAGAGGGGCTGCTTCGGAAACAGTACTGGCCGCGAAAATATTGGCTTGGGCTTCAGATGATTTTGCACGCCCCAACGGGTTTTTATTACTCTGCCTTGGCACTACGAGATAAACTGAAACGTCAGTAATCTGTTATAATGGCAACATTGAGGAGGTAAAATGAGCGAAGTAGCAGACTTCAAATATGTTGTGGCGGGTGCGGGGATTTTTGGCGCAATCGTGGCGGAACGCTTGGCGAGCCGGGGCGAAAAGGTACTGGTGGTCGAAAAACGTGACCACGTTGCGGGAAATATTTACAGCTATACCGACTCGGAGACTGGTATTGAAATTCACAAATACGGTTCACATATTTTCCATACCGAGCACGAGGATGTCTGGGATTATATTACGCAGTTTGCGGAGTTTAATGATTATACGCACACCGTGAATACGCGATATCAGGGAAAACTATACCCGATGCCAATTAACCTTGATACGATTAACCTGCTTTATGGCACGGAGATGGATGCGGCAGAGGCGGAAAAATTTGTCGCAGAAGAAGCCAAGAAGACCGGCATTACTAATCCGCAGAATTTCGAGGAGAAGGGCTTGTCCTTGGTGGGCGAAAAACTCTACACGGCGTTTTTGAAGGGTTACACCGAAAAACAATGGAACACGTCGGCGACAAATCTATCGGCAGACATCCTGAAGCGGATTCCAGTTCGATTCTCGCATGATAACCGCTATTTCATGACCGCAAAATATCAAGGTATCCCCAAGGAAGGTTACACGAAGATGGTCGAAAATATTCTCGATAATCCACTAATCGAGGTACGCACGGGGACTTCGTTCCAGGATATCGAGCAGGAGATTAGTCCGGACGCCAAGATTATTTACTGTGGGCAAATTGACCAGCTGATGGATTATGAATTCGGCGTACTGCCCTGGCGGAGCCTGCGGTTCGAGGAAATCCGCACGGAAGAGACTTTGGGCGAGGCGGTGATTAATGAGGCTGATCCGGATGTGCCCTACACGCGCTCGCATGACTACAAGTACTATCAAATTCATCAGCCAGAAGTTATCGAGCAGAAAGCTTGTTATATTTGTCGAGAGTATCCAGCAGACTTCGTAAAAGGCGGTGAGGTGTATTACCCCGTCAACAATGACGAGAGCGAAGAATTGTATCAAAAGTATGTCGAAGCGGTAAAAGAAAAGTATCCAAACATGGTGCTGGGTGGGCGACTCGGCGCGTACCGCTATTGGGACATGGACTTAGCAGTCAAGAATGCGCTGGAGATGGCGGAAACACTATAGTATGAAAAGAAATAGCGTAGTTGATTTACTTCGGTTCATTGCTTGCTGTTTTATTATGTGGTTCCATACTCCTTTGATGCGGTATGGGGTTAATACGCCAGATTTTCATTTTACTGGTGCCTTTATCTTTGTGGAGTTTTTCTTCATATTGATGGGTAATTTTACATTCAAACATTTTCAGACGAGACCAAAACCGACGTCAATAGAAGAAAAAGCTAAACGTTCGCTGGTTTATACTTGGAGGAAATTCTCAAAATATCTGCCATACACAATGCTAGCCGTTGTCCTAGCGTATATTATAAAACTGACAGCGCCAAGTTTGTTGTTCGAAACGCGAACCGACGTGTTGCTATTTTTCAAAAACTTCCTCGCCGAATTCTTCTTATTGAATGCACGGAGCGGCGGTCAGTATGGGGTAATTTGGTATCTCGCGGCGGCGGTCGTTGTTTTTCCGTTATTTGGCATCATCTGTCAAACGAAGAAAAAGCACCTTCTCTACTCGGCTTTAATACCTTTTTGCACAATTTATTATTTGATTTTTCGGACTAGCAGCGGTACGGATGAGGGCACCATCACAAGAGCTTTTGCGGGCCTGTGTTTGGGGATTCTTGTTTATGCATTAAGTGAACGAATCAGGAAATATAATTATAAAAAATATGTCACCGCTGCGCTTTCGTTTGTCGAGCTATTGACTTTCATGATAGCTATTGCGCTTTTATATACAAAGAATCGCGATATTATCATCTATGACTATATTTATTCGTTTAATATTATTTTATGTTTCTTTATTTCTTCGTCTTTGCTTTTGTCGCAAAAAACCTATCAGTCGCAGATTGATTCTAAAGTGTTTAGGTTTTTGGGAATGATTTCTTTCCAGATGTATCTCTATCATCAGCTTGTCCATTTAATAATTAATAATTATCTAAGCCATTTGCCGGCTGTAGGTAAGGTCGCAATCCTTTATGTCGGGACTTTTATGCTTTCGGTGGCAATCTATCTGATCGTCGAAAAAATTAGACGGCGCCTCCCGCCGGCAAGGGTGCTACTACTAGAAAAAGAGGGGGCGCTAGCTCCAAAGCGCCTTATAAGCTTCGGCGACCTTTTCCGGTTCGCCTTCGTTGACTATCTTGCCATTTTCAATTAAAATTGCGCGGTCGCAAAACTTGGTGATGTTTTCCATAGAATGCGTGACCAGAATGACGGTCTGGTTGCCGTGTAGCGAAGCAAAGTAGTCATTACATTTCTGCTGGAACGCTGCATCGCCGACAGCTAGCACTTCGTCGAGAATCAGAATGTCGCCACGGGCACGTACGGCAATCGAGAAGGCCAAGCGCACCTGCATGCCGGAAGAATAGTTTTTGAGCTTTTGGTCCATAAAATCTTTTAGCTCGGCGAAATTCACTATCTCGTCATACATCTCGGTAATTTCTTCGTTCGAGAAGCCAAGCAGCGCGCCGTTTAAGTAAACATTCTCACGGCCGGTCAGTTCTGGATTGAAACCAACACCCAGCTCAATAAATGGCACGAGAGTGCCATAAATATCGACTTCGCCTTTTTGGGGGACATAGATACCGGACATGACCTTGAGCAGCGTTGATTTGCCGGAACCGTTCCGACCGACGATGCCGAGAAATTCGCCTTTTTTAACTTCAAAATCGATGCCGCGCAGTACTTTTTGAGTCTTGTATCCTTTGATGCCCTTTAGGCGGTTGAAGATAGCCTGCTTGAGCCCCCAGGCGCGCTCAGTCGGTAGCTTGAAGCTTTTATGTAAGTCTTTGACACGAATCGCGATATCGCCACCGTCTGCGGCATTCATAACTTTTGCCATGCTAGACCTCCTCCGCGAAGAATTTGGATTTTTTACGGAAATAAACTGCGCCAAGAATCGCAACTATGACGACGATGACGACAGGAATAGTCTTACTCCAGGCAGAACCATAATAGTTCCAGGTTGTTTCGGCGGTGGTCGTAATTAAAAGATAACGAACGTCCTGGATGATTTGGGCGATAGGATTGAGTAGGATGATGCGAGCGGCGAGAATACTGCTGCTGGCCACCATCGAGAGCGGATAAATGATTGGCGCGCAATAAAACAAGGCCTGAGTGAGGACATCCCAGATTGAGCCAACGTCGCGATATTTGACGTTAATGGCACCCAACAGGAATGAAATACCCAACGAAAGCGCGTATAGCTCGATGATGGGGATGGGCGCAAGGAGCCAATTGAGGCTCGGCTCAACACCGTTTAGCAGCGCAAAAACAATCAAAACAACTAAGTTGATACCGAGGTTAATTAGTGCGGTAGATGTTGTAGAAATTACAACAATCCATTTCGGGAAGCTGAGTTTGCGAATAAGGTCGCCACGCATCACGATAGCTTGAATCCCCATTCCGGTACATTCCGTGAAAAAGCTCCAAAGAATTGTGCCGCAAAGCAGATAAACTGGGTAGTGCGGAATGCCGTCACCGAAACGTAAAACTTTACTGAATACTACATAAAGAATGCAAAACATCAACATTGGCCGCAGCACTGCCCAGAGATAGCCCAGCACCGAGCCTTGATAGCGAAGCTTGAAGTCAGTTTTACTGAGTTCCTTGAGAAGAACGCGATTGCGTCGATTGAGAACTTGCGGTAATTTCGTCATAGTACTCTATTGATTTTACCATACCGGCCGGGGTTGTATAATAGGATTATGATTTCGGTTATAATCCCCATGTTCAATACAGGTGAAAACTGTCGCCGTCTGCTCGTGAAGCTGTTTAGTGACAAGGTGCGAGAAATAGAAGTCATTTGTATCGACGATGCCTCGACTGATGGCAGCTATGAATACATCAAAAAGAGTTTTGCGAATGAAAAACGACTAAAGTTGTTGCGCCAGAAGAAAAATAGCGGAGCGGCAAGTGTGCGCAATCGAGGGCTGGAACAAGCAAAGGGTGACTTAATTGTGTTTATCGATTCCGACGATATGGTGAAGGCAGATTATTTGACGAAATTACAAAATGCTATGCAGGATAAGAAAATTGGCATGGCGGTTTGTGGAATTCGCCAGAAGTACCTCCATCAAGGAAAGACGGTTGACAAGTTTACCAGTAGCCCCGCAAAAAGGCGACCTGGCGAATCGTTGAGGTGCTATGCCCTGCGTACGATGACGAAAGGGGCGCAGCTTTATTCGAGTGTCAATAAAATATACCGGGGCGATATCATACGCAAAAAACAAGTGCGCTTCCATGAAGAGTTAGATTTTGCAGAAGATACGACTTTTGTTTTGGATTACCTGAAGGCTTGTAGCGCGAAAGCGGATATTTGCTTCATACCAGAAGTGCTGTATGTCTATAATTACGGAACTAGCACGTCGGTGGTGTCCGAAAGCTCGCTTGAGTGGAAAAACTGGGAACGGAATTATCAATACATTAAGAACTGGGCGGATGATGGTTCGGAAAAATTGCTGCGAAAACTATATCGTCGCTTCAAGGCTTCACACGCTTTTGCGGTGGCGCGTTCAGTAAAAACACGCGAGGGAAAACAAAAGTATCTCAGCCCGTTATCTTTGCGGGTCGCAACGATTGGCCTGAAGCTGAAAGAATTACTTTTGCGAAAGTGATTGCTGTTTTTCGTGTTCGAGGAACTTTAGGGTGTCGCGCATGGCGTCATCGATGGTGAGCTCGGTCTGCCAGCCGAGTTCAACTTTGGCCTTGGTGGGATTGGCCCAGAACTCTGGTAAATCGCCAGCGCGCCGGTCGGCGATGTAGTGTGGGAGGGCTTTGCCGCTGGCCTTTTCAAAAGCGGAAATAATCTCTTTGACGGAATTTGGCTGTCCAGTACCGAGATTGAAAATGGCCACACCAGGCTTGAGGTGGTCGAGCATCGCCATGTGTCCTTTTGCGAGATCTACTACGTGAATGTAGTCACGACGACAAGTGCCGTCTGCGGTCGGGTAGTCGTCGCCGTAGACGGCGAGTTTTTCGATGCGCCCATCAGAAACGCGCATCACGATAGGCATGAGATTATTAGGGATACCGTTGGGGTCTTCGCCGAGTAGGCCGGACGGATGAGCGCCGATTGGGTTGAAATAGCGCAAAAGCGCAACCTGAAATTCTGGGTCGGCCGTGCAAGTGTCTTTGAGGATTTCCTCAATGAAATACTTCGTGCGACCATAGGGATTGGCGAGTTGTCCGCCAGTGGTCATCGTTTCGACATATTCGGGCGATTCCTGAACACCATAAACCGTAGCAGAACTTGAGAAGATGATTTTCTTTACGCCATGTGCCCGCATCGCCTCAATTAGATTAACGGTTCCACCGATGTTATTTTCGTAGTATTCGAGTGGCTTTTCGACAGATTCGCCGACGGCTTTCAGTCCGGCAAAATGAATCACGGAATCATACTGGGTGTCATTGAAAATTTTATCAAGCGTGGCTTTATCACGTAGGTCCGCCTCGTAGAATTTTGGCTTTTTGCCGGTGATTTGGGCAATCCTGTTCAAAACTGTGATTTTACTATTAAAAAGATTGTCGAGAATCTCGACTTCATAGCCGGCGTTAATCAGCTCAACGACCGTGTGAGAGCCAATATAGCCAGTCCCGCCCGTTACTAAAATTTTCCTACTCATACCTATTAGTATAGCTGTTTGATATAATCAAAACAAATGAAAGTTGCGATTGTGTGTGATTGGCTGACAAATGTCGGCGGTGCCGAAAAGGTTTTGTTGGCGATCCATCAAATGTACCCAGAAGCACCAATCTTTACCTCTCAGTATAGCGAGCGCGGTATCGATTGGTTTCATGACGCAGACGTACGAACAGGTTGGATGAAGATTATTCCGGCAAAATTGCGACGATTTTTACCGACTCTTCGCCAGCGCTATTTTGAAAAACTTGACTTGTCAGAATATGATTTAGTTTTCTCGGTAACTGGCGCAGAGGCAAAGGGAGTAAAATGTGGCCCAAACACAACCCACATCTGTTATTGCCATGTGCCGACACAGTACTATTGGCAAATGTACGACGAGTATGTTGAAAATCCCGGGTTTGGTGTTTTAAACCCTATCGTGCGACATTTCTTCAAGAAATATGTGCCGGGGTTGAAAAAGGCGGATTTCGAAGCGGCACAAAAACCCGATTACTATATAACAATTTCCGAATACGCCAAGGAACTAATAAAGAAATATTATAAACGCGATGCGATCGTAATAGCGCCGCCGGTTGATATCCGGAAGTTTAAAACCATTAAAGAGGTGAAGGAAAAGCACGGTTTTGTGAATTATTCGCGCCAAGTGTCATGGAAACGCCTAGATATTGCGATTAAGGCCTGTCTGCGCACGGGGAAGGAACTGACGCTGATTGGAGATGGGCCAGAGCATCGCAAACTGGTGGGCTTGGCAGAAAATTCGGAGTTGATTCATTTTATTCCACCAAAACGTAGTCCGGAACTGCGAGAAGCTTTGATTAACGCCGAGGCATTCATTTTTCCGAGCGTGGAGCCGTTTGGTATATCGCCAGTTGAGGCGTTGGCGGCCGGCTGCCCAGTGATTGCACTTCACCAAGGAGGAGCAAAAGATTACATAAAGGAGGGCAAAAACGGCACATTCTTCGAAAAACAAACCGTTAAGGCGCTGGCAGAAACGCTCGAAAAGTATGATTATCGTAACTATGCGCGGACGACAATTACGAAAAGCGCGGAAGCCTACGACGTAAAGCAGTTCAAGCGCAAAATCAAGGAGTTTGTCGATGGAAAAATGGCTAAAAAGGCTTGAGGAAACCCTACTATTTTTGCTCCCGATCGTGATATTCTTTAGCTTTTTGCCGATTATCCGCCTGGGGATGAATGAGACGATGAATTTCGAGCTGTCTTTGCCGTTGATTTGGCTGTTACTTTTCGGCGGTATAAGTGTGCGAAAAATACCGCACTTTTGGCGGAAATATTCTCTGAAGGGGCGTTTATTATGGTTGGCGCTGCCGAGTTTTATGACACTCTCAATCTTGTGGAGCCTAAACCCACTGCGCGGTTTTCTGACGGCTGGTATCGGGTGGTTAATCGTTTTGTTGATTATAAATATCTTGCAAATGAAGCTACGCGCCAAAGAGATTGAGCAGTTGTTGCGACTGCATGTTTATACGGCGGCTTTTGTGGGGGCGTATTGTTTCTTACAGGGGTGGCTGAATGTGTGGGGGGTGGCGAGCGAAGCAATTGGATTATGCGCGGGATGCACATACCAAACAATCGGTTTTCCGCACCCGAACGGTTTTGCGATTGAGCCGCAATTTATGGGCAATCTATTAATTATGCCAGCGCTACTCTCCCTGTTGTTCGTATATTATGATATTGAAAAGAAAAAAGGCAAGAAGCAAATCTTGGGCGATATTCTATTGACAATTTTTATAATAATGTCTTTATTTATTACCTTTTCGCGGGGGGCAATTTACGCGTTTATTCTCGCGGTGATATATTTACTATGGCATCTTTGTGGAAAACTGCACAAGTTTTACACTTTATGGCTTATTCCTGGCATATTATTTATTATTGGTACTACTCTGTTAACCCAGGGCTTATGGGCGCAAATATCGCCAACCAACGAGAGTTTCCGGCACGGCATCACGCGCTCAATCGAGCATATGAGCGTAGGTTTAATTGATTTTAACGAGGACATCGTGGCGGATTCGACTTTTTCCGGTTATATCGAAGAGTCGACCGATATCAGATTGAGCTTGAATGAATCGGCCCTGGCTGCCTGGCAAAAACGGCCCTTGTTTGGTGCGGGCTTAGGTTCGGCCGGTAGTGCAATTCACGCACAAGAGGCAGGCTATAGCAGTAAAGAAATCGTACAGAATGAATATCTGCAAGTACTGCTTGAGTTGGGCGTGATCGGCGTCTTGATAGGCGTAATCTATGGTGGTGAGGTTTTTAAAAAGGCACGAAAATATGTTTGGTTGAAAGCGGTCCTGGTGGCATATTTAGCGACTTGGTGTTTCTTCTCTGGGCTGCCAAATGCGTTACATATTTATCTGTTGCCACCCCTCCTCTATCTACTCTCAAAACGATCGGGTTATGGTAAAATATAGTAATGAGTAAAGCTCGATCCATCGATGGATTACAGCGCAGAACCAGCTCATCGAGCGTGAAGCGCGCGACCACTAAAAAAGCAACACGGACGCAGAAAGCGCCCGTTAAAACACCTGCAAAGAAAAAACCGGCAGCCAAACAAATTGCCGTAAAATCACCACGACGCAAGATTGGTATTGATTCGGAGCCAGAAAATAGGGCCGTAAAAGAATTTTTGTCCTCAGTGCAAGATATTGATCCGACTGACTTAATTGAGGTTCCGAAAGAAGAAAAATCAAAGGCTTGGTATAAACAGAAAAAAGAGAAGAAATCTAAAGTTAAAAAGAAAAAGCACTGGAAACGTTGGGTGGCGCTAACGGTTGTCGCAATATTGTTAATTGGTGGATATATATTATATAAGAAATTAAATGAAATATATTCACAGATAAACGGTGGAAATATTTTCAGCGCCCTAGTCTCGCCAGATACGCCACTGAAAAAAGACGAGAACGGCAGGACAAATATATTGATTTTTGGTACAGAGGGGTATCAGATGGATGATCCGAACTGGGACGGCGGATACCTAACTGATTCGATGATGCTCTTGAGTTTTGACCAGGAAAATGGTGACGCAAAAGCTATCAGCCTGCCACGAGATTTGAAATCAAAAACCTGCACTTCTACAAATAAGATAAACGAGGTGTTTTGGTGTGAATATATGAATGTCAAAAAAGACAGCGATACCGAAACAAAAATGCGCTACGAAGAACAGGGTGCCGTAAAGCTCGAGGAGGCCTTCGAGGAAGTTTTGGGTGTGGATATTCAGTATCACGTGCATGTTAACTGGCAGGCAATGGTTCAAATTGTTGATGCGATTGGCGGAATTGATGTAGTGTTCGTCTATGAAGATCAGACTTGGGACGGCGACGAGGTAACTATTAAAACGACGGATAAACGTGGTCTAGCAGAAGGTAGCGGACGGAGATATATTTATCAATACAAAAATGGCGAGGTCGTTCATCTGACAGGTGAATGGGCGCTGGCGGTGGCGCGGTCGCGCAATGCACATGGTGGCTACGGTGCGGCAGGCGGTAATTTTAGCCGGGAATACTTCCAACAAAGAATCATCGAGGCAATTATTAAGAAGGCTAAACAAAGCAATTTGACATCCAATTGGACTGCTTCGTATGGAATCTTGAAGGCGGTTGGCGACAACGTACGCACCAACTTCCAGGATAATGAAATGAAGACGCTGATGAAAGTCGCCGATACAGTCGATTTCAAGACGCTTGAGACGATTTCCTTAATTGAACCAGAAGACGGTTCACCTGCCCTGCTTACAACCGGAATGATTAATGGTATCTCTTATGTTCTGCCGACGGCGGGTGTGGGGAATTACAATAAAATTCATAGTTACGTAAAGAAAAAGCTGAGTAATAGCTTTGAAGGCGAAGAGGCACAGGTGGTTGTACTGAATGGTACGACGGCTTATGGTGTCGCCTCGAATGAAAAAACCAAGCTCGAGGATAATGGTTACAGCGTAAAAAGTAGCGGTAACGCGCCTGAAGGAGTTGGTGGCTTTGACGGTGTACGTATATATCGATTAACGGACGATAAACCTAAAACCGCTGACGCACTAAAAGAGCGCTACGAGACCGATTTCGAAGAAACCGTGCCTGAAGCGCTCAGTAGTTATGAATGTGACTATATCGTCGTGATTGGCGGCGGTTATACGAGTAAAGATTAACTTATTCAGCCTTCTTAGCGATATGCAGGCGTCGCTCGGCGCCTTCGCCTTCGCTGTAGGTTTCAATATCAGAATAATCGCTGGCAAAACGATGCACGGTGCGGCGGTCAGCAGCGTTAAGATCGAGAACCTTTTCTTTGCCGGTGCGGCGCACTTCGTCAATCCAACGCTCGGCTTGATGCTCAATTTTATCGGCACGCTGACGCTTGTAGTCGGCAATATCAATATTCACACGCGTAATTTCAGCTTCACGAGCTACTAATGTCATCATGACGATGTGCTGGAGGGCGCGCAAGTTATTGGCGTTCTTCCCGATCAGCAACGAATTCATGCTGGTGGATGGAATAGAAAGCTGAATAACATCATCTTCAATCGTTGAATAGACGGCTACATTGATGCCGAAGAAGCTCAGCAGGTCCTCTAGATACTTCGTGGCAAACCGAATTGATTCATCTGTGTTCATAATCATCTCCTTTTCTTTTTATCAGAAGCAGAGATGCGAGTGATGTGGACGTTTTTATCCTGTTTGTTTTTATTTTTATTACCATAATGTGATGTCTTTTTCATACTTTTGCGCGCTGTCTTGTCGACGATTTCGGCTTCTTGAGCTTCAATTTCGCGTTGGTCGACGGGTGCTTTTGGTTCAAAATATTCAGCAGAACGATTTAGAATCACCTTTTGTTGAACAGCAGAAATCATGTTTGTGAGCATATAATACAGCACTACAGCGCCCGGCAGGCTAATCATGATAAAGAGCATCATGAGTGGCATCATAAATGCCATTTGCGACTGTGCAACGGCGTTGATGTCTTCTTGGCTAGTCTCTTTTCCTTGTGATGCGTCGCGCATTAAGTCTTTCATAGTACGACGCGGCTTTTTGTCGCCGGCGCGGCGATTGGGGTCATTTTGACGCGTCACAATAAATTGTAGAACCGCAGACAGAAGCGCAAAACAAAGTACGACAATTTGACTGAGCCCAGAAAAGCCGGGTCGCACCGATAAATCTACTACACCGAATAATTTTGGCTCAAAAGCATAGTTTGCATTATCTTTGTCGGTCGCCATTTCCGCAAAATAGTTGCGCTGAAGCTGAATAACTTCATCAATTTTGTCGAGCTTTTCGATAAACGCGTAGGCGGAATGTTCGACATTATATTCACGACCACCAAGCTCTTGGGTGGTCGGAGACACCGTGACATTAATAGCAGTAAACAAGGCGATAAAGATTGGCAGCTGAATGAAGACCATCAACATCGAACGTAGTGGCTTGATGTTTTTGCGCTTATATAGCTCCATAGTCTGGATGGATTCAAGCTGACGATTTCCTTTGCAATTCTTTTTTATTTCGGCGAGCTCAGGCGCAATCTCGCGCATCATATGCGTTTGGCGCAATTGCCGCTTCATGATTGGCCAAGTGAGCATTTTGACGACAATAGTGAAGATAATAATCGCTAAACCAAAATCACCTACATAGTTATAGATTACAAAAAGAATATTTACGATTGGACGAACAATAATAGTGTCAATCAGATTAAACATATTCTCCTCGCAAAAATAGTTGTGTTGTTAATTATATAATGTTTGCCTCTTTAAGTAAATTCTCTATCAGTTTATGTAGCTCTGAGTAGTCGATAGTGGCAAGCTCTTTTGAATAAACGACGAATATACAATCAACCGGCTGTTTGATTTGCGGCAAAAAGCTGCGGATTGTTTCGTAAACACGACGGCGAATTCGGTTGCGCCCTACGGCCGGTTTAAGAACTTTTTTACTTACAACAACGGCAAAACGTTGCTTATTGCGAGAATTTTTGGCAAATACTAGAGAAATCTTGGCATCACGAATCGTTTTGCCATTTTTATAGGTATAGCGCACTCCACCGCGTGAGTGAAAACGGTACTTTCGTGCAATCATATTATGCCGAAAGGCGAGCGCGTCCTTTTATACGACGACGGGCAAGAACCTTGCGACCAGCAGACGAACTGTTGCGCTTGCGAAAACCATGCTCGGTTTTGCGTTGACGCTTGTGTGGCTGATAAGTACGTTTTGGCATTTTTTCGTTCCTAATGTTTAATTATTGTAATTTTATTCAATTGGTGTTCATTATACCAGTTTTATCCACTTTTCTCAAGGATTTTTCCACAAGTATAAACACTAGTCAAAGCGCCCTATGTGAAAAACTCGTATCTGTTACACATTTTTATTATTAGAAAATATAATTTTGGGCAGATAAAACTGTGGAAAAGTCGTATAATGGAGTGAAGAGAGGAGGTTGAAATGCCGAATGAGTGGCAGGGGGTGCTAGATGAAATAAGTAAGAAAGTCTCGGAGATGGCTTTTGGAACTTATTTTAAGAATTTCAACCTTGTATCTAATGACGATGGATTGATTAAGATTTCGGTGCCGGGGACCTTCGTGAAGGCTTCGATCGAAAAGAAATATATGGCGGCCATCAAGGAAGCGTTGCAAAAAAACGGCTTCAAATTTAAAGATGTAGAGATCGTGATTGCGGAGAGCGACAAGAAGAAGACGGCGATTGCGCGACGAGCGATTGAGGTGCTGCCGAATAATGAAATTCGAAGCGTAAATCCAATCCAAATTCCAGCACAGAAGCCGAGTTATGCTACCGCTTCAAATGTAATAGCAAATATTGGCGGAAAGCAGCGTTTTGTCGTGAATGGCACGGGATTGAACCCAAAATATCGGCTCGATAATTACGTTGTGGGTAGTAATAATGATGTAGCCGTAAGTGCGGCACATGCGGTGATCGAACATCCGGGCGAACGCTATAATCCATATTTTATTTATGGCGGTTCCGGTCTGGGTAAGACGCATCTGATTCAAGCAATTGGCAACGAAATTCACGAGCGCTACCCTGATAAAAAAGTTTTATACGTAACAATCGAGCAGTTTTATCACGATTTCGTGGAGTCGATTCGGAAGAACATTGAAGGCTTCACTGATAAATATCGCAATGTTGATGTTTTGATCGTGGATGATTTTCAGTTTATCGTGGGGAGAAATAAGAGTCAGGAAGAGTTTTTCCATACTTTCAATGAACTACATAACGCCAATAAGCAAATTATTGTCAGTAGTGATAAATTACCGAATCAGCTTGCAACAGTCGATGAACGGTTGGCTTCGCGCTTGATGACGGGAATTCCGATTGATATTCAGATGCCAGACTTCGAGGATCGTTGTGCGATTTTGAAACTGAAGGCGGAATTGATGGGAGTAGATATCGATAACCAGACGGTTGAATTCTTGGCCGACAATATTCGCAGTAACATTCGTGACTTGGAAGGTGAATTAAATCGCGTCCTGATGCTAGCGGAGGTGCGCGGCGTAACACCAGCAGAATTAATCGCCGGTGACGGCTCGCCAGGCAGTCAAAATATTGTCACGAAAAAGCGGCGCGCGATTTCACCAAAACAGGTTATTGATAAAGTTGCAAGATATTATGGATTAAGCTCAAAGGATTTATTGGGAACGCGTCGCACAAAAAACATTAAAAACGCCCGACAAGTGGCGATGTATCTGATGAACGAAGAGTTGGGTTTGAGTACAGTACGTATTGGTAATGAGTTTAATAAAGACCACACTACCGTAATACATGGTGTGAGAGTTATTAAAACAAGTCTCAAAAAAGATTTCCAACTACGTGAACAACTCACGGAATTAAGGGGGAAACTATATGTATAAATTTGTGCATAATACGTGGATAAAAACTGCGCAAATTGTCGAAAACTGCTTTTGGGCGAGTTTTGCACGTTTTTTCCAGAATTATTCCACTATCAATATGCACAGAAAAATTGTTCATTTTAAAGCGGTGAGGTGGAGGTTTTACACTATTTACACATAGCCTACTATTACTACTAAATAAATATTATATAAAGGAATGAAGCATGGAAATTGAAGTACTACAAAAAAGATTAAGTAAAGCATTAAATACGGTTAGTCGCGTAGCGGTCAGCACACGTGCAGGTCTGCCGATTTTGAGTAATGTGTTACTTAGGGCCGAAAAGAAACAGCTTATCTTGACTGCAACGAATCTTGAAATTGCGACGGTTGAATATGTGAATGCGGAAGTTAAAAAATCCGGAACTATCACGGTTCCAGCAAAATTGATTGCTGAGTTTGTTAGTAATTTGCCGAGTGAGGAGACCGTGAAACTAAAAGCAAAGGGCGATAAACTGACGATTTCGGCCGGAAAATATAAATCGACAATCAATGGGATTTTGGCGGATGATTTTCCGGAGTTGCCAAAGATTGACGAAGTTAAGGCGGTGAAGTTTAGTATTGATACCGATATGTTTAAAGAAGCGGTGAGTGAAGTTATTATTGCCGCTAGTAATGATACGACAAGGCCGGCTCTGACTGGTGTATTCTTTAATACCTACGAGGGGGCGCTATATATTGCATCGACAGATGGTTATAGATTGGCGGATAGGAAATTCGTGGATGACGTAAAGAGTGAGGTTAAGGCGATTATTCCCGCTTTGGCACTACGCGAAGTGATGAGTTGCCTGGCGGATAATATGGAGGTGGTCGAGATACTAGTGACAGATTCGCAGATTCGTTTCCGGATGGGCGAGGTGGAAATAACCTCAAAACTGATTGATGCGAGTTTCCCAGATTATCGTCAATTAATTCCAAAAGAAAACAAAGCTACGTTGGTTTTGGATAAAGCGGAGGTTTCACGTATGACGAAGGTTGCTGCGCTTTTTGCGCGCGAATCGGGCGGTTCGGTGATTTGTGAGGCGAAAAAAGAAGAAAATAGCTTTTCGATTTATGCCGTAGCGAGCGAGGTTGGCGAGAACTCATCTGATATTGAGACCGAGGTGAAGGCGGACGGTAAAGTGGCATTGAATTCACGTTATTTACTCGATGCGATTAATGCGACAACGGAAGATAGGATTCGGTTTGGGTTTTCCGGTAAATTATCTCCGGTGGTAATTCAAAATGAGAAAAGTGATGAATATACGCATATTATTATGCCATTGAAGAGTTAATGGAAGTTATAAGAAAAGTTAGTCTACGTAATTTTCGATGTTACGACGAGTTCAGCCTAGATTGCCGACGCCCGACGACCTTGATCGTGGGCGAAAATGGGAGCGGTAAAACTTCAATTCTCGAAGCGATATATTTGGCCTTACGCGGCAAATCTTTCAAGGGGGTTGACGGGGAGATTAAGAAAAGAAATGCGGATTTTTATCGCGCAGAAATTGAGTTAGGGGATGCGCGAAATATTATAATCCGCTTTGACGGCAGTAAGAAAAGTTTTGAAGTTGATGGGCGTAAAAGTTTGCGTCTCGCTAAAAAAGATAAATATCCGGTGGTGTTATTTGAGCCGGATGATTTATATTTAGTGGGCTCATCGCCGGCGCGCCGAAGAAATTATTTCGATGAACTTTTTAAACAGATTGATAATCGTTATGCGGTAGCGCTCGGGAAGTATAATAAAGCATTAAAGCAGCGAAATGACTTACTAAAAAACGAGCAGATTGGCGTTGATGATTTGTTTTCGTGGAATGTGATGTGCGCAAATTATGGTGTGGAGATTTTGATTGCCCGTAAGAAATATCTCGAAATGATAAACGAATCATTGACGGAGATCTATCGGAATATAGCTAAGAATCGGGATGTGTGTAATTTGCGGTATATAGGTGAATTATGTGACGAGAATAGATATTTAGGGATTTTAGAGAGGAATTTCGAGAAAGATAGATTATTTGGTTATACGTCGTTTGGAATTCATCGTGATGATTTTGAATTCGAGTTTAATGGTAAAAAAGCGGATGGCTCGGCTTCAAGGGGTGAAATCAGGAGTATGATTTTGGCGCTAAAGTTTATTGAGGCGAAAATATTGGAAGGAGAAACCGGTCATCCGCCCGTAGTGCTATTGGATGATATTTTTTCGGAACTGGACGAGATGCGACAAAAACATCTTGTAGAGAACTTTCGAGACTATCAAATGATTATTACTAGTACGGCGGCGCCGGCGGATTTAGACGTGAGTAAAAATCTTTAGAGACTATTTACGGTGTCGAGGATTTCTTTTGGAATGTTTGGGGTATTGTATTGTGTGAGTAGTGGCTGGGGGCTGGCAATGAGTTGCCATTTTTCATCGGTTGTGCGCTTAAGTAATGCGTGGTAGTGGGCATATTGATAATCACGTTCATAATCGTCAATATAGAAGCTTGCTGCGTAATATGAGTCGTTGAGGTATTGCCCATCGGATAATTTATAGTTATTTTTTTCGAAAATTGCTTTGAGGGTTTTGACGGGGTCGGATTTTTGAATTGACGAGTCGTAAATAGCGAAAGGGTTGTCCAATTTGAAGACTATCTGGTAGGCTGTGAGATCGACATTTTCGAGAGTTTTTAGTTTATTAACGGCGGTATCTAAATAAAGTGTTGTAGTTTTTACAACAATTATAGGAGTAGTATTATCGGTATCGAAGTTGTAACTGATGGAATATAGCGAATTATTAATAGGGAGATAATTAAGGATGGGGTGCTGTTGTTTTTCGATGAGACCGACGGCGTTGAGATATTGACTCACAACACCTTCGGCTTCGATGAATTCATTTTGGTGTTCATTGTGGTAGCGCTCCCCTGCTTCGTCGTCAGCTTCAAGCACGCCAGTAATATAGTATAGATCCTTGGAAATTGTAAAAGATGATTCGATGGTTTTGAAGTGCTCGAATGATACGGTAACTTGATAATCGCCTGGTTCGAGATATTTCGTACTGTGGTTTTTGACGGTTTCGCCATTGATTGTAATGTTGGCGGCGGTGGGGGCGTATTGGATGGTGGTGGCGATTTTTCCGGCGCGGGATATTAGGATTATAGCGGAATAAATAACTATGAGTGAAAAAACAATTCCGATAGTTATTAAATATTTTTTATGCTTCATCCTACCATCCATATTTTACCTTGAAAGTTTCCCACGAGACGCCTTCGGCGACTTTCCATATTTTTGCGGTTGAAGATGAGCCGTACGGTGGATAATTATTGTCGGACGGGTTCGCGACATCGTGGAAGATGTCTAAATCATAGTCGCCATCGATTTTTCCAGCGCCGCGGTCGGTAATGAGAAAGTATTTGCCATTAGCGTACGACGCTTCACCGCTGGCTTGAGTTTGGACGTAGACTACGGTGCCGAGTGGTAGATAACTGCTTGCGGCTTGGCCAGGAGCGAGATAGCCATTGTTGTAATCGTTGCTCGCATTGCGCCCGGCGTAACCGCCATTTTCTGAAGCGGCGGCGCTATAGAAAGTGACATGATGGTCGGATAAAAGTGTAGCGTTAGTGGGTTGAGAATTACTGATGGTTCCGCTACTACTATCCTGGCCAGTGGCGAGACTCGAAACGTTTGATGTGGGGTGATAATTCGGGTTGCGATACCAGCGGGTGCCGGAAGTTAAGCTTTCTTTTCCAGCCATTGGGGCGCGACCGGAAGAGATGCCATTGGTGGAATACGAGGCGGAGGCGATGACGCTATCGAAACCGGGGATTTCGCCAACATAGATGAAAGTGTGTCCACTAGTGAAGGCAACATCACCAGGCTGTAGAATACTTGTATCGATTGTGCCGGTATTGAGGAGTTGCCAGTTATGGTTTTTGACCCATTTTTCCTGCATCGTGGTGTCGCCTTTATAGCTATTGTATTCTGGTTCGAGTCCGGAATTTTGAACGAGAATAGTTACAAATCCGCCGCAGTCTATCCCCTCTACTCCGCCGACTGTGCCACCAACATAACGTCCTTCGCTCTGTGATTGAGCGACGGCGGTGGCGTAGGCTGGCATGCGATTCAAGTAAGGCGCGGAGTGATGTTCGGGCCAGGCATAGGCTTTGACGAGTGATTGAAATTCGCCACCAATATCACAGCCGTCAGCGTTAAGATTTCCATTGACTGTGTCGTAGATGGTGTCGGCGAACAGTTCGTTGCCGGCGGAATTTGGGTGAATTTGGTCGTCGCCGAGATGAAGAAATGGATTTTGGTTGACTGCGGCATTCCAGTCGGCGATGATGATATTGTTATTTTGGTTTGCGTAGTCGTGTAGTAGTTGATTATTAATAGTATAATCAGCGGAGCCGTAGTTTGTAACAAAAACGATAGTATGATTATCGCCAATGGCGTTGATTGCTTCATCGATTAGGGCGGTGGTTAGACCATCTTCGTTATTGGTACCCAGGGCAAATACGACGGTTTCTTTGAGGTTGGCGGAATTTTTGGCGATTTCAATCCCTTCCTGCCAGCTACGACCTACTACGGCGTTGATTTGGTCGGGAGAAAGATTACTGAATTTTGCTTGGAGTGCGGATGCGGCGGATACAGTGATGGAGTCGCCGATAAAAGTGATATTTGAGCCGGTCTCAGCGCTACTACTATCAGTGGAGATGCCTTTGCCACTGTATTGCTTATAGGTTTCTTTTGCTGAGTCGCGGCGTTTTTTGGTGGCCTGATAGAATTGACCAGTAAACGGCGCATAATACAGAACTTCCGAATCGCCGTTAACTGCTCGCTCGAAGAGTGTGAGAAAAATCTCAGCGGCTAATTCCGGCGTATCGGCCTTTTTAATTTCGTTTTGCCAGTCTGCGTCTTGTTCGGAGAGAGCGAACTCGAGTTCGACTTGGAGTAGTTTATTGAAGTCGGCGTCCGGGATATTTTGGCTGGCATTGCTGGCCCAATAGCTGGAATCGAGATACTGACCAAGTCCGGCTTGTTGAATGGCGGAAAACACGGCATCCTTGCGACCACCACCCCACTGGAAGATGCCCCAATAAGAACCATTACTGGAACGGGTTGGTTCGAGGTTTGACTCGACGATGGCGTTGCCGATAATTCCGGCAGTCTGGGCGTCATTGAAGCCGTGCTCGGTAAAGAAATTCCAGATTTTTTCGACTGTGCTCGAGCCGGCGAGCGTAGTACTGGTTGATTCGCAGTCGTTTTCATCGCCGCTGGGGTTATAGTAATAGATACCGTTTTGATTATAGATATCGAGCGTTTCTTCGTTGGGGATTTTGGCAAACGCAAGACTTGGTTGCATGGCGAGGAATAAACTGAGAACTATGAGACGTTTTTTCATACGAGATAGTTCCGTTTATCGAATAACAAGTCCGGAAAATGGGCGATGATTATGGGGTGAGTGTCGTGATTGTCGATGTTTGCGAAACTGATATGTGACGCTGGCTTGGTCTGGTAGAAGGCGTAGCGGGATGAGCCGTCGTAATTGGCGAGGAAGTTGGTATAGTCGGATAGTTCCATGAGGAAAGCGATATCGTCGGTCGTCATGCCGGAAATGCGAGCAAGTGTGCCTTCTAGTGAATTATCTTTGGGGTGGGTAGCTTCGTAGCGTGCCTCATATGCAAGGACGGGATTACTTTGATTGAGTGCGGTATTTCCACTCATGACCAGAATATTGTCCGTATAGGCGTAAGTGATACTGGGATTATTAGTCCATTCGGATAGGTCATAGGTATGCGCGTCAATAAAATCTAAACCAGAACCGCAGCCGGCTTCACCGATAATGATTGTGTTGCTGGCGACATCGATGCCGAGTACGACTCCGGTGTGGCCGT
The DNA here is from genome assembly GCA_017430725.1 of Candidatus Saccharimonadota bacterium. Lineage (GTDB taxonomy): Bacteria > Patescibacteriota > Saccharimonadia > Saccharimonadales > Saccharimonadaceae > UBA2834. The sequence continues at coordinate 104,708 of JAFRMK010000007.1, read as the reverse complement.
CACCACCATGTGAACCGCTGTTATGACTGAAGATTGCGTAGGCTTTGGGGGTATGCCCGCCGTCGGTAAAGCCTTGACCGGAGCTGAGGAGACGCTGGACGACATTTGCGCCATCCGGAAGGCTAGAGAAATGAGCTTTAGTGTAGCGATTAACGAAATATAGCGTAAATTCAACACAGTTAGCGAGACTTTCGCCGCAACCGTGCGGAAAATCATTGGCGGCAATATCCCAAGGATCGCTAATTTGTGGACTAGGAAGGGACTTATATTCATTCATGAATGCCTTGGCTGCCGCGAGATTAAAACCGTCCGAATTGAGGCTCGAAGCGTCACCACTAAAACTCGTACCCTCCATGCCGGCAAGATAACGCATGTCCTGGATGTAACGTTGGTAGTATTTGAATTCACTATCCCAGCGGGGGTTGTCGGCGGATATTTCGCAATTTTTACCGGTTGCCCAGTCGAGATTCGTGGCATCTTGGTAGGCGTTGACGAGGTCGATGACGTCATTAAGGATTGGTACATTGTTGAGAATAATGCCGGCGTCAGATTGGAGTGCGTTGAGGATGTTTGCGTCGGTGACAAACCACGGCGATTCGCGGTTGACGCAGAAATTAATGAATTTGGCTAGCTCGGAATTGTCTTTAATATTATTATTGTCGTCGAGGTTTGGTGTGATGGCGGAAAGATAGTTTGGGTCGTCGGGGCGCAGATCGATGGTGGAGTAGTCACTGGCGGGAATCGGGTATCCATACATGTCGCACATCATATTTTCGTCGTCTGCGCAGGGTTGATAATTGGTTGTATAGCTGAAGTCTTGGTCGGCGGCGGAGGCGTTTCGGGCGGAGGTGAGGAAATTCGAGGCGACACTGAGTGGATTACTGGAATAGTTCAGGAAACTAAGCTTTGATAAGGCGGAGCCGAGGAAGGTTTTGTCGCTCGTGTAATCGAATGGATTACGCTCGTTGCGTTCGAGCTCAGCCTCAGAAGCGAGCGCGATGATGGTTTTGCGGTTTTGGTCTTTTATATACTCTTCCGAGGCGGGTAGATATGCGCTGCCCTGCGTGGATAGCTGGAAGTTGGCGGTAGCGGCACCTTCAGTGAAGAGATTTCCGGCAGGAACTCCAGTATAAGTTTCAAAAACATCGGTCGCGAACATTTTTACGACTTGTGGAAGAATGGCGTTGATAACGAGTGCGACAGCGCCGGTGATGGCGATTCCGCCGATTGTTTGTGCAATGGCGCCGACTACAAAAGTCGCGAGAGTGCCGCCGGGTACAGCATTGGCGGCGAGCGAGACAATTGCCGAAGCAGCCATTACGCCACTACAGGCGGTGGTAGTAACGCCTGTACCGACGGCGATACGAGTGGCGGCGCGTGTAATGTTATTGATTGAATAAGGGAGAGTTTCAGATTCGGAAACGGGAGTATTACCAAGGACGACCTTTGCGCCGGCTGATTCGAGCGGTGCGCCGGTAACTTCGGTCGAGGTCTGTTGACCGGACTGATTGACGTAGTCGACGGTTTGAGTGGTTGGGGTATTAAGGAAATTAAGTGTTTCGTTGACGGCGGAAGCATCACCTTCGCCGGCCATCATCTTGCTGATGCTTTCCATCATACTAAGAAAATATGCCGCGGATTGAGCGATTTGGTAAGCGCCAACCGCGACCGAGGCAAGATTAGCGATACGTAAAGCCGTGCAAACTGGGACACCGACATTTGAGACTTTACCCGCGAGTCCGTTTACGAAGGCGCGCGCTTTTGCTTCGGGAGTGTCGCCGGCAGTGTTTTTTGTATCAAGATCGCTACCATTTTTGTCGGTATATTCTTCTTTTGTTTCTTCATCGGTGACGCGACGGGTGGTATTAACTGTGCCGTTTGTGCCGGTGACACGATTAGAGACGGTTTTTTCAAAATTACTTTTGTCGGTTTCAGCGTCGCCGGTGGATTTGAACTTATTGAAAATATCGCGGGTGGCGCCTTTGTTGCGATAGAATTTATCGGCAGTGTCGTCAAAAAAGCCAGCAATGCGGCCGCGTTTGGCTTTATAGTAGGCTTCACGGAAGTTTGCGTTTGAAGCGTAGGTGTCTTGGAATGAATTCGCGTCGATGATTGCTCCGTTATAGCGGAGGACGGTTGATTTATTACTGATGATTTGGTCGGTTTGGAATTTTCCGGAAGAGTCAAGATATCCGACCTCGATGCCGTTTTTGGCGAGGCGACTTTTCATGTATGGCGTGAAGGTCGTGTATTTTTTTGTGAAATTACTGACCTTGATTTGATTGCCGCCGTCGAGCATGTAGGACATGAGTCGACTATTGCGCATAGAATAACTAGTGAATTGGAGGTCGGTTTGTTGGGTGTAAAGTGCGGATAGATGTGGGGCGAGCAGAAACTGGGTGGCATAGAAGAAAAAACCGCCGCCCAGCAAAAGTGAGGCGATGAGCGCAAGTGGTGCAACTTTTTTGAAGCCGCGTATGCCGGTTGGTTTGAGTTTTTGCGACTGCTGGAGACGGCCAGTGACTGAATTGATAAAACTATGTTCGCTACGCTGCTCTGCTTCGGCGCTACCAAGGTGTCGAGAGAGATTTTTGGAGTGGGCGGTTTTAGTATTGATATTAATCGACGAGGGCGAGTTTGTGGGCTGGCTGGCTTCGGCTTCAGCATTCACTAAAATATTTTCCGGACGAGTGTTCGCTCCCGGCATGTTACGATAAGGGTCATGTTGCGACATGTGTGGCCTGTCGCGTTCATCTTGTGGTGTGGAGACCATGAATAATAATATTTTATAATATTTTATTAGTTTTGACTAGAGACTAGAACAGGGGTAGCTATGGTGTGTTGCTGGCGTTTGGATTTGTTGTAATGAGCTGCTCTTCTTGCTCGCTGGCGATGACTTGAATGTGGACGTGATTTTGGCCGGCAAAGAAGAGACCTTGGCCGACGGGGAAGTTTGACAGACGCTTGCGCTCTTCGTCGGTGAGCTTGAAAACATCCGAAAGAACGTCGACGGCCGTGGCGGATTGTTTCAGTAAGAGTTGCATAGATGAGTTAGCGACGATAGCGCGGCCCATTTTCATACTCATAAAGTCTTCGACGTCCTGCGTGATGGTGGTGAGGCCGAGATTGTATTTACGGGCGCGTTTAGCGAGGCTAAAGAGGAAGTTAGCGGAGTCTTCATATTGCATGAGCTGCCAGGCCTCGTCAACCAAAAGCAAGCGGCGTTTTTGCTGCGCGCGAATAATACTCCAGACGTGGCTGAGAACGATATACATTGCAATCGGGCGCAGCTCTTCTTCGAGGTCACGAATATTAAATACGACCATTTGGTTATTGATGTCGATATTGGATTGCTGAGAGAAGATGCCGGCAAAAGTACCGGTTGTGTATTTACGGAGACGCTGAGCGAGTGAGGGGCCGGGGTCACCCATGTGTTGGAGGGTGTCGAAGAGATTTATCATGGTGGGTGGTTGTGAGTTGTGAGTGAGTGGGTCGTTCGTAATGCCGGCGCGAGCGTAAGTGTCGATGAGTGCCTGGTCAAGCGCAGCTTCTTCGACTGGATTCAAGCCCGCCTCTTTGTCGCCAAGCATGATACGGAACAAGCCGTGCAGCGTGGTAAGGTTGGTGCGCAAAGCATCACCGGAATCTTCGGCGTCGATGACTTTTGGTAAATCGAAAGGATTAATACGGACATCGGAATTGAGGCTGAGACGAATATATGAGCCACCGACGGCATCGCAGAGTTTTTGGTATTCGTTCTCGGGGTCAATAATGATAACCTCAGTGCCAACCATCATGGAGCGGATGGCTTCGAGTTTGACGGTGAATGATTTACCGGCACCAGACTTAGCGAAGACGACCATGTTGGCATTTTCGAGCGTGAAGCGGTCAAAGATAACAAGACCATTGTTGTGCATGTTAACGCCATAGAGAATACCTTTTTCTTGTGTGAGGTCGGCGGAGGTGAACGGAAAACTGGTGGAAATGGCGCCGGTGTTCATGTTGCGGCGAATTTGGAGTTGGTCGGAACACTGCGGCATAGTGCTATTCATGCCCTGTTCCTGTTGACTACTGGCAACCTTACTGAAGACCATTTGCTGCCCAAAGATGTTTTCGATTTTGTGTTGCACGAATTGTAGTTCGTCGAGGTTGTCGGCATAGATTGTGATATAGAGACCATAACGGAAGAATTTTTCAGCACCGACTTGGAGTTGGTCGCGTAATTCTTCGGCGTCAGAGATGGCGGCTTCGAGTTCAGGGTTGCGAACGCGGCCTTTTTCCTGGTCGATGCTTGCGCTCGCTTCGAGCTGAGTAACTTTTTTCGTGAGGTTTTTCATGACGATAGTAGTATCGACTGGGTAGATATACATTGAAATATCGATGACTTCGTCAATATTGATGATTGAGCTGAGCCAGCCAGTGACGAGGGTGCGCGGATAGCCGTAAACATAAAGAGTGCGGCCATATTTTGTGCCGAGACGGAAGTAGTCGGAATGGATTTCGATCGAGGAAGGTGAAATAAGGTCACGCAAAGTGGTGATGCCGGCCTCAAAAGCTTGCTGGATTTCTACTTCTTCCTGGAGTTGCGACTGGTTTGCGATGTCGGCAGCGCTGGGTTGTGGTGCTCTGTTGCGTAGTGCCATTTTATTGTTCTCCTTTCTCGCCTTTTTTCACGTACAGATGAGCGACTTTATTGAAGTCGCCGAGTGGTTCGCGCACGGCAGTGTCGGGGTTATTGAAATTGTAATATAGTTGGGCGAGTTCTTTGGTGTTGAGGCGGACGGAGTGAATCCCCATCTGGAAGAGACCGGAAATGACCGTTTCGACGCGGTTATTCATCTCAGTGACGGCCTTGTCGTAGGTTGCGCGGTCGATACGGGTGACAACGGGGGTTTTATTTTTACTGAAAGTCTTGAAGAAGTTTTTGGTTTCCTCGAGAGCTTTTTCGTCATCCTTTGAGGTGTAGTATGGAATGATGATGAAGAACGACTTGTCCATGATATTCGCTTCTTGGGATAAAATATCGATAAACTCGATGTAGTTATCCATGAGCTTGCCGAGCAGCATATTGTCGTTGTTGCGACGCAATTCGATGAGGCGGTCGATGTATGGACCGATGTCGATGCGTTGAGAGCGAATCAGGATTTGCGTAGTGAAATCGAGAGAGTTTAGGTAGCTTTGATAGGAATATTCAACAGCTTCGCGCTCTTGTTCTGACATGAGGTCAAAGTTGATAGATTTACAGGCGATGACGGAGCGAAAAGAACCGTCCTTCATGACGACCATGGAGTCGCGCAGCTCAGAAATCAGGAGGGTGGATTGAGTAGTGGTGGGGTCTTCTTGGCGCGGGACGGGCTGAGCGGCGTTTGGTTGTGGAATAATCGGCGCGCCAGGAGCAGCAGGCTGCTGGGCGGGTGTTTGATTGATTGGCTGTTGAGGTTGATTTGGTTGCACGGTGACTCCTTAATGTAATGAAACGTATACTTCGTTATTCGTCTGCTTTTCTTCGATGCGTTTGGCTTGTTTTGCGATGGTCTCAATCGTGAAATCTGGATTGTTAGCTAGTTCGATGATTTCTTGGCTGGGCTCGGATTCTGGTTCTGGTTCTACTGGAGCTGGCGATGGGGTGATGGGCTGGCCGGGACGGATGATAGTTGAGTTATTGAGACCGTCTTTGGCGTCTAATGGATTGACGGGAAGGTCAGGGACGAGCGTTGATTGAGGGCTCGGTGCGCCAGGAGTAGAGAGGTTTTGGCCGGAAGTGGAGGTGATAGTTGGGGCGGTTGAAGCCGTTATGTCGTGACTATGCTCAATGGCGGAGCGCATTTGGTTGACAAGTTGGTCGTGACGAAGCTGGGTTGAGTTGTCGAGGTTTTGATAGGCGTTGTTTTCTTGGGCAGATTCGAAGATGTCGGGCGTTTGAGCGGCTTCGGCGTAGAACTCGCTGTTCATTGAGCCGTGACTGGTGGTGTCATCTTTGATGGCGTAGCCTTCAGTGTCGACGATATCGGCGAGAAAGGATAATCGATGAAGCGCTTCTTCTTCGCTGAGGCCCTTAGTGCGGATTTCTTCGGCTTGTTTGGGGGCGGTGATGACAATTGTGGTTTCGCCCTGCCCCGGTTCCCAGGTGCGAATGCGCGGTTTGAGATGAAAGGACACGAGGGCGGATAGGTAGGTTTCCATGGGTTGGTCTTTTTTAATCGGTAACGCGAGTAGCCCGAGAAAGATAATAAAAGGGAGCGGGATGATAGCAAGCAAAGGAAAAACGCGGAACAGCAAAATACAGATGCCAATTAGTCCAGCAATAATCATGAGATAGACGAATTGGCGAAAATTGAACGGGCCGATAAGTTTATCGTCGGCCTCGACGTCTTGCGGTACTTTATACTGCGCCATATTCTTCTTAATTATAGCATGACAAAGGGGATAAGTTTAAGCGCTTTCTTATCTGTAGGCGAAGATTAGCGGGCGTTTTGCGTGCCGCCTTCACCCTTGACGCTTTGCTCAGAGATACCGAGCATTTCGCGGACTGCCGGGTTCATGCGGTTGCGGTCAGAGACAGCATTCGGACGACAGAGTTCGGCGGTTTGTGGCTGGACGGCATCGGCCAATTTGCCACTAATGCGGTGGCCGTTAAGAATGCGGACGTCGGCCGGGTTGAGCTTGATGAGGGCGTCGTTGATGGCATTGATGGTTGCGGTCTTCATAGAGGCAAGTTGCGAGGCAGAAGTGTTGCCGACAAAGTCAAGAATGTTGGATTCGATAGCGTCGTGGTTTCTTTGTACCCAAGCCATATCGACGTTCGGTTTGTTGACGCCAGCAGTAATGAGGTGGTTGAGGGCTTCAAGCTGTTCACCTTCCATGGTGCCGAGCGTGGCACCAGTACGGAGCTGCTTGATGGAGAAGCCGGCAGACAATGAGCCGTCGTCGCGAATCGGGATAATACCGGAGTGTTGCATGTCGAGGAGGTCGCCGAAGACGGTGCGGTCTTGGCTCTTGGCGACGGTCGGGTCGGCGATATTCTGGAGGATGTTGAAGGAGTTGGTTTTATTGATGGCCGCCTGGTCGACATCGCCATCCATAGTTTCGCCCCGCATAAAGGTTTCAAAATCACAGAACGGAGCAATTTCTTTGCCAGAGCCATTCATGCCGGCACGGATTAAGTTGGCTTTACAGTAGGCCCAGAATGGAGCGTTTTCGGCCTTCATGCGAATACCAACGTCGCGGAGGGCTTTGCGCATTTGTAGGTTTTCCGGCGTGTCTTCCAGTAGTGATGGTGTTTTTTCGCGTAGAATGGAGTTAATCTGGTCATGGTCACCGCGTATGGCCATGACTTCGATGGCGGCGGTAAGAGAGTTGTAGTCTTTATTATCAAAAGCTTTGCGCAAATCGTCGCCAATACCTTTGCCCGGCTCGTAGCTGTCGTAGAGGGTGAAATAGTTTTCTCTGGCTTCACGATCAACACGAGCCTTGGCGTTAACGGCATTGGAAACGATGGCGCTGACGGCGCGAGTTTCGTCGGCGCTGGTTTTGGCGCCAAAGGTCTGCATGGCGCGAGTATAAATATCGCTGCTCTTGTCTTTCATACCGTCCTGGATAATCTGGGCACGTTTTTCCATATTCTTGAGATTGACGGATTCGGCATAAGCGCTGGACATGTTGTCGAGTTCGATGGCGTTACGGAAGCGTTTATTCGTATTGGCAATCTGGCGAGCGTGGAGCGGATTCCTGTAGTCGGCCTCATCGAAACCTTCATCCATGAGCGTTTCATAGTAACGGCGAGTGCCTTGGTTTAACAAGCGAATTGATGCATTGTTATTGAATTCGCGACCGCGACGATTTAGCTTGCCATTAGCCTTGAAGAGTTGTCGGCCGCGTGCCTCGGTGAAATAGCTGTCTTCGTTGGTGGCGATTTTATCGCGTAGGTCAACTTGGCGATTAACGCGCCGTTGCTCGAGGAATTTAGCCAATCGGTCGTGCGGCAGAACAGGGTTTGTCTTGGCGAGCTGTCTTTGGCGAGCAATTGCGCGACGCTCGTTGCTGTATCCTCTGGTGAAGCGGTCGACCGGTGCGGCGGCGCGGTTGAGGACATTGCTGATGTTGCCAAGTACGGTGTTTGACATGCGTAGGAGCGGGATTGAGAAGAAGAGTGGCAGAACTTGGACAGCGACACCGAGGACGACCGAAAGCCAGCTGGTGGCAGAACTGATAATAACGGCGCCAGCCAGACGGGAGGCACCATAGAGAATGCTGAACATGGGGTAAAACACGAGCATACTAACGAAGAGTTTTTGCCAGCGCTTAAACCACGGGTAGGTGTTCGGCAAGAGGCAGCAAACAATTGCGAGCGGAGAAATCATGGCTAATAGGATAATAAGAGCTTGACGTGCTGCCATTGTGACGACGGCGGAAATAACAGCGATGGCGCCGGATAGAACGATTGGAATTAAGGCCCAGAGGACTCCGGCGACACCGCCGGTGAATGTCATGGCGACGACGGCGCCGACGGTGCCGACACCGAGAACGGTTGCAACGATAGAGGCGACAGACATCGTTCCGGCGAAGCCCTGGATTTTGCTGTTGGCGATGGCGTCAGCAAGAACGGAATCGAAGAAGCCGAGCATCGAGCCGCCGACGATATTGCTAATATCTACGGCGAGAGTACAGATGATGAAGCTGAGGTTGACGGCGATAGCGGCGATGATGAGACGTGGGAGGGTGCGCTTGATGCCGTAATTTTTGATGCCAAGGCCAGTAATTTGAGAATAGACGATAACAAGAAGAAAGAATACGAAGATGAAGTTTGTGATGTTGCGAATGTAGGCCCAAACAACGTAGATTGGTGCATCAGTTTCGGTCGGTAAGGGGTCGACGCGGACAAGTTGCTCGATGAGGCCGTAAGCGCCGTCGATGATATTAGCGAGAAAAGCGGTGCCAGGACAGATCAGCCAGCCAACAGCGCCGACTTGGTCGTAGCAGCTTGCAGTCTCTTCCGTGGACTCGGCGTTTTCGGTGGTTTCAGTGGTGGTTTCCTCTTGCGAAGTCGGGGTTTCTTCAGGGGTGGGCGTGGTTGGAGTGGCAAAAACAGGGCCACTTAGCGCAAAGACGGCAAAAAGGGCCGAAAAAATAGGGAGCAGTAATCTTAACACACGACCACTCATATCTGTGTAATTATATCACACATAAGCTTTTTCGTCAAGTGTTAGGACAGTAGTTTTGGGCGTTTTTTGAGTGTGATGATATAATGAAGCTAAGATGAAGAAAAAGCTAGAGTTTGAAATAATGCCGATTATGGTTGCTTCTCTGTTAACGTGTACGGCGAAGCCCCAGATGGTCTTTGCGGACGATGCGCAATGTGCGGCAATTTTAAGTGATTTTTGTGGCGAGGATGGCATGCAGAATTTGCTGAAATTTATCGCCAATATGATGTTTTACGGCATAATCGTGGCGGGAACGATTGGAATTGTGATCTGCGGCGTGATGTGGATGACGGCAGGAGATAGTCCAGAGAGAGTGAAAAAAGCGCGAACGCGCCTGATTGAGATTGTGATTGGGATGGCGTTGGCGGTTTTGTTACATACGATTATTACGATGCTATTAGGGCACGATGTTAACTTGGAGGGATAAGAGGATGCGGAGCGGAAGAAAACTATTGTTTGGCTTAGCGATACTGGGCAGTTTGCTGGCAGGTGTATTGGCGCCAAATTATAGTTATGCGGCAGGCTCCTGTACGACAGGTAGTACTTTCATGAATCTGCCGACGTGGTTTAAGGGCTTGCCGGCCGAAGAGATTAACGGCGAATGCGTAATAACAACGCCGGGAAACAGTAATGAGTTGAGGGCTTATTTCTGGACGGTTGCTCTGAATATTACGAGTATTATTTTTGGCGTGGCGGGCTATCTTGCGGTGCTGTTCGTGATGATTGGCGGTATTCGCATCATGACGAGTGCCGGTAATCCGGCGGGGATGGTGGCCGGCAGAAAGACGATAACGAATGCTCTGATTGGTGTAGTTATCTGTGCACTAGCATCGACTTTAGCGACCGTAGTGAACTCTATTTTACATAGGGCGAGTAGCGCGAGTAACTTCTTTGTGGAGGTTGCGAACGTGGTCTTGATTTGGACGGGTATTATTGCGGTCGTAATGATTATTATTGGTGGAATCAACTTTATGGTCAGTACTGGCGACCCCGGTAAAGTGCGACAAGCGAAAAACACGATTGTTTATGCGTTGGTAGGCTTAGTGATTACGGTTCTGGCGGCGGCGATTGTTAATACTGTATTGGGGGCACTATAAAGATGGGAAAGATGAAAAGAATAATAGTTGTTTTGGGCTTGATTGGGGCAATTGGCCTTGCGCCGGCGATGACTGCTGTTGCTACAAATAATGACAGTGGGAGCTATGACCCATGTGCGGTTGCGATGGGTGAAAAACCAGCATTTTGCAACGATGGTCCGCACACGGAAAGAGAACTTTATGCCACTATCGGGGGAATCTTGAATACAGTGTATTTTTGGGTTGGGGTGATTGCGATAATTGTGATTATCATCGGTGGAATTACGATGATGACTTCGCAAGGCAGCCCAGATAAGGTGAAGAAGGCTAGGAATGCAATTATTTATGCACTGGTTGGTCTGGTAATTGCCCTGTTGGCTTTTGCGATTACGACGTTTATACTAAGTGCGCTTAATGGGAGGATTACGGCATGAAAGATGTATTGAGTGACCAAGCGAGTGAGATGCCCGGCGGTGGAGCGAGCATTGCTGGGGCGATAGGGGTTATTCTGAATGCGGTGTATTTCGTAGTGGGGATTATTGCGGTGATTATGATTATCATCGGCGGTATTAATATCATGACTTCGGCAGGAAATCCCACGAAATCGGCGAATGGTCGGCGTACGATTGTTTTTGGCTTGATTGGTTTGGTGATTGCCTTGTTGGCTTTTGCGATTACGTCCTTTATCTTACGTGCGACGAAAGGAGAGGCAGGGTTGTAGGAAAAATATATTTGTTTCTTGATGTGTGATAGAATATAGTTAAAGCATTTGCGTTTATAAAAAGGAGAAAAACTAAATGAAGAAAATTCAGAAAATTCTAAAAGGCGGCGTTCTGGCAATGCTGTTTGCGTTGGTGATTGCTGGGCCAGTGCTGGCGGCCGGGGGTTGCGAATACAATGAGAGCAACTTGAATAAAATTGGACTCAGTCTGAAGAACTCGGGTGACTATATCGTGAAATGCCCAATGCGGATTGGCGATAAGAAGGATGTAGTCTACGGCAAAACGCAGGCGGATTGTGCGAAAATTGGCTCCACGACAACGCGAGACGACTGGTGTAAAGATACAGATTTGATGACGGCGATTAGCTACATCATCAATACAATCATCTTTATCGTCGGTATGCTGGCGGTGGTGATGATTATCATTGGTGGTATCAACTATGCTACCTCGCAGGGTGACCCTGGAAAGGTCAAGAAAGCCAAAGACACGATTCTGTACGGTATTATTGGTCTCGTGGTGTCATTATTGGCATATGCGATTGTCTCCTTCGTTTTAGGTGCTTTGCAGAGCTAATTATTAATAACAAAGATGGCGCCCCCTCGAGGGGCGCTTTTTTGATTTGCGCTGAGGTCGTTTAAAAGGTAAAATGAAGGAAAGGAGAAAAAATGAAAAGAATAATTAGTTTGATATTAGCGCTAGTGTTTAGTTTCGGTCTGGTGGCAGGAGCTGCGCCGGCGGTAAATGCAAGCAGTAGCAAAAAGGTAAACGGTGTTGAGCAGGCTCAGCAAGGCGTCAACTCAATTAATGGCGGGAACAACAGTGTTAATTTGGTTGAAGTCGTTTCGACAATTTTGAATGCAGTGTTTCTGGTCGTAGGTATCATTGCCGTAGTCGTGATTATTATTGGTGGTATTAATTATATGACTTCGCAGGGTGATCCTGGAAAGGTCAAGAAAGCCAAAGACACGATTCTATACGGCATTGTTGGTCTGGTGATTACCCTATTGGCCTTTGCGATTGTATCCTTCGTGATTGGCGCTTTACAGAAATAGCAACAGAGCTCATTAAAAATACCCCCGTTGTTGGGGGTATTTTTTTGTTGAGACGTGAATTAATTAATGGGGATGCGAGTTGGCGCGGCGACACGTTCTTTTTCGAAAGAAATCGTCAGGACGCCATCTTTGAGGACGGCTTCGACGCCGTCTTCTTTTACCTCGACCGGTAAAGCGATGGTTCGGCTGAACTCGCCCCAGTAACATTCTTGGATGTGCCACTGCGTGGCGTTGTCGTCTTCACCGCCGTTGAGTACGCCAGAGATGGTCAAGATGTTATCAGAGATTGAAACGTCGAGATCTTTGCGTTCGATGCCAGCAGTGCGGGCTTTGACTACGAGTTTGTCGGCAGTTTCATAAACGTCGACTGCGAGTTGGCCCGGTAAATCGTCGGCGCTTTCGTCCCAGTCGTCATCGGCTTCGTCTTGTTCAGTATAGGCCGGTTCTGCTTCTGGAGTGTCGACAGAAGATTCCACCGGTTCTTCTTCTACGGTCATTTCGGTTGCTTCGCCTTCCAGAAAGGCGGCAGTGAGCTCGTCGTCGATGCTCATTTCGTCTTGTTTGCGAGCCATAATATTGTTTTTCCTCCACTAATTACACTCTTAAGCTTTATTATATGAGGTCTAATCTATAAAATCAAGAAAAGGAGGTAAAATGTTGTGAAAAATACAATGACGAACGGTCTGGGCGAGTTTTTCTGCCCTCATTCCTGTATAAATTGTGGAAAAAGTGGTGGAATACTGTGCGAATGTTGTAAAAATAACATAATTTTGGCAGGGTGAGAGACTTGTTTGGCGTGCGGCGGACGACTGACAGACGGTTTTTGTGATGACTGCGAGATGGGTGGCGTGCGGCAATTTTGCGTGGGATGGCGCGAGGGTGCATTAAAACAACTGATAAACGTCTATAAATTCCAGGCGGTGCGAGCGGCCGGAGGGGTGTTGAGTGATTTGGCGGGCATTAGATTGGGCGACTACCGCGGTTTAGTAGTGCCGCTGCCGACAATCCGTCGGCACATTCGGGAACGGGGCTTTGACCATACGCGGATGATTGCGCGGGGTCTTGCGCTGCCCTGCGTGCGGGTTTTGCGACGGGCGCGGAATACGGTACAGGTTGGCACGGATGCTGAAACGCGTAAAAGGCAGGCGGAGTGTGCCTACGCAATTAAAGGTCAGATTAGCCCCGAGCAGGAATATTTATTACTGGACGATATCTGGACAACCGGTAGCAGTATGAAAGCGGCAGTCGCCTTGATGCAAAAAACCGGAGCAAAAAGATTGGCAGTGCTGGTGATGGCGAGAAATGTGAGTGACTAGGCGCTGCTGCCGCCGATGGCGTTGATGACGAAGTTGACGATTGCGAAAGCCAAGATGGAGATAATGAGGCCGATAATGGCGTACATGATGGTGTTTTTGGCATCGGTGACTTTTTTGCTGTCGCCGCCAGAGACGATATAGCGAAGACCGCCATAGATAAGCATGATGACGGAGATGATGCCAACTGCGTAGAGGATGGTGTTGGTGATTTTCGTGAAAACGCCATCAATGCCGACTAGTTCGGCGGGCATGCCGTTTGCGCGAGCGGCATCAGCGCCGGCGGCGGCGGGGTTTTCGATGTTATTCATATCGATTGCCATGACGTGGCCCGCGAAGATTGTTACAGCGGCCGAAGCGCCAGTGATAATTTGTCCAACTTTTGAGAGAATCTTTTTCATAGTTAGTTTTATTATACATAGTTATTTTGCTTTTGGCAAACAGTTAGAAGGTGGTAAAAAGGGAAAAACTGTGGTAGAATTTGAGAGGCTGGAGGGTTACCCAAGTGGCTGAAGGGGACGGTTTGCTAAATCGTTAGACTGGCGAAAGCTGGTGCGAGAGTTCGAATCTCTCACCCTCCGCCAAAAGCGTTCGCGGTGCTGGACGCGTTTTTTGTGTGTTGTTTGCCGTTTTTTCTCTGAATGTTATAATGAGCTTATGGCAAAAGATGAATTGATTAACTGGGAAGCAAGGGAATACATTGTGCAGGAGCGAAATGTTGGCTGGTGGGTTGGTTTTGCTTTGGTTGTACTTGTATTGGCGGCGATTGCTCTGTTTATGAAGTTGTATTCATTTTTGGTAGTGATTGTGGTGGCGGCAATAGCACTAGTGGTTTATGTAACCCGAGAACCGCGCACGCTGCACTATTCGTTGTCAAAAGATGGGTTGTCGGAGGGGAATAATCTCTATGCGTTTGATGAATTCAAGTCGTTTGGGATTCTAAACGAAGATAATCACTACTCGCTAGTGTTGATGCCGAAAAAGCGTTTTGCGATGCGCGTGACGGTCTTTTTTCCGGAAGCCGAAGGCGAGCAGATTGTTGATATGTTTGGGGCGCGTTTGCCGATGGAGCCAGTGAAACTGGATTTGCTGGATAGAATGGTGCGTTGGCTCAGGATATAGTCTTTTGCTAAATAAGCAGAAGCGTGATATGATTTAAGATAAGAAAAAGGTGGGCAAAATGGAACAGAACCAAGACGAATTACAAAAAGCGATAAATAACATCACGAGTGGCAGTAATGCAACGGATGGTGCGACGGATGTCGTATCGGAGGTGACTAATAAGGTGGCGAATGATTTGGGTGCGCCAGCCGCACCGGCGGTGCCGGAGACGCCGGCGATGCCGCCAGCCGCCAGCGCAGCTCCAGCAGTAGAATCGACGGTGCAGGCGGACCCGACGGCTGCTTTGTACGGTAATGAGGACCTGGGCAAGATTAAGACGATGGCCTTGAGTGATTTGCGCCCGATTTTGGAGAAAATTCAGCTGTCGCCAGAGAAGAAATTTGCAATGTATCGCGATATTATCGAGGTGACGGAAGATAAGGCCTGTATCGAGCCGGCCTATAATGCAGCAAAACAGATTGAAGATGAAGCGGAGCGTGCGGAAGCCTTGGTCTATGTTGTTGAATGTATTGATAGGCTCGGGATTGCGGTTGCGCCAGCTGCCTAGTAAGAGTGACTTAAAAAATATCCCCTTTGCGGGGATATTTTTGTGGGCGGATGTTTGAAAGCTAGTACATGCCACCCATGCCGGCGGCTTCAGCGCCAGTGTCTTTTTCCGGCACATCAACGATGAGCGCGCCCATCGTGATAGCGGTTGATGCGATGCTGACGGAGTTCTGGACAGCTTCACGCGTGACGCGAGCCGGGTCAATGATGCCAGATTTCTTCATATCGACGAGACCTTTTTCGGGTTTCATAACATCGATGCCCTGCCCGGCCTTGGCGTTTTCGACTTTGTCCAGCAAGGCGGAGCTGTTGAGGCCGGCGTTGTCGGTGATATGAATAAACGGTGCCTTGAGAGCATTCTTTAAAATAGTACTGCCGGCATTATCGTCCTTGAGCTCTTTGGCGAGACTGACAAGCGTGACGCCACCGCCGGGGACAATACCCTCATCAAGAGCGGCCTTGGTGGCTGCGACGGCATCATCGACGCGATATTTCTTTTCGTCGATTTCGGTCTCAGTGGCACCGCCGACCTTGATGACCGCAACGTGACCATCGAGTGATGCGGCGCGTTTGTTGAGCTCGCCGGTTTCATAATCAGAGGTAGAGGCGGCAGCTTGCGCGCGAATTTCAGCAATACGTGCGCTGACGGCTTTGGGGCTACCATTACCTTTGATGATGGTAGTAGAATCTTTGGTGGCGATAATCTTGCGAGCCGAACCGAGCACTTCAAGGCTGACGTTATCAAGCGACATGCCCTTGTCATTTGAGACGACGGTCGCGCCAGTGAGAATGGCGATATCTTCCATGATTTCTTTGCGACGATCGCCGAAAGATGGTGCTTTCAGAACGAGGCTGTTGAAGACGCCCTTGAGTTTGTTGAGAACGAGGACAGAAAGCGCTTCACCTTCAACTTCTTCGGCGATAATAACGAGGTCTTTTTGGCCAGTTTGAGCGAGTTGCTCAAGGAAAGGCACGATGTCGTTGGCGGAAGAAAGCTTTTTGTCGGTGATGAGGATGCTTGGCTTGTCGAAGACGGCCTCTTGGCGCTGGGGGTCGGTGACAAAGAAGGGCGAGCTATAGCCTTTATCATAGGTAAAGCCTTCGGTTATTTCGCTTTGCATTTCGAGGCCCTGCCCTTGCTCTACGGTGACGACGCCGTCTTTGCCGATTTTCGTGACGACATCGGCAATCATTTTACCGATTTCGGCGTCACCGGCGGAAATAGTGGCCACTTCGGCAATTTTCTGGTCGTCACCATTGATTTTTTCGGCCATTTTGTCGATGTTTTTGACGACCGCTGCGCCGGCTTTCTCGATGCCTTTGCGCAATTCCATTGGATTATGGCCAGAAGCGATAAGCTTGTTGGCTTCAGCGATAATATTATAGGTCAAGACGGTTACGGTAGTGGTGCCGTCGCCAGCGACTTTGTTGAGTTTTTGGGCGGCGCTTTTTACCAGTTTGGCGCCGATTTGATAGCCGAGCGTTGCGTCGTCGTCATTGGCGAGCTCGACAGCTTCGGCGACGGTTACGCCGTCGTGCGTGATGGTTGGGGCGCCGTAGCCCTTCTCGATGACTACGTTGCGACCTTTGGGGCCAAAAGTGACCTTGACGGCATCATAGAGTGCCTTGGCTCCGCCCATGATACGGGCGCGAGCATCATCGTCGTAAAATACTTTTTTTGCCATACTCTGTTCTCCTTATTATTTATCAATGACAGCAAGGACATCCTCTTCTTTAATGATGAGGTAATCGGTGCCGGCTTGTTTTATTTCGGTGGCTGAATAGTCGCGGTAGATGATATGGTCGGCTTTTTTCAGGCTTTTGACATCTGGGCCGACTGCCACGACTACGGCGGTGTTAGATTTTTCTTCGGCGTTGCCGAGCAAGATACCGGAAGCGGTTTTATCAATTGCGGCATCCTTTGTTGCGACAATTCGGTCAGCAAGGGGCTTGATAGACATGAATTCCTCCTATGATGGTTTATGGATATAGTTTAGGACGGTAAATTGGCACTGTCAAGTGCAGAGTGCTAATAATTGTATAAAAATGCCCCAGCAAGTATTGCCGGGGCGGTGAGGAGATTACTTCATCATCGGTTTTCTCGCTCTTTTGGAGCGGAATGCAGCAACGAAGGCGCGGATTACTCTGCCGGCGAAATAAGCCGTGAGAATGAGAAATCCCAGCTCCATGAATAAAACAATATTGATGGGGCTGTCGTACCACGTGCCGACTAGGCTGAGATACATCAGCCCAGTGCTGGTCGACAGAGTGGTTAAGATAACCAACATAATGAAGTCCCACAATGTATCCATAATAAATACCTCCTTAAAGTGCATGCGTGGGTGCAATATTTATATTTTAGCACAAAATTGCAAAAAAGTCAATATTTGCAAAAACATATAGGACATTTCATTCGAAGATAGCTTTGGCGTATAATTTGATTATGAGTGTAAAAGAGAAAATACCGTTTTATGATAGCCTTGTTATCCCCTACCACGTGGCGAAAGCGGGCTTTTGG
Source organism: Candidatus Saccharimonadota bacterium (assembly GCA_017430725.1). Lineage (GTDB taxonomy): Bacteria > Patescibacteriota > Saccharimonadia > Saccharimonadales > Saccharimonadaceae > UBA2834. The sequence goes on along the minus strand of JAFRMK010000007.1, from coordinate 87,159 downwards.
GGAATAAGATATGGCTTGCCGGGGCGCAGAATGACCGTGATTGGCGTGACTGGAACGAATGGCAAGACGACAACGTCGTTTATGATTTGGAAAATGCTGAATGAAGCTGGTCGCAAAACCGGCGTGATGACTACAGTCGGCTGGGGGGTGGACGAGATTCATGAACAGATGGAGCACATGACTACAGTTGACTCGCGTTTATTGAATCAGAGAATAAAGAAGATAGCGGACGCCGGTGCGGAATATTTGGTACTTGAGTTGACGAGTCATGCGATGGCGCAACACCGTGATTTGGGCGTGCCGATTGATGTGGCGGTGATGACGAATGTGACGCATGAGCATCTGGATTACCATAAAACTTTTGAGCGGTATCGTGATGCGAAGCGAAAGCTGTTCAAGAAGGCGAAATTCGGCGTGATTAATGCCGACGATGCGTCGGCGAAGTATTTCGCGCAAGATGTAGCGGAAAAAGTGACATACGGCATAAAGAAAGGCGATTTACGGGCGGAAAAGATAAAACTGAAGCCGGATGGCGTGGAGTATGTGATACCGGCGCTGGATGGGCTGAAAATTGAGACCAGTATTGCGGGCATGTTCAATGTGTCGAATTCTTTGGCCTGCGTAGCGGTGGGACGAAAACTGGGATTATCCGAGAAAGAGATTCGCGGCGGAATTCGGGCGCTGAAAGAAGTCGAGGGGCGGATGGTAAAGATAGATGAGGGGCAGAGTTTTACGGCGATTATGGATTATGCGCATACGCCGGATGCGTTTGAGAAGCTTTTGCCGGATATGAAAAAGGCGACAAAGGGGCGATTGATTGTGATGTTTGGCTCGGCCGGTGGGCGGAGAGACCCTTCGAAGCGAGAACCAATGGGCGAGCTGGCTGGAAAATATGCGGATATCGTGATGCTGACGGAAGAGGACGACCGTGATACGCCGTCGGAAGAGATTTTGGAGATGATTGCGAAGGGGGCGCGTGCGCAAGGAAAGAAAGATGGCGAAACGCTGTTCAAAGAGCCGAATCGGCCGAAGGCGATTTTGGCCTGCTGTAAGATGGCGAAGCGCGGAGATACAGTTCTGTTTCTTGGTAAAGGCAACGAAAAAACGATTGAGCGGGCCACTGGGACTGAGCCATATTATGAGTATGACGAAATCGTGAAGGCTTTACGAAAGCTGCGATAGTTTCGCTTATGCTTGCAGTTTAGGGGTAGATAGGTTAAGATATGCTTGCTAAGCTTCTCATCCAGGCTTAGCGCACCTTAATTTGGAATAGAGGGTGTCGAAGAATAGGTCTTATTCATTCAGAACAAACAAGGTTACAACAAGTCAAACAATCTCGTTTTTCATAATCCTCGCCAAAGGATTACTCCAAAAAACATTTTACGATTTTTTCGGAGATGCTCTCTATTCCACTTTCTTTTATACAGCCCCGGTCGAAAGACTGGGGCCTTTTATCCGCTTGACAAAAATAGAATGCTTGTGCTTAAATAGCCTGAGAGTGTGGCCAAACGTGTGTCTAGTTAAATAGTCGCAGCAAAAAGAGGGCCAAAAGGTGAAACAAAAATACAAACGTGTTTCCAGGACACGTAAAAAACTTGGAATTCTCGGAATTATTGGAACGTTGCTAGTGAGCGGTTTTTGTGCTCTGCTCATTCACAACGTAACAGCGGTAACGCCGGCAGAGCTCAATCCGGACGATTGGGATTTGGAGTTGGCGTTTTTTGATACGAGCGTAGATGAAGGTTTGACGCCGCTGACTAATGTGCAATGGCTATTGCCATCTTCGCCAGCGGAAAGTGATTACGATAGAATCGTCACCCTTCAGGTTACTTATCGTAATGAGCATGTATCGCGCGACTATGCTCCAGGAGAGCTGCAAATTAAGGTACCAAACATCTTCGCGGCATCGGCGGCGGAAGCGGCCCAACTGCAGGTTTCGATGGCGGTGGGTGCAAACAAAAGCTCGCAGAGCTCATATGACTGGGACTATAACGACACAACGGTTGATAGCCAAGGCTTTATCTTTACAAACCATTCGGCAGTTGAAGAAAATGCAAACTTTGAAGGCACAATTCAGGTTGTGTTTGGTCTGACTTCGAAAAAAGAAGAGTTTGAGAATTGGGAAAAATACGAAGATTCGTGTACGCACAGTTTGGAGCAAACTGGCATCCAAGCAGTGATGAACGATAACGTGCTGAGTAATACGGCGGAGTTTCATTTCTCGCGCGTGTATAACCACCCCTGGATACATGCGACCTATAACCTGGCAAAGACGGCATCAAAGATTAAATCTTATGACAACATGGGCGAAGGCGCGGATGACTATTTGTGGGTGCGCTATCGATTTGGCGGTAGAGCCGTCGAAACTGACCAGATGAGCTTTGATACGGCGGATTACGAGAATTATATTGGTTTGTCAAGTTATTCGATTATGGACCAATTCCCTGCCAATGTGAAATTGCTGACAATGCGTGGAGAAACGATTACGCCTGATGCGAACGGTTTTATTGACGTGAAGCAGGTGGGTGTAGAAAATACGACCGAGGGTCAGTGTGAAAACGAAAAATATACCTGTTTGGAGATTTTGGCGGGCTATCCGAAGAGCATTTACAACGAGAGCGCGGGAAATTTGGAGATTACCAACTCGGCGACGATGACAGGCACTTATCTGGACGGTACGACGATGTCGGTGCCGGCAGAGTCGGAGTTGCAGCTAAATTTGGCGAACTTTGAATTCGATTATGACGAAGGCGAAGGCCCCGCGATTGGAAAATCTTTCAAAGGAAACATTAATGCGGGCGAAAGTGCCAGTAAAAATTATTATTACCAGGAGATCGTGGGGGACGGTTCAACTGGCCATTGGGATAACTATGCGACAAGTTATTACAGTGGCGACAATTACGATGTCCAGATTGGGGACGACCTGGTGTTTTATGAGCCAGATAATGGTTTGATTGCGCGGTTATCAGACGACCAGTACTACTTTAATGGCGTGAATATTCCGGTATTCGTGAACTCGAACGAAGCGCCGGTTGACGCGACGAAGTACCACCCGAAGTTGTATGTGCGATATCGCGGAAGCAGCGAATACGTACTATATCAGGAGTACCAAGAATTGGGCCAGGAAGTGACGTTCGGCGAGAATGAGAAGGTTGTTGGTTGGTACGTGGAAATTGATAGTCTGACTGAAGGCATTTCGAATGGTAATTTCTCGACAGATTTGACGGTGGAATCAGATGAATTTGCGCAAAATGGTAAAATCTACAACTTTAATTATCTGAAGATTTTGCAAAATGGCACGATAGTGAATACGTTTGATTGGGATGATTATGGTAACCAGTTTACGCGGGATACGCTGGGCAATTACGATGTTGAGAACTATGGGAACTATCTGCAGCGTAGTTATAACGAAGCGGCCTGGGAATACCATGAGTTGGGAACGTATGCTCGATATTTCCAGGTATATAAAGCGGTGGATAAGCTATCGCCAGACTACGATCCTGATACAGAAACCTTTAATGGTAAGTATTATTTCTATGCTTCCGTGCATGAAAGCGCCAAGCAGGCATACAAAGACCATAAATATAATGCGCAGGTGATACCAGAAGAGAATTGGATTACACGGATTACTTACTATGATTTGTTGCCGATGGGGATAGAAATTACTGATACAGAAGAGGAAGTTGAAGCTTCGGTGGGGCGATATCGCTGCTATAATAGTGAGCTACTCTACGGAAAAGATGGTCAGCCGCTTTTCAATAATATTACTGAATGCGAACGCTTCGTGCGCGGTAAAGCAACGGTGCATATTGTAGAAAACTGGCATGAAACTGGGCGTACGTATATTAGCGCATCGATAGATTTCAGCGAGAAGCCGTTTGCAACGGCAAACAATACAGGTTATGGCCCATATGTGCCGTCTTTTGATTTCAACTATTCGATTTCCTATGACGACTACATGGAATACGGACGAGAATATACGAACTTCATTTATATTGATGCGGATGGGTTAAAGACGACGCATCGAGAATATAACAGTAATACGGTTAAAGATAATGGCGGAAATGATGCGGCGGCGGTAGATATTAATGAAAACGGAGACACGGAAGAATGTCTTGATACGCGTGGGCACCAGATTACTCTACTAGTGGCCACTTCGACAAAACAAGATTTGAAGAAGACGGTAAAGACTGAGCACAGCGGGCGCTATGTGACGGAGGCCGAGACCGAAGTGGGCGAAGATTATTCGTACCGCGTGCGGATGCGAACGGGCCTGAACCGAACGATGAATGTAGTATTGTATGATTCATTGGAAACAAATTATGGCAACAATGCGCACTGGCAAGGAAGGTTCAATGGCGTAGACACGAGTTTTGCCGAGACACAGCTTGATTATGCGGGTAATCCGCTGAAGGTGAAGACCTACTATTCGCAAAATGCCAATGCCGGCTCATTGGGGAGCGACAGTTCATGGCAAGAATATGTCGAAGGCACGACCGACAAGACCAGAGTGAAGGCGCTCGCCTTTAAACTCGTTGACCAAAATGGCAATGTGGCGACCTTGCCGGCGAGTAGCTTCATTTATGTGACGGTATTGATGAAGGCGCCGACCGATAAGACGATTGATACTTTAGCCTACAATGCCTCGCGTAGCGAATGGAATGTAATTGATAATGCGACTGGTCAGCCGGTGACAACGATTACGGGCATCCAATCGAATACGGCCACGGTGGATATGCGCGCAATGTTTGACATGACGGTGCGTAAAGTTTGGTCAGATTATGACAACTATTACGAATTACGGCCAGAAACGATTCGATTCACGTTGTATAAAGGTGACGAGGTGGTTGAAACAAAAACAATGAACGTAGGCGACGAAAACGAACTTACGTTTAATGGCTTATCGACATTGGAGAAAGACCAGTACCGCGTGGAAGAAGAGGCGATTGCCGAATACACAATTTCATCAAGTTTTGACGATGAAAATATGACATACACTTTCACGAATACAGTGAATCGCGAGGCGCCAGGAGAACCGGAGCCAGAACCCGTGCCTGAACCAGAACCGGAACCAGAACCGATTGACAATCCAGACACTTTTGACCATGTCTTGAGGGCGGCGATACTGGGGACTGGCTCGATAGCCGCGGTAGCTGGTGGCGCGGTCTTTATGGTGCGACGTCGAAGCTAATGCTTTACGTTTGAGGTGATTTGTCCTAGAATCAGAGGACAGTGAAAAGCTTTGCGAAATTTGTTGTAAAACACCGTTTGGCGGTGTTGGTGGTGGCATTGTTGTTGGTTGTGCCGTCGGTGTTGGGGATGGCATCGACGCGCGTCAATTATGACATGCTGGATTATTTGCCGGGCAGTATGGATACGGTAAAAGGCCAGGCGGAGTTGAAGGAGAGTTTTGGTAAGGGGGCGTTCTCTTTCTTAGTGGTCGAGGGAATGTCGAGTGATGCGGTGGCGGAGTTGCGCGAGGAGATTGCGCAGGTTGAGCATGTTGATACGGTATTGTGGTATACGTCGGTGGCCGATTTGAGCTTGCCGATGGAGATGTTGCCGGGTGATATATATGATGCGTTTAATACCGACCATTCGACGATGATGGTGGTGTTATTTGATACTGGCACATCGGAGGATGCAACGCTGGATAGCGTAGTTGAGATTCGAAAAATTGCGGGAGAACGGGCGCTGGTGGCCGGCATGTCAGCACTAGTGGAGGACCTGCGAGAGTTGAGTCAATCGGAACAAATCTCGTATATCGTTATTGCTACGGTGCTGGCGATTGTGGCGATGATGCTTTTCTTGGATAACTGGCTGACGCCGTTGATTTTTATCGCATCGATTGGCATAGCAATTTTGCTGAATATGGGGTCGAATATTATTTTTGGCGAGATTTCATTTGTAACGAAGGCGCTGTCGGCGGTGCTGCAACTGGCTGTCACGATGGATTATTCGATTTTCTTGTGGCACAGCTATGAGGAGCAGCGCCGAGCCGGTAAAACGGCCGAGAGCGCCATGGAGAGGGCGATTCGCTACACTTTCGCATCGGTTGCGGGAAGCTCGATTACGACGATTGCGGGGTTTGTGGCGCTGTGCTTTATGACATTTACGATGGGGCTGGATCTTGGCCTAGTGATGGCGAAGGGTGTGGTGATTGGCGTGATTGGTTGTGTGACGATTTTGCCGGCAATGGTTTTGTTTTTCAGGAAACCACTGGAAAAAGCTAAACATAAAGCCCTGTTGCCAAATATGACGAAATTTGCGGAAATTGTTTTGCGCTGCTCTCCTGTTTTGTTGGTGCTGTTTGTGTTAGCGGTACCGCCGGCGTTTATCAGCTATCGGCAGGCGAGTAACGAGGTTTATTACGACATGGCGGACTCTTTGCCGGAGCATATGCCGTATGCGCAAGCGACGCGCAAGATGCGGGAGGATTTTAATATGTTGGCGACACACATGGTGCTGGTAAGTGCTGACACTGATGAAGGTGAGGTGCGGAAGATGGCGAGTGAGATGAGGGCGGTGGATGGCGTAAAATACGTGTTGGGGTTGGAGTCGCTGGTGGGCGAACGGGTACCGATGGAGATGCTGCCGGGCGAAATTACGGGGGTTTTGAAGAACGATAAGTGGCAATTGATGTTGGTGGGCTCGAATTATACGTTGGCGAGTGATGAGACTGGGGCGCAAGTGAGTGAGCTGAATTCTATTTTGAAGCGTTATGACGAAAATGGCCTGTTGATGGGGGAGGCGCCGGCAATGCAGGATATGATAAAAACGACCAAGCGAGATTTTCAAGTGGTGAATGTAATTTCGGTTGTGGCGATTTTTGTGATTATTGCGATTGCGGAGCGGAGCCTGACGTTGCCGTTTATTTTAATTGCGGTGATTGAGATGGCGATTTTTGTAAATTTGGGGATTGCGCACTGGACAGGCACGAAATTGCCGTTTATTGCGCCGATTTGTATCAGTACGATTCAGTTGGGAGCAACAGTGGATTATGCGATATTGATGACTACGAGATATAAAACGGAACGAATTAGTGGTAAAGATAAACGCAAGGCGATTCAAGTGGCGCTGGTTAGTGCTATTCCGTCGATTGTGGTGTCGGGCATGGGGCTGTTTGTGGCGACTTTGGGGGTGGCGATTTATTCGGATTTGGACATGATTAGTGCGATTTGTATGTTGTTGGCGAGAGGTGCGCTGATTAGTATGGGGCTGGTGATGACTGCCCTGCCGGCAATGTTAATGCTGTGTGACAAAATTATTTGTAAGACGACAAAGGAGATGAAGCAATGTCTAGAAAAGTAAGAGTAACCGTATCGGCGCTGGTGGTGTTGAGCTTGTTGTTTGGTTTGGCGGTGGTCGGAAATAGTGCGGCAAAGCCGGCGGAGACGTCGGGCGTGGCGGCGACGAATGAAGAGACGAGAGAAGGTACGAAACTGGTCGAGCAGGCTGTCTATGTGTTTGCGAAGAATGATGGCACCGTGCGTAAGGTCATGACGAGTGACTGGGTGAAAAATAATTTAGGCATTGACGAATACAGTTTGATGAATTCGGCGGCTCAGACGCCGATAAAATTGCGAGCAAAGTATTATCTTAATGGCGAAGAGTTATCGGCGGAAAAGATGATAGGCAAAAGTGGGACCGTGAAGATACGGTATGAATATGAGAATAATGACGTGCGAAGCGTGACAGTGGGTGGCGAACGAGACCGTATGTATGCGCCATATATGGTCGCGACTGGGTTGATGCTGGACAATGCGAAATTTACGGATGTAAAGGTAAAAAATGGCAAGCTAATTAATGACGGTAGTCGTACGATTGCCATAGGGGTGGCAATGCCGGGCATGCAAGAGAATTTGCGGATTGGGCGTGAGGTAATTGAGATTCCGGTAGATTTCGAGATGACGGCAGACGTTGAAGATTTTCGTTTGGGGACGACGATGATATTGGCGACAGATGAACTGATGGCGGATTTTGATGTTAGTTCGCTCGATTCGGTCGATGGCGTGCTGGCGCAGATTGATAAGCTGAATTCGGCGATGAACCAGTTGGTTGATGGCGCGACACAGCTGTATGATGGTTTGGCGCAGCTGCAAGAGAAGACGGCGATTCTGCCGAGCGGTGTGGCGCAATTAAATAATGGTGCGCGGCAGTTGAAAGATGGCGCGCGTCAGCTTGACGCCGGAGTGGGCGAGCTGCAAAATGGCGTGGTGATTATGCAGGATGGATTAAATCAAATTGTGGGCGAAAACTATGCAAACAGTACAGCCTTAGTGAATGGCGCGTCGTCGGTGTATGATATGCTTTTGATGAAGACGGCACATGATTGGGTGCAGGAAAAGTTACAAGAGTTGGGGATTGATTATAGCTTGCCGGAATTGACGAAAGAGAACTACTCTACCCTGTTGGCGCAGGCAATAGAGCGGGCAAATCAATACGGTCAAGTTGGCGCGGAAGTTGCGGGCGTGATTCAGAAATATAAAGTAGCGTTGGATAGCTATAAGCAGTTTTATGAAGGGCTGAAGGCCTACACTAATGGCGTTAATCAAGTGGCTGATGGGGTGAATAGCCAGTTGGCGCCAGGCGTGCAAGAACTAAAGACGGGAACGGGTCAGTTAGCGGATGGTGCGGCGCAATTATCTGATGGGTTGGAGACGCTGAATACGGGAGTGCCGGCGATGGTTGACGGAATTAATCGGCTAAAGGATGGTTCGGACCAATTGCGTAAAGGCCTAATTCAGTTTGATGAGCAAGGGATTAAGAAAATTGTTGATGCCGTGGACAACGTTGAAAAGTTGACCGAGCGTTTGCGAGTCTTGACTGGACTATCAAAAAACTCACAAATGGTGCGATATATTTATCGCGTGGATGAAATTAAGTAAGTTTTTTGAACAAGCGAATGAGCGAGAAGATTAGTAGAATCAAAGAAATCACGAAAAGCGTGATATTGAAGTAGAGATTGCTGTTGTCGAATGTGCGTGGCAGGGGGACGAGGCGGTCGGTGTTGTCGGATTCGTCGCTTGGTTCGGTGGGGGTTTCTTCTTCGATGAGGAAAGTCCATTGGAGGTCGCGCGTGAGGTCTGATATTTCGTTGCCAACCTCGACCGGTACGGTGATGCTGACGGTGAGGTCGAAAGATTCATCGCTAGTGAAATGGTGGAGTTCGATGAGGCTTTGGTTGGGATCTGAGGCGCTGTCAAAAATTACTTCAGAGTTTTTGGTGACGACGAGATTGATGTATTGGTAGATTTCGGTGTGGGTGGTGAAATTGTCGAGGCGCAGGAACATGGTGGCGGGGTGTTGGAGTTGAGTGGCGCCTACTGTGATGCTTTGGCGGCGTGAGTCGCCGGGAATGAGGTCTTTGAATTCGTCGAAACAGTCGCGCTGCTCTATTCCGCTATAGGTGAAGGTGCGGCTGGCGCCGTTGTAAGTTAGCGTTTCGCCACCGAGCGCACGGCTGAGGTTTGAGCTGGAGAATATGAGAGCGATGGCGGCGATGATGGAGACGATAAGATATGGTAGTTTTTTCATGTTTACTCCTGTGGCGGATTGATGGTTCCGTTTGCGTTTACGGTGACATCCCAGGCATCAGTAACGGCGGTGGTTGGGGTGGCCTGTATGCCCTGTGAGGCGATTTGGATATGAAGACTGCGGCCGGAATATTCGATGAGTTGCTCTGCTCGATTGATTAGGACATCGGTGCTGGCGTTTGGAGAAACGGGCTGAGCGTAATAGTAATAGCCGTCAGAACCACGTATCCAGTTTGCTGAATTAGAGAAGGTGATAGTATAGTCGCGGCCCACAACGGGTTCTTCGCCCGTTATGCGACCGTTCGTGTCGTCGATGAAAGAGGCAACGATGGTGGCGCGAATGTAGGTGGGGACGGTGCCGGTGTTTTCGACGGCGACATTTGACTTGATGTAGTCATCAAAGGCTTCGGTGACGGTGACGGAGACTTCGCCTGGCTCAAATGCGTTGGTGAGGTTGGCACGGGTGGTCAACCAAGCGATGGTGCCAGCGACGAAACCGAACAATAACAGAATGCCGGGGATGAGTAGTTGTTTGTGGTTGCGGAAGAAAGTTTTCATTATGGGTTGACTCCTAGGAATTGGTTATCGTTGAAGGATGCGGCATCGAGCCAATTTGAGTTGACGAGTGTATTCTCGAAGCTGATTTGGCCGTTGCTTTGGTTGCCGACCGTGACGGTGTTTGAGGGGCTGCTGCTGACGGTTGACTGAGCCTGATAGCGCCAACTCCAAGCGCTCTCTTCAGTGACGATGTACTGACCATAAGGTACATAGACGGAGGCGGATTCGCCGGAGTGGAGTATGATGCGTTTGAGGACGGTGTTCGGCGAGTTGACGGAGGCGATATCGAAGATGAAGACATCGTCACTGCTGGCATCTTCGACGTACTGTTTTTGGAGGCTGAACTGGCCGTAGAGGCCGAAGACGGCGTTGCCGTTTGAATCGGTGTTGCGACCGCCAACAAAGCTGGTGGTGGTGGCGTCGCGATACAGGTCGATACGTTCGCCGGCGAAGTTTGCGGTGGTGGTTCCGGTGGGCAGGTAGGAGATTTCGTCGTCGTGAATTGTGAGCGTGGGCTGAGTGTAGTTCATGTTGAGCGCGGTGACGACGCGATTATACTGCGGGCCGTAGAGGACTTGGGCGGTCTGAGTGCTATCGGTGACGGTCAGCGGTGTATTGTTTGAGTCGAAGGCGGTAATGCGGTGAGTGACGGGATAAAGGTCCATATCTTGAGATATGATTGTTTCGCTGAAATCGTCCCAATGCGTGGCGGTACCGTTGTGGACCCAAACCCAGTGGTCGAAATATTCGTTGACGGCGGAGATGTCATTGTCGATTTCAACAAAGGCGGTGGCGTCGATTGGCGAAGGATAGCCGGGGTCATATTCTTCAACAAAGGAGCGATTTTCGGAAACATTGACGGCGACAGAGTAAAGGACATTGCCGTGTGTGTCGAAATAGCGGACCAGGAAGCTTTGTTCGTAAACGGCCGTGTAAGTGTTGGTGTCGGTGACGGCGTTGCGAGAAACGATTGGATAGGACGCATTTGAGCTGATGAGCGTGCCGCGATTATTGTCATCTTGATAGCCAGTATACCAGCCGACAAAGTTATAGCCATTGTATGGATTGGTTTGAGCGACAAGAGAGATAGTGTCGTAATTGGTTTTTGAAGTATAGCGGACGGTGGCGGGGTCGATGCTTTGGGCGCTGAGGACGGAGTCGATATTGGAATTGACGGCGAGATTGGCTTGGATATAGACCGGCCAGAGTTCCATTGACTCGGTGACGGCGGTAGCGCCAGTGACGGTTTCTAGATTAGCGGCCTCGAAAGTAGCGTATGAACTGAAGCTATGGTACTCATCGTTGACGGGCTGGTCTTTGCTCCAAGCGTAGAAGAGATAGTTGGCGCCTGGGTTATAGAGTGGAGTGGCTTGACCAACTTCGTCGCCGTAGTCGCGGATGCCGACTTCGGTAGTGGCAGTGTTGGTATGGAAAACGATGATATATGGTTGGTAGTTGGCGATAAAGAGGTAGTGTGCACCTGGTTCAATGTCGTATTGATAGACGCCGTTGGTGGGTGTGATGACTTCCTCTGCTCCGTTATCCTTGCGGACGGTGAAGGATTGGAGAGTGTACATTTCGCCATCGTTGCCGGTGACATAAGTGTTGGTGTCGGCAGTAAGAGTGACGGTTTTGCGGATGCCGTCGATGTCGGTCAGGGTGTAAGTGGGATCGGCCGGGATATTGATGCCGGTGGTGATACCGGTTTCGGCGACGTTGGTGGTGGTGGCAATGTTGTATTTGGCATAGACGGGATAGAGGTCGATGGCCTCGGTGATTGGGAGGGTGTCGCTGGAGTGGATGAGGTATGGCTCGACCTTGTGGATGTTGGAAGTGGCGTATTGGTCGCCGCTAACATCGTAGATGTAGTTCCATTCGCTACTATTTGGTGCGACATCGGCGGAGGAAATCCAACCGAGGAAGGCGTAATCGTTGACTTGCATGGAGGCATCAGATGGGGAGGCCTGCATGGTGAGGGTGTTGGAGATGGTCTGGCTGGGGCTATCGGAAGTTGCCGTGTCGACGAGATCGGAGGTGTTATAGATTGGATAATAGAAGGAATGGATAGTATCGTTGGCCATAAAGAGCGAGCTTTGATAGCGACGACTTACCGTAGTAAGATTATCGGATTTGTCGTGGAAGACTATATCGGCAGAGATTTGGGCCATACCGCGGTAGTTGCGATTGCTATATATTGTGCCGGTGTCCATAGGATTATTTGCATACGACCAAGCAGGATCGCCGAGACCGCTATTTCTTTCAAGCGTCCAAAATAGAAGATGATAGCGGTTACTGACGGGCGTATAGCGAAAGAGTGAGCCAGCGGTGCGCTGTTCGGCAACGATGTCTCCTGAGCCGGGGAAGTCCATCTCCATCTGGAGTTGATAACCAGAACTACCGCCAGTAGCTGTCGTGTAGTTGTGGGAATGGACGACGAGCGGTGCGACGATATTGCCGCTATAAGCGTCGCTTTGATTGTCGCTACCGCCATGATTAACGGCGCTTAGACCCCAGTGCGTGATAAATTCGCGCATGTAGGCAGGGCTACCAATATTTTCAAATGGTTCATTGTAGCGCATCCAGAGTGATTCGTAGAGTTTTTCGGTTTGGAATTCGCCGTCCTGGGCATAAGCGCGGACGTAGTAATCGACGCGGTATTCAAAGCGGGCTTCGAAGGTATGGGTGGTGGTGAGGTCGAGGTCGGCGGGGGTGTAATCTTGGTCACGGGAGACGCGGTAGCCATTTTCGTCGTACCAGCCGAGGAAACGGTAGCCGTCAGGGAAGGCACCGTTGTTGGCGCCAGTGACACTGAGGACGACTTGGTCGTTGACGAGGTTGACGGAGGTGGAGCCGACACCGTCGCGGAGGCTGACATTGTCGATGGTGTCTTGTTCGTTGCCCTCGAAGATGGTAGTGATATTGGAGCTGAGATCGGTGTAGACGGGATAGAGGTCGAGGGTGCGAGTAATTTGGTCGCCAGCGGCGAAGAATTGGTTGTTGGCTTTGAGCGAAGCGAGATCTGGGGCGGAGATACTACTATAGCCGCCACCGGGTTCGCTAGATGCGACGCTGGCCCAACCGACGAGCTTGGCGGTGGAGCTGGTAGGAGCATTGGTAGGCTTTACACTAGAAATAGTGTCGGCATAGTAGTGCCAGTCGTCGTCAGTAGCAGCAACTTTAGCGTTGCCAGTGCTGGCATCAATGATGCTGCCGTTGATGTCGTGATATAGTACGCGGGCTTGATAACGGGCGACAAAGAGGTCGTTATCGTCGGTGGGGGCATCGGTATAGTTAGCGCCAGCGCCAGCGATAGGCTGGTAATTATTGAAGATATTATCGAAGTAGGCATGGTCGGCTTGGGTTTGCCAGGCGGTAACGTCAGGGACTTTGTACCAGTTAACGAAGCGGTAGCCGCTGTTAGCGGTGGCGGTAAGGTCGATACTGTGTTCCGTGGTCTTAAAGCCTTGGACGGCAAAGGTGTATGGAGTATTGGTGCTGGCGGTGCCGCTCATGAGTGCCGTGGGAGCAATAGAGACGCTGCCGGCATCTGGGAAATCAAAGGTAGCGGCAGCGGAGTGGCCGTGGACGGGGATACCCTTGGTATAGTCCATAACCCACTTGTTCTCGTGATTGCTGTTGTAGGCGGTATTGCGACGCGTGGTGCCAGTAAAGTCGTAGTCGACGGATTCCCAATATTCTTTGTCGGTGTACTGAGCATCGGTCAGGGGGCCGTAAGCGGAAGTTGAACTACTGTTGCCGAGAACTTTCATGTCGACATCTGGGCTGGCGCTAGGTTTGAAATAGCTGTTGACGACGGCGCCACCATCGTAGACTTCGACGAGACCAGAGACGTTGACGTTGTTTTGAATAATAGGAACGACTAGGAGGCCGTTGTATTGACGAGAGCTGGCGGAGCCGGCGTAGTGACTACGGTAGATTTCGTTGCTGGCGCCGTCCATTTTAGCGGTAATACCGCCGAGTTGACCGGTGTTGCCAGCGCCGACGCCAACGTAGGTGGCGCAGTAGTAATAAAGTTCGGCGGTTGAGAAAGAGTCAATAATCTTGGAAGCGTTTTGCATTTGGCCAACGATGCCGCCGACGTAGAGTGTGCTGCCACCGAGAGCACCAACGGCGACGTCGTAGCTGTTTTTAACGTCGCCACCGATGACGCGAGAATATTCGAGGGTGGAGTTGTTAAGAATGCCGACGAGACCGGCGGTGGTAAGGCCTTTGCCGGACAAGGCGGCAACACCGGACGTGTTATTGAGCACGACGCGAGTGTTCTCGCTTTCACAGTTGTAAACAACAGAATCAAAAACATCGCCAGCGAGCGCGCCACCACGAACGCCGCCATCAGTGACAAGTGTGACAATGTTGTCTGCTGCAGCAAGAGAAAGATGGCTGTTTTTGACGATGACGTTTTCGATGCGAGTGTTGGTGGCTTTACCAACGACGATGCCGCCACGGAAGATTGATTCAATGTGGGCGTTGTCGATGGTGAGGTCTTTGATAGTAGCACCGTCAGATTGTGCAATCAGGCCAGTGTCCCAAGCATTAACAATCCCAGCAGTGTCTTTGTAGTAGGCGAGATTGGAGATGGTGTGTCCGTTGCCGTCGAAGGTGCCGGCAAAGGGTAAGTCGCTACTACCGAAAGTAATATATTTAGTGTCACTGTTGTCAATAATGCGCTGGTCTTCGGCGGTGATAGTAATGTCGTTCATGAGGACATAGGTATCGTCTTCGTAGCCAGCGATACGCGATTGTTGGGCGGCATTCTTGAGGTCGGTGACGGTATAGATTTCGTAGGTGCGGCCAGTGGCGAAGCTACCGCTGGTGGCCCAAAAAACGGCAAATAATGCGAGTACAAAAACTAAGGTGATGTTGCGAGGAAGAATTGTTCTACGCATAGCTGCTCCTTAGTTTTGTGGCCAGCCAACTGATTCAAGAGCGGTTTCGGCGTTGTGCTCAGACTGAACGGCTTGAGCGTCGATTTTGAGATTAAAAGTTCCGCCTTTGAATTGATTGGGGGTGAGGCCAAGATTAAATGATATTGTGGTGATGAGATTTGGGGTGACTTCATCGGGGGCAAGTACGGAATTGTAATACCAATAGCCGTCTTGGTAGGTGAAGTCGGTCTCATTGTAGTCGTAGTTGACTAAATGGTCGGCGCTGTCGTCTTGTCCGTCTTTGCGAAAGGTCATGTCGAGTTTGAGTCGGACGTAAATTGGATGATTGTGGATGTTTTGAACACGGACGTTGCGGCTGACGCTGGTTGAACTAGTGATGTTTTCATCAAAGCCATCGGCAACGTCGGTTTCGGCGCCATCTTTGATTGTGGTTTCAATGAGGCGCATTTTGATGCTGCCGAAGGTGATGATGTTGTCGGTTTTGGTGCTACGCATGATTGCGGCATAAACTGCACCAGCTAAAATGAGGCAAAGAATAAGCGCAGCAATAACTCGTGAAATTGGAATGCGACGTTTTGCTTTGCTCATTCTTTGACCTCAAGAAATACTATGAGTTTTGTGGGCAGTAGGCAGCCAGGGCCGTCTCGGCTGAAGATTCGATATCGGCAGCCGGAATTGCCGTATTGCCGTCCTTGGCTTGGTGGATGTAGCTATAGACCGTGATGTCGTATGGCTGGATAAAGTCGGTGCTAGCAGCATCATCGGCGACTACGACGGTAGAGAATAGTGGCTCGGTCCAAGCATCACTAGTTGTTGTTGGGCCAAGATTGGTATTGTATTTGAACAGACCTTTGGTGTAGGTGCCGTTAGCAGAACCAGCGGTAGCGTAGTTGGTTACTGGAGACCAGTTACTGTCAATTGAGAAATAGACTTTGTTGCTGTTAGAGTTTGCGACGCAGATGTAAACCACAGCTTCTTCACTATCTGTACCAAGACCAACGGCGGGGTCTTTGTCGAACGTTTTGCCTGGGAGCAGTTTATGGTCAGCATTAGAGCTTGTGTCCCAGTTTTCCTCATAGAGGTTGCCGGTCAGGGCTGGTGAAATGGTTTGGGTTGGGTCAGATGGCTTGGTAGTCGGGATCGAGAATGAGCCGACCGAGAAGCTGTTAACTTTGTTATCGGTTGCGGTTAACCAAGCGACGGTGCCGCCGATGACGCCGAGCGCCAAAAGGGCGAACAAGAAAACGGGCAAGGTTTTCTTCAAAAAATCTTTATTCTTTTGCATTTGTTGTTTCCTCCACACAATTATGCTTAACCTTTACTGATATTAATTTAAGCATAAAAGTGATGAGAAAAGCAATAGCAAAATAAATGATGAGATGGTGTTTGATGGCGCTATAGACGTAGCCGAGGAGGGGGATGTCGAAAACGGCTTTACCGATGTAGCTACTGAAGGGGACGGGCGTAGCATCGACTAGGATGTTGCCGTCGGAATCGACATTGTTGATGCCGCGCGTGCGGAACTGATGCTCGGTGTCGTTAATAGCGAACACTTCGTGGGTAGCCACGATGTTGTCGGAGAGATAAAAGGAGATGACGTCGCCGACTTGAATAGTCTCGGGGGCGGCTTTTTCAATGTAGACGAGTGAACCGATGGGGTATTTTGGCTCCATGCTGCCACTGGAGACGACATAGCAGTCGCCATTGAAGAGACGGGGCGCAAAAAACAGGGCGAGTAGAATGATTTCGGTTGAAACGATGACCCAGAAGATGATGTCGGCGATGGTTTTTAGCGTTTTAATAATGACTCCTTTTGGTTTTAGTATAGCAAATGTTGATCTTCGATAAGTTTAAACTTAGTCGAGCCAGAGACTGACACAGCGGATGTAGCCACCGCCCTTTTTGAGCTCAGTGACGTCGGGGGTGAGACAGGTGAGGCCGCGGGCTTCTAGTTTGGCTTGGAGCTTGGGGGCTTGTCGGGACATGATGACGTGCTTACCGGTGCTGACAAGATTGCAGGCGAAGCCTTTGGTGCATTCGTCGAGGTCGACAAGGATTTTGTCGAGGTCGGTGATGGCTTCAATCTTGGCGTTAGAGGCTGCGTCGAGAGCGTCTGGGCAATAGGCGATAGTGTGGTCGTCGATGACGGCGAGCGCGAGGTCAAGGTCATACCAAAAGCTGTCGGCGTGGTTCGTGACGGGGTTAATGTGGGGAGTGCCGTCGGGATTGAGTTGGGGTTTGGCGTGGAGTTGGATTAATTGGAGGCCGAGGGTGTCGGCGGCAAACTGTTGGGCGGCCGGGTCGGAGCGGTAGCCGCTGCCGCCAAAAAGATATTTGCCACAGCGAAGCGAATCGCCCTGCCCGGAGAACAGGTAGTCTTGTGGGACAGTGACGGTTTTGATGCCGAGTTTTTCGAGTTCGGTCTTGGCGTAAGATTCTTCAGCTTTACGGGCGTCGGGGAGGCGCGAGAGGACGGCGACGCCATCTTTGACAAGTGCCCAGTTGGCGGTGTAGACGCCATCCTGGCAGTTTTTTGGTGCCGCTACGTGGATGATTTCGATGCCAGCTTGCTTGAAGCAGTCAACGATGGCGGCGTGTTCGGCCATGGCTTTGGCGACGTCGATTTGTTTGGCGGTGTAATATGGGTTAATTTCGTAATCGTCGGCAAAGAAATCGGCACCCGAAACGAGCAATTTTTGATTAATCATTGAGTCGTTTAGCCCTTCGGCTCGTAATCGGCGATACCGTCGATTATTTGATCAGAGTTAAAACCTAGCGTGAAAGCGGAAAGCGCGGCGCAGGCCATATAGAAAACGGCGGATTCGCTGGTGACATAGGTGGCGACATCGAAGTTTTCGGTGCCGTATGTCAGATTGGCTTCGGTGCCGACTTTATAGAGTTTGCTGCGGTTGATACGCAAGTCGGCGCTGCGGTCGTGGCCATAACTGAAAGTGGCGGTGGCGCTTGGGTATTGTGCGAAGAATTCGAAGTCGGGGTCGTCGCGATTGAGGATGCTGAAATTTGGTTTGGTATTGAAGAGAATAGCCTTGCCCTCTTTGGGGTCGCCAGAGATATTTGTGATGGATGATGGGCTGTCTTCGATGTTGTCGGTCAGGACGGCTAGGTGAATGGGGAGGCCATAGAAGAGATGATTGGCGAGCTTGTGCGCTTCGACCGATACGACGACATGGTCTGCCCCGCTCTTCCAAATTTTGAAAAGGCGGCGGTATAGGTCGGATGTTGAAATTGGGTCGATGATGAGGCCGGTGCGCTCATCTTTGTGCTTGAGAATGTTTTGAAGAAAATGCGCCGTGATGTCGCGCCCAGCGGTGCCGGTGACGGCAATGATTTTGAGATCTTTGCTGGGATTGTTGTAGTATGCGGAGAGAAACTTCGCTTTGGCTTTTTGAAGTGTTGGTTTGAGTCCGGTTTTCTGCTTGCTCTTTCCCATATTTTCCAGTATAGCATCTCTTGAGGAAATGTGCTATAATGTGGGGCGTTACGCATTTTGCGTAAGGTTCGTTTAATTTTTAAACGGTGGAATAAATCGTGACATTCTTGCTGTTTAGTCCACATATGTGCCCGTAGCTCAGTTGGATAGAGCGTTGGCTTGCGGAGCCAAAGGTCGTACGTTCGAATCGTATCGGGCATACCATATTTTGAACCAAAAAACCGCCTATCAGCAGTTTTTCTCCTTCGCTCGCCCAATAGGCGCGCTTCAGGAGAAGAAACTACCAATAGACGGCTTTTTGATTTCAAAATATCTAGACGATTTTATTTTGCAAATATCTTGGTCAATAACCGCGCTTCACAACAAGAAAATACCCTTCTAAACACTTTTAATCTCGAAATACCTCGAGTAAATAACTGCGCAAGGCAAGAAGAAAATGCCTAACTGAAGGATTGTGTCACTAGGCATAAATGCAAAATGCTCGTGGTTATGGCGGAAAAATAGGCCCTGTGGGGCCGTGAGAGCGCGCCTGGGGCGTTTTTGTGGTAAAATAGTATATGGAAGCGTGGCCGAGTGGTTGAAGGCGCACGACTCGAAATCGTGTATGCAGAAATGTATCGGAGGTTCGAATCCTCTCGCTTCCGCCACGAGCAAAGCTCGTGATTGAGCCAAAGGCTCGTTTTTTAATGGCAAGTAGTCGTATACCATAAGCGAAATAAGGTGTTATGATAGAGGTAGAAAACAGGAGGATTTAGAATGTCGAGCGTGTTCAGTAAGATAATTGAGGGGGAAATTCCGGCATACAAAATTTATGAGGACGAGAAGACTTTTGCGTTTTTGGATATCAATCCAGAGGTGCGGGGGCATGCTTTAGTGGTGCCGAAGGTGGAAGTCGATAAGATTTATGAGCTATCCGATGAGGATTGGGTGGCGCTGTGGGCGAGCGTAAAGAAGATTGCGCAGCATATGGAAGATGTGACGGGGCGAAGGACGCTGATGAAGGTCGTTGGAACCGATGTGCCGCATGCCCATGTGCATCTGACGCCCTTTGATGAAACTTGGCAGTACGGGCGGACTTTGGAGCTGAGCAAAGAAGAGTTCGAGGAGATTCGGCAAAAATTGGCTTTCTAGAAAAATGCCCCACTTGAGTGGGGCGTGGCTTTTAGCCGTGTTCGCTGGCGTAAATGCCATTCTTAAAGTAGAGCTCGACTAGCTCGGGGTGAGTTTTTTTGAGCTCTGCCAGATTGCTGATGATACCGTATTTTGCGGCATTGTGAGAATACCAGAAAATGCGGTAAATGGCGGGGTCGCCATGGCGCTCGCTCTCGAAGAACGAGATGTGCGTGCCATATTGTTCGGCGCGGTCGCCGAGCAGTAAAATGGCGCAGTCGGGTTCCGGGAACATCATATTCATTTCCCGGCGTGCCCATTCGTAAGCCCGTTGCTGTGGGCTTTTTCTTTTTTGATTGATGCTTACGATTTCACCCATAATTAGAGCCCCCCTTCTATGTTCTGTGTGGCGGATGAAATGTATACCTAATTATAGCATATATCGTATTTTTTGTCAATAGTGCTAGATGAGTTCTAGCTCGGCCTTCATGTCGGCGAGGAGTTTTTGTTTGGCGTGCAGAGAGAGGCGGGACTCTTCGACCAGGGCGGTAGGGGCCTTTTCGAGATAGTTTGGATTGGCGAGGCGAGCCTCAAGGGTGGTTATTTCTTGGCCAAGTTTGAGGATGCGCTCTTCGAGGCTGGCCTTATACTTGGCGTGGATGTCGGCGGGTATTTGGAGGTAAATGTTGTGGTGGTTGGGGATGGCGAGGCGCAGGCCGTCGACTTTGGATTGCTCTACTTGTGGGACGCAAGGCGCTTTAGTGAGGTGCTGGATGAGGAGCTGGTTGTCTGATACGAGGTCGTCGTCGTGGAAAAGAATTGGATAGCTGTTTGCGCCGGGGAGTGCCTGGAAATGACTACGGATATTGGTGACGATGGCGATGAGGTCCTCGAAGTCGGCAACACGTTGGCTGTCAACCTTGTAGGCCCTTGGCCAGCGGGCGGTGATGAGCATGCCGGTGGTCCAGCTGAGCGTTTGCCAGATGGTTTCGGTTACGAATGGCGCAAAGGGGTGAAGCAGGGTTAGGATTTGTTCAAGTGTGGACTTGAGGAGTGGGATGTTTTTCCAGAGCTTTTGACTCTCAAGGAACCAGTCGGCGTATTTGTTCCAGATAAGATCATAGAGCAGGTCGCCAGCTTCGGCGAAGCGATAACGGTCAAGCAATTTTTGAACTTCCCTGCTGGCCTGATTGATTTGATGGCAAATCCAGTTTTCGCCATAGTTTTTGAGTTCGGGCTTGGTTTCTTCGGTGGGGTTGTCGTCGACGAGTTGCTGGATGAGGCGAGAGATGTTCCAGAGTTTATTGCAGAGATTGCGGCTGGCGATAACTTTGCTCGTGCTGAAGGCTTGATTGACGCCGGCAGAGCGACTGGCGATGAGGCCGAGCCGGAGGGCGTCTGAGCCGTATTCACTGACCAGTTCAATTGGATTGATGACGTTGCCTTTTGATTTGGACATTTTTTGGCCTTTTTCGTCTAGGACCATGCCGTGCAGATAGACATCTTTGAACGGTATGTCATCGGTGATATACAGGCCGAGCATAATCATGCGGCCAACCCACTGGAACAGGAGGTCGGCACCAGTCTCCATAACGGAGCTGGGGTAGAATTCTGGGTGCGCGTCGGTGGTGATGTAGGGCCATTGGCCAGAACTGAACCAGGTATCGAAGGTGTCGTTGTCGCGGAGATATTTTTTGCCGTTGACGGTAATCTCGGTTTCGTCTACGCGGGTGTCGAAAATCCAATCCGTGGAATCTTCGGCGTTGACGAAAGCCGGGATGGGGATGCCCCAAGGAATTTGGCGAGAGATGTTCCAGTCACGAATGTTCTTGAGATAATTGATGAGAACTTTCTTCTTGTTGGCAGGATGGAAGCGGATTTCGTTTGCTTCGAGGGTCTTGATGGCGCGCTTGGCGAGGGGTTGAAGGTTAACGAACCACTGTTCTTTGAGGAGCGGCTCGATGACGGTGTCGCACTTGTAGCAGTGGCCGACTGAGTGAGTGATGGATTCTTCGCCGCGCATGAGTCCTTGTTTCTCAAGGTCGGCGAGAGCTTTTTTGCGGCACTCGGCGGTGGTGAGTCCAGCGTAGTCATCGCCGGCTTCGGCCGTCATGCGGCCGTCAAAGCCAATTACGGTGATTTGTGCGAGTTCGTGGCGCTGGCCAACTTCGAAATCATTGGGGTCGTGGGCTGGTGTAATTTTTACAACACCTGTGCCATAGGACATGTCGGCGTGTTCGTCGGCGATAATTGGAATTTCACGGTCGGTGAGTGGCAACTTGACATTCTTTCCAATTATGGTTTTATATCGTTCGTCGGCCGGGTTGACGGCTACGGCGGTGTCGCCGAACAGTGTTTCCGGGCGAGTGGTTGAGACGACGAGTTCCTTGAGTTCTGCGGTCGGTTCGACTAGTGGATAGGCGATGCGCCAGAGTGTGCCCTGCTCTTCTTTATGCGTGACTTCGATGTCGGCGAAGGCGGTTTGATGCTTGGTGCAGTAGTTAACGAGTTTTTTGCCGCGATAGATGAGGCCGTCGTTCCACATTTTTTGGAATGTGGCGTAGACACGCTCTACGACCTTGGGGTCGAGCGTGAAAGTTAGGCTATCCCAGTCGCAGGATGCACCAAGACTGCGGAGCTGGAGCTCCATGTTGCCGCGCTGTTGGTGAACGAACTCCCAGACTTGGTCATACAACTCGTCGCGGGAGTAATCGAAGCGAGTTTTGCCTTTTGATTCAAGATAGCGTTCGTAGACAACCCAGGTTTCAAAGCCAGCGTGATCGGCGCCTGGTATATACCAGGTATTTTCGCCTTTGAGGCGATGATAGCGGGTGAGGATATCTTCGAGCGCAATCGTGAGACCATGACCAATGTGTAGATTGCCGTTGGCGTTGGGGGGCGGCATAACGATAGAGTAGAACTTAGCATTTTTATCGGTTGTTGGATGAAATGCGCCGGATTTTTCCCATAGAGCATAAATATCAGGCTCATATTGGTTTGGCTCATAGGCTTTGCTGAATTTCATATATTTGATTATCTCCCGGTATTTGCGCTACCCTGCTGGTTGCGTCATATAAAAAATTATACCACATTTTGTGGCCTTTCTAAGGTGTTTTATGCGCCAAAAACGCTTCACGTGAAAGCTTAAGCGACATGACCAACAATGCCACGTCGAAATGGTTTTCACGCAAAACAATTATTTTTTAATTGTTTTTGATGTCGTAACCTACCCCGTCCCGGTCAGGTTGTTTTTATTTTAGCATGAGGGGGATGCCAATGCAAGGGTTTTCTAATAAAATGTGGTAGAAAATGGGCGGATCGTGGCGAAATTGTGAATTGTTGTTATAGTATAAGGTGATGGCGTTTATTAGGAAATTTACGACGGGCAGTGGCGCAACTGGCGTGCAGGTTTGCTGGAAAGAGGAGGGCAAGGTGGTAAAAACGGTGCACGTCGGGTCGGCGAATTCGGAATTGGGCCTAAAGAAGCTGCTAAGGAAGGCGCAAAAAATCAAGGACGAAGGCAAGCGCGAACTATTCGATTTATCGGATTACGATGCTTGAAAAAACCGCCCGGTGGGCGGTGTTTTTTAGCGGCGAAGTTTGCGCCGGAGTTTGTTGAGGGGGCGCAGCAGTTGATAGGCGCGATAGTGCAAGGGCTTGAGTACGAGATCCCAAGTGCCAGCATAGGTGACGAGTTCGCCGCCGAAGGATTTTTTGAATTTTGTGAAACCGTACCACGGATGCGAGGGGTCTTCTGAGGTGGTGACGCCCCAAAAATCGAATTTTTTGCGGCCGTGGCGTTTGGCTTCGAGGATCATGTGTACAAGAAGGATGATACCGGCATTTAGTTTGCGGTGTGCATAGTCTGCGCCAGTGTGGGCATAATAACAGGTGTCGGCGGTGTCGTAGGTGAGGGCGGAGGCGATTGGCTCGCCTTCGAATTCGACGATGTAGAGGGTGGCAAATTCGTGCTTGAGCTGCGCGGTAAGGTATGCCTCGTCAAAGGTTTGAAAATTATCATTCTGGGAGACCTCGGTGAGGTGCTTGAAAAGAATTTTCATGTCCGCGGGGTCGTGGCTGGCGCGAATTGTCATACCTTTTTTGGCATAATTTCGATAATAGCGAACTTTGCGGGATTCCATGCCGGCCAAGAGTGTAGCTTCATCGGGGGATAAATCAAGCACCCAGGTGTGGCGCGGTTCGATGTCGTGCGTTTTCTTTAGGGAAAACTTGCGCATCTCGGCCTCTGTAAAGGGCAGGGTAGGCTCGATGCGCACAAAAATGGCATTTTTGGCCCGGGCTGCGGTTTTTAGGTCTTCCAGGGCGGTTTCTAAATCTGATTTTTGCTGAAGTGTGGGGCCATAGGGCGCAAAGAGGTAGTCACCAAGGGCGGTATGGCGCAAAATTGTTAGTGTTTCGGCGTTTTTTGAGGTGATACGCGCCGTGGTTTGACCCTGTTCCTGCTGAAATTGCTCCCAGGCTGGGCTTTGGAGAAAATGTTGCTTCATAACTGTAAAATATTCTAGCACATTTGGTGTTTATGCGTTTGGTGATATATTTTGTAGAGTTTCGGAGTTTTGCACAGGTTTTTCCACAGGTTGAAGTAAGCTGATGATTTTGGCGGTTTGTTCGGGGGTGAGGTCGGTGGGGAGGCCAAGGACGCAGGCGGACAAGGATTCGGCGGTCGGGCAGTCGGTAGCATCATAATGGTAGATTTGTGGGTACTGTGTGCCGGGGTAGAGTAGGGGGTGGTACCAGCGTCGAATGAAAAAGCCAGCACCGGTGAGGAGCTCATAGGCCTTATCGGCGAGCGCGGCATCGTTGAATTTGAGCGGAAAGGCGAGGAGTGGCTCGGCGGAGTTGGTGGGGTAGAGCTGGCTGAACTTCTCCGAGCGGAACTGGGCTTGATAGGTAGCGACATTGGCTTTGCGCTGTTCGTAGTTTTCGGCAAGGCCGGCCAACTGATGATAGATACGCTGATTGACAAATTGGCTGGGGGCGCAAGATGGGGCCTGGCGGCCTTCCTGCTCGTACGGATAGATAGCAGGTTCGAGGACGTGAAGTTTGATAGCGAGTTGGCGGACGGAATCCTTGATGCCACGAGGAAGATGTTGGATAAGAGAATTCGTGGGACGATAAATGCGCGCGCGCAGACTAAGTGCGGTAGTGGGCGCCGGTAGTTTTACGAGGCGCTGCGTGATGCGGGTATGAAGTTCGGGATTGGCGATTTTGAGACGGGGATTTAGATAGATTGCGCCGCCGAACTTGGTGCCCTGGAGGATTTTTTCGACACCGAATGAGTGAACCGAGATGTCGGCAAGCGGTGTTTCGGAGGAGTCGCGGGCGAGGCGTAACAGACAGTGAGCAGAATCTTCGATAATGAGCAGCTGTTGCATGCGGGCCTGGCTGATGAGGGCGGATTTGTCGCCGATTAGGCCAAAAGTGTGTTGGATAACGAGAGCATGTGCCTGGCTGGTGTCTGCCGGCAGGGCGGTAGGGGAAAGCGTGGTGGGGTCTATGTCGAGGTAGCTTGGCGTGAGATCGGCGACCAGGATGGGATTGATGGAGGTGATACAGGTATATGGGGTGGTGAGGATGGCGCCGGCGCCGAGCGTGTCATGGATGGCACGATAGACTTCGGCTAGACCAAAGCGAGCTTTCATGCACAAAAACCAGTCATCGGCATCAGTGTCGGTGAGCTTGGCAATGCTGCGGCGTACCCGTAAACTACTCTCGATATAGCTCATAAACTGCCTTTATTATATACGATTTTTGCTGTGATAGAATGAGGACATGAGATTTGTGGAGCTAGAAGCGGGGGAGTTAAGGCAGTTTGAGCAAAAGAGTCCATATGGCAATCTCTATCAGATGGCGGAGCGGGCGGAAGTGCGCCGGCGAATGGGCTGGCAGGCCTGGCTTTTTGGTGTGAAAGATGCCGAAAAAGTGTTGGCTGCTTGTATTGCTTTTGAGAAAGATGGCATGATGATGGTACCGATGGGGGGCGTGATGGATTGGGAGGACCTGCGGCTGGTGAAGTTCTGGTTGGATGGGTTAATCGCGGAGGCGAAACGGCGCAAGGCGGTGACTCTGGAAGTTTTTCCGCCGCTGTTACTGTCGAAGCGCGATGTACATGGTGAAGTTCTAGAGAATTATGCGCGTGATGATATATTTTCATTGTTTGCTAGCGCGGGTTTTGAGTATGAAGGGCGCACGACGGCGATAGAAAACAAGGCGAACCGCTGGGTTACGGTGAAGGACTTAAGCGGCTTTTCTAGTGCCGAGGATCTGCAGGCATCCTATAAAAAGAATGTACGTAATAAATTGCGAAAGTGCAGTAAAGAGTTAGATATACTTGAGGTGCATAATGAGGCAGGTTTGGCAGAGGTGGCTGAGGCGATTGAAGGCAGCAATACGAAGAATGGTGTGCGGAGCCGTGATTTGAGCTATTACCGCTATATCGCTGAAGCATTTGGTAAGCAGGTTCATTTTATGCTGGCGCGGAACAAGGCAAACGGCGATACGGTGGCGGGCAGGGTGATTTTTGAGCATCCGAACGAAACGGTGAGCTTTATTTCAGGTACAGTGCAGAAATACCGACGAATGAACGCGATGACGGTGTTGCAAGATGATTTATTGCGAAAGAGCTTGGCGAAAGGCGTGAAACGGGTGAATTTTTACGGGATGGCGGGGGATTTTTCAAAAAATAACCATCTGTTGGAATTTAAGAGCGGATTTGGCGTGCAGGTTGAAGAATATATCGGCGGCTTTCGCTTGATAGTCGACAGGAAGAAATATCGTCAGCAACAACTAAAGCGGGGGATTAGGCGAATCGGCGGCGCAGGGAAGCGGGCCGTGAAGACTGTGCTGAAAAAGGCCGAGTCTAGGAAATAGGCGAGCGGGGCGAGATGTCAAGCGCATAGGGGTCGGTGGCTTGAGTGCCGGCCTGAATTGCGTAATAGGCGGCGGCGCCGACCATGGCGGCATTGTCAGTGCAGAAGGCTGGTTCAGGAAAGAAAACATGGTGATTATGGTGAAAGCGCTGCGTGATAGTGTCACGAATGATTTGGTTGGCGGATACGCCGCCGGCTAGCAAGATTGATTTGGTGTCAGGATAGTCGAGTAGGGCTTGATGGAGCTTGAGGGCGATTATTTTTGCGGCGGTTGTCTGGAAGCTGGCGGCGAAGTCGGCGATTTGTTGGGCCGAGAGATGGTCTTTGAGAACGTGCGATGGGGTTGAAATGGGGAGATTGAGTGCTTGCTGGACGGCGCGCAGGACGGCAGTTTTGAGGCCGCTGAACGAGAAGTCAAGACCGGAGACTTGTGGAATGGGTAAATGATATGCTTGGTCGTTGCCGGATTTGGCGGCCTGGGCGATAGCGGGGCCACCTGGGTAGGGGAGGCCGAGGATTTTTGCAACCTTGTCAAAAACTTCGCCGATGGCATCGTCGCGAGTGCTGCCGAGGATGGTGAAGTCGTTGTGTGCGGTCATGCGGATAATTTGAGTGTGTCCACCAGAGAGGACAAGGGCAATAAGTGGAAAGTCGGGGTTGTGTCCACTGAGCCAGTTGGCGTAGATGTGGGATTTGAGGTGATGGACAGGGTAGAGTGGGATGTCGTGGATGACGGAGAGGGTGCGAGCGGTCAGGGTGCCAATCAGCAGTGAGCCGACCAGGCCGGGCGTATGGGTGACGGCGATGGCGTCGATGTCCGTGATGGCGAGTTTGGCATCAGCGAGTGCTTGGTGGACGACTGGCAGAATGGCCTCGATGTGGGAACGGGCGGCAATCTCCGGAATCACGCCGCCATAGGCTGAGTGGATGTCGATTTGCGAAACGACTACATTCGACAAAATTCGAGCCTCGTCGGCAATGATTGCGCAGGCGGTTTCGTCACAGGAGCTCTCAATGGCTAAGATATTCATCAGATTAATTATACTACTTTTATCGAATCGGATGGTTTTGTGGTAGAATAACCATAAGGGAAAATATAAAAAAATGAGGTGTTGAATGATTGACGAGCTGGCGCTGAAGACTTTCATTGATGAGCTGTGGGCGAAGAAAGATTACACAGCTTTTGGTGAGGCGGAAACGATAATAATGAAAGATGATCTGTTGGATAGGCTTGAGGCGCAGATTGAAGTTGCCTTGACTGATGGTTTGCCAGAGGAAAAGGTGAGCGAGCTGATGAAGCGGATGGATGAGAGCGATTTAAGCGATGATGAAATTGCGAGTTTTTTGCGTGAAAATGGCGTAGACATCGAGGAGACCGCTGCAAAGACCAAACGTCAATTTGAGGAATTGTTTCTAATGAAAAAGCCGATACGCAGCGCAGTAACGGAGGGGAGATAAGATGAGAGAAAACGAGACACCGACAAACAACGAAAATCTGGCCGAAAAGACGGAGAAGTTTCCGCCGTTACGATATCCTGGCGAAACAGATGAGCAATATGATGCGCGCTGCACGCAGGAAGCCGAGCGGGAGCGGATTGCCGAGGAAAGTAGAGACGAAGCGAAACGGATGACCGGACCGGAGTTGCGGGCGGATAGCCTGGAGGATAATGGCGGCCAGAATAAGATTGATAGAGAGCGTTATCATGATTGGCTGGAGGCAAATGCGCCTGCCGCAAGCGAGATGTCGGCCGAGAATTTACGCGCCGTGAACCGAGTTGAGGAGGCAATTGATTTCTTTAATGGATTGCCCGCCAGGGAACGTGAAGCCTTTTTGGCGACCGGAGATGCGAAAGTGTTGGCGGAGGGGAGAGCGGACAACATCGTCCAGGCCGTGGAAGAGGAAATTGGCTTTTTGCAGCGTGAGGGAATATTCGTAAAGAAGGGCTCTGGTGACGAATTGATGGTTGATCCGGATTTTGCGGCAAAAAACGTACATGGAGAAGGCAAGTCTTTTGATTTGAAAGATGAGACTACGGAGTGGTTTGACGCAAAAGACGCAAAAGAACAGGCCGAGTTGTTGTGGGCACAAAGCGACACGCATGAGCAGTTTGATAGTTTGTCGGACGAAATTAAGGCGACTTTATCGGACGAGCAAGTTGAATTGATGAAAAAAGAGTGGGCCGAGAAATTGTCCGATGACGAACGTAAGCGTTTGACAGAGAAGAGCATGGCGCAATATCGGCAGGCGATTCAAGATTGGAATGATATTCCGGCCGAGAAACGCGCAAATTACATGAAGAGCGGCAATATTGCGGAATTGACGGATAATCCGGCAGATTTTGATGCCGGCACGACTGAAGGGGTTGCGCTGACGGGAGATTTGAGGGCGCTAGAAGAGTTGGGCGTGATGAGTTTCGGGCACGAAGAAGTGATTTCGGAAAATCCAGAGCGCCGTGATGCCTTCCAGGAGGCACTAGAAAGCGCGGAAAAAGCAGAAGCGGCAAGGAATCAGGCTGAGCAGGAAAAAGCCAATAGAGAGGCTCTGGAGGCCTTTAAAGACGCACATTCGGACGAGATTGACCCCAAAACAGGCGAAAAATACAGCGATAAGCAACTGGAAGAGCTTTTTGCCCGGGAACAACTGCGCGAAGAGCGGCGAAAGCGGCTGACTGAGCTACGCGAAAAGCTTGATACGAAGCGACGCGAGGGAAGTGATGCATTGAACGAAGAGGCCGACAGATTGCGTGCTGAGGATGACAGCCTGAGCAAGGAAGAAGCGCTGAAGCTGGCAGGGTTGACCAGTGAGGAACTGGCCTATCAGAAGCGTTTGCTGGAAATGCAGAAACGCGAAGCGCGCGGCGAGACGGCAGAAACGAATTTTGAGGGCGAAGAGGACCGCGAATATTTGGTTGTTGATGATGAAAACGAGCGAATTATTCAGGAATTTCGGAGCAGAAAAGACGCAGATGCCTTCATGAAGGAAAATGCTGACAGCGGCTACCGACTCGTTGAACACAAATTTGAAGACATTGATTTGGAAAATGACAGCCCGGAAGAAGTGCGCAGAAAACTGAAGTGGCGCTATGACAGAACAGCGGCGCAATCGCAAGAAGAATACGATAAGTACATAGACAATGTAACTAAGCATATGGGTGGAGAGACCGAGGCGGAAGTGTCGGATGGTGAGAGCGCGGGCGAGTCAGCGGAGCCAGAAGAGTCAGAAGAGCCTAAAACGCCAGATGGGCCAGATGGTGGGCCGGCTGGCGAGTCGGAGACGCCGGATGAGGCCGACGAGGGAGAAGATGAGCAGGTCAGTCCAAGCGAGAGATTGCAGGATTTGGCGGAGAACGATGCGGGTTTTCAGGCCTTTTTGGCGGAAAAACATTCGTCGATTGCCGGCGAACGGGCAGGGCGAGAAGTGTTGTCCGACGAAGAAGCCGAAAAGATTATTGACGAGTGGGAAGAGGCGAAAAATGGCGATATTTTGGCGATAAATACAGATTATACCGAAAATGCACAGGAAGCGGCCGATAATTTGGCGGAATGGATGTTCAAACAGAAGCACGAAAACGGCGTACGAGGATTGTTCAAGAAATATCGTACGGAGCGTATTCAGAAAAAGTACCAGCAAAAGGCCGAGGAATTGATTGCGACTGGCGACATGAGCGACAGAATTTGGCAGAAATTTGACGGCGTGGAAGAGTACCTGGCCGATTATTGGAGTAGAATTGATTCGACGAAGCCGTTTGAAGAGATATATCGAAACCGTGATGGTGCGATGTTGCTTGAGGGTGAATCGATGGCGTCTTACGGCATTAAGCTGAATGAGGCCGGCGAAAAAGTTGTGGTGGAATATGGTACGGACGGCCAGATACGCGAGATTGCCGAAGACACGACGGACGAGCACGAGCAGCGGATGGCGGATGTGACCTTGGGGCTGGATGCGATTATTGAAGATTTCTTGGCGAGTGAGGGGACGGCAGAAGACTTTGATGCGATGAAGGCACAAACGAGGCAATTGCGCGAGCGATTGACGGAAGATGAGCAGGCCGGCTGGAGTGAAGATAACTTCTATCATGCGGTAATTGCGGCGCGCGACAGCGTGCGTTATGGACGTGATATTGATACCCTGACGGAGGGGCTACGCTTTATTAATGCCGAAGGCGGACGAAGCGCTGAACGAGCAGAGCTGAATCGGCGCCTTGCGGAGCGGCGGGCTGGCTTACAGCGTGAACGCGAAGCGAAGCTGGAATATTTGCCTTCGGCGAATGAATTCAGGCTTAATTATGCCGAAAATATGAGTCAATTGCGCAGCGCAATCGATGATTTGCGCAATAATCCGGAAGATGAGAGTGGTCGAAAGTCGCTGATTGACGGTTTGGGCTTCTTGGATATGCACCAACATCGCGGTTTGTTGTTTGATGCCGAAAATGCGCAAACGGAAGCGCAGGAATATGGAAACCTGCGCCGTGAGGCGATTGATGTGTTGGCAAGTGTCGCGCCGGCCGAGGTGACGGAAACGCCGGTGCGGGCGCAGGTTGAGCAGGCCGTGAGTAATGCAGAGCGAGCGAATCTGACGGAAATTGAGGAGCGCTACGGCCAAGCCAAGTATGACATTCTGGGCAGTGCGGTGCCGGAAAAATATGGTGGCGAGAATGACTGGTTATTCAGGAAAGTGATTCATGAGTGGAACGAGCAGAGCGGCCGAGAGCAGTTTAAGCACATGACAGGGCAAGGCGTAAACTTCAAGGATATGTTGCTGCGGGATGCGGGTCTATTGGAGATTACGGCAGACAGACGAAATACCTCGGATAATTTGGGGAGATTCCAGGACGCAAGGTTCGGTGTTGAGGCGTGGTATCCTGATACGTCGATTCTGGCGAGTGATGCTTCGGTAAAGATGATTATGCGCGAAGCGGAGCCGATAAATGGTACAGAAGCGCATGATGTAGCGACAGTTAAAGATGCCCTTGAGACGTGGAATAATGCGTCGGCATTGGAGCGACGACTTTACCTGATCGCTCAGGACAAGAGCTATACGGATGGGCGCGAAGTTGTGATGCCGGATGATGTGCGCGAGGCGGGCGACGTGTTGCGCGATATGAATGTGATATTGCCGCCAGCATTTTATGCTCGGACATGGGTGAATCCGGCCGATATCGATGAAGCGGTGCAGCGACTTGGGAGCAATGAGGGCGTGGATGCCGGAGCAGTAAGAGAAGTATTGGATAGTGGCTTTGTGACTTGGATGTTAGCGAAGCCAGAAGAGCGGCGCGAGGCGATTCGCACGCAAGGTCAATCCGAGAATCTGAGCGAAGATATGCGCCAAGCCTACCGTGATTTGTCGGCAGCCAATTTGGTGGGCGATTGGATGGTCAATTACAGCTAATTAGCGATAGTATTTCAACGACGTGATGGGGTCTCTGGTGGAGGCTTTGGCGGCGGGATAGACGCCAAAGACGATGCCGATGAGAAGAGTGACGACGCCAGTGATGGCGAGGATTTGCCATGAGATGAACGGAGCAAATGGCGTGACGAGCGAAACGAGGAAGGCAAGGATATAGCCCAGAATGAAACCGAGTATGCCGCCGAGTACGCTGAGAATGATAGCCTCGAAGAGGAATTGCAACAGGATGTGGCTGGCGGAAGCGCCAACGGCTTTACGGATGCCGATTTCGCGGGTGCGCTCAGCGACGGAGACGAGCATGATGTTCATGACGCCGATGCCGCCTACAACGAGCGAAATGGAAGCGATGAGCGTGAGCATGCCAGAGACAATCGAGAGGAGCGAGCCGGTGGGGTGGAGATTATCGTTTCCGCTGACGATTTGATAGCTGTCGGTGCCGTTTTTGTTCTTTTGGAGGGTTTTGTCGATTTCGTCACGGACGGAGGCGATAGCGTCAGAGGTTTTAGTGCGGACGTTGATTTGCTGGATTTGGATGGATGATTCAAAAGTGCTAGCAAAATTGATGTTAATGATGACGGAATGGTCTAGGTCGACGTTGTTGTAGTTGATGGGGTCGTTCAGTTCGTCGAGAACGCCAATAATCATGAAGTGCTGGTCGTTATAGGTGAATGTTTTAGTGATGGCATCGGTGGTACCGAAGAGCTGCATAGCGGATTTATAGCCGATGACGGCAACATTTTCTTGGAGGCTGGAGGCGAGAAATTGGCCGTTTTTGAGGGTGAGTCCGGCCGATTCGGCGAAGTTTGGCGTAGTGGCGAGGACGCTGATTGGCTGAGTGCTTTTGTCGCCGATTTTGAGATTGGCTGAAGAGACGGCGAGTGGCGCAACGCTTGCGACGTGGTCGATTTTTTTGATGGCCTCAAGGTCTTCGAAAGTGAGGCTGGATTTGGAATACTGGTTGCTGGAAGTAAGTTCACCGATGATATTTTCGGTGAGGTTTTTGCCGTTGCTGGGGCGAACGAGAATGAGGTCGTTATTGTTTTTGTTGGCGCTGGTGCTGACTAGCCGATTGACGCCCCCAGTGAGGGACAAGATTAGAACGATTGAGGCGACACCAATAGCGATGCCGAGTGCCGACAGAAATGTACGGCCACGGTTTTTGCGGAGACTTTCAACGGCGAGCTGGATGTTGGAGTTGATGAGCGATGGCATGGCTATTTTTTCTCCTTTTTGGCTTTTTTGGTTTTAGATTTGGCCTTTGTGGAAGCTTTTTTGGTGGATTTTTTCGTTTTTTTGGCTTGTTCGGCGGTGACATTTTGGCCAGTAACTACGATATTTGTTTCAGAGTCAACGGCGATTTCGATTTCGTTGTTTTTCTTCGGCAGAATGCGGACGGAGATTTTTTCAGGAGCGCCAGGTTGTGGTAGATCACGGTCGGCGACAGTCTTGATGTCGGTGTCAATTTCGCCGTCAAGCATGTGAATGACGCGGGTGGCATAGGTGGTGAGAGCGGGGTTATGGGTGACCATGATAATCGTGTTGCCAAGGGCGTGGATGTCGCGGAGTTCTTCCATGACGATGTGCGAGGCACGGCTGTCGAGGTTACCGGTGGGTTCGTCGGCGAGAATGATTGAAGGGTTGGCAACAAGACTGCGGGCGATGGCGACGCGTTGCTGTTGGCCGCCGGAAAGCTGGTGTGGCATATAGTATTCGCGTTCGCGCAGATGGAAGCGTTCGAGAATGGTGTCAGCCATCTTCAGGCGGCGGGTTTTGTGGATGCCAGAATAGAGAAGCGGCAGACAGACGTTGTCTAAGACGGTGAGATTGGGGATAAGATTAAAGTTCTGGAAGATAAAGCCGATTTCTTTGGCGCGAAACAGGGCTTTTTTGCGAGCAGAAATACGCGAGACGGATTTGCCGTGAAGTTTATACTCGCCAGAACTGGGCTTATCGAGCAGACCAATAACGTTTAAAAGAGTGGTTTTGCCACAGCCGGAGGGTCCCATAATCA
Source organism: Candidatus Saccharimonadota bacterium (assembly GCA_017430725.1). Lineage (GTDB taxonomy): Bacteria > Patescibacteriota > Saccharimonadia > Saccharimonadales > Saccharimonadaceae > UBA2834. Next base: position 53,289 of record JAFRMK010000007.1, on the reverse strand, counting down.
TAATGAATTCGCCGCGTTTGACGGTGAGGTCAAAGTTGTGTAGCGCGAAGGACTCGGCATCGCCGAAGCCATATCGTTTGGTTATTGAGCTTAGTTTGATGATTGTTTCGGTTTCTCGCGCTGACATGCTTTGTTTTTGAGCCTTCAAAAATTATTGTTTTTCTTGCTGTTATTATTATAGAACGTTGAGGTGGGTTTGGAAATTGCTTAAGGTGGGTAAAATCCAAAACTTGCAAAAAGACGGCGTTCTGTCGGCCCGTCGTTACGGGCGACAGCCGCCTGGAACTCGGCCGTGGCCTCCGTTATCCTTTTTGCAAGTTTTGTATTTTACCTAGAGAACTTGGCCGTAGCCTCCGTTATCTTTTTTGTAGAATTGGATTTTACCTGGTCGATGTGGTGCAGCTTTTTGAGTAAATGAATCTATGGTAAAATACAGGGAGCCGGAGAGGAGGCCGAGTGGTTGAAGGCGCACGCTTGGAAAGCGTGTATGCGGGAAACCGTATCTGGGGTTCGAATCCCCATCTCTCCGCCAGATTAATTGAATCGCCCAGTAGGGGCGGTTTTTGTTGTCGGGGGACGCTGCTGATTCTGCTTGTGGTACAATAAAAAAGATAAACAAGTGAGAGGTAATGAGTAACACGAACCCTATTAAGTCTTTTGAGCCAGCAAAAGGCGTTAGTCCAGATAAGTTTTTTGACCGGATTCGTCCGCGCCATGTGATTGCTTTGTGCGGGGCGGTAGCGGTACTGCTTTTAGCAATGGGGATTTCATCGGTGTCATATAAGCTACAGAAGGAGTCATCCGATGCTTTAGATAACCATGCAAGAGTAGAGCAGAATTCACAGCTCGAGTACTACTTGATTGTGAAAAGCGATGGTGTTGATAAAAACGGCGTTACCTCATCTGATACGAGAATTGCAAATGTAGGGACTGGAGTCGTGGTGGTTACGGACAGAATTCCTGATGGGTTGACATTTGTAGGTTTCAAAACGACGAAAAATGGTACGATTGGCGCTGTTTCACGGGATGGTTCAGCGACGTCTTGTGCTGGGCATGTGGTTGATGATACGAAGGAGTCTAGGACGAATCAGGGGACATGGGCCTCTGGTAATACTGAGTATTATTATCATGGTGTGCACTATAATCCTGCTACGCGAATGGTTTCATTTAAGGCGGAAAATATCGAGGCCGGGTGTGAGCTTTCGGTTGGCATTATTACGAAAACGCCGACGTTGGGCGACGCTCAGAGGATGGATTTTTATAACACGGCGAACTTGAGAGATGGTACAGTTAACCAAAATTCGAACACGATCCATTCGTGGATGGGTATAGAGAAATTAGACGTAACTTCTGTTTCGACATATGATGTCTCGTATTCGTATACTGGCACAGTTCCAGAGAATGCGCCGGCAGTTCCTTCCACGCAATCGTATACGGAGGGGACGAACGTCGGGGTTGCAGTTTCGCCGGAAGTTGATGGCTATCAGTTCTCTGGTTGGCAAACGAGTGATGCAGAGTTAGAGAATGGAAGCTTTGTGATGCCGGCAGCTGCAGTGTCGTTTACGGGGAGTTTTACGGCAAAGCCAGTTGCTACAAAATATAATGTAACCTACGAAATTGATGGCGAAACGCCGTTTGATTATGTTGCGCCAAAGACGAAACAGTACGAGGCGGGTGAGATTGTGCCTCTTGATTCGTTGGCAAAAAATGCTGAGATTGACGAGTACTTATTTAATGGTTGGACGAGTCAGGATGCGAGTTTATCGGAACGTGGCTTTACGATGCCAGAAGGAAATGTCACTATTCACGGTAGTTTTACTAAGAAGACGTATAAGGTTACTTATGCGTTCGAGGGAAGCACCTATCCGCCAAGCTATAGGACGCTTTTGCCGGCGGTAAAGGAATATCCTGCGGGCGAAATTGTTCATTTGGAGGATGAACCAGTTTCCGACGGATATACCTTTACGGGTTGGTACCAATCAGAGACTTTTGAGATGCCGGCAGAAGATATCACGATTTACGGTGAGTGGATGAGGCAATTAGGTAGCTTTTCGCCGACTATTTCGATGAGAATATTGAAAGAGAAGGAAGTTTATCGTGTTGGCGATACCGTTTCCTTTGAAATCACTGTACGGAATTCGCTAAGCGTCCCAGTTTCGAATGTGCAATTGACGGATGAGCTAGAGGGGGCTTCTTTCCAAAGGAGAAGTAATTATACGGTAAAAGACGATGGGCGTGTTGTAATCCCAAGCATCCAGGCAAATTCATATGTGAAGATTTATGTGGATTATGAGGTGACCGAGAATATTGATCAGACCTATACGAATAGTGCGCAGCTGGATGGTGCGGTCGCGGAAGGTTATCAGTTTGATGAAGAAACCGATCATGTTGCGAGCGTGAGTTTTAATACTGAATTTTATGAAGAGCCGGAGCCAGAACCTGAACCTGACCCTGAACCTGAACCTGAACCTGGTAATCAAGGAACTGGCACAGAGGGGGAAAAGGAATCAGGCAAAGAGGAAGGTAGGCCGGAGCGCAAGAGCGTTGGAGGCATAATTGTTAATACCTTAGATAAGATTTCAGATTACGTACTGGTTGGTTTTGTGGGTATTATTGGAATTATTGCAAGCGTTTTCATGATGGTTAAAACAATCAAAAACGAGCAGTTATCAGGCGTAAAGCGCGCTTTTCTAAAGATGAAAGGCCTGGGTCGTTTCTTTAATCCTAATACCGCAACAAGAGGTCGTTTGATTGCCATGGCGACTATGGATTTGGCGCTAATCGCGCTTGCGGTAGGTTTAGCAATAAACCTGCCACAAAAGATAGCGGATAAGAACGCAGATGTTTCGACGATTGATTTAATGTCTAGTGATGCAGATTATGATAACGGCGAGGGTGGTTCATGGAAGTTAACAAAATCAGCTAAGTGGGTCGGTGACGGTGAGGCTGAGTTGACGATAAATGTGAGCACAAATCGGAAGAGCTCTGACGCGAAGCGGGATATAGTTTTTGCCGTTGACGTTAGTGCTTCCATGCGTGGCAATAAATTGAACCAAGTGAAAACTGATATGTCGGAGGTAGTCGATGATTTGCTTAATGATGAAGAAAACAGAGTCGCGTTCGTAAGCTTTGACTCGAATGCGTACGTAAAGTATGGTTTTACGAATGACAAAGATTCTGCTTTGAGCGTAATCAATGGTTTAGCAGTAGGTAGCAACACTAACTATTATGATGCTTTGAGCAAGGTTGGAGATGTTTTGAATGGGTATACCGAAGATGCTAATCGTGAGTTATACGTCTTGATCCTGACGGATGGTCTGCCGACAGTTGGGTCCCCCTATGAGGTCGAGGAGTTCGCGGCGCTGAAGCAATTATATCCTTATGCGACATTTGGAGCGATTCAGTATGAAATGGGTCAAGGCGGAGTTTTGGCGCCGATTAAGAGGATATCAGATGAACAGTATATCGCGGATATGAGCAGTCTCCATAACACGCTGTTTGATGTTGTCGCAATGCCACGCAATTATACGGAGTTTACGGTGACCGATTATGTTGATAGCAGATATTTCTCGGTTGACGAGACAAGTAGCTTGAAGGCTTCGGCGGGGAGCGCCTTATTGACTGAAGAAGACGGTACTCAGAAAATTGTCTGGAGTATGGAGGATAAGCTTCGTTCGGGGAAGAGTGTAAGATTGACCGTCAAGCTAAAGCTGAAGGACGCCTATAAGCGCGCCGGCGGGACATACTCGACCAACAAGCGCGAAAATGTTGTTTCTAGCATTGAGGGTGGGAGAGATGAAAATGTGAGTAGCACAGAGTCGCCGTCGTTAAGGAATAACTATTCTGTTATTTATGAAGCGAATGCGCCAAGCGATTGCACGGTAAGTGGCACGCCTGGCCAAGAAGAACGTTTCGTGTATCAGATCGCAGAGATAAGTGATTCAGTGCCGGTGTGTGAGGGTTACAACTTTAATGGTTACGTTGTGGTGAGTGATGTCGCGAAACGCTTTAATGAAGACTACTTTAGGATGCCTGAAGGAGATGTGAGAATTCGTGCAACTTGGTCGAAGTCGTCAATCGAGAAAAAGGCCGAGGGTGAAGTTTATTGGGTGAAGACCTTGTATAATACTATCGCGAAGAAGACAACTGGGACAGACGAATATGTGAAGTATGCCGATTATCCGTCAAAGAAGAACGGACTTGGGGTGCTTACGTTTTATCCTACGGTGGACGACGAAAACCCGATTTATTATTACCGCGGGTCGGGGGATAACAACGTAATATATGCGAACTATTGCTGGAAGGCAATGCGGACTACGGGAACTGGCGGAGTTAAACTTGTCTACAATGGCTCACCTACAGCGAGCGGGCAATGCAAGAACGGAGCAGCGAGTTCTTATGGAGTAACGGACATTGGAGCCGTGGCATTTAACCCAAATAATAATTCGCTTGCATACAATGGCTATATGTACGGTACGGTTTATCCTGAGACATCAAAGAAACTTGGCGGGAAGAAGACATTCTTGTCTAGCGCATCTCTGAGTACGGACTATTGGTACGCGGATCGGGCAAGCTATAATGAGCCGGTCGAGGGAGTGTGGAACCTCGTAGATGCGTATCAAATATCAAGTACGGACGACTATGGAAGCTTGGTCGGAAAGTATACTTTCGGGAATCAGGAGGATGCGTATACGAGTGGAACGGTCAATTATATTGTTGGGGTGAGCGGTAGTACGTATTACTACATTGGATTATCTGGTAATACAACGCTGGATGCCGTAAATTATTCAATGGTGTACGGTGATGGCTTTTCCGATAATGGTGATGGAACCTATGCGATTACTGATACATCTGAAATCAAAACAATTAGGTTGACGGATTGGTTTTCTGAATATAACAAAGTTAAGAATAAATATATCTGCGTAACCAATGACGCTAATTCATGTAGCCAGCCATGGTATGCTTATTATTCAAATGTTACGCGACTTAATTACACTACTCCGCTACAAGCTTATAAATTTTCTAATAGCTTTAGCTACAACAATGGCGAATATACTCTTGATAACGATACGTCGGTCAATATATGGAACGTCGTTGATAGCGAAGAAAAGATGAAATTAAATAATGCACACTATACCTGTTTTAATACAAGTGGCGTTTGCGGAACTGTATATTATGTATTTTTCCTGTTTGACTACACCTCATTTGGAACCAACGTGACATCGTTGGTCTACGACATCGATCCAACATTGCGCTATGTGAGTTTGACGAACGGGAAGGGTATTGGGGATGCAATTTCAGAAATGCAACAGAACACGACGAGCTCAACAATAAAGAACAAGTTGGATACATGGTATGAAAATAACGTGAAGGATACGAGTAACGAGGAGTATTTGGAGGATACTACTTTCTGTAACAACAGGACGATAACGACGCTTGCGGGATGGAATCCAAATGGGGGAGGCGTATCTACCGGTTTAATGAAGTACAAAGTATCATTTTCGAATTCGGAACCTCCCACCTTTGAATGTGATAACCCCAATGACTCTTTTACTGTTAATCCAGAGAACGGGAATGGTGCGCTGACATATCCAATTGGGCTTTATTCTTACGACGAGGTGAAGATTACCCATGGGACTTGCCCCACTTGCTACAATTCACCAACCTATTTGGACGGATTAAGCAATAGTAATTCCTTTGCTTGGATGATGACTCCTGTTGGTCAGTATATGGCTGGAAGTTCGGTGAGTAGTCTTTCTACCGCTACATATAATGAGACTGTTGGCGGTAACGCGTCTCAACTTGTTACAAAGAGTGGTGCGGCTCGACCAGTTGTATCTATCAAGCCTGGAGTGCTAATTTCCGGGGGTAGTGGTACTACGACTAGTCCTTGGACTTTGGAATTGCCTGAATAGGCTTTGGCGATAATTGCTATGGTGGGTAAAGGTGATTTTTGCTAAAATTGATACATAAGTTTTTTGAAAATTCCAGCGAGGAGGAAGTGTAAGTATGTTGGAGAGTTTGGTCGGTTTGCTGATGCAGGCCGAGGTGATGAAGACGCAGATTTCCGTGCAGGAAACGGTCGATAGCTATTACGTGGCAGAGGCAGGGAATGCGAGCGGTCATGTGATTGAGATTAAATACGATGTTGATAGTCTGGGGACGGTGAAAGGTGATTTGAATGAGTTTAAGAATGTAGTAGCGGCTACGCTGGATGACGCGCGTGGTTGGGGGCGTGCGGGGCTGAAATTTACGGCAGTGGAAGGGGGTGCGCAAATGCATGTATTTTTGGCGGAGGCATCGGAAGTCGCGAAAGCTAGTGCCGGTTGCTCGGCTGAATTAAGTTGCACGGTGAAACCAAATGTATACATCAATGACGACCGCTGGTTAGGCGCATCGGATAGCTATAATGCGTTGGGCGTAAGTTTGGCGAATTATCGGCAGATGGTGATTAACCACGAAGTGGGGCATTTCTTGGGGCACGATCACATAACGAGTTGCGAGACCGAGTCGGGTTTGGCGCCGATTATGCTCCAGCAATCGACGGGACTGTTGGGGTGTCAGGCAAACTCGTGGCCGCTACCAAGTGAATTATGGACGAAAGGGCTCTAAATGAAACATCTGAAACAACAGAAAAAACGTAAAACGTTGACGAAGGGGAAGATTGTCGCATTGGGTGTTGCGTTGCTGGTGGTAGCTTTTGGTGCGACTTTGGGTGTAATGCTGCTTTTGCGCGGAAATCTTGGCTATAAGGAGGCGCTGGGGGATGCGAATGAAATATTAAAGACGAAGGTTGAGGTGTCGGCATTTTTGAACGGAGCGGCCGAGAGTCTTGAACTGGACGATGAGGCGTCGCAGAGAGTTGAAGAATTCGAAAAAGCGGGCGAAAAAGTTGCGCAGTACATGGAGAGTTTGGGGGCGAGTGCGGCGCTGAAGAACCAAGCAGTTGCTGAAAAATATGAGTCCGCAAAGGAGGCTTACGGCAAACTTGAAAAGACGATGAATATCGAGCGGACCGTGATGAAGCTCGTAAAGGCGGAAGATGGCGTGAGTGCGGAAGATTTGGCGGAGCTGGAAAAAAGTGATAACAAGTTTTTGCAGGAAATGGCGAAACGGCTCAGTGAATATCGTGCGCTGGCGGAAGATTTTTCGAAAAAATATGGCGATGTTGAAAATGTTGACGAAAAAAAGCTGATTGAAGATTATGGCAATTTCGAGATTGCCGGCGAAGAGCTAACGGATGCTTATGCGGAGCTGTCGTTTAAGGACATATTCGATTTCGACAAGGATGAGGTGCTGAGTTTTTATGACAGAATCGAAGAATTGATTGCGGTTTTGAACGAGAAAGCATGAGACGTTTGATTTTGGTCTATAACCGACGAAGCTCGAGTTTTTGGCGGGTTGAAAAAGAGGCGCTGGCGCCGGCGCGCGAGCTGAAGGCTTGGGCGATTGGCAAGTTTGAGATTGCGAAAACGAATGTCGACGACAACGCAAAGCGTTTAGCGCGCGTGTTGAAAGATGGCGACTTAGTGATAGCAGCGGGCGGAGATGCGACGGCAACGATAGTAGTGAATGGCGTGATGCTGTCAAAGGCGAAGAATGTGCGAGTTGGCGCAATGCCGTTTGGCAATTTCAATGATGTCGCGCGCAGTTTGGGTAGTTTGAAGTTTGAAGATATTATTAAGGGCGATGCGCAAGAAGTTTGGCCGCTTGAATGTCGGGTGAATGGAAAACATTGGCGTTATGGTATGTGCTATTTTACGGCCGGCATGTTCGCGGAGGCGTGCGCGGTATTTGATGAGCCAAAAGTGCGAGCGCGCCTGAAGAAGAAAAAACACCGACACCACCTATTGTTCAGCCTAAAGACATTGGTGTTGTGGTGGCTGAAACGGCGCAAGAATGAGTTTTTGAGTGATTTTGTGTTGGGGAATTCATCGGAGGAATATGTCAATTGCGTGCGGACGACGGACTACATGGCGGTGAATGGCAAGACGGTGGCGAAGATGATGCGGGGCGGAAAATGGTATTTACAGGATGATTATTTTTTGAGTGCGACCGGCAAATTGCGTCATTTGCCGAAGATTGGATGGTTTATGGCGCGAAGTATTGTCAAGCGAGTGCCGGGTGTTGAAAGTGATTACGATAGATTGGTTTTTAAGACACCGACCAATCTGATGCTTCAGGCGGAAGGGGAGTACAAACGCCTGGAGAATGTACGGTTGATTGAAGTGAAGAAGGCGGAGAAGCCGATATTGGCGATAATGAAATGAGTACAGTGAGTCGAGCGGGATTGAAACTAGAAGAGGCACTGCGAGCCTTTCGGGTTGATTTGCGCGGCAAGACGGTGCTTGATATCGGTGCTTCGACGGGTGGTTTTACGGAAGCGGCGCTGCGCGCGGGGGCGCGAAAAGTGATTGCGGTGGAGAAAGGTACGAATCAGATGAAAGCGCCACTGCGATTTGACGAGCGAGTGGAATTGCACGAAAAGACGGATGTTTTTGAGTTTGCCTTGGCGGAAAAGCCAGATGTGGTCGTGGCGGATGTGAGTTTTGTGAGTTTAACTAAAGTCTTGACTTATGCGCGGAAGAATTTGGCGGGACGAGAAACTGAATATCTCGTGATGCTGAAGCCGCAGTTCGAGGCTAAGCCCTGGCAATTGAAGGACGGGATACTGAAGAATCATAAAATGCGTCGTGAGGTAATTGCGGATTTTGAGACTTGGCTGAAGCGGAATGATTTTGTGGTGGTGAGCAAGAAAGATAATAGCCTGGCTGGGCGGTTTGGCAATATTGAGCGGTTTTATTATTTAAGGGCCGCAATAACGCCGAAGCGGTGACTTATTTCGTGATAGAATTATAGATATGACAAAGGAGGCGAAGCTGCAGGCGTCGGATTATGTGCACTTGCATAATCATACGCATTATTCATTGCTTGATGGCTTGACGAAAGTCGATGAGCTGGTAGATTTTGTGAAAGAGACCGGCATGGAAGCGGTGGCGGTGACGGACCACGGTACGATGTCGGGGCTGATTGACCTCTATAAAACTTGTAAGGCGAATGGGATAAAACCGATTTTGGGCCTGGAGGCTTACGTGGCGGCGCGGGGAATGGAAGACCGCGACCCGGCTTACGACAAGGAGCGTTTTCACGTTACCTTGTTGGCGATGAATAACAAGGGTTTTGAGAATTTGTGTCGTCTGATGACCGAAGCGGAAGTGCGGGGGAAGTATTATAAACCGAGGATTGACCATGAAATCATGGAGAAATACAACGAAGGGATAATTTGCCTTTCCGGATGTATGGGCTCGGAGATTTCGATGGCGATTCGAAATGACGACATGGAGCGGGCGCACAAGTTGATTGATTGGTATCGGAAGGTGTATGATGGGCGGTTTTATCTCGAAATGCAAGACCACGGTCACCCCGATTCGCCAACGCACCATCCAGAGCAGATGAAGGTGAATGAGGCACTGATGAAACTGTCGGAAGAGACAGGATTGGATTTGGTGGTGACTTGTGACGCGCACTATTTGAAAAAAGAAGATCAGGATGCGCATGAAGTTTTGCTTTGTGTGGGGACGGGTAGCAATATCTCTGACGAGCGTCGGATGAGCCTGAAAGAGTTTGATTTGCATGTGATTCCGCCAGATGAACTAATTGAGCGTTGGGGTAAGACTTGTCCGGATGCGATTCGGAATACGAAGAAGATTGCCGACAGATGCAATGTGGAGATTGATTTAGGGAGGATTCTGATACCGAAGTTTCCGATTCCGACTAAAGACACAGAAAAGGAATATCTGGATAAACTGGTGTTTCGGGGATTAGCAGAGCGGTATGGCTTGTTGTCGAAAGAGCAGGCCGACAAAAAGAGCGTGGCTGAAATACGTAAGTTGCTGTCTAAGGAAGTGCTGGAGCGAATTGATTTCGAGCTAGAGACGGTCGACAAGATGGGGTACAACGGCTATTTCTTGATTGTGCAGGATTTCATTAACTGGGGAAAGAGCCAGGGCATTATCTATGGTCCGGGGCGAGGTTCGGCGGCCGGTTCACTGTTGGCGTATGCGATTCATATTACGGATTTGGATCCGCTGAAATATGACCTGCTGTTTGAGCGGTTCTTGAACCCTGATAGGATTTCGATGCCAGATATTGATACGGACATCCAGGATACGCGGCGCGACGAAGTAATCGAGTATTGTACTGAGAAATATGGACGGGCGCGAGTGGGGAACATTGTGACGTTCGGTAAGATGATGGCGAAGAACGCGGTGCGTGACGTGGCGCGCGTGTTGGAAGTGCCATACGCGGAGGCGGACAGGATTGCGAAGTTGGTGCCAGACCCGGTGATGGGGCGGCACGTGAAGCTGAAAGATGCTATCGTGAATGAGCCGGATTTGAAGCATGAGTATGAGACTAATCCGACGGCCAAAGAGGTGATTGATTTTGCGATGCGCCTGGAAGGGACGATTCGAAGCCATGGTGTACACGCCTGTGGGGTGGTGATTGCGCCGGACGATTTGGTGAAGTTTTTGCCGATGGAAGTCTCGGCGAAAGGTCCCCTAGCGACACAGTATCCTTCGACGCAAGTTGAGGAACTGGGGCTTTTGAAGATGGACTTTTTGGGTCTATCGAACTTGTCGGTAATTCAGCAGGCTCTACGGATTGTGAAGAAGGTGTATGGTAAAGATATCAAGATGGGGGAGTTGCCGCTAGACGATGATAAGGTGTATGAATTGTTTCGTCGTGGCGATACGACGGGCGTGTTCCAGTTTGAATCGGCCGGCATGAAGCGGTATTTGCGCGAATTGCAACCAACGCATTTTGACGACCTGATTGCTATGAATGCGCTGTATCGACCGGGGCCGATGCAGTTTATCGAGAGCTTTATCAAGCGAAAGCACGGTGAAGAACCGATTACTTACCTGCACCCGGGTCTGGAAAACTCCCTAAAGAGCACCTATGGTGTATTGATATATCAGGAGCAGTTCATGCAGGCGTCAAAGGAATGGTGCGGTTTTACCGGCGGTCAGGCGGATACACTGCGAAAGGCGGTGGGTAAAAAGAAAATTGCTTTGATGAACGAAGTGAAGCCGCTGTTTATTAAGGGCGCGGTGGAGGTTGGCGGCGCGACAGAGGAAATTGCCGAGACGTTTTGGGGTCAGCTATTGGATTTCGCAAACTATTGCTTCAATAAGAGCCATGCGGCCTGTTATGCAATGGTGGCCTATTGGACGGCGTGGCTAAAGACGTATTATCCGGCGGCGTTTATGGCGGCGCTGATGACTTCCGATATGCGCTGGACGGATAGGTTAGCGATTGAGATGGCGGAATGCAAGCGAATGGGACTGAAGGTGTTGGGGCCAGATATCAACGAATCATATGCTGATTTTGCGACCGTCGGAAAATCGAACACAATTCGCTTTGGTATCGCAGCGATTAAGGGGATGGGTAAAGCTTTGGCCGAGGAGGTGATTGAGGAACGCGATAAAAACGGCAGGTTCTTATCGGTTTGCGATTTTGCGAAGCGAGTGAATAGTACGAAGTTTAATAAGAAGAGCTGGGAGTCGGCGATAAAGACGGGCTGTTTTGATAGTTTTGGCGAGCGGAGCGACCTGCTCTTTAATTTGGATAAAATTCAGGCCTACGGAAATAAAATGCAGAAAGATGCAATGAGTGGGCAGACGGATTTATTTGGCGCGATGGGGGCGGCGGCGGAAGTGCCCGAGGTCGAAATTGAACCAGCTCCGGCAAAATACACGGATAAAGAGCAGCTGATGTGGGAGCGTGAATTGATGGGCTTGTATATTTCTGCGCATCCGCTGGATAAGTACACGGCGTATTTTGAAGAGCAGTGTATGCCGATTGCGGAAATCAAGCCGGATTTGGATGGTGCGAAAGTGATTGTCGGCGGTCTGATTTCAAGCGTGCGAGCGCTGACGACGAAAAGTGGCGCAAAAATGGCATTTGTGAAGGTTGAAGACAAGACGGCGGAGACCGAGGTGATTGTGTTTCCGAAGCTGTATGAAACGGTGGGAGCGAAACTTATACAAGATGCGGTCGTGAAAATTACTGGGCGCGTAAATGCGACGGATAGAGATGGGCACAAGATTGATGAGGCGAAAGTTAATGCTGAAGAAGTTGTAATAGTGACGGATGAAGAGCTGGAGTTGTACCAATCGACGGGTGAGAAGTTGAAGGTGCCAACGAAGGGGACGGCGCGTAAACGTTATGGGAGCTCAAAAGCTTCGCGAACGCCGAATGAGAGCGTGAAGATGGGTGCGGCGAAGTCGGCGCCAGCGCCGAAAGCGAAACCAAAGAAGTTGCAAAAGTTGTTTGTGCGAATAATGGATGCCAGCGACAAGGATAAATTGCTCAGACTGAAGACACTTTGCACGAAACATCCAGGCATGTCAGAAGTGATTTTGGTGATAGGCGAGAAGAAAAAAGCGATGCGGATGCCGTTTCGATGTGAGCTGGAGGATGAGCTGATTGATGGCTTGACTGAGGCCTTTGAAGCGCAAAATGTGGTCGTAAAATAGCTTTGGCTAGATAAGATTTTTGCGGCGACTGTTTTGGTCGTAGAGGTTTTCGTGAATGCTGGGATGGCCAATTTGGTTGGCGGCGATGACGACTTCGTCGATATTGTCGGTGATGCGATAGATCTTGCGGTCTGCCTTATTGATGGTTTTGGCGGTTTGCATCTTCTGCGCGAAGAAGCGGTCGAGTGGCTTCCAGAAGGATTTGCCGATGAGAAACATTGGCATGCGCGGCATTTTCTTTTCTTGCATCAAAAGGAGGATTTCGGAAAATTCATCGAGTGTGCCGAAGCCACCAGGGAAGAACACGTAGACTTTTGAGGCCATAGTGAGCATGACTTTGCGGGCAAAGAAATAGCGAAATTCGAGCGATTCAGTGACGTAGGGGTTGATGTGCTGCTCGTGCGACAATTCGATATTGAGGCCAATCGTGCGTCCGCCGGCTTCAAAGGCGCCTTTGTTAGCGGCTTGCATAATGCTGGGGCCGCCACCGGTTATAACGGTGTGGCCGTTTTGGGCGAGCTTTTTGCCGAGCTCTTCGGCGAGCCGACACCATTTGCCGTGCGCGGGAAGGCGAGCAGAGCCAAATATGGAGACGCCTTGCGAGAAGGTGCGAAGTTTGGCGAGGCCTTGTTCGAGGTCGCGAGCGTAACGAATGGAGCGTTTGACGTCCTCTTTGTTTAGCTGGTTTTGATTCATGGCATCAAGCCAAGCTTCAATTGTCGAGCGAGGCATAATTAGCGTAACTCCTGGATAGGCATTTGATGTACGCGGTGACCTTTTGAAAGAATACCGTCGCGACTGCCGATGTGCTGGACGACAGATGTTGAGTTGGCGCTGGCGAAGACCAACGCTTTTTCGAGGTCGGCGTTGTCGGCATAATGGGCGAGAAAGCCAGAGCCGAATGCGTCGCCGGCACCGGTAGAGTCTTTGACTTTGACGTCTTCATAGATACCGATGCGGATGATACGGCCGGCATTGGCGGCGATGGCGCCTTGGCCGCCGTCGGTGATGATGACGGTCGGGACATAGCTAGATAGGTGGGAGGCGAGTTCGACGAGGGTGCGCCCCGGTACTAGCTGCTTGGCTTCAGACTTATTGAGGAGTAATACCTCTACGTCTGAGAGCAGGCCCAGTAGTTGGCGTTGGTGGGTGAGCTCAAGGTTGCCCGGATTGAACATGATTTTTGCGCCAAGTTTGCGGGCGTGAGTAAATAGGCGATCGAGTACGTCCATGTTGCCGCGCAGGGTGGAGACATAGAGCCAATCTGGGTGAATAGTATCAAGGTCGGCAGGGTTGATTGTCTCAAAGCGTGCCGATGCGCCGCGGCAGGTGAGAATGGTGCGTTCGCCGGTCGGCGAGAGTAACAAAACGGAATAGCCAGTGTGGGTTTTCGTGAGGTAGTTGATATAACTGGTATCGATGCCTTCGTCGTCTAGTGCGTTGATGATGACGGTGCCGGCAGGGTCGTTGGCGATGCAGCCCATGAATATAGTTTCGTGGCCGTGGCGCGCGAAAGTGGTTGCGGTATTGATGGCGCCACCACCGACACTAAAGTGAATATTATCAATATCTACTTTGGTGCCAAGCTCGAGCTGATTAAGGAATCCGCGTTGATTGACGCCAAAATCGTCGTGGTCAATGAGAAAGACGTCTTGGAGGGCGGAGCCGATGCTTACTATTCTTGCCATATTAAATTGGGTCCTGATTTTCGGTTTCTTTATTCATTTTGTCGAAGGTTTCTTGCTTGTTGGTGGCTTTTGCGAGTGCGCCGCCAACGTTTATGACGGTGGCGCCGGCCTGGGCGATTTTGCGGATATTGTCGAGGTTCGCACCGCCGTCCCAGCCGATTTCAATGCTGGGATTGATGGCTTGAACGAGAGCAACTTTTTCGAGTAAGAGTAAATCGGCCGTGCCGCCTTGTTTACCGAGGTCGCCAGAGAAAATGAGGGCGTGGTCTGCAGCGCTAAGGAGGCCCTTGATGCTGCCGGGAAAAACACTTTTGACAATGGCGACGCCGACTTTAATGCCATTGTCTTTGAGATTTTTGAAGATTGGTAATAAATCTTCTTTGGCTTCGGCATGGAAAATCACCATGTTGGGATGGATTTTGAGGAGCATTTCGATGTGGGTCGACGGCGTGTCGGTTATCATGTGAATGTCAGTTTGCCAACCGCGTGGCCACCAAACGGCATCTTCGGCAATGGTTTTGTTGGGGGTGAGTGTGCCGTCAGATACGTCGACATGAACGCGCTTGGCGAAGGGGTAATACTCATTGACGGTGCGCTTGTATTCGCTGGGGGTTTTTGAAAGAATTGCGGGTGATATAGTGACTAGTGCCATGGCTAAATCTCGTCAAGTTTTTGGTTGCGTCGCTGGTGTTTTTCGTCGGTCAGTGGGGTGGCGGAGATGAAAGCCTGGACGATAGCGGGGACGTCGGGGTGGTCGTCTGCGGGAATACAGATGATATTGGCGGAATTGTGGCCACGGGCTTTGGCGGCGACGCTCGGTGAATAGCAGACGGCGGCGCGGACACCGGGGTAGCGATTGGCCTGCATGGCCATGCCTTGACCGGAACCGCAGATAAGGACGCCAAAATGGTCGGGGGCTGGGCTGATAAGGACGGCTTCGGCTACCAGTTTTGCGTAGTCATTATAGTCGTCGTCCGGCTGTTCAGAAGTGGCGCCAAAATCGTTGAATTCAATGTGTTGGCTGTTCAGCCATTTAATCAGTTCGGTTTTCGCGGAAAAGCCACGATGGTCGGCGCCGATTGAAAAGAGCATTAAGACTGCTCCATCTTGCCAAGGTCGACGGCAAGTTCGATTAGCCGATTGCTGTAGCCCCATTCATTGTCGTACCAGGCGACGACTTTGATGAGATTGCCGCCGATGACGTCGGTGAGTTTGAGGTCGACGATGGCGGAGTGTGAATTGCCGCGGTAGTCAATAGAGACGAGTTCTTCTTCGGTGGCGTCAAGAATACCCTGATAGTAAGGATTTTGGGCGGCTTGACGGAAGAGTTTGTTGATTTCTTCTTTGCTGGTATCGCGTTTTGTGACGGCGGTGATGTCAGACAGAGAAACAACTGGGGTAGGAACGCGGACGGAGAGGCCGTTGAATTTATCTTTCAAGCTGGGGATAGTAAGAGCGGCCGCCTTGCTTGCGCCAGTGGTGGTTGGAACGATGTTTTCGGCTGCGGCGCGCGCTTCGCGGATGTCCTTTGCGGGAGCATCTTGGAGCTTCTGGCTGGCGGTGTAGCTGTGAACGGTGGTCATCATGGCTTTTTCGATGCCGATGCTGTCTTCCAATACTTTCATGACCGGCGCAATGCAGTTGGTGGTGCAGGAAGCATTTGAGATGATTTTGTCGTCGGACGTGACAGTTTCTTCATTGACGCCGAGGACAATCGTTTTGGCGCCTTCGCCTTTGGTGGGGGCAGAGATGACGACTTTTTTGGCGCCTGCATCAAGATGGGCGCGGGCTTTTTCGGGGTCAGTGAAAAGACCAGTGCTTTCAACGACAACGTTGATACCGAGGTCGCGCCAGGGGAGCTGGCCGGGCTCTTTTTCAGAAAAGACGCGGATGTGCTTGCCGTCAACGATGATGTTTTCGTCGTCAAATGAAACATCTTTGGCGTAAATACCATAGTTTGAATCGTATTTCAGGAGATGGGCAAGGGTTTTGGTGTCAGTTAGGTCGTTCACTGCGACAATTTCGGCGTCGTTGCGGTCAAAGGCGATTTTAAAGGCGTTGCGACCGATACGACCAAAACCATTAATTGCGAGTTTTACCATGCTGTTTCTCCTGTCAAAAATATACTTGCTTATGGTTATTGTAGCACATCGGGTGTGGTATGATAAAGGATGAAAGAACGAAAGGAGCGTGATGGCAGATTTTAACCAAGTACTCGAACCGGGTGACTACAAAAATGGGAACATTAACGTCGTAATTGAGATTCCGACTGGAAGTAACCATAAGATTGAATGGGACAGGAAGCGTGCCTGCTTCATGTTGGACAGGATTGAGCCGATGGCCTTTGCAAAACCTTGCAACTATGGCTTTATCCCGCAAACGCTAGATGAGGATGGCGATGAGCTGGACGTGCTGGTTATCACCGATCAGCCGTTGACGACCGGTATTTATGTGAAGGCTCGTATTTTGGGCGTGATGAAGTTTGTGGACGATGGCGAGGTCGACGACAAGATTATTGCCGTGGTTGATGATGACAGGAACAACGGTGACACCATTAAGACTTTGGCGGATTTGCCGAAGCGGACGATTGAGCAGATTGAATTCCACTTTAATCACTATAAAGACCTGAAGAAAGCTGGTACTACGGAAGTAAAGGGCTTTTTTGGCCTGGATGAGGCGATTAAGGTAATTGAGGACGCAACCAAGCGATTCTAGCATTGCATGAAGCTATATAATACCCTAAGTCGAAAAGTAGAGGAGTTTCAGCCGGAAAACCCGGAGCGGGTGAAGGTGTATACCTGTGGTCCGACGGTATACAATACGGCGCACATTGGGAATTTTACGGCTTACGTGTATTGGGATTTGTTGATTCGAGTTTTGCGCTTGAATGGTTGGCATGAAGACCGCGTGCTGAACATCACGGATGTGGGGCATTTGGCATCGGATGCTGACGAAGGTGAAGACAAGATGGAAAAGGGTGCAAAACGAGAAGGCTTGACGGTCTGGCAGATTGCCGAGCGTTATATGAATGAGTTTTTGGCGGATTATCGGGCATTGAATTTGCTCGAGCCGACACAGATTTGCCGTGCAACAGATTTTATCTCTGAAGAAATGGCCCTGGTTGATGCGTTGGATGCCAAAGGGTTGATATACGAGACGAGTGATGGACTGTATTATGATACGGCGAAGTTTTCAAACTATGCGGAGTTTGCGCAGCTTGATTTGGCGCACTTGCGTGCCGGGGCGCGGGTGGCGTTTAGCAATGAAAAGCGAAATGTTTCAGATTTTGCGGTCTGGAAGTGGGTGCATGACGGAGAGGACCATGCGATGCAATGGGAATACCGTGGGCGAATGGGCTATCCAGGGTGGCACTTGGAGTGTGCGACAATTTTGCATGAGCGACTAGGTGAACCGGTCGATATTCATACGGGTGGTATTGACCATATTCCGGTGCACCATACTAACGAAATTGCGGAGCTGGAGGGGGCTTATGGCAAACAAATGGCGAGATTTTGGTTGCATAATAACTTTATTACGGTTAATGGTGAGAAGATTTCAAAATCATTAGGTAATACGTATAGTTTTGCGGATTTGGCCAAGCGAGGGTTTTCGCATTTGGATTATAAGATGTGGGTTTTGCAGGGGCATTTTCAGAGTGAGCGGAACTTTTCGTTTACGGATTTGGCGTCGGCAAAACAGCGCCGGTTGAATTATCGGAATTTTGCGGCCTTGCGGTGGCAAAAGCCAGCAACGGACATGGCTGCCGTGCGAGATATGATTACGGCTCAACTGAACAATAATTTGAATTCGGCCGGTGCGTTGGCGGAGCTGGATAAGGTAATAGCGGAAAATACGCCAGACGAAGCCTTTGTGAAATTTTTGGATGAGGCTTTTGGTTTGGATTTGGCAAAAAATACGCCAGATATTTCAGACGAGATGAAGGCGAAGATTGCGGAGCGTCAGCACGCGAAAGACGCGAAAGATTATGCGCGGGCGGATGCGTTGCGTGATGAGTTAGCGGCGGCAGGCATAAATTTGCTGGACGGCGCAGACGGAGTAATCTGGCAGTTTGCCGATTAGTGTTTGGTTGATTTCTTGAGGTGGCTGTTGTTGATTACGCCGTCATCGACGAGATCTTCGCCGTATTCTTCGACGAGGACTTTGATACAGCCGGCAATGGGGATGGAGATGATAGCGCCAATGAGGCCGAAGGTGTAAACGCCGATGGTGACGGCGGATAGGATGATTAAGGCGGGGAGCTGCATGCCTTTGCCTTGGATTTTTGGTGAAATAATGTTGGATTCGATTTGAAGGTAAACGATGGTGTAGATGAGGAAGGCGACACCGGCCCAAAGTGTATTAAAGCCGAGGAGAAGGGCAACGATAACTCCGCCAATGAAGCTGCCGAACATTGGAATAAGACTGAAAACGCCAGTGATGAGGCCAAAGGGGAAGGCAAGTCCAGGCGAGATGCCAAAGATGAGGCAGATGATAAAAACGGCAATCGCAGTGGCGCAGGCGTTGATTAAGCCGACGGTTACGGCGCCGGAGACGTACTGCGAGACGGTAGAGCCGAGACGATTTACGACGCGCTGGGCGCGCTTGGTGGGGTGATTTTTGTTGAGCCATGTCCAGAATTGCTGCATGAGCGAAGGGCCTTCAGTGAGCATGAAGAATGCGAGGACGAGAGCCAGGATAATGACGGCAAAGAAGCTAGTGATGGAGGAGATTGATGCGGTGAGAATGCCGCCAAAATCTTCAGTGATGTTTGTGGAGGTTTTTTCGACGAATTGACCGATTTGCGCTTGAAGGTTGTCGACGCCGAGATTGCGGCCGACTTTGTTGATGAGACCAAGGTCGCCGGTGGCGCTGTCGTAGAGAGAGGGTAGATTGCTAAAGAAGCGAGAGCTTTCGCTGATGACGGTCGGTACGACGATAGAGAGAAATGCGCTGATAAAACCGACGACAAGAATATACGAAAGTGCGGTTGCGAAAGTGCGGCTTTTGCTGGGGAAAATGCTGGTCATGCGCTTGATGAGTGGGGAAATGGCTAGGGCAAAGAAGAGCGCAGCAAAAATGATGCCGAGGCCGAAACTGGCCTTGTAGATAAGAAAGCCGGCGATGCCAAAACCAATGATGACAAGCCAGAAACGAATAAAAGTTTTTGTGTCGATTTGAACTTTAGTGGTTGTGCTCATAAGCCAATTATAGCAAATGCGAATTGGCGTGATTAATAATAGCGAGCGAGGAAAGACGACATGTAGTCGTCGAAGCTGTCATCGAGGATGCTTTGGCGGATGCGGTCGGTCGTGCGGACGACGAAGCGTTCGTTGTGGATGCTGGCAAGCGTTTTGCCTGTGATTTCGTTGGTTTTGAAGAGGTGGTGGAGATAGGCGGCGGTGAAGTTCTGGCAGAGATAGCAGTCGCATGTTGGGTCGACGGGCGAGAATTGTTGGCGGTATTTGGCATTTTTGATGTTGATGCGGCCATCGGGAGTGTAAAGCGCGCCGTTGCGGGCTTGGCGAGTGGGAGCGACGCAATCGAATGTGTCGCAACCATATTTGACGCCAATGAATAGGTCGCGCGGCTCGGCGCCCATGCCGAGTAGGTGACGGGGTTTTGATTGGGGGAGTATTTCGTTGGTAAGCTTGATGATGTTGGCGGTTTCTGCGGTCTCAGTCGTGTAGAGCGAGCCGATGCCGAAGCCGTCGACGGGTTGAGCGGCCATGAGCTTGGCTGATTCTTGCCTTAGGTCGGGGAAAAGCCCACCTTGAACGACGGCGTAAAGATATTGTTCGGGTTGGTTGTTTTGCTCGGCGAGCGCGGAAAGACGTTGGTGCTCGCGAATATTGCGGGGCAGCCAGGCATGCGTACGTTCCATGGCTTGACGCACGAGCTGATAGTCGGCGGAATCAATTGCTTGGTCGAAGGCCATATGGATGTCGGCGCCGATTTGCCATTGAGTCTGCATCGAGATTTCGGGGTTCATGCGAATTTTGTCACCGTTGAGGTGGGATTTGAAAGTGACGCCGTCGTGGTCAATTTTGGCGTCAGTGAGTGACAACATTTGGAAGCCGCCTGAATCGGTGAAAGTGGGGCCATGCCAAGCGCTGAATTCGGCAAGTCCGCCAGCGGTGGCAATGAGCGCGGGGCCAGGGGAAAGTATCAGGTGATAGGCGTTGGCGAGGATGCCCTGGCTGCCGAGTTCGCGCATCTGGGCGTGCGTGATAGCCTTGACGGTTGCGGCGGTTGCGGCGCCAATAAAGGCCGGGGTTTGAATATCGCCGTGAGGGGTGTGGATTGTGCCGACACGCATAAGGTCGGTCTGTTTGTGGATATCAAATTTTAGCATATAAACATGGAGTCTCCGTAACTCAGTAGTTTATAGCCAGACGAGATAGCGTGTTCATAGGCTGGTTTGAGGCATTCCCAGCCGGCAAATGCGGCGGCGAGCATGAGAACGGTGGATTTGGGGGCGTGGAAATTGGTAAGCAATGCGTCGACGACCTGGAACTGATAGCCTGGATAAATGAAGATATCGTCTTCGCCGGCAGTTTTGCCGGTTTGCGCCCAGTATTCAAGGGTGCGAGTGACGGTTGTGCCGATAGCAATGACGCGATGTCCGGAGTCTTTGGCGTGTTTGATGGCGGAGATGGTTTCGAGAGGAATATGGAACCACTCGGAGTGCATGTGGTGCTCTTCGACGGCGTCGCTGCGGATAGGCAGGAAAGTCCCGAGACCGACGTGGAGGGTGAGATAGGCGACTTGGGCGCCTTTGTCTTGCAGCTTGCGAAGGGTGTCTTTGGTCATATTCAGGCTGGCGGTGGGGGCGGCGCAGGAGCCAAGTTCTTTGGCCCAGATGGTTTGGTAGCGTTTGATGTCTTCGGCTGTGGCGTTGCGATGGAGATAGGGCGGAAGTGGGACGTTGCCAAATTGCGCGATGATTTCGTGGAGCGGGCGACTGCTTTTGACGGTAGCGGTGCCGTTGCCGAGAATTTCTTGGACAACAATCGTGTCAGAAGAGTCGTCAACGGTTAGGGTGTCGCCGGCGTGCAATTTGCCACGATACATGACGGTATTGATGTCGGAATGATGTTTTTCGAGGACAATGAGTTCGCGCGGACGTTTATCTGGGAGAGTTGTGAACAGCCGAGCGCGCATGACTCGGGTATCATTGAGAATGATTAGGTCGCCAGGCTGGACAAAATTAGCAAAGTCAGCATAATGGCTGTCGGTGATGTTGCCAGTTTGGCGGTCAAGCACGAGCAGGCGAGTGCTGCCGCGGACTTTTGGCGGATACTTGGCAATACTTTCCTCGGGGAGGCGATAATCAAAATCAGATACTAACATCTTATATATTATACAACAGTTGTTTTTTTAAGCTTTTTCAGCTTCGTTTTAGGTGGCAATCATAATATAGTAAGTGTAAGATATAGGAGAAGATATGCGAGTATTATACGTTGAAGATGAAAAATTCTTGGCTGAGGCCGTGAAACATAATCTTGAGAAACAGGGAATAAAGACGGATTTGGCGTTTGATGGTGAAGAGGGGCTAAATATGGCGGTGGCGAGCATTTATGACTGTGTGATTCTAGATATTATGCTGCCAAAGTTGTCTGGCTTGGAAATATTGACGCGGATGCGTGAGAAAGATGTGCGGACACCGGTTATTATGCTGTCGGCCCTGTCGCAAGTCGAGGACAAGGTAAGGGGCTTGAATTTGGGCGCAGACGACTATTTGGCGAAGCCATTCAAGACGGCGGAGCTGGTGGCGCGAATAATGGCCCTGACGCGTCGGCCGGCCGATATTCAAAGCGAGACAGTGGGCTTCCTGGATGTTGAATATGATGTAAATGAGAAAACCCTGAATGGGGAGAAGATGACGGCGAAGGAGGCGGATATTATGTATGAGCTGATAAAGACGCCGGAGCATATCGTGAAAAAGGAGTATTTATTGAACAAGATTTGGGGCGGCGAGGCTTACGCGGATGATAATTATATTGAAGTTTATGTGTCGCGGTTGCGAAAACTATTAAAAAAGGTAAGTACGCATACGGAAATTGCGACCCTACGGGGATTGGGCTATAAGTTGGTGGAGAAGTAATGTTTCGAAAACTCAGGAATCGTTTTATTTGGATGACCATGTTAGCGACAACGATTATTTTGGTGGTGTCGTTTTCGTTGGTGTTTTTTGGCGTAAGTGCATCGATGCGAGGACGGAGCCATGAGGAGGTGCCGATGGAGTTTCGGGGCGAGCTGTCCGATGAGATGTTTCATGAGATGATGCATGAAGAGCGCGAGCGGCAGTTGGAGAGCCTGGCGCGGTATTTGATAGTGGTGGGAGTGGGGATTGAGGCGGTGGTGCTGATGGTGAGTTATTTGTACGCGGAGCGCTCGATTCGGCCGGTCAAACAGGCTTATGAGCAGCAGCGTGATTTTATCGCGAACGCTTCGCACGAGCTGAAGACGCCGATTGCTTCGATTCAGGCGAATTTTGAGGCTTTGGGTGCGACGGAAGAACCGTGGACGTCGAATATTGATGCCGAGTTGGCACACGCACAGAGCTTGGTGGCGGATTTATTGACGCTGGCACGAACTGATGACGTGACGATGCAGCGGCAGAAAAAACGAGTGGACGTGGCGAAGTTGGTGAAGGATAAGGCGCGCGTGATTGAGCCGCGGATGGGGGAGCGGGAGTTGAGATTGCGGGTGCCGGAGCGACTGGAGATGGAGATTTATGATGAGGATTTTGGTCAGATTTTGAATATTTTGCTGGATAATGCGGCGAAATACGCAAAAAGTTGGACGGAAGTGCGGCTCGAGAAAGGTTGGTTGGAGGTTCGAAATGATGGTAAAACGATACCGCCCACAAAACTGTCGCGGATTTTTGAGAGGTTCTACCAGGTGGATAAGACATCTGGCGGAACAGGTTTGGGGCTAGCGATTGCGAAAGCGGTAGCGGACAGGCGGCGTTGGAGCTTGACGGCGGAGTCTGCAAGAGGGGAAATTGTTTTCAAGTTGCGGCTGAAATAGGGTAAATTATTGACATTTTTTACGTTTCGTGCTATAATATAGGTATTGACCGATGTTTTTTGTCGGCATGTATATTAAAAGGGGTGATTTTTTGAAAATTAATGAAATTTTGGTCCTTAGAGACGAAATATCCTATGCAATTGCGGCGCAGGATGAGTATGTCTTGGCGCATTTGTGCGGAACCGTGAAAGACTGGGCGCAGGATTTATTGGTTGAAGGCTCAACGCGGAAAAAAGTAATTTTCTGTTGGGCTTTTCCACAACAGGTTCCTGTTTTGGCCGAGTCCATCATAGGAGATAACGATCTGGTTTATCTTGTGATGTTTTTGAGACAACAGGCATCGAGATTAAACTCGCGTGACTTGCACTGGGCTTTGGACCAGTTGGCGAAACATCGTGACTCAAAGGTAATCTATGAGTGTTTCGTAGATTTGCCTGATGGAGTGCAACAGGAATGCGCGCTTCATGTGGGGCGGATTCTGCAGTCGCTGCAGGATTATACCTGGATGCGGCGATTCTGGTACTTCGTGCTTGAGGTGCTTGAGTTGCGCGACCCGGCCTTTCTCAGGGTCCTGCACGACAGCTGTATTATCGAATACGAGCTGGCCGAGTGGGTGCGTTGGGATAGAGAACTCAGCGACAGAATCCTGGCCGAGACGAGGGAGCTGCGGTTTCAGCATGACCCGAATAGCATGCAACATCCTTTCGGGATTGTGCTGAGAGATGTGCCTCCTGACACTACCACCGAGAAGATGGTGGCTAATCTAGTAAACCCTGATGGAACCACGCAGGCACACTTCTTTGTGTCTGCCGATGGTAGGGTGGTGCAATTGGAGGACGTGTCACACAATCACCAGTACTTGCTCAGTAAAAGCGAACAAGACGACGATTGTCTCTATTTTGCAGACATCGTGGCGCGCGGATTGGCGGCAGTGTCGCCGGTCGTGGTGATTGCAAGAGAGCAGACTGCCGATTATCGCGGCGTTCAGCGGACGGCTCTGGAGGAGCTGATTGTGGCGTTGGCTGAAGATTACGACATTCCGCTCGATGACGGACGCATCGCGCACGAGGCACAGTTACTGCCGTTACTGTGCGAGAAGTCGGGAGTTGAGCTCCCCATTTCCTTGCCGTTCGAAGCGCAAAGAAATGCCGAAATCACCATCATGTAATGAAAACCCCGCGATTGCGGGGTTTTTTATGGTTTCTAGATCTTTTTTCATTATCCATACCTTATATATGTATAAATTATGTTATAATTATCATCAATAACTAACAGATAGAGCGGCTGATTTTGAGTTTAAAGATAGGAATTGTTGGCTTAGCGAATGTAGGAAAGAGCACGCTTTTTAATGCGCTGACGAGTGCGGGGGTATTGTCGGCGAATTATCCGTTTGCGACGATTGAGCCAAATACGGGTGTGGTAGGGGTGCCGGATGAGCGATTGGCGGTTTTGGCAAAAATGTACGAGTCGGAGAAAGTGGTGCCGGCGACTGTTGAATTTGTGGATATCGCTGGACTGATTGCGGGGGCGTCGCAGGGCGAAGGTTTGGGAAATCGATTTTTGGCAAATATTCGGGAATGCCAGGTGATTTGTCATGTGGTGCGGGTGTTTGCGGATGCGAACGTGACGCACGTGGCGGGTGGGCCGAATCCGCAGCGTGATATTGAAACGGTGGAAATCGAGTTGGCTTTGGCGGACATCGAAACGCTGGAAAAGACTTTGCCAAAGGTGCAGCGGGAGGCGAAAAGTGGTGACAAGCTTGCGCAGGCGAAACTGGCGCAAGTGCAGAATACGCTCGAGGAATTACGAGCGGGTAAGACGCACGTCGAGAAAATTGATGGTTTGGATTTACTGTCAGCAAAGCCGGTGTTTTTTATGTTTAATATGGATGAGGCAGAGTTGGCGGACGAGGCGAAGCGGGCAGAGCTAGCGGAGTTGGTGGCGCCGCAAAAGGCCGTGTTCGTGAATGCGAAGCTGGAATCGGAAATGGTTGACATGAGCGCCGAGGAGAAAGCGGAATTTTTGGAGAGTTATGGTATCAAAGAAGATGGCCTAAGTCAGTTGGTTCGGGTAGCCTATGATACTCTGGGGTTGCAAAGTTTTTTGACGGCGGGGAAAAAAGAGACGCGAGCGTGGACAATTCGACAAGGCGCAACGGCGCCAGAGGCGGCGGGCGTGATTCATACGGATTTTCAGCGTGGCTTTATTTCCGCAACGGTTTGCAATTATGATGACTTGGTGCAACTTGGCTCGGAAAAGGCAGTCCGAGAGGCTGGTTTGATGCGAACAGAGGGCAAGGGCTACATAATGCAAGAAGGCGACGTAGTGGAATTTAAATTCAATGTTTAGCATTTTCTATTTGCACGATTATTGTCGCTTATGCTAATATAATTATATGAGTCTAGGATATGGTGTGGGCGACTTCTTCTCCTTAGATATTGGGACAGACGCTCTGAGAATGGTTCAATTATCCGGTAACGCCCAGCGGGGCTGGTCTTTGCAACGCTTTGCGTATGTACCCGTGAGTCGAGCGATTTTGCAGGACAGCAGTGATACGGGGCGCCGGCGTTTGGGCGAAACTATTGCGAGTGCCGCAGAGCAGGCCGGCATTAAGACAAAGAACATTGCGTTGGGTTTGCCATCAAACAAAACTTTCACAGCAATTATTGAGGTGCCGACACAGGACCAAAAGTCCATGGAAAAGGTAGTTCGTTATCATGAAGACCAGTATATCCCGATGCCGATTGAGGAAGCAAAGGTCGATTCAGTGATTTTGGGGCCGAGCCCGAATGACCCAAACACTACCGAAGTGTTATTGTCCTGTACGTCGATTGATTATGCCGAGGAGCGAATGGAGGGGGTGGAGAATTTCGGATTTAATCTCGTGGCGCTGGAGCCAGATTCGCTGGCGATGTCGCGTGCGTTGACGCCACCGGGATTGAGCGATGCGCGGCTGATTATCGATTATGGTGAAAATGCAACAGATTTGTCGGTCGTATACGGAGCGCCACGCTTGGTGCGTTCTTTGCCGGGCGGCCTGTCCGGTTTGGTGCGAACCGTGGCGAACTCGTTGAACGTGAAAGAGAGCCAGGCGCGTCAGTTTATTCTGAAATTCGGTTTGGCGCAAGACAAGTTGGATGGCCAAGTGTTTAAGGCGCTAGACCAGACGCTTGAGAGTTTTGCTTCGGAACTTTCGAAATCGATTCGCTTTTTCCAGAACAAATATCCAAACGTAAAGGTTGGAGGAGTCGTGTTGTCTGGTTTTGCGGGCGTGATTCCGTTTATGGCCGAATATATTGAAGCGAAAACCGGTATTTCGACGATTCAGGGAAATCCGTGGCAGATGGTGCAAGTGACTCCGCAACAACAACAAGCGTTGTCGCAAGTTGCTGCAGAGTTTGCGGTGGCAATTGGTTTAGCGGAAAGGACGAACAGTAGATAGTATGTATGAAATAAGTCTTGTTCCAGATATTAAAAGTGAATTGCTGAAACAGCAGAAGTTGCGAAACCTGATTATTTTGATTTGCTTGATTGTGGCGGGTGCTTGTGTCGGTATATTGGTAATTCTCGGCGGCATTGCGGGAACACAGAAGCTGCAGATTTCTGGAGCAAAGAAAGAAATTATCTGTCGATATAGCGGCGAAGCGAATGGTTGCTCAAATACAGGTACGCCGATTTTGAAGTTTAAGAACGCGGAAGATTTGTTGACGATTCAAAAGCAGATGGAGAGTGTCGGTAGCTTGAACGACGAAAAGGTAAAACTGTCGCGGATTTTTGGCGTACTGGATGTGGTTTTGCCAAATAATGAGAATGACCAGATGAGCTTGTCGGAATTGTCGGTTGATCTTTTGAATTGGACGATTTATTTTAATGCGACGGCTCATTCTGATAACAACGTTCATTCGCGTGCAGTGCAGAGTTTCAAGAAAGGTGTCGAATTGAGTTATTACGACTATGGTCACTATATGCGGCCCAGTAGTGACGGCGGAGAGAATGAAGAAGGCGAAGAGATTCCGGCATATTGTGTGGACGAAAAAGTAGTTGGCGGTTATGTGTTCGGTATTTATCACAAAGGCATGCCCGGTTGCGAAGAAGAAGTCGTGATGGAAGACGGCAAGATTGTGGAAGATAAAGACGAAGAAAAATCCGACGATGAGGGTGACGAGAGCAGTGGAAACGACGAAGAGAATGCGGAGAACGGAACGGCGGTGGGGACGGCGACCGAAGGGGAGAAGTCGGAATCGTATGATGCGCTAGAGGAGTTGAAGGCCAGAATTGGAGATAGCGCGACGCTGTATGAACAAGGAAATAAACAGTATAAAGTGACGGATATCTATATTCGGCGCACGTATAAGAACCAAGTAGATATGACGAAGTACCGCAGCTCGAGCACTGATAAGGTCCAGAAGGAATTGAACTTGGCGGATTCGCCAAAAGGCTATTATTTCAAGAGTGAGTGTTTGCAGTATAACGACGATGAGGCGCAGACGATAGATGAAGATGCCACGCTTGAGGCGTGTCCGGTGTTGGCGGATAGCCTGGTGTTGGGCGAGCCATCGGTCGGTCGCGATTCGGACGGTGTATTAAGGCAGTCCATTGAGGCAAATGTGCCGCTTTCGCGTGAGATTTTCTTGGCGAAGAATGCGCACATGCGTATTAAGGGGCCGTCGCGCCAGAACGTAACGGATAGTTATATCCAGATTCGAAACATGTTCAGCGAAGAGTTGGTGCAAACCGGAGGAGAAGAGTAGGATGGCGAAGGATACGAAAAAATCTGGTGGCGTAGCAATTGGCAAACGTGCCAAGATTGATAAAGCGCAATCGATAATGCTGGCCGCAGTGTGCGGCGCATCACTGGTGTTGGGGGTGACCGTGGTGGGCGTTATTAACTTGGTGAAACTGATTTCCTACTATGGAGATTTGCTGCATTTTGAGAGAGAGGCCGCTAAGAGTTATCAAGAAGTACAAAATAATCTTGAGAGCATTCGAGATGGCGTGCAAGAACTAAGTACTAACGAGGCATTGGAATCGGTGGCGCGAAATACGAAACGTGAGGTGAGTTGCCAGCGGTTCGACCCGAGTGCTTCCGTAGAGGACGAGTCCTACGATATTAATTTGACGAAATCTTGCTCGGCATTGCGGGTGATTTCGGATGTAATTCCGGTAGATAGTGGTGACGGCAAGACGAATGTGCCTTATGCGTCACACGCGAGTTTTATGCAGCTGTTGAACTGGTCGGGAG
Organism: Candidatus Saccharimonadota bacterium; assembly: GCA_017430725.1. GTDB lineage: Bacteria > Patescibacteriota > Saccharimonadia > Saccharimonadales > Saccharimonadaceae > UBA2834. The sequence continues at coordinate 24,787 of JAFRMK010000007.1, read as the reverse complement.
TGATGTATGATGGGCTTTCGGCGACGGAGGCGACACAGATATTTGAAGACAAGATTCACACGATCGGTTATGGTTTGACCGCGGAAGGTGAATCGGAGAAGATAAAGAACATGCTGGAGCTGATTGAGTCGTCAATTCGGAACTTTGATTTGCAGTCTGCGTCAATTCGTTTCGGAAGCTATGAGCAATCCGAAGGGGGCGTAGTGGTGCCGACGATTGAATTTTCGGGCATATATGGAACGTACTATGCCGACAGAGTTGGCATTGATGTTCATACTGAAACCTTGTGTGCCAATAAGAAGAACAAGAAGTGTCCTGGTGATACTTTGAGTGATGGCGATGCGAGCAGCAGTGAAGAAGGAGAAGCAAGCGATGAAGGCAAGTGATATAGCTATGGTGATACTGATAGCCGTTATATCGGCAGGGTTGGCGTATTGGCTGGGCGGTCTCTTGATAGCAAACCCAGACGAGATGTTTGAGCGGATTGATTTTGCAAGTGAGATTTCGTCCGAGGTGGCGGCTCCAGATGACGCGGTGTTTAATCCGTACGCAAAGAACCCGACCGTAGAAGTGTTCTCGCCGGAAGGCTGTGAAGCTTGGCAGGATTGGGACGCGGATTCAGGTGTCTGTGTCGATAGGCAGGACAGCGAAGAAGAAGATTCGGAAAATCCGGATACGCCGGAGGGGGAAGAAGATAGCCCTGAGACGGAGTAAGACGGGGATGGGCGATGCGGCTGAATAAGAAGACTGAGGACGAGATTGTTGCGCTGTTGGTTGAGGACGGCCTGGTTGATGGTGCATTGGTGCAGAGCACTTATAAGGAAGTCGCGAAAACCGGTCAACCAATTTTGGCTAGCTTGAAGACGAAGGGTATTGTTGACGATGACAGATTGCAGCACGCAACTGCTGACGTGTTGAAGGTGCCGTATGTTGATTTGCGCAATGTGCGATTTGACCGTCAGAAGTTGCTGAAGATACCGCAGGAAGTGGCGGAACGGTCACGGATGATTCCGTTGGATGAACGGAATGGTCAGTTAGTGGTAGCAATGATAGACACGTCGAATGTGCAGCGAATGGACTACCTGTCGACGCTGGTGAATATGCCGGTGCATGGTGTGATGACTTCGGAGGCGGGGATTGATAATGCGCTGTCGCAATATGTGGCTGACCTGAAGGAAGTTGACAGGGTCGCAGAGCGGGAAGAGCAGATTGCGAATACGTCCGAAGAGGTCGTCACGATTACGCAAGATTCGCCGATGGCGAAGGCGTTGATGTCGATTTTGGATTATGCGGCAAAATCTAAGGCTTCGGATATTCATATTGAGCCGCTTGAGAATTCGTTGGTGATTCGTTGCCGGATTGATGGCGTGTTGAGACGAACGATGGAGCTGCCGAAATCGATTGAGCCGGCGCTGGTCTCGCGGATTAAGATTATGTCCAAGTTGAAGATTGATGAGCACCGGATTCCGCAAGATGGTCAATTTGCCGTAAATGTGAATGGAAATGTTATCGATTTAAGGATTTCGACATCGCCCGTAGTGTGGGGCGAGCAGGTCGTAATTCGGTTGTTGGATAAGAGCGGTACGTCAATGGATGTCGAGAAGATGGGCATGACGGGGCGAGCGTTACAGGATGTGATGGCGGGAATTTCGCGACCGAATGGGATGATTTTGACTTCAGGGCCGACTGGTTCAGGTAAATCGACTACGCTATATGCGTTGATTAAGAAGATTAAGAGTGACGCGATTAATATTGTGACGTTGGAAGATCCGGTCGAATACAAGATGGATGGGGTGAACCAAATTCAGATTAATGTCGATGCCGGGCTGACATTTGCATCGGGGTTGCGTTCAATTTTGCGTCAGGATCCAGACGTGGTGATGGTGGGGGAGATTCGTGATGCCGAGACAGCGAACTTGGCGGTACAGGCGGCGTTGACCGGTCACTTGGTGTTCTCGACTCTACACACCAACTCGGCGGCGGGGATTTTGCCGCGTCTGATTGATATGGGTATTGAGCCGTTTATGATTGCTTCGACTTTGAATACGGTGATTGGCCAGCGCTTGGTGCGGCGTGTTGCAGAGAGGCGGGAGGCGTTTCAGTCGAGCGAGCTGGAAACGACAGCCATTCGTTCGGTGGTGGGCGATATTCTACCGAAGACGGCCGAGGAAGTGCCGATTGTGGGTGAACGCTTGGGCTATCAGGGTTTGCCCTTAGCTAATTCGAAGAGCTTCACATTGGTGAAGGGGATTGAGAGCGAGGAGGCGCCGGGCGGTTATAAAGGGCGCGCTGGTTTGTACGAGACGATTACCGTCGACGAAGATATTCAGAAGTTGATTGTGGCTCACGCGACGTCGGGCGATATTATGCGAGTGGCGAAAATGAAGGGCACAGTGACGATGCGCCAAGATGGTATGCTGAAGGCGCTGACGGGCGTGACGACGATGGAAGAAGTGAACCGGGTGGCGAGTGATTTGGCGTAATCCAACTAAACATTTTCCTAAAGGAACACGGTGTTGCCTTGGCCCGTCTTTACGGGCGAGTCACACCTGGAACTCGCTAGCAAGCTCCGTTATGTTCCATTAGAAAAATGTTTAGCGACTTGGACGAGTACTATTTTGCCCGTGGCCTGCGTATGTTCCAGAACTTACTATTAATTACTAAGCGCTATCAAAATACTTTTAGGTTGCTCAAGTAGTAAAAAAGTCTATCTGCTTAGGCAGATAGACTAAGCCCAAAAGATATGTTTCCTAGGAGCACATCAATAATATTATTATGTCATAAAGCTATCTTGACAGGCAAGTAAGGATTTGCCATAATCGGGATAGTGTTGGAGTAAAATAAAAAGGTCAAACATAATCTAGTCGGTTTTTCTTGGGCGGGCTAGAAAAGGGAAAATAAAAATGAGAAAAACAGTATCTGGACTGATTGCGACGCTTGCCTTTAGCATTTTGGGAACAATTATTTCGGGGGGCAATGTTGGGGCAATTTCATTTGATTTTACTGGCCCGCAGTGGTTTAGCCTTGATCCTGTTTTGACTGGGCAAACCGATGCTTCGACGATTGACTATAATATTATTTCGGAAGGTGAGCCTCTTTGGGGCTACGATGGCTTGGGTGTTATTTTTCCGGATGAAGAATACTTGATGAAGAAAAATGATGGAAGCTTGGACTATCAGACGCGAGTTGCCAAGCGCGGAGAGAGCGTGCGAGTTTCAACCAAATTAGAGACGGCGCTTTATCATGACGATACGACGAGTTGGCCGATGACCGCATACCAGTTTCAATCTTTGTTCCCGAGGGGGGTGGCCGTTGATGAGAGCTCTGTTATAGTGAAAGTTGATGGGGCTGAAATTGATGGGAGTGGTTATACGGTTTCGGTAGAAGATGTCCCGACCGAGGAAGCAGAGATGACGGGTTATTATTTAAGCGTAAGTATTGGCGTAAAGTGGGCCGAGATTACGCGTAGTTCGAACACTTTCACGACGGAATTCTTGTATGATGAGGGTGCGGAGATTGAAATCGAGTATGCATTGCGGGCGAACAGTAATGCAGGGGCGAGTATTTCGTTTGCGAATGTGCACGGTTATGACTATGTCTATTCGAGTAATGGCAATACTAGAAATACCCAGATTAGTGATATAAAAAACTTGAATGTGTTGATTGACGGTAATTTGGTCATTAAGCGGGTTGATAAGAATGGAGCGCCACTGGCCGGGGCGAAGTTTGCCGTTGAAGGCGTGAAGGCAAAAGAAAGTAGTACGGTGGCAGGAGCATATGAATATGATAGGAACGGCAGTATTAGCGAGTTTGTGACTGATGAGAATGGAAGAGTAATTATAACTGGTCTGCCGTTAAAGGACTATACTGTGACTGAAGCTGAGGCGCCAGCGGGCCACGTGACAGAGGATAAAACTAAAACCCGTACCGTGGCTTGGGAAGATTTGGTGAATATTGATTATAACGAAGAGAAGTTCATGCTGGCGGGCCTAATGGATTTGACGCCATACTTGCAATCTATTGGCGATGATATGTACGTATACGATATGAGCCAGACGGGTTATGAGATGACTTATGATGCGACGACGGGAGAATACAAGAACAGTAGTTTATTGATGACGGCAAGAAAAGGTACGGACGGTAATTATATTCTTGATGGAGCATTAGGTGATGATATTGAAACAACATATTGGGACGATTGGGGTGGTTATGTTGCGGTGTCAACGCTAAGTGATTACCTTACCGCAGAATCGAGCCACGTTTCTTATCCAGACATTGGCGACTATCTTGTAAAGAACAACGATGGCACGATTACGATAAGAGGAATGAAAAATGATGATAGCGAAACCGTGTTTACGTCGAAGGGCGATGGCTGCTATTCAGCCGATGGTTCAGCCTTGTTTGGCGGAGAAGGGGAGGCGCTTCTTTGCGAGACGGAAAATGACGAGTACCAACTAGTGGCGCCATTAAGTGCGAGTAGTGGTATGGGCAAGACGGTTGGTGCGCATTTTAAATACCTAGATAAGCTGTCGCGTTACGTGATTGATTATCCGTATTCGTTCAACCTTATAAGAGAGAAGAGTGAGCAGGCCGTAGAATACCGGGGCCTGACAGTGATAAAGCATTATCCAAAGGTTGACAAATATTACATGAGTCTTGGAGGGCCAAGCATGGCGCAGTATGAGGTTGAGAGACAGTTGATCCCACATATTTTGTATGCCAATGAGGTCGTTTTCACCGATATTGAATCAAGTGATAGTGAGAGTGAAGGTGTACCGGAAAACCCACAAACTGCTGACAATTTTGGAGTAATTGCTTTGGCGTTTGGGATTGTAGCAGTATCGGGAGGTTTCCTAGCAAGACGGCAATTACGTCGATAGAATCTAAACGTCTTTGAAACAAAAAATACGACCTTTTGGGTCGTGTTTTTTGTTCATGTGCGGGTTGAGAGAGAGCGCCGAGCGTGGCTCGGCTATACCGCGGGGCGTCGCCTCGGAAAGAGAAGTGCAAGCACTTTCTTTCGCTTGGTTCCTACCGCGGGCGAACTACGTTCGCCTCTCTCGAATCACAAATAAATAATAAAAAATATCCCTTTGGGATATGTTTTATTATTTGGTGCGGGTTGAGAGAGTCGAACTCTCGTGTTGAGTTTGGAAAACTCACATAATAACCGTTATATGAAACCCGCAAGTGCTATGGGGTGAGCGAGAGGAATTGAACCTCCGACCTTCTGGACCACAATCAGACGCTCTAACCAACTGAGCTACGCTCACCGCATGGCTTTATTATACCAGATATAAGAGACTTTTGCTAGTTGGAGAAGACGAGGATGTAGGCGAGGTAGCCGAGACCGGCGCCGGCGCCAATGATGAGTAGAACGGCAAGTGCCCAGAGCCAGCCGGAATGTTTTTTGGGTGATTCGGTGATGACGTGCTTGTCGGCTTTGCGCTTGCGAGAAGAAGCGGCGCTGGGGTCTTTTTGGCTGTAGGTGTTGCGCGTGCTGCGGACAGTGCGAGCGCTTGTTTCGGGAATATTGGTGCCGAGGGGGCGTTTATCGACTTTAGTGTCAATCATGAACGGAGAGCGGCCGCCGAGTGAATAGTTGTTGGCGTTGGGCGCCGGAGCGGGAGCAGGAGGGGCGGGTGTCGGTGTTGGCGCTGGCTTTGGGGTCGGTTTGGGTGTAACAACTTTTGGTGCCGGTTTGGCCTTGGCGGGCTGCGCGGGAGTGGTTTGTCGTTGGCGTGTCGGTAGAGGGCGCACTACGGCGGAAGGCGATTCGGCGGCAATCTTTGGTCGCTGGGCTTGGGGGCGCATGACGCGTTTCACGACAGGGCGTGACGAAGCGGTGGAATGCGGTGCGATCTTTTTCTGTGGAGAAGTGGAAAGAGGGCGTTTTCTGGCGACAAAATCAATATATTGGCCTTGACGGCGAACGGGCTTTTGTGGCGCGCGATGCTTGGAACGAGTCTGAATTGCTTCGTTTACGGCTTTGTCCAGTTCGTCATAGTCGATGTTATCGCTCATCAATTATCCCCTTTGCTGACTCTATTATACTACAGAAAGAATCTGCAACCAAACTTGCATCACCGATGAGGAGGCCGTCGATGCCCGGGATGTCGAGATATCCGGCCGCGGTGCTGGCATTGACTGAGCCGCCATACAGAATGGGGATGGCATCAGCTGTCGTTTGGCCATAGAGGCGGGCGATTTGTTTGCGGATGAGCATTTCGGCTTCGGCGATGTCGGCAGGTTTAGCGGGCTTGGCGTGCTTGTTGCTGGAAATGGCCCAAACCGGTTCGTAGGCGATAATGACTTTGCGAAGGTCTTCGTCGCTGACGTCGTGGAGGCCGCCGAGGAGTTGGTCGGTGATGGCGGACTTAGTCTCGCCGTTTTTGCGCTCTAGAGCGGTTTCGCCGATGCAGAGTATTGGGGTGACGTCGTTGCGGATTGCGGTGGCGACTTTGGCGCGGATGTCTTTGTCGGTTTCGCCAAAGATATAGCGTCGTTCGGAATGTCCAACCAGGGCATAGTCAACGAAGCCACGCAGTTGGGAGATGGCAGTTTCACCGGTGTAGGGTCCGAAATCGCGCCAGTAGAAGTTTTGGGCGCAGAGCTTGAATTGGCGGCGGTTAATTTGGAGAGAGAGCGGCTGAAGGGAGATTGTGGATGGCGCCAGCACAATCTGTAGATTGCGCGAACTCTGTACGCGATTGCTGAGACGATGAAGATAAAGGCTGGCTTGGCCAGGGGTGAAATTCATCTTCCAGTTGGCGATTATATAAGTTTTGCGTTGACTAGTCATATTGCTATTTTAGCACGAACGCTTTAAGCTGTAACGCCAAGAATGCCGCGAAGGGCGAAGGCGGTGTCTTCGTGAGAACGAACAGTGATGGTGTCGATGCCCATTTGGACGACGGGGTAGTCGTTTCCGCCGGGTTGAGTCATGTCGCCAAAGTAGAGGATTTCGGGCTTGTCGACTTTGAGCTCTTCCATGAGGTGGGTCATGCCAAAGACTTTGTTCATGCCGGGAGTGATGGCGTTAATGGAAGTAGTGCCGCCAATTTCGTATTCAAATTCAGGTGCGAGTTCTTTGGCACGTTTGACGATGGCTTCGCGTTTTTTGCAGTCGGGATCCCAGGCATATTTTGCTTCAGTGCCAGCGGTTTGGCCGAGCGCGGAAAAGGTAACTTGGCTGAGGCGGTTTTCGATGATTTCGTCGCCAGGGGCAAGTTTGTCGGCTTCCCAGTAGCCAAGTTCTTTGGCGGATTGCTCGATGGCTGCAGTTATTTTTGTGACTTGTTCATCAGTCAGTGGATAATTGTATACTTGGTCCCAGTTTTTTGCGGCGAGGTTATAACGATAGTATTGGGTGCCTTGAGCGACAAAGAGATGCAGGTGTGTGAGTTGCTCTGGGGTGGCGCCTTTTTCGACGAGTCGGTCGACGATTTGAATGAGGAATTGTTCGAATTTTTGACCAGAGATTGGGCAAATTTCATAATGGTCGAGACAGCCGATGAGTAATTCGGCGATTTCGTCCGGAATTGGCATTTTGGCAATGTTTAACGTCTGGTCGACGTCAAATGCGAGTACTTTTTTCATGAATCCTCCTTTATGACTATATTTTACAGGAGTAGGAGAGGAAACACAAAACAAGAAAAATCCCCCATTCGGTGAATGGGGGAGAGGTGAGAGCCTAGCTTTGGCAGTAATCTGCCAAAGCTTCGGAGTATTCTGGTGTGCCGAAGACTTTGCCGTCCCACCAGAATTGCGGCTCTTTGGCCGGTGGTTCGACTGCTTCAGTCGGGGTGGATTCTGCGGCCGTGGCCGCTTCGGCCGGCGTAGCTTCTTCGGTTGGCGTGACTGCTTTGGCGGCCGGCTTGGCGACTACCTTGGCTTTTTTGGTGCCCGTCGTGTTGGCTTTTAGCCAATCGACGAAATCCTGCACCGCGGCCTTTACGGCGTCGTTATCACCGCTGAAGCCGTAGGTGGGGAAGGACACCTGCCAAGCATTTTTCTCGTCGTACGGAACTGCGCCGTAGACGAGCTGCTTGTCCGATGGGTTTGTTGCCTTGAAACTTTGCCGGATGCTGTCTTCGAACATCTCGGTGAGATGCTGCAGTAACATATCCGACTGGCCTTTAGAAAGGCCGCGTTCGGGTGTGACGGCGGTCAGGTAGCTGAGTTCCTTCTTGCCATCGATGTCAAAACAGAGAAGAGCATCATTCTCTGTCAGTTCGGCTTCTCTTCCTTCGAGGAAGAGTTTGTTTACCCCTTTTTTGATAATGAATGCTGCCAATGCATTCACTCCTTTCTTAGTAACAAATTGGGCTCTCGTAAACTACAATTCGCCATCAAAATGACGAACATGCTATTATAATAGCACAGATTTGCAAAAAAGTCAAGATTTAGTGCACGAAGGCGAACTTGTTTTTGCCTTTTTTGATGAGGGTTGGAGTGGAGATTGTTTGGTCGGTGGTGGTTTTGGCGCCGTTGAGCGAGATGGCGTTGCCGGCGATGAGCTTGCGGGCTTCGCCTTTGCTGGAGGCTAGGCCGGTGGTGGCGAGGGCGTCAACCAGGCTGGTGCCGACGGAGGCTGTGGGGAAGTGCTTGGCTAGCAGCTGCTGGTCGGCGGCGTCAAGATTGGCGAGATCGTGGTCACTGAACAGTAAATCGGTGAGACGCTCAGCCTCAGAGGCGGAGCTTTCACCGTGGACGATGCGCGTGACAGCGCTGGCGAGCTGTTTTTGGCCGCTGCGGGCGCTGGGGTTGGCGCGATGGGTGGCGAGGATTTGCTCGAGTTCTTCAGGGGTGATGAAGGTGAAATACTTGAAATAGTCGGCGAGGGCGTCGTCGGACTGATTGAGCCAGAACTGATAGAAGTCGAAGACGCTGGTTTTTTCGGCGTCGAGCCAGACGGCGTTGCCTTCGGATTTACCAAATTTGCGACCGGTGACCTTATCGATAATGAGCGGGCAAGAATAGACGTCGGCTTTGGCGTTTTCGAGGCGCTTGATGAGATGGATGCCAGAGGCGCAGTTGCCGTATTGGTCGGCGCCACAGAGCTGAAGGTCGATGTGATGAGTGCGGAAGAGGTGCAAGAAATCGTAGCCCTGAATGAGCGTGTAGCTGAATTCGGCATAGGAGATGCCGGAGCCGCCTTCGCCGATGCGATGTTGGACGAATTGACGGTCGAGCAGTTGGGTCATGCTGAAGGTTTTGCCGATTTCACGCAAGAAGGGGAGGAATTTGATGTCATTGAACCAGTCGTTGTTGTCGAGGACTTTGGTGCCGGCGGGAGAGTGCGTGACGCGGATAATTTGTTCGGCGAGCTTTTGTTTGTTGTGTTCGATTTCCTCGAGGCTTTTGAGGTCGCGTTCTTCGTTCTCTTTGGGGTCGCCGATTTGACCGGTGGCGCCACCGACGAGATAGAAGGGAGTGTAGCCATGGCGGACGAAGCAGGCGCACATCATTAGGGCGGCGAGGTGGCCGATGTGTAGGCTGTCGGCAGACGGATCGGTGCCCCAATAGAAATTGCGCGGGCCTTTATCGAGGTCAGAGGGTTGTTCCAGGGTGTGTTCGGCGATAAAACCGCGCCATGCTAATTCTTCAGATAGTTTCATGGGTATTATTATAACACCTTTCGCTATGATAAAATATGAGAAGCGGGCCCGTCGTTCAACGGATAGGACATATCCCCTCTAAGGATACAATGCTGGTTCGATTCCAGCCGGGCCTACCATTTTTTGGGCTTCAGTGAGAATTGCGACCACCTGAAATAGCCCGTCGTTACGGGTATTTCAGGTTGTGCTCGGCCGTGCCTGTGCATGTCGCAATTTTCACTGGCGCCCAAACAATTTACTTGAAAAAAGCATAAGGAAGTTGTATGCTTTTGGTAGTGTTGGAGTAAAAATAAAAACATTAACAAAGCAGAGTTAGTTCTGCGCAAAAAGGTCAACAATAGATGTTATTAGTTTTTGGTTCTTCCTTTGGTAAAGGGATTTGGGCGGTTTTTGCGTCCGTGTTATGTTTGTTGATGCTTGGTTTGGAGGTGTGGCCGATAGTGTATTAGGCGCGGTCGGACGGCGCGCTAGAAGCTGATGTATTTGTTGTGAACGTCGGGTTTGCGCGCGAAACGTGATTGGTGCGTGAATTCCAATAGGGCGGTATTGACTGGGTAGATTGAGTTGAGAAAGGTCAACGGTTTGGCGCTCTTTTGGAAGGTCGAGACGGCGCCACAGATGATGATTTTCTGGTCGGGTGTGGTGATGCGGGCGCGGGATTTTTGGCGGAAGAAGTGTTTGCCGGGTGCATAGATGCCGCGGTCGGAGCGCCAGAAGTCATGAACGACGGGAGGGACGAGGCCGTTGTGCATGTGGCCGGCGATGACGAAATCAAAATCAGCAAAGAATGGTGCGATTTCGGGGTCGTCGAGATAGTAGGGCGGATGAATCAGGGCGATTTTGGCTTTGCGGCGGGGAAGGTTGTGGAGCTGTTTTGTGGGGATATTGTTCAGGTCATCCAACAGCACGTCTTTGTGCTCGTCGCCGGGATGGAGGAAGGTTGTCGTGTGGCCGTCGTGGTCAAACTGATAATAATCTGGCGAAACGGTGAGGCCAAAGATATAGACTTGTTTATCTTCGTAGGCGGCGTTGTGCAGGCAGTGGACGTTGGGGAGTTGGTTTAGGTCCTTGATATATTTGTAACTTAGCTCGGCATACCAATGTTGCTTGCGCGAGAAAACTGAGGCGAAAGCGGGATTGGTGCGATAGAAGTCGTGATTGCCGAGACAGATGAACACGGGCGCGATGGCGCCTAGCTCTGTCAACCAGGCAAAAAGACGTTGGCGGCCGTGTGGGGCATCAATGGATTCAAGCGAATCGATAAGGTCGCCGGGAATCAAGATATAGTCAGGGCGAAGTTTGGTGGCGTGCTTGAGGAGTGCTGAAAGGCGGTCGTTTTGGACTTTAGTGCTGAAGTGGATATCGCTGAGTAATAAAAAAGATGGCGTGGTCTTGGTGTCCGGTTTGTAAAAGCGGTAATGCGTATGGTACAGGCATTTCATGTTTTACATTATACATCTTGCAAATGCCGCTGATACTGGTTATACTTAAAGTGGGAAAAATAGGTGGGTCAATGAGGAGGTACCCATGAAAACAAACACTAAATATATTTTTGTAACAGGGGGAGTAATATCAGGGGTAGGAAAAGGAATTATGTCGGCGAGTATCGGCGCAATTCTGAAGGCAAAGGGTCTGAAGGTTTCGATGCAGAAATGTGACCCTTATTTTAATGTCGATGCGGGCTTGCTGAATCCGCGCGAGCACGGTGAATGCTTTGTGACCTATGACGGGGCGGAAACGGATTTAGACTTGGGACATTACGAGCGTTTTCTTGACGAGGAAATGACTGGCGATTCGATTTGGACTTCTGGAAAGCTTTATAAGCGCTTGATTGATGATGAGCGGGCTGGAAAATTTGGCGGGAGGACTGTGCAACTGGTGCCGCACGTGACGGGATTGGTGCAGCAGACCTTTGTCGACAACGCAAAGCACTTCAAGTCTGACGTACATATTGTGGAGATTGGCGGCACGATTGGGGACCTTGAGGGGTCACATTTCGTGGAGGCGATTCGGGAGTTTCCGAACAAGGTTGGTCGAGAAAACTGTCTGTTTGTGCATGTGTGCTATGTGCCGTGGCTGTCGACGTCGCACGAGTTTAAGACGAAGCCGGCGCAAAACTCGTTACGCGATTTGCGGGAATTTGGCATCATTCCAGATATGGTGGTTGCACGGATGGATGTTGATAGAGTGATACAGGCGCCGCAAGTGGCGTCCAAGTTGGCGACTTTTTGCGGTGTAGCGCAGGATGCGGTGGTACTGATGCCGGATGCGAAATCGGTCTATGAAGTACCATTAAATGCCGTGCAGGGTGGCGTGTTGGCGCCGCTGGAGCGCTTTATTGACCACGGTGATCCAGACATGAAGCAATGGGAAGAGCTAGTGGAACACATTGAGGCGAAGCCGGAACAGACCGTGAAGATTGGTTTGGTGGCGAAATATGTGGACAATACGGATACATACCTTTCGGTTACGGAGGCGCTGAAGGCGGGGGCGTGGCAGGCCGGAGTTGGATTGGAGATTGTCTGGATTTATGCTGATGAGGCGACGGAGGCGGATTTTGCCGACGTGGACGGAATTGTGGTGCCGGGGGGGTTTGGCGTGCGAGGCGTGGAGGGGAAGATTGCGGCGGCGCAATATTGCCTCGAGCATGACAAGCCGTATCTTGGGTTGTGCCTTGGTTTGCAGGCGGCGGTCATTGCGGCGGCGCGGCGTGGCGGACTGAAGGGGGCAAATTCTGAAGAGTTTGGCGCAAAGGCGGGAAAAAATGTGGTCTATATTATGCCTGACCAGAAGGGGAAGGAGAGTACAGGCGGTACGATGCGACTTGGCGATTATCCGGCAAAGTTGAGTGCGGGCAGTTTGACGGCAAAAATATATGGTACTACGGAAGTAATTGAGCGACATCGCCATCGATACGAAGTGAACCAGGCCTTGTTGGCGCAAATCGAAAAGGGTGGCTTGAAGGTGGTCGGAAAGTCGCCGGATGGGAAATTGGTGGAATTTGTCGAGGCGCCAGAGTGTAGTTTCTTTGTGGCGACGCAGGCGCACCCGGAATTTAAGAGTCGGCCGTATCGTGCGCATCCATTGTTTGCTGGCCTGATTGAGTCAGCCAAGCGACAAGTGTAGAAAGATGATAAAATATGCGTATATGGATGAGTTGCAAGAGAAGATTAAAACGTGCGTAAAGTCGCTGTATGGTCTGGAGATTGCGCCGAATATTTCGGCGGTGCCGGCCGAATTGGCGGGCGATTATGCCTGTAATGTGGCGATGCAGTTGGCGGGAAAATTGGGAAAGAATCCGCGAGAGATTGCGACAGAGATTGTGGCGAAAATGAGCGAGGAGTTGGATGCAGAATTGACGGTCGCTGGTCCTGGTTTTATCAACATTGCTTTGAGTGGTCAGTATCTACAGAAAAAGTTGGCGGAGAATTGGACGGAGCATTACGGTGAAAACCAAAGTGGCGAGGGTAAGGTTGCGTTGGTGGAGTTTCCGAGCATAAACATTGCGAAGCCGTATTCTGTGGGGCATTTGCGACCGGGAACACAGGGTTGGTCGGCGAAGCGTTTGCTGGAAGCGAACGGTTGGAAAGTGGTGTCTGATAACCATCTTGGCGACGTGGGAACGCCGTTTGGTATTTGGGCGGTCGGTTTTGGGCGGTTTGAGAAGAACGCCGACGATGTTACGATTTATGATTTGGGTAAGATATATATTCAGATGAAGGCGGACCTGAAGGCCGAAGCCGAGGCCAATAAACATGAATTGGCGGACGAGGTGCAGAACTGGTTGATGCGGCTGGAGGCTGGCGACGAAGAGGCGGTGCAGTTGTCGGAGCGGTTTAAGAGTATATCGCTGAAGCATATGCATGAGGTGATGGGGCGACTGGGGATTGCGACCGATTTGGAAATGGGCGAAAGTTGTTTTGTTGAGCGGGGCAAGGACGCCGTAAAGAAATATTTGGCCGCAGGGAAATTCGAAGAAAATGATGACGGTTCAGTGATTTGCCGCTTGGACGAATATGGTATTGATGTGCCGATGCTGATGCAAAAGAGCAACGGCACGGCGTTGTATGCGACGACCGATTTGGGCTGTTTGCTGTATCGCGAAGAGGAAGTTGGTGCGGACTTGGTGGTCTATGCGGTGGGGGCGGAGCAGAAGTTTTATTTCGAACAGTTATTTGCGATGGCGAAGAAGTTGGGTATCAAGTTGAATTGCTATCACCTTTGGTATGGCACGATTGACCAGTTGTCGCCGGAAGGAAAGCGCGAGAAGATGTCATCGCGTAAGGGTGTTGTCTTGTTGGAGGATATGCTAGATGACGCTGAAAAACGCGTGAGCGAGAATTTTGGCAGCGAGCTTGAAGCGGATGATATCAAGAAGATTGCAGTTGGTGCGATTAAGTTCAGTGATTTCGTAGCGGATCGCAAGACTGGGATTTTGTATGACCCGAATAAGATATTTGCGCTGACGGGGCAATCGGGGCCATTTTGCCAATATGCGGATGTGCGGATGCGAAGGATTTTGGCGAAAAATGCTGATTTTGCTCGAGTGGATTTTGCGGATTATGATTTCGAGGCGGAGAAGCCGGTACTGAAGATGCTGTTGGATTATCCGCGCCTTGTCGCGAACGTGGTCGAGAATTTTGAGATGCATAAGATTGCGGGCTTTTGCTTTGAATTAGCACAGGAAATGAACCGGTATTATGAGGCGGCGCCGATTTCACGGGCAGACGATGCGACGCGGTCGGCCAGATTGTGGCTGGTCGAGAGGGCCGATGCGGTGTTGGCGCATGCATTGGATTTGTTGGGGATTGAGATTCCGACACGAATGTGATTATGCTTGTCGGAAGCCCTGAAATATGGTAGAGTGAAGGCAATTAATAAAGGAAGGTTTTGCGATGGCAAAAAAGAGTATTGCAAAAGTTGGTGCAAGCAAACTTAAAGGTGGCGCCAGCGGCTTTATGGACTTTATCAAGGAACAAAACGTGGTCGGTTTGGCCGTCGGTTTAGTGCTTGGTACTGCGGCGGGTGGATTGGTCAATTCTTTGATTAACAACATCATTATGCCTCCGCTCGGTTTTCTGTTGGGTTCGGCCGAGGGCCTGAAGGGGCTGACGGCGAATTTGGGCACCACGCCTTCCGGTGAAGTTGCTCTCTTGAGCTATGGCACCTTTATCAACGATTTGATCAACTTCTTGGTTTTGGCGCTGGTGATTTATCTGGTCGTGAAAGCCTTGAAGCTTGACATCAAGAAATAGTTGACGTGATGGCGAAGAAGACGGGAGTTTTGTTGTGGGTGGACCTCGAAATGACGGGTCTGTCGCCAGAAGAAGATAAAATTTTGGAAGTTGCCGGAATCGCAACGGACTGGGATTTGCAGGAGTTGGAGACTTTTACGGCGGTCGTAAAAGTTGATGAGGCATTGATGCGTCGACGCATGGTGGGGGAGTTTTGGGAAAAGAACCGTGCGTCGCGTGATGCCTTGATGGCACAAAATGCAGATGGCCAGTCCGCGATTGCGGTCGAAAAAGCGCTGCTCGATTTCGTGGAGCGCAATTTTGATGGAACGGTGTATTTGGCGGGAAACTCAATTCATCAAGACAGGAAGTTTATTGAGCGGGAATGGCCAGAATTAAATAAGCGATTGCACTATCGGATGTTGGATGTGAGCGCTTGGAAGATTTACTTCGAGGGGGCGCTACATACGCATTTTGTGAAGCCGGAAGAGCATCGGGCCTTAGACGATATTCGTGGAAGTATTGAGGAGTTGAAGTGCTACTTGAAGAAAATCTCATAGCCTATGCACGAGGGCTGGACGGGGTAGAAGAACAAGAGCGTCAGGAAGATGACCGGACGCTGTTGTTGTTTTATCGCGAAGAGAAGATGGTGTTGGCAATTTGGCGCGGTACGGCGCCGTTGAGGGCAGAATTGCGGTGCGATGCAAAACTGGCGCAGACCTTGACGGAACGTTACGAGAGTGTAATGCAGAGCCGATTACTGGGGCAAAATGGAATTGAGATTATTTGTAGCGGCCAATTGAGTGATGCAGAAATCAAGGACCTGGTTCGCCACAGCTACGAACGGTCGCGTTAGTTCGTGAATTTGCGATAGTTTTCTTGGATAAGTTTGAGTTCGTCGTTAAATTTCGTGATGAGATTGGCGACTTCGGTGTTGGTTGCGACGTTGAGAGCTTCCTGGTTCATGTTGATG
This sequence comes from Candidatus Saccharimonadota bacterium, assembly GCA_017430725.1. Taxonomy (GTDB): domain Bacteria; phylum Patescibacteriota; class Saccharimonadia; order Saccharimonadales; family Saccharimonadaceae; genus UBA2834. The sequence continues at coordinate 8,960 of JAFRMK010000007.1, read as the reverse complement.
AGGACGGAGACTTGATAGAGTGCAGTGCTAGCGTATACGTCATCGATGATGCCGTTTAGGTAGCCCTCTTCGAGCGAGTTGGTGATTTCGGCGGTGTTGAGCGTGTCTGCTTCGATGACTTTGTTGCTGGCGTTGCCGACATTGAGACCGCCCGAACTGGTGAGGGATGCGTATGATGTGTTGAAAGAGGAGAGCGAAGTGAAAAACATGTCGTTGTATTGTCGCAAAGTTGCGGATTTGAGCTCTTCGTCGTATGTGATAAGCGGGGCTTCTTCGGCAATGAGGCTGGTGGTGCGCTGGTAGATGGCGGCGAATTTTTGTTTGCGCTCGGAGTTGCTGTGGTTAAAAATCGAGAAAACGACGACGAATAAGATGAGGACAATCAGGCTGGTGATGAGAAGTTTGATTACGGTTGGGGTAAAGATTGGTTGACTGGTGGGTTTTTTGCTTTTGACGGCAATTTGGTCGAGATAAGCTTTGTTGTCCATAGGATAATTATAGCATAAGCGATGCCGAAGGAGATAGTCTGTGGGTTACGGTGGTATAATTAAAGTATGAATGACGCCGTGAAGGAGGAGATTCGTGAGCGCCTGCCGGTTGAAGATGTGGTTGGGCAGTATATCGACCTGAAGCGGGCGGGCAGAAACTTGAAGGGGCATTCGCCGTGGGGAACGGACAGAACGCCAAGTTTTATGGTGTCGCCAGAAAAAGGAATTTGGCATGATTTTTCCAGCAACAAGGGCGGCGATATTTTCAGTTTTGTGATGGAGATGGAAGGGCTGACTTTTCCGGAAGCGTTGGAGAAACTGGCGAAGCAGGCGGGCGTGGAGCTGAAGCGGTACCGGGGGGATGACAAAGCGGTTATGGCGAAAAAACAGCGTCTGTATGAGGCGCTGGAGTTGGCGACGAAATACTTTCAGACTTGTTTGGTGCGAAATCAGGCGGTGTGTAAATATGTGTTTTATCAAAGACATTTGAACCGGAAGACAGTAGAGAATTTTCGGATTGGTTATGCGCCGATGGCGGGCAAGGCTTTGGTGAATTTTCTGAACAAGCGAGGTTTTTCGGCGCAGGAATTGGCAGATGCCGGCTTGGTGAACCGTTTTGGTGGCGATTTGTTCAAGGGTAGGATGATGATTCCGTTGATGGACCAGGGCGGTCGGGTGATTGGCTTTACGGGGCGGATTGTGGACGATAAGGCTAAAGATACGCCGAAGTATCTGAATACGCCAGAGACGATGCTCTACAACAAGGGGCGGCACATTTTTGGTTTGAGTCAGGCGCGTGAGGCGATTCGGCGGTCGGAGTACGTGGTGGTAGTGGAGGGCAACATGGATGTGATTTCGTCGCATCAGGCGGGGGTGCGAGAAGCGGTGGCGACGGCTGGTACGGCGATGACGGAGAATCATCTGAAGTCGTTTAGCCGGATGGCGAATGATATTAGGTTGGCTTATGACGGCGATGAGGCTGGGGTGCGCGCGGCGGAGCGGGCGATTGCGATGGCATCGAAGTTTGGACTATATCTGTCGGTGATTGATGATTATCATGGGTGTAAGGACGCGGACGAATTGATTCAAAAAGACCCGAAATTGTGGCAAAAAGCAGTGCAGGATTATCGGCCGGCGCTGGAGTGGGTGTTGGAAAAATATGAAGATAGATTTGATTTGAAGAGCGAAAAGGGTTTTCAGGAATATGCCAGCGAAGCAAAACGACTAATCGACGGAATTGACGCGAGCGATACGGTCTTGCGCGAGAGATATGAGCGAATGGTGAGTAAGAAGTTGGGTATTTCACTGGAGGCTTTCAGAGCTAAACGCGTGAAGAAAGATACAAGGCGACTGAAACAGGGGGTTGGTGTTGTAAAAAATACAACAGATGGGCCAAGTCGGGCTGAAAAGCATCTGAAGGCTTTGGTGCTGTTTGGAAAAGTGTCGGCGGAGTATGCGGAATTGGTGCGTGCTGATTTGGATAAAGACGAATTGGGGCTGATTTTCGAAGAGCAATATGCGGGGTGGTCGGCGGCAGAACAGGCGCACGAGGCGGAGATTTTGGCCAAAAAGTTGAAGAGCGAGCGAGTGGAGTCGAAGCGGAAGGAGCTGGAGGCAGCAATTCGCTTGGCGGAAGAAAACCACGACGAGGAGTTGGAGAATCGCTTGTTGGCCGAGATGAACGAGTTGATTCGGGGTGCGGGATAGAGAAGAGTTATGGACTTGGGTGGTTTTTTATGCTATGATGGAGGGCAATAGCTGGAAAAGCTGGGCTTATTTTGCTAGTCCGTCCAGAAAAAACGTAAAAATTGGGTAAAAACAAAGTAATTGCAAACAATTAAGGGGAATATGGACGAAGACGAGAAAGACTTGTTGACGGGCGCTGATTTCGAAGAGCCGACTGCAGACGAGATGAAGGATGAAGAGAATGAAGAGGATCTTTCGCTTGATGCGAACGATACCTATGATGATATTGTTGATGATTCGGTGCGCCTGTACTTGCGAGAGATTGGCAAGATTCCATTGCTAGAGCCCGAGGAAGAGTTTAAGCTGGCGCAGAAAGTGATTCACGGCACGCCGAAAGAGCAGAAACGCGCAAAAGACAAGATGGCGGAATCGAATATGCGCTTGGTGGTGTCGATTGCGAAGCGCTATTCGGGGCGTGGATTGGATTTTTTGGACTTGATTCAAGAGGGTAACACTGGTTTGTTGCGGGCGGTAGAGAAATTTGATCCTGACAAAGGCTTTAAGTTTTCGACTTATGCGACATGGTGGATTCGTCAGGCGATTACGCGGGCGATTGCTGACCAGGCGCGGACAATTCGAATTCCGGTACACATGGTAGAGACCATCAATAAAGTTTTGCGAACGCAACGACGCTTGACGCAAGAGCTAAACCGCGAGCCGTCAACCGAAGAAATTGCCGAGGCGATGGAGATGGAGCCGGAGAAGATTGAATATGTGATGAAAATCAAGCAGGATATTGCATCGCTAGATGCGTCGGTGGGGCGAGACGGCGAGGACGACGACTCATCGCTGGGCGATTTTATTGAGGACGAAGAGCGGGTTTCGCCAGAGGACTCGGCGGCGAACCAGTTGCTGAAAGAGCAGATTGCGTCAATTCTTTCGACATTGTCGGACAGAGAGCAGAAAATCATCAAGATGCGTTTTGGCATTGGCGGCGGAAAGAGCCATACTTTGGAAGAGGTGGGGGCAGAATTTTCAGTGACGCGTGAGCGGATTCGCCAGATTGAGGCGAAAGCGCTGACTAAGCTTCGCAAAAACAAGGACACGAAGAAGCTGCACGAATACCTGAAATAATTGGTTTGATTTTTGGACAAAACATAAGTACAATGGTGGTATGGAACAAAGTGGGCAGGGTGCAGTAGCGACGAACGCGAATAGTGGTGTTCGGATTGAAACGTTGTTGGAAGAATGCGTGCGTAGGCGCGCCAGTGATTTGCATTTGCAAGTGGGCTTGCCACCGATTTTGCGCGTAGACGGGGCTTTGCAGCCGGTTGCCGGGCAGCGCGCTTTGGATGAAGAGACGGCGGAACGTTTAGTATTTTCGACTCTGGAAGAGGGGCAAAAACAGATTTTGCTGAAAGACAAAGAATTTGACTATTCGTTCTCTTTTGGCGATTTGGGCCGTTTCCGGGTGAATGCCTTTCACGAAAAGGGTAATTTGGCCGCCGCATTTCGGCTGATTCCGAATGAAATTAAGACTATTGAAGAGTTGGGGATGCCATCGGTAGTGACGAGCTTTGCGGAATATCCGCGAGGTTTGGTGCTGGTGACCGGTCCGACCGGTTCGGGCAAGTCGACGACGTTGGCGGCGTTGGTTGATAAAATTAACCGCGAGAAAGCGGCGCACATCATCACGATTGAGGATCCGATTGAATTTACGCATAAATCTCAGCGAAGCGTGGTCGTGCAGCGAGAGGTGCACTATGATACGTTCTCTTTTTCGGCGGCGCTACGTAGCGTCTTGCGCGAAGACCCAGACGTGGTATTGATTGGCGAGATGCGCGACTTGGAGACGATTTCGGCGGCGATTACGATTGCGGAGACGGGGCACTTGGTGTTTGCGACCTTGCACACGAACTCCGCTGCGCAAAGTATCGACAGGATGATAGACGTATTTCCGCCGCATCAGCAGCCGCAGGTGCGCTCACAGCTGTCGAATATTTTGATGGCGATTTGTGCACAGCGTTTGGTGCCGGCAATTGGCGGTGGACGGGTGGTCGCAGCAGAAGTGATGATTGCGAATCCGGCGGTGCGTTCAGTGATTCGTGAAGGTAAGACCCACCAACTTGATACGATTATTCAGACGGGCGCAGACCAGGGTATGCAGACGATGGACAGAACACTAGTGAAGCTGATTCAGACTGGCGTGATTACTTATGACAATGCGCGCGAGTATGCGGTTGATTTGCAGGAATTTGAAAGGTTGGCGCGCGGATGAAACGCTTTACCTATCGAGCGAAGGAGCAGAAAACCGGCAAGGCCATAAAAGGCACGATTCAGGCCGAAAATGAGCGAATGGCCGGAAAGCTGTTGTTGGACCGTGGTTATATCCCCGATAGCGTGAGAGAAGAGGGGACGGGGCTGTTTGATAAGGCGTCGAGTCGAGTATCGTCGGGTGACCGCATCAACTTTACGCGACAATTTTCGACGCTGATTGGGGCGGGTTTGCCGGTGGCGCAGTCGTTGCGTACGACGGCTGAGCAGACAGAATCAAAGGGTATGAAGGCGGTAATCGAGCAAATTAATGCTGATGTGGAAGCGGGTCGGACGCTATATGAGGCATTTGGTAAACACCCGGAGGTGTTTGATAATGTTTATATGTCACTCATCAAGGCGGGCGAAGTTTCCGGTACACTCGATGAGAGTTTGCGGCGAATCGCGGAGCAGGAAGAAAAAGACGAAAAGATTATGAAGAAGATTCGGGGCGCAATGATGTACCCGTTGATTTCACTGGCGGTGATTACTTTGGTGTTTGTTTACATGATGGTTGAAGTGGTGCCGGAAGTGGAAAACCTGTATGACAGCATGAATGAAAGTTTGCCAGTGTTGACGACGATTTTGGTTGGTATCAAGAACTTTATTATGAAATTCTGGTGGTTGGTGCTGATTGTGCTGGGCGGTATAGTGGTCGGTTTGCGTCAATTTTCGAAGACGACGCCGGGGATTCGAGTGATGGATAATATAAAGTTGAACGTGCCGATGTTCAACGGGATGTTCCGATTGCTGTATAACGGTCGTTTTGCAAGGATTACGCAGATTTTGTTAGCTACTGGCGTGTCGGTGTTGGATTCGGTGCAGATTGGTGGTGAGGCGACGAATAATGTCGTGATGCAGGACATTATCGAGGAGGCGGCAGAGAAAATTCAGGGCGGAAAGGCGCTTTCGGTGACCTTGAAGGACAAAGACTATATTCTCCCACTAGTACCGAATATGGCGGCGGTTGGTGAAGAATCGGGCAAAATGGACGAGATGCTTGGGAAGGCCGCGCAGGTCTACGAAGACGAACTTGATGAAAAAGTGAATGCGATTACGACGATGATTGAGCCGTTGATGCTGTTGATGCTGGGTGGAATTGCGGCGGTTTTGGTAGCGGGCGTGCTGTTGCCGATTTATTCGTTGGTCGGCAAGATTGGCTAGAAAAAACTTGCTTGAAAAACTTGATTTTTAGCGTAAGCGTGTTATATACTGTTGCTAGACAACAATTTTGCAGTCAGCGACAGATTAGAAGGGTATCTAATCGCCGCGAGGAATGATTGCTGGTTGCAAAAATAAAAAAGGAGAAAAAATGTCTAAGGAATCAAAAAAGGGCTTTACGATTATTGAGGTCGTGTTGGTGCTTGCGATTGCTGGCCTGATTTTCTTGATGGTCTTTATCGCTTTGCCGGCCCTGCAGCGAGGCCAACGAAATACACAGCGCGAGGATGATTTGGCGCGTGTCTTGACGGCGGTAAATGATTTTCAAACAAATAACAACGGAAAGACGCCGTTTAATATTGGTACACCCAATAGCAACACTGGTGGTAAATTAGGTACCTTTGTCATTAGATACCTTGATGGCGAATGTACTAGTACGACGGATTCTGGCACATCTGGTAAGTTTAGCGCTTGTGGCCAGCAATTTAGTGACCCACAAGGTGAGCCTTATTCGCTTACGTATAAGGGGTCAGCTAAGAACTTTACCTATGATGCGACTAGTCAGTCCGATGTCTCGTCGCAGATTAGTGCCGAGCGGACGTTCTATGCCTACACTTACGCTTCGTGCGGAGATGAAGGTAAGGTGAAGAAAGGGACCGGCGAGCGTGACGTTGCTATCTTCCTAAAGGAAGAGGGCGGTGCGATTGCCTGTAACGACAACCACTAATCTTGCTTAGCGGAGAGAACAGAGCCTCGATTGAGGCTCTGTTTTTTTGTGCTAAGATAGAACTATGGAAAACATAGGCGCGATGATTGTATTGTTTGTCTTGGGGGTGATAATGGGGTCATTTGCTTGCTGTCAGGCGTGGCGGTTGAAACGGAATGACAAGTCGAAGCGTTCGCATTGTATGAATTGCGACTACCAACTGAAATGGTATGACAATATACCAATCGTGAGCTGGCTGGTTTTGCGAGGGAAGTGCCGAAAATGCGGCAAGCAGATTGGCTGGATGGAGTTGTGGGCAGAAATACTGACGGGGGCGGCTTTTGTGGCGATTTGGGCGTTTTGGCCGTGGCGAGAGGCGCTGTTGGCGCTTGACGTGGTCGAGATAGTGAAATACTTGTTATTCATGGCGAATTGGGTGATATTAACGATTCTGTTGGTGCATGATGCGAAATGGCGCGAGTTGCCGGTGCGGCTGATGTATGTGAGTTGGGGGTTGGCTGGTGTGTTTTTGGCGGTAATTTTCGGGCAGAACATTGCTCGGGGCGAACAAGTGGTGGATCTATTTGGCATTTTGGGGGCACTGGCGATATTGCCGGCGTTATATTACTTGATGTATAAACGGAGCGACGAGAAGTGGGTGGGCGGCGGTGACTGGATGTTGTGTATGCCCCTGGCGCTGATGTTGGGGAATTTTTGGTTGGCGTTGGCGGTGTTGTTTTTAGCGAACATGATGGGCTGTGTGGTGATGTTGCCGGTTGCGATTGCGAAGAAGAATCGGAAACTGCGTATCCCGTTTGGGCCGTTCTTGATTGTGGCATTTTTGGTCGTGTTCTTGCTGCAGGCGAAAATACTGCATTTTGTGGGTTTTGGGGTTGTTTAGATGTATGTCGGTGATTTAATCATTGATTACTTGGAGTCATTGGAGATCGAGAAGGGGCGCAGTCGCTATACGACGCGAAATTATGAGCTGTATTTGTCGCGCGTGACGGAATTTGGCGGTGAGGAGTTGCGACCGGAAGAAATAACGCCCGAGTGGTTGCGAAAGTATCGGCTGTGGCTGAATCGATATGTGACACCCCAAAAACGGGGGCTGTCGGTGATGACGCAAAATTATCATTTAGTAGCGCTGAGGGGGTTTTTGAAGTACTTGGCGCGCAGGGGAATTAAGTCACTTGGTCCGGATATGATTGATTTGCCAAAAACGCATCGTCCGCAGGTGACGTTTTTGCATGTGGACGAGATTGACCGGATTTTGGCGGAGATTCCGCTGGATACGGAAACGGGTTTGCGGGATAGAGCAATCTTCGAATTGTTGTTTTCGTCGGGCTTGCGGGTTTCGGAATTGATTAATCTTGATCGTGAACACGTTAATTTGAAACGGCGAGAGTTTATGGTGCGAGGGAAGGGGCAAAAAGATAGGCCGGTGTTCATTTCTGAGCAGGCCGCGGAGGCGATTGCGGACTATTTGGCGGAGCGAACCGACAAATTGCCGGCATTGTTTTTGAATAATTCACGTCACCGTCCGTCGGCAGATAGCAAGGAAGACGAACGACGCTTGACGCCGCGCAGCGTGCAGCGGATTGTTGATAAATATGTGCGTCTGGCGGGGATTACGAAGCACGTGACGCCACACACTTTGCGCCATTCGTTTGCGACAGATTTGCTGATGAATGGGGCGGATTTGCGCTCGGTGCAGTCGATGCTGGGGCACTCGAATATCTCAACTACGCAGATATATACGCACGTGACCGATACGCATTTGCGAGAGGTGCACGAGAAGTTTCATAGCGAAACAGAGATAAAGTAATATTTTGCGGATTTATCTCTTGTGGTGTAAAGTAGAGAAAAGGAGAATTTGGGATGGCAGAGAAAAAGACAAATATCACGGCGTCGAATGTCGGTTTGAGCAGCAAAAACAGCTTAATTCAGCGAACACTTATTGTGTTCAAGCCGGATGCCGTACAGCGGGGGATTGTGGGGGAGATTTTGAGTCGGTTTGAGCGGGTCGGCCTGAAAATCGTGGGAGCGAAAATGGTGAACCCGGACAAGGACCACTATTATCAGCACTATGAGGGGATATCGAAGATGATAACGCGTCGAGGGCAGAAGACTTTTGACAATACCTTGAAGTTTATGACTTCGGGGCCAGTGATTGCGATGGTGCTTGAGGGCGTTGAGGCGGTACCGTTGGTGCGCAAGATGGTTGGTTCGACCGAGCCGATGGCGGCGGATATGGGTACGATTCGAGGCGACTATGCGCACATCAGTTTTGGTTATGCCGATGCGCATGATGAGGCGGTGCCGAATTTGATTCACGCCAGCGGAAACCCGGAAGAGGCTGACGCGGAAGTGTCATATTGGTTCAAGCCTGAGGAAATTCAGTCTTATCAGACTTTGAGCGAAAAGTTTACCCGTTAGTCGCATGAATAAGCAGAGGCGTCCTGATGGGGCGCCTTTTTGTGGTAAAATAGGGCAGAAGTGGCCCAGTAGCTCAATGGATAGAGCGGCTCCGTCCTAAGGAGAAGGTTGTGCGTTCGACTCGCGCCGGGGCTACCATTTTTATTATTTGAGAATCCATGGGTCAG
>JAFRMK010000006.1 GCA_017430725.1 Candidatus Saccharimonadota bacterium | reverse complement strand
GGGTGGCCTGCATCTTTACGCCATAGACTTTCTCGACGGCTTTCTGGACCGAGCCGGCTGTCACGAGTCCGTCCTCGGCGCTCCCCGCCGCCGATTCGAGCAGGTTAAGTGCCCGCCCCGGCATTACCAAATCATGGATATATTTCTCACTCAAGCGATAGGCTTCTTTGAGTGCCCAGATGGTATAGGTGACTTTGTGTTGGTATTCAAGATATGGCACACGGTCCTGCATGATTTTCATCGTGCTGGTTTCGTCGGCGGGCGTCACCATCACTTTATTCAGCGCGTTGGCCAATTGGCTGTTTAGCGACTCAATTTCGAGGTAGCGCTGTTGCTCCATGGTGAGAATCATGCGGAGACGGCCGGCCTGAATGGCGGGGAGAATGACCTTCGAAATATCCACCGAACCAACCCCTTCTTCGAAGAACAGCTGGGCGTTGTCGAGCCACAGGATGATGTTCTTGGCGGAATAGGCCTCGCTCATGATTCGCATCATCAGCCCCTCAAGCTCGCCGCGTTCACCGGCAACGCTAAGCAAGGCGGAGGCGTCAAGCTTGAAGATTTGACGGAATTTCAGCTTCGACGGCAGGTCGCTGTCGGCGTTCAGCAAAAGGTCGGCGAAAGAATAGACAATGGTCTTTCGACCAGAACCCTCTGGGCCGATAAGGGCGACATTTTGGCGGCCACCGCTGGAGAATACTTTTACGATTTGATCGAGCACCTCTTTGCTCGAGGCCTGATGAAGCTGAAGCGCCATGCCGCCTTCGCGTGTGCGCGAGATGTTTTGGGCGAATTTTTGCAGCAACGGCGTATAGCCAAAACTGAGGTCGCGCCCCAGCCCGCCGGTGCGACGAGGCTGCTTCATGCCTTTGACGAGGCCGTGCAGGTAGTTAAACCAAATTATGCCGTCATAGAGGTCTTTCACCTCGAGTTTGAGCGCGCGGAGCAGTTCTTCGTGACGCGGACTGCAAGAGATGGTCGCCACTAACAGGACGGCGCCAGATATTTGCTCGGAGCGAGTCGCTTCGCGTACCTCGCGGGCCTTGGTGAGTATTTCATCGATGCTCGCAGTAACATCGAGCGCCAGCGCGCCAGTAATGCGCGGCACCATGCCATAACGATTCGCGAGGAAAATGCCGCTGCGGGTTTGCGCTGCGACCTCGACTAGCTTGACGGGCGTGGGGTCTTTGTCCAGCAATGCGAGACATTCTTTCGACAGAATGTTATTGATGTTGTCGCCTTTGCGGGTTGGCAGATGCTTCAGCTCGGTTTCGAGCCAAATTATGAACATCTGCACGGCGGCCGAAACGGCAATAAAGAGCCAGCCGAGCGAGCTGTGACGCCAGAGAATTAGGAAACCGAAACAGAGGCCGGTCAGCACTACGATTTCTAACATAATTACAATGGCCTTGTGGCCGAACGCGCGTTCAAGCCGCGCCTCTTTGGCGCGAACATGCTTGTAGTCCAGACTTTTCATAGGCTAACCCCCGCGAGACAAAGGACGAGGCAGGCAACTGGCGTAAGCGGGATGAGCGGCCAAACGATGACCAAAATCAGGCTGAGGGCCGATTCGAAGATGATGGCAATGCCGCCGAATAGCATGATGGAGATGCGCACCACGGCGCCGATGCAGCGGGAAAGAAGTTTGTCGAAAAAGGCGGAAATGCGGGTGGCGAGGTCGCTGGAATCGGTGCCCTGCGCGGAAATTTGGCGGAAGGGTGCGAACAAGGTGCGAATCAAGAGCGAAAACGAGAAAAAGTCCGTCATGTTGCGCAGCTTCGCGACTAAACTGCCCGCAAAATGCGCCCAGCCACGCGAATACCACCACTGCAAAAAATCAAGCGCTAACATAAGCATATTATATCATCATTGCGCCGGCACGCCGAGCAAAACTGTGTTTCATGGTATAATGTCCATGCGTGCCTCCGTAGCTCAGTGGATTAGAGCACTGGTCTTCGGAACCAGGTGTCACAGGTTCGAATCCTGTCGGAGGTACCATTGATACGCGGAAAAGGCTTGCCCATCTGGGCATTTTTTGTGCTCGTTCGTTTATAGGGCATGATCCCACTCCCAAACAATCTGAAATACCAAAAACAAGGTGCCGCCCTACTCCGAAGGGTGGCACCGAAAGGTAGGGACGATAATAACGGGAATTGGTTCTCTATCTCTTGGTTTTTCGCTTGGTGGCGACGTAGCTGACAGAAGCGAGGACGGTTACGGAAAGGATGGCGAGTGGGAGAAGGTCGGCGGTTTGGGGGTTGGGGATGGATTCAGGGGAATCGGCGCCCGTAGAAGGCCTGAATAGGAATTCAGCAGCAACTACTTTGTCTTCGATGGTTTCTTGGGTTATTTCAATTTCAGCCGGAGACGGTGCCGCAATTCCAATGAAATAACGATTTAGGACCGAATCATAATGTATCGGGAATCCATATATAAGAGTAATCTGATTGTCGTCGACAATCGAAGCGTAGTATGCCATGAATTCGTTATCGTTGATGAAAAGCTGCTCGTTGCCACTTATGCCGAGCTCCTCCGCCTCCTCCGTGTCGGCTTCACGGGGAGAGAAATGGTATCCGAAAGTATAATATTCTCCGCGATTTTCTGTGGGCATGATTAGCTCATATCCACCTTCGCTGTTTGAGCAAACTACTGGTTCTTCAAGACTATCATTGCTACTGCTTGAGAAAATGGTAGCAATATCTCCGTGGAAGCAGCCATCATCGCCCAGCCCAAGTATCGCCGATTTGCTGCCGTTCATAAGCGTAATCGTCTCGTCGTCGCTCTTGATTATATATACCCAACGGTAGCCAATATCTGATTCTGAAACCGTTAAATAGTAATCATTATTCGGAAGACGCTTAAACTGTCTATCATAGTCGACGGTAGAGTGTTCTTCGATGGCGTAAAGATTATCACCGTCTTTTCGTATGGCATCAAGCTCAGCGTTGTCGTTCGTGGTTGTATAATTTCCCGTAGAGCTGTCGTAATTATACGTAAGAACCGCCTCGCCCGGGAATAGCGCAATCCACTCATTCTCGGCAACCTCGACAATATTTGACGGAGAGAGGCTCAGGCCTAGTTGCGATAGAATACCTGGATCAGAGAACACCGTTCTGGTGCCCAGAAGGATTGACTTCGACTCGGTCTTCAAATCTATCGTGAGGCTGCTCGGAGCAGGAGAACTGCCGTCGGGTGACGAGACCTCTGTTGCCGTGTATTCTCCAAGAGGCACGCCAAGGATTACGACCTTACCAGTATCATCAGTGACAAATTCGCTGATGTCACCGTTTTTATCGAATGTATATGTGCCGTCTCCATTTGCCGTGGCGGCAACTCCGTTAATCCTGTATTTGGCGCCCGCCACTGGCAGAGAATTTGCGTCAACCCGACGAATGACGATATTTCCATCAAGTAATGCGGTCGCCTGGTAAGTAGTATTCGTCATAAAGTCCGTACTGGAGACCTCTTGGTGGCCAGACTTTGATCCGTAAATATACACACCTCGGCCAAATACTTCGCTTGGCGCGTCATCTTCAATAGTTGCCTCATAAGTGAACTCTATAGTTGAACCTTCGGCATATAGCGGCGTATCGCTTTCGTTAACCCAGTCAAGCGATATGACGAACTCGTTACAAAAGTCAAAGCCCGCCTGTTCGGCTTCTTCCTTGGGTATATCATAAAGCTCAACGTTATAAGCGTCAGACGGAAGGGCTCTGCCATTAATCGTAAATAGCGCAGAAGAGTGAGCAAGCGCTAGCTTGCGTTTGGGGTGGCGACACTGCAAAAACCAGGAAAATCCCGTAGTTGGAAGGTTCATTGAAGAACCACGAAAAAACCAGGGAAAATCCCATGGTTGGAAGGCCTGTCGAATTGTCGTGAAACTTATTGAGATGGTCGGGGCGACCCGACTTGAACGGGCGACCTCAGCGTCCCGAACGCTGCGCGCTACCAACTGCGCCACGCCCCGACTGCCCTGTATTATATCATCTTTTTCACTCCTTGGCGAAGTGGACGGCCTCAAATGATTGGCCATGGTCGCGGAATTGCAAAGTGAGCACTTGGGCGGACGCGAAGCCCGGAATCGGCGAAGCGATATCGCCGTGCGCTGGGGCCTCCTTTACCAGCCAGAAATCGCTCAAGTGATGCTTCTCAAGATAGGCGTCAAGCTTGGAGATTTTGCCAAAGTAGCTTTTTTCGAGCGGTCGCAGCAAGCCAGAGTCGTAACTTGCGTCTTCGGCCAGGAAGAAGACCTGCGAAGTGTCATAAAAACTCAGGTTGTAGTATAGCCAGGGGTCGTCCGTGACAATTGGCAATTGCTCAACGGCGTTGACGGTGGCGAGGTTCTGATGAAGTTTGTCAAAATCATAATCGGCCGGCTCGAAACTGGCGCCGATGCCGCTGGCGGACAATAATAGCAGAATGACGGCGCTGCCAGCAAATGCCCAATTGGCGCGTTGTCGATGCGTAGAGTGCAGCCGCAGATTGTTTGCGAGAATCACGATGGATACGCCGCCCAACATAGTGGCGCAGACTACGGAAAACAGGATTTTTTCAGGCGCTAGCTCAAGTGCGAATGGCGTAACCGAGAAAATGATCAGGGCGAGGACTGGCGCAAGCGTGCCACAAAGCAGGAAACGCAGACCGTGGCGATATTTCGCCGCGAACAAGGCGACAAGGCTGAGACCAGTGATGAGTAGGAGTAGTAGGCCGCCGGTGATGCTATCGGCGTCGCGAAGCAAGAAGGCCTGCCCACAGAAATCGGCCAAGCGGTGCAGGCTGACCGGATTGGCACCAAATTGCGGCAATTGGGCGATGAGCTTGGGGAGCCATGCGGCGAACAGCAAGCACGCCAAGCCAAACGTCAGAAAGACTCGCTTTTGTAAAACCCTTTTGCCATAGACGAAGCAAAGATAGATGAGCTGTGCGAGGAATGCAAAAGCGGTGTAATAGCTCGTCCAGAGCCCAGCGGCCGCAAGAACCGCATAAGTTATCCACCACTTTTGCTTCTCGTTGTCGAGCGCAAGCTGGAGGAAGTAGGTCGAAGCGAGCACGATTGCGGTCGCCATCGTGAATGGCTGCATTTCTTGACCGCAGCGAATTAAAAGGGGCGACAGGCTGAGCAGCAACGCGCCGAGCGTTGCGGATTTGGCGCCGTACTTGTATTTCATCCACATATAGGCGAACATGATGGCGATGGCGCCGAAGAAGACCGACATGAAGCGCAGGTCAAAATCTGAACGGCCAAAAATATGCGCCCAGATTTTGAGAAAAACATAATACAGTGGCGGCTGAGTGCCAGCTGCGCTAAAATCGAATATTTCGCGAAAACCGAAATGTGTGAGATAGGCGGAATAGGACTCCCCCGTCCAAACTGAGCGGCGCAGACAAGTCATGCAAATCAGCATATATAAAATGCCGAACACGGTCGGCGCCAAAATTGAGAATATGCGCTTGCGTTTGGCTAAATATTCTCGCATAAGCTTATTATATCATGACCTGTTACTTAATGGTGGTTTTTGTGTGCTCGCCTGTGGCGACAATGCTATACTAGAAACAGGATAAATAAACGAGGTGTGTGTATGAAAAAGAAGCTAATTATTGGTTTAGCGGCATTGGGTTTGGCGGTCGTGGCGACAATCGTGATTTTGAAGGTGGTTTTGCCAAGCTATGATGTAGAAATTAGTGGCGGAAAATCCGTGCGAAACAGTTTGAAGGTCGAAGGCGCAAAAGTCGTGAAGGCGGAAACCGTTGACGGAGTGAAGACCATCGAGGCTGAAATGGAGACCGAATGTGGGCTCGCCGAAGAGGACGATGTTTTGAGTTGCGACGATGTGAAAATCGAGGGAAGCTTCAAGAGCAACCGAGACGTCGAACTGACTATTTCGGAAAATGCCGACGAAGTCGAGATTTCGGATAATAAACTGAGCTTTGTAAGCGAAGAAATCGTGGTTGAGCCAATGAAGGTGACAGAAGTTAAGCCCCACGATGACGAAAAGCGCGTATATACAATCAGCATGACGGACAAGGATAGCGGCAAAACTATTCTGGAGTACGAGCTGACGCTCACGACGAAATTCAGCGAAGCGGACAATAAATATCTTACCGACAATGCTGCGGCCTTGAAGTTCCAGGGCAAAGGCGAATGGGTGTCTGAGCCATTCCAGATGAATGCGGGCTTGTATGTCGTGAAATACAGCGTACACGACTCGACGCAATGGGGCGGCGGCCATATCGAGTTTAGTCCCATTAACGGCGACATGGGCTTGAATTATGTCGATTTGCACAATGTAGTAAATGGCGTATCAGAGGGCGTTTCGTCCGTCTCGATTCCCGAGAGCGAAGCCGGCAAGTATCGCATCACCCTAAAGAGTGGCGGCTACAGCGATTCGGCGATTGGCGATTGGACTATTGAAATTACGCAATAGATTGATAGTTTAAGATTTTGACCGCAAAGCGCCCCCGAAAGCGAATGCATAGAACTTGGGGAGTCGCCTTTGCCAAATGTCGGCCAATTTAGTGATAACGATCACGGCAAATAGAGTCGCGAGGAGTTCTGATGCGAGCATGATAGCTGGTGAGTTTGGGCCAATCGTCTTGAATATTTTTACGAACAAGGCGACGACATAGGGGTGCAAGACATAGATTGGGAAAAATTGGTCGTAGCAACGTCGGTCGGCTGCTTTGGGAAGCCAAAGGTCCACCGCGAAATAGATGCATGAAAGTAGTGCCAAAAGAGAGAGCTGCGAGCCGATGACGGTGAGATGGATAAAGCCGCTGACGGCCAGCATCCTGATAGCTAGAAGAACCAGCGACATGAGACCGCAGATAATCGATGCCCGACGGGGGCTTCTTGTGGCGATGCGCCGCAGATGGTGCTTTCCAATATAGCAGCCCAGCCCGTAGAAGACGGTGAATTCGAGCTTGATGACGGGAGATGTCTTGACGAGCAGAGGAAGAACGAATAAGCCGACCAAAAAGAGCATTCCGCTTGTTTTTCGCTTGATGAGGCCGTAGATGACGGGAGTAAGCAAGGTGTAGATGATGAGGTCGAACATAAACCAGAAGTGGAAGTTATATTTATACAAGAAAATGCCCTCGAATAGGTTTTTAACCGATGGCTCGAAAAATTCTCGGCCAGATACGAATTGCCGTAGCGGTGTGTAGGTATAAGCAAGGGCGACAAGCAGACCAATGGTGTTCCAAACCAGAAACGGCACAACTAGTTTCCCGAGTCGTGACCGCATTTTGTCGCGAAATTTATCGGGGTTGTAGTTACGAAACAGCGCGGCGCCGGACATGAAAAAGAAAAAAGGCACCGCAATACCGCCAAGCGCGTAGGCCAGGAAATTATGCAAGGCCTTAGTCGCCTCACTGATAGCGCTGTCTGGAAAATTAAACTGGCTAGTGGTCGAATTATGGATGGCGACAATCAGAACGGCGGCAAAAAACGACAGGATAGTCTTCTTTTTCCAAAAGTATTTCATCATGGCTGTGTTCGTTTCAATGGTACACCCGACACGATTCGAACGTGCGACCTTCAGGACCGGAACCTGACGCTCTATCCAGCTGAGCTACGGGTGCAAACCGACAAGATGTCGTGTTTGTATTCTATCACGTCTACATTCGTCTCTTGCAAAATACCTTGGGGGGGGTTATAGTAAACTTGAGCGTTATATTTAAGGAATATTCATGAAAAAACAGAAGGATTTAAAAAAGCAAAAACGCCTGCAAGGTGCAACGATTGGGGCTTTGGCGCTGGCGATTGTCTTCATGGCGATTGGTTTTGCGGCTTATACGCAGACCTTGAATATTAATGGTACGGCGAATGTGGACTTGGCTTCGTGGAATGTGCATTTTGATTCAACTAAAGATCCAGTTACGTCAAGCGGCAGCCAAACCGTAACAAAAACAAGTTATACGGGCACTACGCTGGCATTTTCTTGCTCATTGACTGCACCTGGGCAGTTCTGCGAATTCACGATAGATGTAGTCAATGAAGGTACGTTTGATGCGAAATTGACGAAGGTGACGCTGAGCGGCATCTCCACGGCACAAGCGAAATACCTGACCTACAAGCTGTACTACAATGGCGCTACAACGCCGTATACTGCAACGACAACGGTCTCAAATGCGACCACGCTTGCGAAGAAATCCGGCACGACGCCAGGGCGCCACACCGTGAAAGTGCGTGTTGATTATATCCAGCCATCGAGCGCAAGCGATTTGCCGTCATCGGCCGTCACGGTCAGCCCGAAAGCCGTGCTTGACTTTACGCAACAATAAAATAAAAACGGCAAAACGCCATGAAAAAGTCAGCGAGTAGCAACAAACGAAAACGGCGAAGCATCCAGAAGCGCCTCGGGGCGCAATGGGTTGCTCTGCTCGGTCTTGTTGTCGCGACACTGGGTATGGCGGTCGGGTTTGCAGCGTTTACGAAGACGCTGAACATTTCTGGGACTGCATCTGTCGAGAAAGCTGTCTGGAGCGTAAGGTGGGACCCCGATTCTTTCTATGAAGAGGGGTATGTCGATACGACGGCGCATTCTATCAGCGATTCGAGTATGACCTTTCAGTGTACGCTTTCGCTGGGAGACGTCTGCGGATTCGACCTTGATGCAATCAATGAGGGAACGTTTGATGCGAAATTGACAAGTTTCACGATTAGCGGCCCGACGACAGCTCAACAACAATATATTGCTGTGCGGATGTTTTCCTATAATGGCTCCTCTAACCTTTCGTGGTCGACCGACGGAACATACGGCACAAAAATCAATTACGGAACGACCAATGTAAGCAGCAGCAATTTGCGAGTATCAAAAATGAGCGGCTCCACGGCCGGCAGATTATGGTTCGAAATTGATGCAGCCTTCATCCAAGCCGAAAACGTAAACAATATGCCGACTACGAATCAAAACATAAGCATAACTATAAGTTTTAAATTTGACCAAGTATAGAGGAACGAAATTGGGAAAGCTAAAAAAGAATAAAAAGGACAGTCCAGTAAAAGCTTTCATTTTGCCTGCTTTTGTGTTTGCAGTACTTTTTATGGCCGTGGGCTTTGCGGCTTATACGAAAACGCTTTCGGTGACGGGGACGACTACGACCACCGCACCAAAACCACTGTATTTTGACAGCAGCAGCTTTGACGACGAAAGCAACGGCGGCACGATTTCGAACATGTCATACACGGGAACGGAGCTATATTTTAAATGCGTCCTACCAAGCGTAGGCAAGACCTGTTCGTTTTATATCGAAGTCGCCAATATCGACTCGACGGACTATCAGCTATCGACTCTTACAATGAATAACGTTAGTTCGACATATTATGATTTTTCGGTGACCCTGTACGACGAAGCAGACGATGTCGTGTTTACGAGCTCTGGGGCAACTGGCTCTGGTTGTTGGTTGTATGGATACGGCTACGACGGCTACCTTGTGACCGTACGATATAAGTCTGGCTCAGGTTCAAAAACCTTGTATCCGAAGTTAACATTAGGATATTCATAAAGAGGACAAAAGGTGGGCAGAAGATTTCAGAAAACAGAGCGAACGGTTTTAGAGATGTGTTTGGCATTGGCTGGGCTGGTTTTTGTGGGCTTCGTTTTGGAAAAATGGTTAGATTTGACGCTGCTGAAATACTTGCTAGTCTTAGGATTAGCTGGCGTTATCGTCTTGGCGAGGGAACGATTAGGCAAGTATAAAAACCGAAACCGCTTGCGCAGTTCAACGACGGCAACCGTTGTGGCGATTATGCTCGCTTATGGCATACTTTCATATGCTTCGGGCTTGATTATTGGCTTTAACCACAGCGCCTTCTCGTTGGAGCTGAGCAACATTCTATCTGGTTTTTTGCCGGTTTTGCTGTTGGCGCTACTGGTTGAAAACCTGAGGGCCATCGTTTCACGACAGTATATCGAGCACAGATACATTCTCGGGCTGTTCACGCTGATGACGATTTTGCTTTATCTTTTGCTCGAATTACCAAGCGTGAATTTTGATAATCCAGAACTGGTATTTCTCTTCCTCTGTATGGTTGTTTTTTCGACGATTGCGCGAGAGACGCTCTGCGCTTTCCTCTGTTTCCGACACGGAACAAAATCCGCCTTAGTTTTTAAGCTCGGCATCATGCTTTATCCGTACATGATTCCAATCGTGCCGGCTTTCGGCAATTATCTCTATTCGTTTCTGCACGTACTGTTACCTTTCATAATCTATCTCGCCACACTAAGGACAGATCGGTTCTCGGAGGAGGAAGCGGGGGTTCGATTGAAGCGAATAAATTTCAAAATAATCACCATTCCGCTTACGGTCTGTGGTATAATTTTAACAGCGCTGGTGTCAGGTTTTTTCCCATATCAGCTAATTGCGGTAGCGTCAGATTCGATGTTGCCGGTCTATGGGAGAGGCGATGCGGTGCTCGTGAAAAAACTAGATGCCGAGGACGTCAGGAAAGATGACATCTTGGTTTTTAAAAAAGATCGTGTAATTATCACGCACCGAGTAGTCGAAATCGAGGAGCACGGAGACGCATTCTCTTTTACGACAAAAGGCGACAACAACGATAGCGCGGACGGCTTTCAGGCGACGGATGAAGACGTGGTCGGAAAAGTCGTTTCGGTCAGCAAATACATCGGTTTTCCGACCGTATGGATAAACGAAATATTTAATAAAGGATAGGGTGGGCATGCAAGAAGCGCAGGAACAGAAGCAGGAGATTACGACAAATTTGCTTGGTCGCAGTTTGGCGCTTGCCGCTTTCATCGCAATAGTTGGCGTGATTCTCTTAACTTTTGGTCTGGTCGATAAAACGAAGAATGTCGTGTCATACAACGAAGGCGGCTCGAATATCGAGTATGACGTGCATTTATTGCCGAACGATGTGTACGAAAACGGCTATATAACTGGCTCTTCGGATCGTTCATATCCGACTAGCCTAATAGATTATCTTGATTTGCAATATAAATACAGTGCGGCTTTTTCAGTACCCGTGAGTGGCGTATTGCACTATAAATTAGTCGCATTGACGAGCGCGGACAAAGTCGAGGGGAACGTCGACGCGCATCTTTGGGAAGAAGAAGTCGAATTACTGCCAGAGCAGAGTGCGTCAATTTCTGGCAACAGTCTGGCGTTGAACCAAGATGTAAAAATAGACTACGCAAAATATCTCGAGAAGATTAAGCGTTTCAGCTCAGCGGCAGAGGGCGTGACCGCAAAAGGCAAGTTGAATGTTGCGATGATTATAGAAGGAGATGTGAAGCCGGCGGGTTTTAGCGAGGCTACGCAATTTAGCTCGCGGCTCGATTTCACCATAGCGATTGATGAAAACTCCTCAGTTGAAGGCAAAATTAAGGAAATCAAAAAGGATGACATCGTACTGAAAGAGGAAACCGTTGGGACTGATTTAGTGCATCGAATCAGTGTGCTTTCGGGTATTGCGTTGCTCTTCTTGACTGCAATAATCCTTTTGGTTTGGCTAGTCGTGCGAATGCATCATGCAGCGAAATACCCATATGAAACTCACGTCCGCAAAATACTGGATGACTATGGTGGCGTGATTGTCGAGATGCGAAGTGCGCCAAATATCATGAGCGAAAGCGTGTCGGATGTGTCCGATTTCGACGAACTACTCGATGTCTATAATTCAACGCATGCGCCAATCAACCTCTATTGTGACGCAAATGCAAGTTATTTCTTCATCATTGGCGAGAAGAATGCTTGGCGTTATGTAATTCGGCGCAGCGACTTCGAATAAAGTGTTTTCTTAAGTTTCTTGATATAATTTAAATATGAACATACGAGAAAATGTGCCGATTGCGGAGCTGACGACGATGCGGCTCGGCGGGCCGGCGCGATACGTAATTGAGATTGAGGAAGACAAGGACTTGGCGGAGGCCTATCATTTCGCACAAGACAAGAATTTGCCGACTTACATCTTGGGGAGTGGAAGCAACGTGATTGGTCGCGACGGCGGCTTTGACGGTGTGATACTCGTAAATCGCTTGCGTGGTATTTATGTGATTGACAGCGACCAAACGTCGATTCGGCTGTGCGCAAAAAGCGGCGAGTTGCTGGACGACCTGGTCGAATATAGCGTGAAGCTGTGGAACGGCGAAGGATTTGGCTATTCCGGCATCGAAGCACTTTCGAAAGTGCCGGGTACGGTTGGCGCGATGCCAGTGCAGAACGTGGGTGCCTATGGACAAGAGGCCAAGCAAGTACTGCACTCGGTCTGCGTCTATGATTGCCGGGACAACTGTTTCAAGCACATGATGGCGGACGAGCTGGATTTGGGCTACCGCCACAGCATTTTTAATACAGGTGACGGCGTGGGGCGATATTTCATTACGAGCGTGACCGTGGAATTACGCAAAACTCAACTGACGCCACCGTTCTACACTTCCCTGCAAGCCTATTTGGACGAGCGAGAAATCACTGACTATTCGCCGCAAGTGATTCGTGACGCAGTGGCGGCGATTCGGGCGAGCAAGTTGCCCGACCCAGCGGTTGAGGCTTCGGCCGGCTCATTCTTTAAGAACGTCTATTTGAATGAAACGGAGGCCAAGGCCGCAGAAGCCAAGGGTATCCCGGTTTGGGACGGCGGCAAAGTGCCAAGCGGTTGGTTGATTGAACAGGCCGGACTAAAAGGTAAGGATTATTTCGGAATGCGCGTTTCGGAAAAAGCCGCCCTGGTACTGATTAATGACCACGCCAAGAGCTATAGCGACTTGGCACAAGCGCGCGAAGCAATCGTGTCGGCCGTTTTCGAGAAATACGGCTATCGACTCGAACAAGAACCAATGGAAATAGGGGAAGCATGAAAGAATTAAACGGCAGACAATTGGTGGGCTTTATCAAAGCGGGCCAAGCGCGACGCTCGCGCGGCTTGCGAGATGCGGGCATCCAACCGAAATTGGTTATCTTCTATGACAACGACAGCCCGGTGATTGCAAAATATATGGAAAAGAAGCAATACTATGGTGAAGATTTAGCGATTGATGTCGAGATTGTACGGCTGAACAAGGCTAATGCCGAGGAGTCGCTGAAAAAGGCGGCGACAGACAAGAGCGTGCACGGCATCGTGGTGCAATTGCCGCTGACTGAGTTGGACGAGAAAATTCTCGACCTCATCCCCGTCGAGAAGGATGTTGATGGCCTGAGAGGAAAAAGCGACACGGCGACCGCGATGGCGATTCACTGGCTCCTGAACGGCTACAATGTCGACCTGGCCGGGGCGAAAATTGCGATTGTAGGACATGGCCGACTGGTCGGGGCACCGCTTTTGAAGATGTGGCAAGCATCTGGCTATGATGTGCACTGCTTTGATAAGGGCGACGATTTGGCAGAGTTGAAAAACTTCGACATCGTTGTGACGGCAACGGGCGTACCAGGTCTGATTAAAAGCGCGATGCTGAAGCGAGGCGCCGTAGTGGTCGATGCTGGCACCGCAAGCGAGGACGGTAAAATACACGGCGATCTAGACGACGGCGTGCGCGAGGAGCGTAATGACTTGACGCTGACGCCGCGCATTGGTGGAGTTGGTCCACTGACCGTCGCAATGCTCTACGAAAAACTACTACGCGCCTGCGAGGCCTAGTCGTTCGGTTTTGTTGAAGGCGGTTACCGCGAACTACTATAGTTCTCGGGGCCTGGTCGCTGACCTTGACTGTGGTCGATGACCAGCTCGGGAGAACTTGCAGTAGCGTTCCCTACAGCACCCCCTGCAGCATTCGCGGCAGAATTCCTCGTCGGCGTGGCCTGTCCGAGGAACATATTCATCAATGGGTTCATACGGCTACGGTCAGTCGACGGCGACAAGGCTTCTTCTCTGGCGCCTGTGGTATTGTTCTGGAAGGATACCACGGCGGCTTGGAGCTTTTGATATTCTGCGGCAACGTCTTGGCTACCACCTTCGCGACGGGCGAGCATTTCCGCGGTCTTGCTCAAGTCGCCGCCGCTTGCCTCAAATGCCTCACCAGCTTTCACTGCGTCCGCGTGCCCACCATAGGCGAAGGCTTGCGCCGGAGTCAGGCTTATGACGCCCTCTGGCGTGAGGTTGCGCGCCGCTTCTTCGCGCTTAGCGGAGCCCTCGACGTATTCTATATATTCCTTACTAGTACCACCGGTGAGTCCGCTTTCGGCGATATGGGCAATCTGTGTCGCCGTAGCACCATCCATAAGACTGTAAGACTCGCCGTTGATCATATAACGCGCAAAGGTGTCTTTTGATACGTTGTCAAAGGATGAGTTTTCGACTCCTCCAAGATTTTTCTCGTATGCTTCCCTGAAATCTGCGTTGGCAAAACTAAAGCTCTCGACCGCTTTTTGGTTCTCTCCTTCACCGATCGTCTGACTGCCGGTAGCAATCTTCTCGTTCGTCTTGGCGATTGCGACACCGGTGGGACCACGCTTGGCCAACATAGAGTTAACTTTTTTGCGAAACTCTGGATCCTTTAGCGCCTCCTGGAAATCATTATTCTGAGAAGCGGCGATGTAGGCTCTCATAAAATCCTCTTCCTTGAAAATACTGTCAAGGCCGGCAATTACATGGGCACTGTTGAATTTGGCCTCACCGTCAGGGCCGCCTGGTATCAGTTTTTCAAAATCGTCAGCAATGGCGCTGTCGCTGAGCCCGCTGAAATAGGTGATTTTCTCGGTCTCGACATCGTCGTCGAAGGCGGCGTTTGCCTCACGTTTCAAAACTCGCGCTTGCTGGTCGTAGCCTTTTAGCACTGCTCCGC
This sequence comes from Candidatus Saccharimonadota bacterium, assembly GCA_017430725.1. GTDB lineage: Bacteria > Patescibacteriota > Saccharimonadia > Saccharimonadales > Saccharimonadaceae > UBA2834. The sequence continues at coordinate 99,594 of JAFRMK010000006.1, read as the reverse complement.
CGACTCTGCCTCTGACGCCACCGCTGGCGGCCCAATTGCTAGCGCCTCGCCTAATGCGCGACGTGCCCCCTTCTTTGATTTTGTCGTATCGTTTTTCGGCTCGTCTGGCACTCCTGGCCTTCTCAATGGCGCGCTGGGTATCGTTCAGGGTTCTGACGGCGCCAATCTTGCCAATCCCCCTGCCCTCTTTGATATCTTTTTCCATACCGGCGCGACTCGGCGTGAGTCTTTTGCGTGCGGTCTCGACGAGGCCGCTGAGGCTGCCGAAGGATTTCACGATTAGGCTCGGGATAAAGAAGATAGGCGCAACACAGGCAATGGCCGCCCCGAGAATGAAGCCCATGCCGCCAGTGCCGCTGTTGACACCGATGAGAATACGCGCGACGGCTTGGCCGCCATAAATTATCAGGCTAATTATCGGATAGGCAATCAGCATGGCCTTAAACAGCTGGAACCATTTGTCGAAGACGGCTTTTTTGGTGCCGTCAAGCATGTATGATGCGAATGCGATTGGCGAGACTACGACCAACAGGACGGCAAGCGCTTGACGGATTGACAGCAAAACGAAAAGCATCAAGACAGAGGCGCCGATTACGATTAGCGTGAGTAAAATGCCAATGGGGCCAGAACTCATGAACGCTGCGACCGATAGTGCCCCCACGATGGCTATAATGAGACCAAACGACAGGCCTTTGTCGATGGCTATCTCGGTCGTGCCACTCTCGAGATTGCTGACGCTTACAGTATTCACGTTGTCCGCAACGCCCATGAAGACGTTTTTGATGCCTAGGCCGACGATATTTGAGACTTCAACGGCAAGCTGGCAGATGATATACGAGGCGTTGATGAGGATTGCGGCGATGATAAGTTTGGGAAGGATTTTTTTGATACCGTAGTTGCCGATACCAACTCCGGTGAGTTGCGAGAATATGACGACGATGAAGATGGCGACAAAAGCGATGTTGGCGATGGCCTGAAACTGTGACCAGGCGTTGACAAGGTTGTCGCTGCGGTCACCAAAAATACGCACATCAATTTGCAAAAATGGCTCGATGAAGTTTTCCACCAACTTTTTTATCGCCGGTGCGCCGATATTGATGACCGGGCAAACTACCCAGCCGAGTGCACCCGAGTTGTCATAACAGACCGCCGAGCTGTCATCGGAGCTGGAGGGGGCGGCGGCGACAACTTGGCTGAATATCACCGGCAGGCTGACTGAAAGAAGCGCAACGACCAAGATGCTCTTGCGAATAGCTTGCCTGAGTCTCATTACTTTGCCTCCGAGGCGAATACGGCGCCCAAAGTGGAAATGACGGTATTTCCAGATGAAAAAATAACCGGCTTTGGCGTGTCTGCACCGTTCGGCATCTCACCCTTATTCATGTGTTATATTTTAGCATAATCTTTTTGTTCTTCGCAAACAAAAAGCGAGACCCCGGAATCGGAATCTCGCTTTTCGCGTTAGTTTCCCGTCGACTTGTATGCTTTTGGGAAAGCTCTACATGTGGCGGTCAACTTTATTGTTTGCGGCTAGCAATGTAGTAACCAGTGGCGGTCGCCATGCTGGCGAGACCAATGGCGCCACTGACGATGGAGCTAGCACCAGTCTTTGGCAACTCGCTCGGAGTGCCTGGGGTGACTGGAGTATCAGGCGTACAGACCTTGCCCTCGACAGTGACGTCGGCGGTGTCGGTCTTAGTCGTCTTATCGTCTTTGTTGTAGCTACCCTTAACCGTGTTGGTCAACAGTGAATCTTCACAGTTGTCCTTGAGGTCAGCGCTGACAGTAGCATAGAAGTAAATCGTAGCTTCGCTGCCCTTGGCATAGTCGCCAATGTTGATGCCGTCTTTGGAGACGATACCGTCAGCAACGGTTTTGCCGTTGGCGTTGGCAGAGTTATACAGGACAGTCGTGCCGGCCACATAATTCATGTGAGCAGGCAGCACATCGCGAACGATGACGTCCTTCAAGGTTGTGTTACCGGTATTCTTGAATTGGATGCGGTAACGAACCTTGTCGCCAGCTTTAGCAGTTACATTTTCACTCCAGGTTTTGCCACCCTCGAGCTGTACGGTTTTGTCAATCGTAAAGCCTGGGTTCTCTTTTTCGGAACAATCCTTGCCCTCGACTTTCACCACGGCGGTGTCAGTCTTGGAAGTCTTGTCGTCGTTGTTGTAGCTACCCTTAACTGTGTTAGTCAAAGTGTGCTCAACACACTCATCGAGGCTGCCGCTTACCGTAGCATAGAAATACAGATAAACGGTCTTACCCGCTTCGACGCTACCGATGTTCAAACCGGCAGCGGAAATGACGCCGTCGGCCATCTTCTTGTCGTCAAGCATGGTCGTACCCTTGTTGTAGCTAATGCCAGCCGGCAGAGTGTCGCGCAGAACGACGTTTTCAAGTTTGGTATTACCGGTGTTCTTGAAAGCGATGCGGTAACGAATGACGTCGCCAACGTTAGCTTTCACAGTTTCAGACCAGTCGCTACCACCCTTGAGCTGAACTTTCTTGTCAAGTTCGAAGCCAGAAGTACAGGTCTTGCCGTCAACAAGGACGTCAGCCGTATCTTCTTTGGTGCCACTACCACCATTGGCTTGAATCACGTTGCGAAGCAAAGTGTTGCTACACTTTTCGCTCACAGCCTGATCAACCGTGGCGTTGAAGTAAATCCAAGCGTTAGCACCGGCGGCATAGTCGCCGATGTTGATGCCGTTGTTCGTAATCAGGTTGTCGCTGACCTTCGCACCGTTCGGGTTGGCGGAGTTGAAGACTTCCGTCGAGCCCTTGACGTAGGTAAGGCCGGTCGGCAAGATGTCACGCACAATGACGTTGGTCAAAGTCGTATTACCGGTATTCTTGAATTGAATGCGGTAACGGACAGTGTCACCAGCTTTGGCTTTCACTTGTTCACTCCAAGTGTCAGTACCGAGAATTTTTACCTCTTTCGAGATAGAAATGTCGGGGTTAGAGGCGAATTGAGCCTTGACGTGGAAGGTCAAATAGCCAGAATACTCGCTACAACCAGGGAAGTTACCATCCATTTGGTCGTAACCCAACAGCATACCTTTATTCGTGAAAAGGTCGTTGCTGGCAGTATCAAGGTTAAAAGTCCGTTCCTTGCCATCCTTGGTGTTGTAATATTTCGCCGTACCAGGGATATAGGCGAGGTTGAACGCTTCACCATTCTTTGAGGTGAAAGTGGTTTGGTCCCAAACAGTCGTTGGGTTGGCGTTAGAAGCATAAACCTTACCGCTTACCGTAATGGAAGTAGCAGTTTCGGTCGGCAAGACAACGTAAGCACGCGTGTCTTTTGCGACTAGGCCAAGATTTGAGGCGGCGTTATTGTGAACGTACATCCGGACGACATACTCTTTGCCGTTTTCGACAGCAGTTTTGTCGGTCCATTTGTTGTTCGCAGCGTTACCGGTGTATTCAGAAGCGCTGACGAAGTAACGCTCGTCACCGATTTCTTTGTTATTGTCAATGATTGAGTTAAAAACTACGTGGTCGGCTGGTTTAGCCATTGTGTAAGTTGTACGCGAAGGGCCCCAGGCGAACGCCACGAAAGCACTGGCACCGGCCACTGCGGCAACCGCAGCCAAGCCAAGACCAGCTTTAGTGATTTTCTTCATTTTGAATCCTTTCATGATTGATAATTCATTATGGAGTGAAAATTTTTAACTATACTAGCCACAAATTGTTAATTTGCGCAAAAGTCAGATCGTTACTGGGCAAAAGAATGTCAATGATTTATTGAGCTTTCATGGAGGCTTCATGGGGACGAGGAGGAGCAAGTGCTCCTCCTCTCAATGTGCTCCAGCCTGCCCAAGGTTATTCTGGGGCCGAAATGGCCTCAGAATTTGTGCCGGGGTTGAGCGCGGGCTCGACCGCTGGCGGATTCTGCTGGACCTCGTCCAAGGGCTGAAAGTCCTTAGACTGGTCGTTGCCGGTCACGATATCGTAGGTCTTGTTATCGACCTTTGTCGTAGCCGGCTTGGCCGATGTCTGAGGCGTCGCCGTTGTGGCGGGCCTCGTCGTTTTGGCCGTCGGAGCGGATGGCGACGTATAGGTCCGCGGACTGGTCGGCTCTGGCGTGAGCTTCGTGTCGTTGGACTTATTCGCGCCGCCGCCATAGTCGGCGTTTTTACCACCGGTCTGGGCCTGCGGACCCGCATTTGGGTCTTTCGGCTTCAGCGTAGTGGTAGTAGTCGGCGTCGGCGTCGGTGTTGGCGTCGGATTGTCCGGCACCGGTGGCGACGGTGGCGCCGGCCAGTAAACTTCTACGTCTACCGGCTGATAGCCACACTCCAACCGATAGCCATATACGCCCTGGTCTTTGAGATTGAACCAGAGGAAATGGCCGCCAGTGTTGGAGCTTCTTCGCACCACCACCGATGGTTTGTCGTCGTCGAGAGCTCGGTCGAGCATATACATGCTTGATGTATACTCTTTGAGCTCGCTGACGGTGGCGCTGCCTTTTTTGAAGAAATCGAGGATGTTTCCTCGCACTTCATCCCAATAAGCTTCATCCTGCAGGAATGCAAGATGAAGCGCATCAGGCCGCTCGCCGACTCGCTTGGCCTTGAATTCGGCCGCTCGTTTGCCAAGAATAGTTGACCAAGCGGCTTCGTTCCGACCAGTGATGTCGGTAGCGATGGCAGCAACTAATGCAGGGTCATGATAGAGGCGCTCCGAAAAGTCGCCAACTACCTGCCCGGCATCATTGACGATCCAGACGGCGTCCGGATCGTCGGATTTGTAGGCGGTCGGGCCGAAATTGTAGCTATGCGCATCTTCGTGCGCATAGTAGTGAATCCGGTCCTTCGTCGTTGCGTTCTTGCCGTACCCCAACGCGGTAGCAAGGCTACCGCGGGAGCTGGCGCCTGTCGCCAACAAAGCAATCGCCACAATCGTGAAGATCGCGACGATGCTGGCGATGAGTCGACGACGTCTGATAGTCATAATTATTCCTCCTTTCGGTTCCATCTATAGAAAGATGGAGCGGAAAAATAAATGACTAGCCCCAGCAGGGGCGCGATGATTATCGCCCAGATGGACGCTACCGTTCTGGCCTGTTCGGTTAGAACGTGTACAGTCGGCGCTTCATAAGCAACAACCGTACCGTCAGCGTCTTTGACCTCGACAATCTTGGCCGGGTCAATGTTTCCGTCGGCATCCCGCTCGACCTGTTCGGTATAAATACCGGGTAGGTTGAGCAGGTTTGGTGCCAAGAACAGCATTCTCGCTCCGAAGAACAAGAGCACTGCCAGGAGTACGCAGATAAGCGCCCAAGCGACCGGTTGCCGATAATCGACAACATCTGTCACGTGGTCGCGCGTCTCGCGCGCTTCCTTGACGATGGTGCTGCTAAGCACGTCGGCATGTTCGCCGACCTTAGCGGTTACCGCCTTGGCTTCTGCCTTGACCACTTCTTGAGTGGCCGCGGCAGAGGTTTTGGTTGTCTTTTTGACAACTTCCTGGGTTGCCCTTGCGGATTTTTTAACTTCCGCAACGGCCTCTTCGCGCTCTTTGGAGAGCAGCTCGGCGACCTGTTCTGCGATAGCCGCAGAGTTCGCCATCGAGTTGTTTTTCATGGTTTTTCCTCCTTCGGGCACTGCATTTCGGCAGTGCCAACTCTAGTGTGTTGTCTCTACCGATATGTCAATGCCTCTCTGGAGGCAGAAGGTTGTCATAGACCCTTGGGCGGGCCTAACCGTGCAAAAAACAGTTTTGCACAGTAATGATCTGATTTTTAACGCTCACCTCTCGTCAGGCCTTTCGCAGACTCTGCGATTAGCTAAGTCTATTATATCAAATATTTTGTTTTTTGTCAATAGCATTTTATACTAATTTACCATTAGCGTAAAATATTGTTTGCTTATGGTTATTTATCTGTGACGATAATCTGTTCATTACCGAGCGAAAGTCTTGGAGGAGGGAGGGGCATTTGCCCCTCCCCTGGTAGAGATAGAAGAGGTTTATTCCGGAGCCGCAATGGCTTCGGAGTTGATGTCTGGACCAAGCGACGGCTCGGGGCCGGTCGACCTGTCGGGCTTGGGCCCAACGTCGTCGTCGCCACCACCAGAGGTGTTATCCTCTTTGGCAGCTGCTTCGGCTTTGGCCTGGATTTCGCCCAGATCGGTGCGATCCTGGCCATCGCCGGCCTGGACGACGTAATCTTTGCCGTCGGCGGTTTCGGCCTTGCCGTTTTCTTCGTCTACGACCTGAGAACCACTGTCGGTGGCTTCAGGAATGTAGACATCGCGGTCTGCGACAGTGGAAGACGGCGAAGCGGTGGTCGTCTCCGGCGGTGCCGGCGGTGTGTAGCTATCGGGACTAGAAGGCTCTTCCGTCAAGGAAGTGTCGTTGTCCTGATTAGCGCCGCCGCCATAATCCGGATTCGTACCGCCAGTCTGAGCCTGCGGACCCGCATTTGGGTCTTTAGACTTCAGCGTAGTCGGCTCCGTAGTCGGCTCGGTTGTCGGCTCAGTTGTCGGCTCGGTTGTCGGCTCTGTGGTCGGCTCGGTTGTCGGCTCCGTGGTCGGGACCGTGGTGGTCGTGGTGGTCTTCTTTGTGGTGGTGGTTCTCGGCGGCCGCTTCGGCGTGGACGGCCTGTCGGGCACCGGCGGTGCCTTTGGTACCGGCCAATAGGTTACCTCAATGTTCTGGTAACCACATTCAAGACGGAACTTGAGAGTTCCGCCCTTACCGAAGTCGAAGACGATAGCGTGACCGCCGCAATTCGTACTGTTACGTACGATTACGGACGGCTTATCGCCATCGATAATATCCTCGAGCATATACATACTCGAAGCGTAGTCTCCGAGGTCTTCGATGTAGACCTTCTGGGCGCTCCCCAGAAGACTTGCGAAACGACCGTGGGCCTCCGTCCAGAATCCCTGGTCGTCCAGGAACGCCAGATGGAGTGCATCAGCAATTTCGCCAATCCGAAGATTGTCGAATTCGCTGGCGCGTTCACCAAGCAGTTGCGACCACGACAGGTCGAGCTTGTGCTTGGCCGCGACCAACACGCCGCCCATCAGAGCCGGGTCGTGCCAGCAACGCTGTAGCAGGTTGCCGGTTGGCTTGCCATTCTCGACCCGATAGACGTAGTCGAGAACGGTTTTGAATTCCGAGTTTCGCCCCTGGCTATAAGCAGACGGTCCGAAATTGCACTCCTGTACCTCGTAGGTATAGTAGTGCACCTCGTGGACCGGTTCTGCCGGTTTGGCTTCGGTTGTTTCGGCATATTCTGCCGGAGTTTCACCGTCGCCATCCCTATCAAGTGCGAAAACTTTTGGCGCGCTGTTTACGCCAGTAAGCAGCACGCAGAAAAGCGCTGCAATGACGGCCATGATAGCCGCCACGGTGCGCTGTCTAAGTGTGTACGTCATGCGCACACACCTCCTTTCTTAATAAACCGACCCCTTCTTTCTCCTGCTGTGCTTTTGCACAGTAATGAGCAGATTTCTCAGCTGTTAAACTGCCAAATTCGCTAATGTTTAACACATTCACCAAAAATCTCTATTATTGTATCAGATTTGAACTTTTTTGTCAATAGATTACGGGTGGTATAATGGAATTGATGGCACTCAGCAGTAAGATCATCAAGCGCGTGATGCGCGCTAATACGTCAGACGTGATACATAGCTCGGGCTATGCACGAGCACAGAGCGGCGCAGCGTTTGGAGCAACGTCGGCTGAAAGCTTCAAAAAACGTCAAAAAATTGAGCGAAATCGTAAGCACGTGCAAGGTTATGGACAATCCCGCGTGGCGCAACACACGAGAACGGTGCGACCGTCTAGTGCTTCGGCGCCGACATCTGCCAAATCAAGACCAGGGACTGGGAATCGTCAGGCGCAATAGGCGCCAAATCGGTATTTTCGGCGACAAAGTCGCTGATTTTTTGATGTTGAGACTTGTCCGCCTCCAGGATCACGAAACCATTCTGGCGCAGATGAGCGCTTACAGCAAGCATAAGCTTTTTAATTTCTGCTAAGCCATCGTCGTTAGCAAAAAGAGCCTGCGCCGGCTCATAGCCGAGCATCGCATGGTCGAGCCATGGCCAAGTACGGTCCACGTAGGGCAAATTCGCCACAACAATATCGTATTTTTCAGGGGTGGCTGAAAAAAGATTCGATTTTTTCATGCTTATGTTTGTGGCACCGAGCTGCATGGCATTATACTTGGCGCAGTCGAGCGCTTTGGCAGATATATCGACGGCGGTTACTTGACTATTAGGGAGTTCGAGGGCTAGAGAAATCGCAATACAGCCACTCCCGGTGCCGACATCGAGAATCGCGGGCGACGACCGGTTAAGCTCAGGAAAGGAGGTAAAAAGTGACTTGATATTCCGAATAATCGCTTCCGTTTCGGGACGGGGGATGAGCGTGTGGGGAGTGACGCGAAACTTTCGACCATAAAACTCTTTGTAGCCCAAGATATAGGCTAGCGGTTCGTGCGCAAGACGTCGAGCCAACATTTGGCTCGCTTCACCTTTCTCTTGTTCGCTAATTTCATATTCCGGATGACTACACAGGAATATGCGCTCTTTTTGGATCACCGTCGCCAAAATGAGCTCGGCGTCAAGCCGATCGACGCCGCTAGTGCTAGCCTGTTTAAGCCATGAGCCCACGTTCATGGTTGATCAGGGCCTCAATGATATCATCGATGTCGCCGTTCATAGCCGAAGGAATATTGCTTCGAGAATAATGAATGCGGTGGTCGGTGATGCGGTCTTGGGGATAGTTGTAAGTGCGAATTTTCTCCGAACGGTCGCCCGTCCCAATAAGAGTTTTTCTTGCATCCGACGCCTCGGCGCGGTCGGCAGCAATCTTGCGTTCCAAAAGACGCGAACGTAAGACCGTCATAGCACGCTCGCGGTTTTGTTGCTGACTGCGCTCATCTTGCATCGTGACTACGGTGTTTGTGGGCAGGTGCGTGATACGAACGGCCGAGTCGGTAGTATTGACGCCTTGACCACCGTGTCCACCTGAGCGATATATGTCGATTCTGAGGTCTTCGGGGCGAATCTCGATGTCCTGCTCTTCTGCCTCTGGAAGGACGGCCACCGTTGCGGTGCTCGTGTGGATGCGCCCCTGCGATTCGGTCACTGGGACACGCTGAACGCGGTGCACGCCACCTTCAAATTTGAGTTTGCCATACGCTTGGTCGCCACTAACTCGGATAATGACCTCCTTATAGCCACCAGCGTCGTTGACGTTTTCAGACTGAAGCTCCACTTTCAGGCCATGGTTTTCAGCGTAACGCAAATACATTCGATATAGGTCGCCCGCAAAGAGTGAGGCTTCATCGCCACCAGCACCGGCGCGGATTTCAATGATGGCCGGCTTGTCGTCATTGGGGTCTTTCGGCAACAGCAGTTCGGTAATTTTTTGCTCCGTTTCGGCCAATTCTTTTTCGAGGTCGGCCTTCATGTCGGCGAGCTCGGGGTCGGAAATTGCCTCGGCGATGTCTTTTTGGAGCTGTTGGCGCTGCTTTCCCAGCTTAATCAGCTCTTCGACCTCGGTTAGGCGTCGACTTTTGCTGGCAAATTTCTTGTCGGCATATGCGTTGGGCTGCCCCAAAAAATCCGTCAGCTCCTGGCGTTCTTTTTGAAGTTTTTCTAATGCATCAAAACCCAATTCAATACTCATCTGTTTTTATCTTAGCATCTTCGCCCCAATACCGCCAGATGTGGTATAATTTCGCTACGGACCCTTAGCTCAGTTGGCTAGAGCGTACGATTCACATTCGTAAGGTCACTGGTTCAAGCCCAGTAGGGTCCACCACTGTTAGCTTATTCTAACCCACCCATAATTTGTGCATTTTGTCAAAATGCAACAGGGGTGGATTTTTTTACACAAAAATCTAAAAGTTTTGATTAAAGTTGGGCAATCTAGAGGTAAATCGCGTTATTCAAACCCTATAGTATTTCAACATTGCTTTCATCGCGCTGTTGAATGTTTTTGCGAATGAAGTCTCTATTTTGCTCTGGAATTCCGTATTGATTAAATAAGGCCTCGTCGATTGCATCTACTGGAAGGCCCCAGTACGGTTTAGATAAATCTGGCTGAGGAATAAATTGATACTTATCTCGTGCTGTATTTTGCGAGTCCTTGCCTAAAAATAGTAACGCCCTAAAGAATTTAGTCATGAAATATTTAGACATCTTCCTAGCTTCGCTCTCTGTATTGAATGGCCCAAATTGTATATAGGTTTCAGAGCAAATATCTCCGGGTTTTGCCAGTAAAATATTTGAATATGCGCCGCCAAGGCCAGCCACTTTGGACATGTTGCCCCACGCCTTCGGGACGAATAGCTTATACTTATCAATAAATTTCAGACATTCAGCATATTTTGTTGATGTTTTATCAAGATAAATACTACTTCTGGAAATATATTTATAGCCTCGCTTTTCTCCCGGCAATAATCCAAAAAGCCTCACGTCACTTTCGCTATTTTTAGAGTCAAGAAGTCTGATATTATAAATTTCAGGCTTCTTGAGTGGGTCGGCGCAAAAACCGTACGGTTTTCGCGCCGACCCAAATTTTTCCATACTCTTGGAGACGTTTATAATATCAAGTAACTCTTTTAATTCCTCTGGCTTATCCATCTCCGAACGCTCAATTGGTAGGATCATTTTGCCTATTTCTTTTCCATATTCGTATTTAGCAATTTCGCCACCATTATCATAAAAACCGTCGCGATACACAATATTAACCCCACCCGTCCCTACATCTGGGAATAACTTATCGTCGCCGTCTTCGTAATAATTATCAATTCTAACAATACATTTATCGCGTTTATATTTTTCATTATTTAATTGGCTCAATCCATTGGTATTAGTCGCTTTTTGCCAGCCTATTGGGAAGATGAACGCTAATTGATTTGGCGACATATCGACTGCTAACTTATAAAAGTCAGCATATATTTGCCTTCTACCTTGTTGGTACGGCGGGTTGCCAATAATAACATCAAATTTCATATTCTCCTCCCAGCACTCGCTGATATGTTCTTTTACTTTTTCTAGGCTAATTTCGTTATCTTCGGATTGAGGGTTGTAATTTAGGAAATGATTTTCTAAAGCGCGACGTTCTTTTTGGTCGTACTCATCTCGCTTAAACCGCGTAAAGCCAATCACTGTATTGATTGATGCCTTGCGTAATATTTGGTTTGGCGACCACGCGTAGATTTGGTTGCCAAGAATATGCATTACGCAATCATGATCGGAATTAAATCTTGGTCGCAAATTTTTATACAACCGCTTTACGACTCCGGCCATATAAAGACCACTCTTCGAGTATGGATCAAGGAATTTACGTTTTTCGGATTTAAATATGTTTGGATTCTGTTCTTCAAGCGCATCGAGCATCTTATTGACGACAAATTTAGGCGTGAACACCTGATTATTCCGCTGCACCGGAATGTAATTGAAAATATCTTTATCTTCATCGTTGACAAAGTAGTCCGACAATTCTTTCTCGCGATTCATAAATTCGCGGATGGCTACCGTGCAGTTATCCTCGTTAAAGAAATTGTTTTGACGAAGAACGCGGAACTCGTCCTTCGTAATGTCTGTTAATTCATAAAAATCATCATCGGATATTTTCTTTTCTAGGTCATCGAAGGTCATATCTAAGGAGCCAAATGCATGCAAAATCATCGGAATACAACGAGCAAAACCACGCAATTTGTCGCGATAAAGATCTTCTTCTTTCTTGCGTTCGTCTTTCTTAGTTTTTCTCGCATCTTCGCGAGCTTCTTTGGCCGCAAGTTTAGCTAAGTCGATTTTTTCTGGCTCCATGCGCATCGTTATATAGTCTGGGATTTCAGTTTCTTTAACGGCAGCCTCGATGATTGCCTCTTGCTCTTCTTCGGTAAACTGTGCCTCTGAATAGACTTTTTTACCGAGGACGTTATGGGATGAGTTAATAATCGTCTCCGGATCGATGACTGGTTCACCTTCTTCATCGATTTCGACTTGCGCTTCTGGCACTTCGGATGGAGATTTCTCAAGCTTTTGCTTTTTAACAGCGGTTAGCTTGTCGAGAATGCTACGAACCTGGGGCGAGGCATGAAAGATATTACTAACATTAAAGAGCTTGTTTGATGTAACAAACCCACCATCAACAATTTCTTTAGCGATAAGTTTGCGCGGAAGTTCAACGACATCATTAGCGTCAAGCTGGCGAAGTTTGCCGTAGTTATCCATTGATACAACCGGCAAGAAGTTTAGCAATTCACGAATCGCAGCTTTGCCGGTTACCGTACGCGCAACTGAAGTAGCGCATAGTTCTGTCGCATATTGGCTAATTGTAGTCAAAATACGATCCGGCATAAAATCGAAGACGAAACAATCCTCTTTCGTGTATTTTTTGCCGTTTCTTTCGTATTCCCAAGCATTTTGCGCACGAAAGGCCGCCTGCAGATATCTAGTGGCGCTAGTTCTCGCTATACTGCCATCACCTCCAGAACCATACAGCATTAAAACTGCGGTCCATGGTTTGACTGTAATTCCAGTAGTTAGCTTTCCGCATGATAGCGTTATGGTCTTCGTATTCCACGGTTCGTCAGTCATTGCGCGGCGCAGGTCGTCGAGTTCGTCTTTACCGCCAAATTCATCATCGCCATCGCTTGCCGCTAAAACAATCTGATAATTATCGCCATTTGGGCCAAAAACAGGATGCTCGTTTAGCAATTGTTTTAATCGTTTACATGCCTTAACGCCCGGCAAAATCCAGAACGTATGTCGCAAATTATTGCGTTTTTCTTCAGTATCGAACGGTAATTCTATGGCTCGTGTTATTCTACGATTTTTTTCCCGATCGTAGCCAGAAATCATATCAAGCCAATTAACAACATAGTCCTCATACAAGAAATGGTCTCCGGAAGTTTTAAAGAATTCCGATAAGTCGAAACAAGCTTCTTCTTCCTTTGCGATATCTTGCATCAAAGTACTCAGCTGATATGCGAAGATATTCATTTGCGGGAGGGCCTCGTATGGATTTACGCCCTTTGTATAGTCCCATTCTTTCTTGGCTTTCTGCTCATCAGAATAAGACCAACTATAGATTTGATCTTGAGTAAAGTCTCCGTCGGCAATAGCGCGGAATGGAGTGCCAGATAGGTGTAACGTAAAGTCGACGTTTAAACTCTTGAGAACATTCTTCGTCTTTGTCGTCTTCACACCTTCGTGGCTTTCGTCAATTATCAATAAGTCCCATTTTTGACCTACGTCGAAAATCCACTGATTCTTTTCTTTAAAATCATTCACCTCACCATCTTTGCCTTTAATATCCTGTAAAGAGATGAAAAATATCAGAGGCCTGCGTATGGCGTCTGGCGATTTCAATAAATCTTCACGCGTTATTAGTTTACGAATTAGGTTTCCTTGGCCGTCACGAATATCTCGCGCTTTCGAAGCAGCAAATATCCACTTTCCTGGATTTCTCGGTTCAATATGATCATAAAAATCATTCGCCCAAGAATCAGCGATTCCTGGGCGGTTTGTAACTATCAAAATTCTCTGAGCGTTAATTTGTTCTGCAAAAAGATATGATGTCAGAGTCTTACCAAAGCGTGGCTTCGCATTCCATAAAAACTTTCTGTCGGGAAAAGTGGCGCGATTACTCCAGTAATCATAGGTCTGTTCGATCGCGTCAGCCTGTTCTTTGCGCGGAATGATTCCACTGCCTTCTTTGCGGTAATTCAAAAATTCTTCACGACAATTAATGCGATTGTCTATGACTCTTTCGATAAAATTTTGGTCGCATTGAAACCACTCGGAATCGCGGCCGGAATCCGTATTCTTTTTCTCGCATTTAACTCCGGCCTGTTTAAGTGCTTTGTGGATTTCATAATCCCGGAAGGGTTGGCCGTAAACATCCACCGCGGCGCGCCTATATAAGACTTCAAACGGAATGTTGGCGGCGGTATTTTGGTTCGATGTTCGATCGGATTCAAATGTCGTCTCATCACCAACTTTTAGCCAACCTTCATGCGCTGGATAGTTGATATGTTTATATATGTAGATTACTTTTTCTCGAACTGATTTCATTTTTGCCCTTCCCTAAAATAACGTTGCTTGTTTTGCCGACTTTGGCTTAGGCTTAGGTTTGGGCTTTTCGGGTGGTTTTATCGGCGGGCGCAAAAGTTCTTCAGATGTTTTTGCTAGATTTTCCATATCAGTCTGTTTAGTAGATTCACGGAGTTTCTCGATATCCTCGAAGTTCCATTTTTCAAGCTCGAAGCCGCCATTGTTGTTCGGGATCCAGTTAATTAAGTAGATCTTCTTACGGCCAGTAAGCAGGTTACCATAACAGATGTTGGCTTTTAAGATGGCATCCATCGCCATCAAAAATGAGGCAGAGTTTTTCTTGCCCTTAAAATGCGCGTTGACGATATTTTTCATGCGATCACGCGCTTCTTCAAGATTATCGCGCGCAATATCTACGCCGTAGATATTACTGAGCGCAATGAGAACTTTATATTCATCTTTACCAGTTTTTTTGAGCTTTCGCTCTAAAATTTCCGTTAAAAAGTTTCCATTACCGCAACCCGGTTCAAATACCTTTTTATCTATCTCTGAAATGGTCGGTTCACATAAGTCGCACATGGCTTTCACTTCGCGTGGTTGCGTAAAGACTTCGCCAGCATTGCGCACACGCTCACGGGATTTAATACCCTGAGTTTTGGTAGATTTTGTTTTAGATTGAACTCGTGCTTTTTTCTTAGATGGTTTTTCCGTATTCTTTGACATAGCGACCCCGCGGGTCGGTTCAAAAGATATGGAGAAATCACCTCACCATAAAACAAAAAGCGACCCTGTCGAGTCGCTACAACTTTAACAATCCGAGTCTCTCCAAATAAAAGAAAAACCTAGACTGCGGCAGGGCCGCTTTCTGTCTTTTATTCGGAGAGCCTACGTAATTGTTAGACTCTATTTGATTGTAATGTTGTAGCAATTTGATTATATCATGCAAACAGATGATATCTGCTAAAATTGCCACAACAAAAAGCCGGCACTGGGCCGGCTTCTTTGATTAGCACCTAGAAGACAATGGCGTCCGTGACATCATCGTCAATTTCCAGAATAGTTTTCCCGCCAAAGCATTTAATTGCAAAAATCTCTTCTGGAGTTTTTACGGTGGCTATTTTCGCACCATTAGTACCGTCAATATCGCACTCCCAGATACTATACTTACCCTCCGATTCGCGCTCCATTTCATACATATGGCCATTGTATTTAAACTCAATTTCATGATAGCCAACAAGCGCTTCCGTATATTGGGCGATGAGATCGCTGTAATCTTCTGTTTTCATAGATCGACTCCTTTTAGGAACTTCTTAAATTTATTATACAGCGTCCGATTAAGGACGCCTTTTTCTTTTGATACAATTATCTCGGGCTCCCCCTGACGCTGGCCGTTTTTGTAGCGATGAATGTGGAGATTTGGATCTTTTTCTCCGTGACGGCCGTAATCTATCACGAATTCCAGGCTGCGATCTTCCCCATACTGGCAAAACTGTTTAAAGCTGCCGTCCGGGTTAAGAAGAATATATGCTGTGCCTGGTGTGTTTGAGAATGGCGGAAGCGATTGCTTCTCTTTGCCTTTTGTCTTTTTCTTTAAGACTTTGACGCCATACATGGTTCCAGCCTCTTCCCAGCCATATTCTTTGAATCCCCCAGTCTTGAGGTATGCACCAGTGCTACCCATTTTGTTTTCTCCTTATCATTAAGCGTTGTGAATAATTTGGATAATAGACAATATTATCAAAAAGTGCGTCTAGCTCCGGCACAGGGCCACCGGCAATAATGAGATGCGATGGCTTGAGTCGTTTTTGAACTTCAATTGCACCCTCGATAAACATCTCGTGGCTCACGAAGTTTTGCATAGAGCCATTCGTCGATATGGCGACGGACGAATTTGGCGGCAGGCCATCCAGACACCACTCGAAGTCACGCGGATAGGCATATGAGACTACTGGGATGACGTTTACGCCATTGCTTTGCAGATAGTAATCGATTTCTCGATTCCTCCCTACGCTTTCTTTTCGGTGATAAGCTGGCATGTCCCGATAGGCAGAATAATCTGTTCCGATTACGCCATCCGCATTACGATAGTGATCTAGATATCTATCACAATTCGCATAGACGCAGTTAAAGAAGTAGTCATAGATGAAATGATCTACCCAATATCCTTTTGGATATCGTTTTGCTCGCCACTCATTGAACGAGATGACATTGTTCGGAATAGCCTGAGTAGGGCTAAGTTTTGGAAAACCTTCGGAGCCAACGAGCTCCGCACCTTTTATATATTTTGAGTATTTGAAGGACTCCTCCTGAAGATTTCGAGCCATATGCTCTTCCTCCAATTAGAGTTGGTGATGAAAGGTATACCGCTCGAGTTTGCTCGGATTCTGCTTCTGATATAATATAAAGCACATATCCGAGCAAAAACGAGGGTATGCGTCGAAGGCGTATTCGTTCACGTCCAAATGAGCCGAATACGTCTTTTTTGTAGTTTTCGGCAAACTACACGCCTGCGCAATATATGAAAAGACGCCTGCGGATGGAAGTTGAGCTTTTCTCAATGTATCCCTCGCGCAGACGTCTTTATATTGTCTAATATATTTGCACCTCCGCGGATGGCTGCATGACGAAAAGGCCCGCTCTTTTCAGTAGATTCCACCCTTTCGTCTCCGAGCCTCAATGCTCCTTGGAGACACTATAATCGTAGCATGTTTTCAATATAGTCGCAACACCCTTTACAGGGGTTATGTTTCCAAATTACCCCTGTTATACCGTATATGCCAATGATTGCAAGCATAAGCATTCTACCCCTGTTAAGCATTAACGCTACATCTGTGGAAAACATGTGTATAAGTGCCATTTTTGCTCTATTATTTTTCTTGAGTTATTACATAATAAAATTGTTGTAATATTTACTTTTTCTTCGAATAACCTTCTAATACCCTAGGCAATCAAGCGTACGCGAATTCATTATTCAAATAAGAAAACTAAAGGCTGTAGTAAAATAAAAAATAAGGGAGATTGATCAGATGTCAGAGATATTAAGAACAAGCAGCGAAAGCAACGAAAGAGATTCAACGGGATTGCGTTTTCCGGAAGATCCAAACCAGTATTCAGAAAATGAACTTCTATCTGATCCTGCTAAGCGTTTTCATGTAAATCCAGCAGATTTTGCTATTTTTTCCAATCAGGCCGAAAAGGGCGAGAATTGGGGCGACCGCGCTGAGGTTCTTCCGCTCGATGAAACTATGGGACGTTTCGTGAAAGCAACTGCCGATTGTATAGCTGTTCTTGCCGGCGAAGATAATAAACAAAAAATGCCGGCCGCAGACCATATCATATATCTCGACAAGTCCGCTCGCCCAGTTAGCTGGCTAAATAATGTTTTCTGGGATGCCTTTACGGATAAGCCTCGTCCTGAACACTCTTATCTTGCCATAGACCGCATGGAATGGTTTGCGCGTACTGACACGCCGGTAGATTCTTCTGGCTACATTAAGGATGCCGACGGAGAATCTTCACATGTTGCGCATTTTGAAGATTTTCTTGCAGAAAATGTTAGCGCTGAGGATATAGCCCGTATTCGCGCTCTGTACATACCTGGCGGCATCGAAGAAGAAGATGTTGAAAAAATCATGAGCACGCCAACCGGTCTTGAAGGGAAAAATATTACTATCGTCGATGAAGTCGGCCGCAGCGGCTCAACTCTCAATATAGCCAAGTACCTTGTTTCTCGGGCAATACCGGAAGCTGCCAGCGTCAATGGTTACACCTATTGGGAGGCTGGCATGCAAGTAAGCCCCAACGGCGAACATCAGATGCGTAGCGTGCCGGTTTGGTATGACGCCGCCTCTCATCTTGGCCGCGGTATTGGCGATGTCAACGAAGCCTTTTTTGCCGAACGCCACAAGGATTATCCAAGCCCAAAAACCCGTGCTCAAAAATTCGGCGCCATTGTGCTTGGTCAATTTTTAGATCTTTCTAAAGAGCCGGGCAACAGATCGCGTCAGCTAGCTCAAGAAATTAAAACTATGCGAAAAGAATGGGATGATGGCCACATTATGATGCCTATGCCGGACCACTATAGCATTAAAAAATGGAGAGACCGCCTCGAATCGCAAGGCATTGAATTCATGCCTCAGCGACCTGGCATGCCTGCGCCGAAGAACGCCTATATTAAAGTCAGAGAAGATATCTCGCATAGGCCATCAGTCCCATAATGAAACGAAAAACTCCGCTAAATCTGTTAGCGGAGTTTATTAATAGGT
The DNA here is from genome assembly GCA_017430725.1 of Candidatus Saccharimonadota bacterium. Classification (GTDB taxonomy): domain Bacteria; phylum Patescibacteriota; class Saccharimonadia; order Saccharimonadales; family Saccharimonadaceae; genus UBA2834. The sequence continues at coordinate 81,287 of JAFRMK010000006.1, read as the reverse complement.
GGAGCCTGCGGAAATATCTCAATGGTGTCCGCATTAGGATTATCTTTATGAAGCTTAATCTCAATCTGATGATATCCAACAGCCGGAGAGTCCAAAACTTCACCATAAATCCATCGAGCTCCTTTTCCAAGGTACGCATCACGCGTCACTTTGAACGAAATAGACACAATCTCGTCTTCTTCGTTCTTAGCGTAGACGTTGGCCAGCGAGCCAACGCTTACGTTATCTAGCGAAGCACGATCGTCGCTAGTGAAAGAAAAAACTCTCTTCGTGAAAGTTTTTTCAGAAGAGCACCCTTCCAATAAACACCACCCCCTTGTCTATTAATCGTAGATGCTATTAGCCATTATACCATACTATGCTGCTTATGTCAATATGTATTTGCGGAGTAAATGCATGTGTTTGGTTTTGGCAAGACTTGAAAACCATGCGCCCAGCAATTATAACTATAAACAGAAACATAGCGGAGGGATTTCATGAAATCTTTAGAAACCATACAAAAACTCGCAAAGTTGGGGCGTATTTTGAGCAAGATAGTGTTCGTGTTGTGCGTGATAGCGGGCGGCATTTGCCTGCTGGGACTACTCTGCACGGTATTTTTGCCAGAGGAAGCAGAAATTGGCAATGTAACAATACAGGGCATGGCCGAATTACCGCAAGAGATAAAAGACAACATAACAGAAGACACCTTCCGGGCGGTCTCGTATGTTGCGATGGGGCTTGCCGTGGTTATCTGCGCCTGCGAAGCGGCACTGGCAAAGATGGCCGAACGCTATTTCAAACACGAACTGGAGGCGGGTACGCCGTTCACCTTTGATGGTGCGCAGGAGCTCAAGCGACTTGGCATCTACGCGATCGTACTGCCACTCGTGACTTCAATAATTGCGCAAATCGCCATATTTGCACTCGAAAAGCACTTAACTGGAAAAATCGACGACACGTTAACTATTTCGGTATCGCTTGGTCTTGGCATCATGATGCTCGTAATGAGCGTTGTCTGTAAATACGGCGCAGAAATCATGCAGAAAAAGTCTGCGAGTGCGTCGGCAAAGAAGTAATAGCGCCGTTATCTGCGCAGGAGACGCTTGGAGCAGACAGTCGCAAGAGCCGTTAGAGTAATAAGGGTAAGGGCGATTGTCTTGGCGCCGTCAGCGGTTTGAGGGTTGGGGATATTTTCGGGTGCAACCGTAGCATCACGGAACAGCGCGGTTGTGGCGAAAAGCGTCTCTGTGCCAACCGCATTGCGGATACCAAAATCCACGCCGACATATATAGGTGGAAAACCGAGGTAGTATCTTTCAACTCCGACAACTCGAAAGACGGCAAGGAAAAAGCCCGGGCTGTTTGCCCGGGCAAATATTGGAAGTCTCCTATTAGAAGCGCTTACGAGGCGCATGCGTTGCGGACATAGTCCGCGGTGCAGCTTGCCAGGCGCCAATATTCGGCGTTGGCATGAACGGCCTCGTCGAGCCGCGCGCAAGAGCGCTCAATCCGATGAGAGTCCTCAATCGTGAACTCTTGCTCTTTGAATTTGAGCACCATATCTCCGGCGCGCTCAAACCCCCCGCGCAGCGGATCTTGCCGGCTCCAATAGCCGGGACGGCCCTCTTCGATGTCGAGAATCAGTCCTTGCATCGGCTCGAACTCGTTCGATAACGCAAAGAAGGCGAAACCTACTTTGCCGCTGCGATTGTTTTTGGCAAAATAGCCAGAAACGAATCGCTTCGAGCGATGTCCGTAGGTATCGGTCTCGAAGAAATATCCCCGAGTCTCGCCACCAGGCCGCTCGACGAGTTCGCCAGAGATAACCCGCCGGTTATCTCCTTCAAAGCTTCCAAATATTGTAAAAATTCTTGCGCCCATTGGTAAGCCCCCCTTTTTTTGATAATGATTTTGGACGTAACTTGTATTATAGCACAGATTGTCTTTTATGTCAATATTATGGGATAGTTTTTATGCTTTGCTGGCGATTATTGGCCCTTAATGATATACTTATTGCAAGAGAAAGGTGGAGGTGCGGTGCTCAAAAATTTTTTGATAGTTCTGGGGGTGTCGATGTTGCCCTTGATTGAGTTGCGTGGGGGCACTTCCGATTGCTTCGGGGCTGGGTCTGCCGGTCATCCCCTCATTGGTCGTGGCGATGCTGGGCAATTTGTTGCCGATGCCTTTCATTTTTATGTTCGCGCAAAGTCTTTTACGCAGTGGCGCAGATTCAGAAAATGAATGGCTCCGAAAGTTTTGTCAATTTTGTGTCAAGAAGGGAAAAAGAGGCGGCGAGAAATTACAACAGAAAAACCATGCCAGTATTTACCTTGCGCTCGTGTTTTTTGTCGGCATTCCGCTCCCGGGGACTGGCGCTTGGACGGGCACGTTAGCGGCAAGCTTTTTGGGGCTAGATTTTCGTCGCACTATGTGCGCGGTAGCCGGTGGTACGCTGCTGGCAGGCCTAATCATGCTGGCGATATCGTTCGGGTTGCTCGGCCAGCTATTCGGTTGAGACAATTTTGCCGTGGTCGAGATGTAAGATGCGTTGGTTGCGACTGCCGCGAAACTTCATGGTCAAGTCACGCTGAGATTGGATAAAAGGCCCATCTATCAGAGCGTCCAACTCGCAGATGAAGTCCCAGACCGGACCAGAACGAGGCAATTGTTCGAAAATCAGACCAGTGAATGACCAGACATTCCAGCCCAGTTCTGTTTTGCAGAAGCGCGCGATTTCAAGGCATGCTTTGGCCTGCAATAGCGGCTCTCCCCCACAAAACGTAATGCCGCTTTGGCCTTTGAGCTTGCGCAGCTCGGCCTTGACTTGGCGAATGGGCACCAGCGCACCCACGTCGGGCGATTCGCTCCACGTCTCAGGATTCTGACAGCCGGGACAATGTTGGCGGCAACCCTGCGTCCAAAGGACGGCGCGCAGACCGGGACCGTTGACGATACTGTCGCGCTCCAGGTCGCCCGACAAACGGATGAAGCCGTCAGGCACATCCATTTGCGGGTCGCAGAGCAAATTGGTCTTTGTTGTACGCATCGCCGGTGTCCCTCTCTAGGCTTTGCCGACGGCAGCTTTTTGAGATGCCTTTTTCGATTCGCGCTTGGCCTTGGTCTTGAGGTCGTATTGACCAACCGAAACATTGTGTTTCACGCGAGCGGCCTCTTCAGCTTTCTTGCCATCGTTCCATCGCTCAAGTGAACCGACCAAGTAACCGGTAATACGGCGCAGGCGCTCGAAGCCGTATTCGCCATCGTGTTCATGACGCCCACAACTTGGACAGACATCGCCTTCGATGATGCCAGCGAAACCACAAACCGGATCGCGATCTACGGGGTGATTGACTGAGCCGTAACCGATGCCGGCCTCCTTCATGTGGCGAATCACCGCTTCAAAAGCTTCAATGTTCTCGGATGGGTCGCCGTCCATTTCGATGTATGTAATGTGTCCGGCATTACAGAGTGCGTGATAGGGGGCTTCGATGTCGATTTTTTCGAATGCCGAAATCGGGTAGTAGACCGGCACGTGGAAGGAATTTGTGTAGAAATCGCGGTCTGTGACGCCCGGAATGGTGCCGTATTCTTTGCGGTCCATGCGAGTAAAGCGGCCGGCCAAGCCCTCGGCGGGCGTAGCAAGCAGCGAAAAGTTCAGCTTGTACTTTTTGGTGTACTCGTCGCAGAATTCGCGCATGTGGCTGATGATATCGAGGCCGAGCTCTTGACTCTCGGCGGATTCGCCGTGGTGCTTGCCGGTCATGGCCACCAGTGTTTCGGCGAGACCGATGAAGCCAATGGACAATGTGCCGTGTTTAATGACATCGCGAAGCTTGTCGTTCGGGCCGAGTTTATTGCTGCCAACCCAGTTACCCTGCCCCATCAAGAACGGGAAGTTTTTGACTTTTTGATTGGCCTGGAATTCGAAACGCTGTAGGAGTTGCTCAGCGCAAAGACGCAGTTTTTCGTCGAGCTCTTTATAGAACGCATCCCAGTCAGGCTTCTTGCGTGCGCCGAGGCAGATACCGTGCTTGATGCCAATGCGCACCAGGTTCAAGGTCGTGAAGGAGCAGTTACCGCGACCGGAAACGTGACCGTCTGTCTCTTTGAAGCAGGAGCCGAAGACACGGGTGCGGCAGCCCATTGTTGCGATTTCGGTGTCCGGGTCGCCCGGCTTGTAATACTGAAGATTGAACGGCGCATCGATGAAGGTGAAGTTCGGGAAGAGGCGCTTGCTGGAGACTTCCATGGAGCGTTTGAATAAATCGTAATTGGGGTCGCCCGGATTATAATTGACGCCTTCTTTTACCTTGAAAATGGAAATCGGGAAAATTGGCGTTTCGTGGTGGCCGAGGCCGTTCATGGTCGCCTCGAGCAGCATCTTGGAAACCAGGCGTCCTTCTGGCGACGTGTCGGTGCCGAAGTTAATGCTCGTGAACGGCACTTGGGCGCCGGCGCGGCTGTGCATGGTGTTCAGGTTGTGAATAAAGCCTTCCATGGCCTGAAGCGTCTGATGTTCGGTGTCTGCTTTGGAAGTTTTAATCACGCTGGCCGGAATCTTGCTCTTTTTGAGCTTTTTGTCGTCGCCGTAGGTGATATCGTCGGTTACTTCAAGATTGAGTTTTTTGCCAGTAAACTCTTCGTATTTTTTGATGTTTTCTTTTAGAGACTTGCGGAAGGTCTTGTTGACCGATGGCGCCATCGCATAGTCAAAATTGGGAATCGACTGGCCGCCGTGCTGTTCGTTCTGGTTGGCCTGCAAGATGATAGCGGCGAGGGCGGTGGCGGTGCCGATGGATTGTGGCGTACGCAAAAAGCCGTGACCGGTGTTGAAGCCGTGTTCGAACAACTTTAGGGGGTCGGTTTGGCAGCAAGTCAGGGTGCCGGTGGCGAGAAAATCGAGGTCATGAATGTGGATATCGCCGTGGTCGTGTGCATAGCTGAATTCGGGGCGCAGAATGCAAATCTTGGCGTATTCCTTCGAGCCTTCGGCGCCAAATTGCAACATTTTGCCCATGGCGGAATTGCCGTCGACGTTGGCATTGCCGCGCTTCACGTCGGAATCCTCTTCGGCGTCGGCTTCAGAAATCGTATTGTAGGTCTGCATCAATTTCGTTTTTGCGTGGCGCACACGGCTGCGCTCGGCACGATACTCGATATAGGCCTTGGCGGTATTTTTAAAGGCCGACTCCATCAAGACTCGCTCGACGATGTCCTGGATTTGCTCGACCGTCGGGATGCGGCTGGAAATTTCCGCCTGGGCGACCCGCACAACTTTGGCAGAGAGGCTTTTGGCGCGATCATAGCCGAATTCGCCAGTTGCCGCACCGGCCTTGGCGATAGCTTCGGTGATTTTTTCGGGATTAAACGCACTGACTTTTCCGTCACGCTTTCGAATTGACTTAAACATAGACCTCCTTATGTTTAGCGTAAAAAAATATTTGTGTTTTTTCGATTCTTGCACCACATTTAGCGTGCATTGCTATAATGGTAACGCTATATATAGCGTTTTGCAAGTAAGATTGTAAATAATACAACACTAACAGATATGGTCGCACGAAAACTAAAATACGCTATATCTAGCGTGTTGTGATTTTTATGCACCTGATGATATATTTTTATTATGAATCCAAAGGCAGACTATCTGGCCGAAATCGGGAAACTAATCACCGAGGCCAGGACAAGACAAGATATGACGCAGGCAGAGTTGGCGCAAAAAGTCGGCACCAGCCAGTCGGCGATAAACCGTATCGAGAGGGGCAAACAGAATGCCTCGCTGGAGATTATCCGCAAAATTAGCCGTGCGCTGCAGACGCCGATCGTGTCGCTGGGCGACCAAGGAGATCAGGGATATCGCATCAAAGGTGGCAAGACGCTTCATGGCAGTGTACGTATCAATACGTCAAAAAATGCCTCGGTTGGACTTCTCTGCGCCTCCCTGTTAAACGAAAAGAAATCCGTATTCCGACACTTGGCGCGCATCGAAGAAGTCTATCGGATTATCGAAGTGCTGGAATCAATTGGCGTGAAAACAAATTGGATAAATGACGGCCATGATTTGGAAGTGATTCCACCGAAACATCTGGCGCTGGAAAAGCTTGATGTGGCCGGGGCACGTCGCACGCGCACGATTATCATGTTCCTTGGTCCGCTGCTCCATAAATTTGAACACTTTCGGCTACCCTATGCTGGCGGCTGCTCACTCGGCTCGCGCACGGTGGAACCGCACCTGCACGCGCTGAAGTCCTTCGGATTGGAAGTTGACGCGAAGAGTGACCCGGGTTTTTATATCGCAGATGTGCACCCAATGAGCGGCGAGAAGAAGAAAATTGTCCTCACCGAGCGAGGTGACACGGTGACCGAGAACGCCATTATGGCAGCGGCGCTATTCCCCGGCAAAACAAGAATCGTGGGGGCGAGCTCCAATTACATGGTGCAGGACGTCTGTTTCTACCTCGAAAAGCTGGGCGTGAAGATTGAAGGGTTGGGGACGACGACGCTCACGATTCATGGTTGCGAGCGGCTAGCGAAAGATATTGAATACACGCCGAGCGAAGACCCGATTGAGGCGATGAGCTTCATGGCGGCGGGAATTGCGACTCACTCCGAGATTACAATTGAGCGTCTGCCGATTGATTTTCTGGAGATTGAGCTTGAGGTGTTGCGAACCATGGGCCAAAAATTCAAGCTTGGTCAAGAGTATTTGTCGAGCAATGGCCGCACCAAATTGGTCGACGTGAAGATTTTGAAATCAAAGTTAACGGCGCCGGTTGATAAAATCCACCCGATGCCTTTCCCGGGGTTGAATATTGACTGCCTACCCTTCTTCTCGCTGATTGCGGCCACGGCGGAAGGGCGCACGCTGATTCACGACTGGGTGTTTGAGAACCGAGCAATTTACAGTACTGAGCTGAATCGGCTGAATGCCGACATCGAACTGCTCGATGCGCATCGGATTTTCGTGAACGGTCCGACCAATTGGCGCCCGGCAGAGATGATGGCGCCGCCAGCTTTACGGCCGGCAGTCGTCGTGATGTTGGCAATGCTGTGTGCGCCGGGCGAATCGGTCTTGCGGAACGTCTATTCAATTGCGCGCGGATACGAAGATTTCGCACAACGCCTCTGCAATCTGGGTGCGGACATTAAACCCTTGTCTAGCTTCTAGCCCTTTTTGCGCTTTTCTCTGATATAATAGATGTACTATGTCTATTACACGCGAAGATGTTTTGCACCTGGCGACACTGTCGAATATTTCAATCGCGGAAGATGAAATCGAGCCTTTGCAAGCAAAGCTCGATGATATCGTGGGCTATATCTCCCAATTGGACGAACTTGATACGGAGGGCGTAGAGCCGACCTATCAGTGCTTTGACATGAAAAATGTATGGCGCGCAGACGAAATAACCGAGTTTGAGGCGAAACGCGATGATTTGTTGGCCTTGACGACCGAGTGCGAAGATCACCAGATAAAGGTGCCAAAAGTATTATGAAAATAGCAGACCAAAAAACCAAAGCCGTCGATTTGGTGCGTGAAGCACTGGAGAAGGCAAAGCAATATGAAGATTACCATTGCTTTATTTCAATGAACGAAGCGCGAGCCATAGAAAAGGCTCGCGAAATCGACGAACGCATTGCTAAAGGCGAAAAGGTCGGGCGCTTGGCGGGTGTGCCGTACGCCCTGAAAGACAATTACCTTAGCCCCGAAGGCGTGACAACGGCGGCAGCAAAGATGCTGGACAATTTTCCGGCGCCAATCACGGCCACGGCTGTCAAGCGACTGGAGGATGAGGGCGCCATTATGATTGGGCGTACCAACCTGGATGCCTATGCGCAGGGTTCAAGCACCGAAAACTCTTTCTTTGGGCCGACCAAAAACGCCGCCGACCCGACAAGGGTGGCAGGCGGCTCCAGCGGTGGCTCAGCGGTGGCAGTAGCGCTTGGAATTGTCGAGTTCGCGCTGGGGAGTGACACCGGTGGCTCAATTCGACAGCCGGCCAGCTTTAACGGTATTTACGGCATTAAGCCGACTTATGGCACGGTGAGCCGCTATGGCGTAGTAGCGATGGCCTCTTCGACCGACACCATGGGATGCTTCGCCCAGAACGCCGACGATATCAATCTGGTGATGGACGTCATGGCCGGAAAAGATGACAAAGATTCGACGACGCTGGAAAAGTTCTGGAAAGACCAGTTGCCGGCCGCAAAGGAGAAGAAGATTGGCCTGATTACGGATTTTATGGGCGATGGTGTAGACCCAGAGGTTGTGCGATGCGTCAACGAATATGCCGAAAAGATGAAAAAAGCGGGCTATACGGTTGAAGAAATCAGTATCCCGATGCTGAAATACGGCCTGGCGATTTATTATATCGTGCAACCGGCCGAAGTGGCATCCAACCTCAGTCGCTATGATGGCGTACGTTACGGTTTGCGCTCGGCGAAAGCGCATGACCTAGACAGTCTATATCAAGAGACGCGCAACGAAGGGTTCATGCCGGAAAACCAGCGCCGCATCCTGATTGGCAACTTCGTGCTGAGCTCCGGGTACTTTGATGCTTATTATCTGAAGGCGCAGAAGGCGCGCACTTTGCTGATTCGGGCCTATAAGGAGGCCTTCGAGAAAGTTGATGTATTACTCTGTCCGGTTGCGCCAGCACCGGCCTTCAAATTCGGCGAGAAAACCGATGACCCATTGGCGATGTATATGGAGGACGTGATGAGTGTGCCGCAAAGCCTGGCCGGTATCCCGTCAATTTCGGTACCAGCGGGTAAGACCAAAGACAATCTGCCCGTCGGCGCACAGTTGTGTGCTTGGCGAGGCAACGACCAAATGCTTTTGAGTATTGCTAAACACGTTGAGGAGAAAGACTAATGGATGCATCGTTATTGTTTTTCCTGCTAGCCGTCTTGGTGGTGGCAATCTTGGTATTGATTACAATTAATCTGACCAAGAAGCACGGCGCGATGTTCGACAAAGAAGCTTACCAGGTAAACTTTTTGCGCATCGAAAACTCGCTTCAGCCTGGCAATGAGGCCTCATATGCGATGGTGATTATCCAGGGAGACAAACTGCTTGATAAGGCGCTTTGCGAAATGGGCGTGCAGGGGCGAACCATGGGTGACCGCATGAAAAAAATTGGCAAGGAAAAGTTCAGCGAATTGAACAAGGTCTGGCATGCGCACAAACTGCGCAACCAGATTGCACACGACAATAATTTTCAGCCAGATTACAAACAGGCCAAAAATGCGCTTGCGACCTATAAGCAAGCCTTAAAAGATTTGGGGGCGATTTAATGAACGACTACAAAATGACCATCGGCATTGAATGCCACGTACAATTAAACACGAAGACCAAACTATTCAGCGGGGTCGACAATGATGCGACCGACAAGGAGCCGAACTCCTGTGTTAGTCCGGTCGACTATGCCCTGCCGGGAATGTTGCCGGTGCTGAACAAGGCCGCTGTCGACAAGGCGATTCAGGCTGGCCTGGCCATGAACTGCAAGATTAATTTGATCAGCCGGTTTGACCGCAAACACTACTATTATCCAGATTTACCGAAAGGCTACCAGATTTCGCAGCTCTACCAACCAATCATTGGCGCCGGCGTCGTGTACCTGCCGGATGGTTCGAGCGTCAAAATTGAGCACGCGCATCTGGAAGAGGATGCCGGCAAGCTGAGCCATTTTGACGGATATTCGCTGGTTGACCTAAACCGGGCAGGCACGCCGCTGATTGAAATCGTGTCGATGCCGGACATTCACTCGGCAGCGCAAGCACGGCTCTATTGCGAGGAGTTGCATCGTTTGATGATTTATGCCGGCGTGACGAACGGAGACCTGTATCAAGGGAACATGCGCTTTGACGTGAATATCTCAATTTCCAAGACTGACAAGCTGGGAACGCGGGCCGAAATCAAGAATTTGAACTCTTTCCGCAGCGTAGAGCGAGCCATCGAGTATGAATACGCCCGTCAAAAGGCCCTGCTTGAGAAGGGCGAAAGCGTCAAACAGGAAACGCGTGGGTGGAGCGATGCGACCGGTAAAACCAGTCCGCAGCGCAGTAAGGAAGAGGCGCAAGATTATCGCTATATGCCAGAGCCAGATGTGCCGCCGATTGTGCTGGAACAAAGCTATGTTGACGAAATCGCAAAACAACTACCCATGATGCCGGAAAGCTACCGTAGCATCTTTGGCGTGTTATCTCTGGACAATAACGAGCGCGAGGCAATTTTGAATCATCCGATTCTTGCACAGCGTCTGGCCGAAGCCTGCGACAAAAACAGCGCCCTGGCACCTCGCATCGCACACTGGTTCTCGGGAATTCTACTGGCGGAAGAGAATGCTGACAAGAATTTTGCGCTCGGCACGGCGGACGAATTGTTGGAGTTATCAGAAATGGTGGAGAATAAAGAGCTGTCATCGACGGCCGGCAAAGAAGTATTTCTTGAGATGTACGACAAAAAGAATACTTCAAAACGACCGCATGCCCTGGCGAAAGAGATGAATTTGCTACAGGAAAACGATGTTGATGCGCTGGGGGCGATGATTGATGAGGTGCTGGCTTTGCCGGAATGTGCAAAGGCCTCGGAAGATATTCGCAACGGCGAAATGAAGGCGATAGGATTCCTGGTCGGGCAAGTGATGAAGCGCTCACAAGGCAAGGCGAATCCCGCCACGGTCAACGAATTAATTAAGCAAAAGCTAACGCAATAAGAGTAAAAGGAGGAAAAAATGGCATTCAAAAAAGCAACGAAGGCGATCATTACCGACGCAGGCTTTGCGAGTCGGTTTCTGCCAATTACCAAAACAATCCCGAAGGCAATGCTTCCGCTGGGGCCAAAACCCATTATGCAATATGTCGTAGAGGAATGTGTTGCGGGCGGCATCAATGACATTATCATCGTGGCGACACCCGAGGGAAGGCCGATTTATGAAGACTACTTTACCAATCCTTGCGAAAAAATTTATAAACAGCTGGAATCACAAGGCAAGCTGGACCGCTTCGAAAGTGTACGCAATGTGTTATCGATTGCGAACGTCACGATTATTGAGCAGGATCCTAGTCTGCCCTACGGCAACGGTTCGCCGATAGCGAGCGCCAAGCCGTACCTGAACGATGACGAGGCCTTTTTGGCGCTATACAGCGATGACATGATTTTTGGCAAAGGCGATGTGGCGACCTTGATGGAGGCGTTCGAAAAGAATCCCGACGCCAAGGCAATCATTGCCGCCCAAGAGATGCCACAAGAAGTCTGGAACAAGTACGGCATGATTGCGCTCAAAGACGAGACCAAGATGACACTCAGCCATATCGTCGAAAAGCCGGCTCGACCAGAAGATTCACCGTCGAATTTGACTTCTTATGGCCGTTACCTGCTGACACCAGAAGTTTTTGCACATCTTGTGCCAGGCAACACCGGATTGGATGATGAACTTTGGACGGTTGATGCGATTACGAAGCTGGCAAAATCGGGTGACGTGATTGTAGCGAAAAGCGATGGTAAATGGCTCACGACGGGTGACCCGAAGAACTACTATGCAGCATATCAAGAATTTATGAAAATGGAGGGCTAACAAAAATGAATACCGCACTGTGGATATTGGTAACAATCTTGTCCGTCACGCTTTTTATCTTCCTGGTGGTGGGGATTGTTCTCTTGGTCAAACTGGTGGCATTTACCAAAGAGGCGCGCAAAGTCGTTGTGCAAGGACAAGGTATCGCCGAAAAAGCAGATGATATCGTCGATAACGTACGAGATATGACGACGGTTGGCGGTCTTGTCAAACACTTCGTGAACGCTTACACTGAGACTGAAGTAGAAAAGAACGCAAAGCCTGCAAAAGCTAAAGCTAAAAAGAAAGGAACAAAAAATGAGCGAACAGAAGAAAAAAGGAAGTAAATTTGCACTTGGCGCAATCTTTGGAGCGATTGCCGGAACAATTGCCGGTTTGGTGATGGCGCCGAAATCGGGTGAAGAAACCCGCAAGGACATCAAAGAAGGTAGCGACAAGGCACTAAAAGAAGCGAAGGAAGCTGGCGAGAAATTACTAAAGCGTGGCAAAGAAAAGACCGAGGAATTGGGGAAAGAGGCCGAGAAAATCGCCAAGAAGGTCGCTGACAAGGGCGAAGAGGTCAAAAAAGAAGCCGAAAAGACCGCTAAGAAAGTTGCTGACAAGGGCGAAGAAGTCAAAAAAGAAGTTAAGAAGAAAATCGACAAGAAGAACTAGACGTTCTTAAAGAGAATCTTTTTGATTTTTGCCAACACGGGTTGGACTTCCGTGATTTTAAGCAGTGCGCAGGCCAAGAGATAGAAAAGCCCAGATGCGACGACGATAATGCAGAATTTGGGGAAGGTGTCAAAGAACGAATTGTCCGTGGCGCGCAGCGGCATGATTTTGGTCAGGATGTACGACACGACACCAGTGAGCGAGGCGGCGATGCTCATGCGGAGCATGGCTTGCCAAAATTCTTTTGTAAGCAGTCGGTGCCCCATGTCGCGGTTTTCCAGCCAGAGCAACAACGCGACCTCGAAAAGAGCGCTGATGGAAACTGCATAGGCGAGCCCTTCGGGACCGAAATTCAAGACACTCAAGCCGACGGCGAAGATTATTTGAACGACGAAAGCAATGATCGACACGACGAGCGGCGTGCGGGTGTTTTGGCGAGCATAATAGCCGCGTGCCACGATGTGATAGATGGATTGCGTAAAGATGGCGACGATGAAGGCGGCCAGCACACTGGCGATTTTAGCGTCACCACCATTTTTGATGAAGTTGACGACATAGCCACGCGTGAAGAAAGCAACAATCGCAATGGGGAGCGAAATCCAGACGATGGAGCGCAAGGCTTCGCGCAGGGTGCTGCGGAACTGCGCCTCGTCGTTGCGGCCTGCCTCATCGCTGAGTTGCGGGAAAAAGGCCGTAGAAATCGCAACGCCAATCAGGTTGACAGGCATGGAATGGAGTGATGAGGCCTGCTGGAAGGCGCGAATCGACTGCTCGCCCATGCGAGATGCGAGATTGGTGTTCATGATGCTGGCGACATAATCGATGCCTTGGTCGACGGAGCGAACCGGCAAAGTCTTGAGAACTTGCCGAAAGCCCAAATTGCGCCAGTGAATTTTGAAATCATATTCAAAACCGATGCCGACCAAACCGATGATACTGGCGATGAGTTGCAGGATGGCGCCAAAAACCACGCCAATCGCAACGCCCATAATACCGCCTTCAAAGATTTGCCAGCCGAAGAGATTGATGCCGCTAGTGAAGCCGAGAATGCCGACGATGATGCCAACATTGTATAGCGCAGGGGCGATGGCGTAGAAAACAAAGCGACCGACGGCTTGCTGCATGCTGGAAAGGACGGTCGAAATAGAGAACAGGAACGGGTTGATGGCGATGACGCGCATCATATTGATAGCGAGAGCCATGGAGGACTCGTTGAGGCCGGGCGCCACGACGTAGCGGACCAAGGGGTCAGCAAAAACCATGATAATGATAGAAGCGACCAGGCTGATGAGAGCGAGGAAGTTTATTAGGCTGGTGCTGAGTTCCCAGGCGGATTTTTTGTTGCCACTGACGAGACGTTGGTTGAAAATTGGGATGAAGGTGACGGCGAGCGCGCCCGAAGTGATGAGGAAAAACAGAAAATCCGGCACAGTAAAAGCCGCCGTGTAGGCATCAAGACCGGCTGGGTAGGTATCGTAATACATTGAGTTGAGCCAGCGATCACGGAAGATGCCGAGCAGTGCCGACACGAGCGTCGAGCTGGCCAAAATAATCGCCGCTGAGCGAATTGATAACTTCGCATTCGCCATCGAGACGACCGAGCGAAAATGATTCTTACGCATCTTCATATCCCACTCTATTGTATCACTCTACTCGTGGAGTTTGGCCTGTTCTGGCAGAGTTGTGCCTTTGAGAATTTTGGCGACTTCGGCTTCTTCGAGAGTCTCATGCTCGAGCAAAGCCGTGGCCAAGGCGTCGAGACTCTTGCGATTTGCTTTCAGGACGGCCTCGGCGCGCTTGGCGGCCTCTTTACTGAGTGCTTCGATTTCTGCATCGATGAGTTCGGAGGTTTTCTCGGAATAGATTTTTGCACGGTCGCCGAAGAAGTTGACTTCGTCGCTGTTGAAGACTTGGTCGCGCAACTTGTTGCCCATGCCCTCCGCCGTGACCATCTCGCGTGAGAGTTCGGCGATGTTTTGGAGGTCAGAGCTGGCGCCAGTGGTGATACCATCGTCGCCCAACACGAGACGCTCGGCGACACGGCCACCCATGGCACGGGCCAACACGTCTTTCAGCTCGTAGATATTCTTATAGCTGCGATCTTCGGGGGGCAAGAACCAGGTGACACCGCCGGTGCGACCGCGTGGGATAATAGTGACCTTGTGAACAGGGTCGGAATCCGGCAAGACGTGTCCGACGACAGCATGTCCAGCCTCATGATAAGCCGTGATGCGGCGTTCTTTGTCGTTCATGACTTTCGATTTGCGCTCTGGACCAATTGCGATTCGCTCGAAGGCCTCATCGATGTCTTTGCTAGTGATGGTGTCGTGGTTTTGACGGGCGGCGCCAATCGCAGACTCGTTGGCGATGTTGGCGAGGTCGGCGCCACTGCTGCCGGCGGTCTTGGCGGCCAGCATATCGAGATTTACGTCATCAGCAAGTGGCTTATTCTTGAAGTGGACTTTGAGAATTTCAACACGGTCCTGACGCTCCGGAAGCGTAACATTGACGTGGCGGTCAAAACGACCGGGGCGCAGCAAAGCTTTGTCTAGCATGTCGACACGGTTGGTGGCGGAAATGACGATTACGCCGGTCTCGTTATCAAAGCCGTCCATCTCGACGAGAATTTGGTTCAGGGTCTGTTCGTCTTCGCGCCCTGCTCCGCCTCTTGCGTCACGCTTGTGGGCGACGGCGTCAATTTCGTCAATAAAGATGATGCTGGGCGCATTTTTCTTGGCTTTGTCAAACAAGTCACGCACGCGCGATGCGCCAACACCGACAAACATCTCGGCAAATTCAGAGCCCGAAATCGAAAAGAACGGCACGTCGGCCTCGCCGGCTACGGCACGCGCCATCAAGGTTTTGCCGGTGCCAGGTTCGCCGGCCAGCAACACACCGCGTGGGATTTTTGCGCCAAGTTTTTGGTACTTCTTCGGGTTTTTGAGAAAGTCAACAATTTCGGCAAGATCCTGTTTAGCGGCCTCGTTTCCGGCGACATCGGCAAAAGTGACACGGTGTTTTTCCTTGCCGTAAACCCGAGCACGCGCCTTGCCGAAGCCGATGTTTTGACTGTTCATGGTTTGAGCCTGGCGCAGCATGTAGATAAGGAAACCGCCGAGAATAATAATCGGTAAGATTACGCTGGCGGCATTCAGGAGGATGGCCGCGACATCAACGTCTTCGACGACCGTTACGGCAACTTTGCCCTCGTCAATGACGTCGGCAAAACCCTGCTCATAGAGAGAGCTATAGGAATCTTTGCGCGAGGTCATCTGCTCGAGGCCGGAATCCGCCTTTGGCGTCACGGTCAGGGTGTCGCCCCGCACTTCGATATTTTCGAGTTTGTCGTCTTTGGCGTAGCTGAGAATTTCGGAAAGGCTTTTTTCGGCGCTAGCGCCATTTTGGACGGTGCTGCCGCCCGTAAAAAGCGAAATAAACAACACGATTATCAGGAAAAATGATAGGTATCGCAGAAAATTAAGAAACGTTCCGGGCTTTTTGCCGGCCTTGCCCTTTTTGCCGGTTGCATTATTTTTGTATTGTGGCATAAAACTCCTCAAATATCGGGACGCTTCTTGCGTCTCCTCTGTCATTAAATTGTCGCATAAGATGCGAAATGTGTCAAAATGGCCGACCTCTTGTAGGCGGCCGCCCATCGGCTACAATGAAAGGTCTTGCAAAAACCATGAGCATGTTGTATATTTGGGCTAGTGTTGGAGTAAAAATAAAAACGTTAACAGGTCAAAAGGCAATTCTTGAGGTCTTTTTGGCTACAAAGGGTCAAAACAAAAAATGGGTCATTTCTATAAAAAACTTATTTTATCCGGCATTTTTGCTGTCGCGACTGCCGGACTATTCAACACTGCGGGTGCGTCGGCGCTCGGTTTTCTGGATTCAGAGTTCACGAATCCATTCGGACTGGAGTCGGCTCCGCTCCTTGAGCCTGCCCAGCCTAGCAGTACCGACGACTCCATCCCGACCCTTCTATATAACCGTATTTCAGACGGCGAGACCCTGTGGGGGTATGAGGGCGAAGGCATCGTCTTTGCTGACAGCGATGGCCTGGTAGACGGAAACCCACATCTGAAGACCGCCAAACGTGGCGATACTTTGAGCTTCTCGGTCAAAATTGAACCAGAGCGATACTATGATGACGCGGAGACGGAGCCGTTCAGTACCTACACTATTACCGCCTCGCTTTCGCAGGGCTTAACGCTTGATTACGACTCGATAGTTTTGAGGATTAACGATCAGGTTATTTCAGATGAAGACGTCAGTGTCGAACAAGTAAATGGGGAACTCGGACTGAGCTACTATTTAAGAAAAACAATCACGTTTTCGCAGACTTCACAGGGAACCACGACATTTAATTACCCAGAAGGCGCTGCAATTGAGTTGACATACTCAGCAACTATCGACTCTGATGCGCCGAGTCAGCTGTTTAGCCGTGCCGGCTATAGCGCATACACGAATAATTATTCCAAAATCATTAGCTCTGGCAGTGTGCTATATGGTGGGGCGGGCTACCAGCTCGATGTTATGTTGGACGGCAATATTGTCATTCGTAGAGTTGACACTAACAATCAGCCTCTCGCTGGCGCCAAGTACATCATTGACGGCGTAAAAGCAAATGCCGATCACGCCGTAAACGGGACCTATACTTATGATAGCAATGGTAGCGTTTCCGAATTCGTCACAGATAAGGACGGTGTGATTGTCATTAATGGCGTACCCTTTGGTACTTACACCGCAAAAGAAGTATCTAGTCCAACAGGCTATGAAGTCTTGGTGAGCACAATCAGCAAGAACCTTGAGCAGGATATTCGAGAAATCGAAACCGGAAAACTGAGTTATCGCATGAATCTTTACGACATTGACATAACTTCATCCATCATCGATTCCGATCAGGGCAAGATGGTTCCATATCCAGAATTATCTGCGTTCATGGGGGGCTCTAGCGGAGAGATTATCGCGACAATGGACGAGAGTCAAGGCGGATATTCCTTTAATGGTGGCGTTGTTAAAAAGACCGCAAACGGATACCAGCTCCTCTTAGACAACGCCGAGCCAGTCGATTTCGTGTATGATTCGACGCTCAATAAGTATTTGGCTCGAATAAATAATACGAGAAATAACAATCTCCAGTTAACTATTAATGGCGATCAGGCTACTTTTGTTACGGGGGACCAACCCAACGCGCTTTTCCTAAATAATGAAACTGGCTGCTATGAAGGTGTTTTGCAGGAGGAGAACGCAACTATAACCATGTGTTCCGATGGAGAATCTGGTTATTATTTCATCGAAGAAATGGCCTTGAGTTCCGGCTCCTATAATATTGGCGTACATTGTGTTTATGACGAAGGCGTCGACGGATATGTCGAATCATCTTCGGCGATTATCTCAATAGAAGAAGAGTCCGATTCAGAGCTTCGCTTATTGGGCAATTATCCCATAGTCGTGATCCCGCAAATAGGAGCCCACTACATGTTCATGGACGAGACATTATGGCTGCTTAACACTGCTCCGCAGACCGTTCTCGGAACCGAATTCTTGTTCCGGGAGAAAACTTCTGGTTCGGGAACAATGCCAGAAGACATCGTCAACCCACAGACCGGCGATGCTTTCTTAAAATCTATCACCATTGCAGCTATCGGTACACTTCCACTTTACATTGTTCGTAAACGGCTAACTAGGAGAGTAAACTAAGATGCGCGTGAAAAACAACCATAAATTAATAAGACTAGCGATATGCTCCGGCGCAATTCTGGCTTCCTCCATGATAATAGTCCATGGCGCCAACGCATCAAGCATTTTGCGACAGACAGGAGAAGTGGACCATCAATCTGTCAGTATTTTTCGATTGTTGCACCCGTTTTCTGACGATGAGTGTCTGCCGTCAAATCCCGATAGTAGCCTAAGTTGTAACCAGAGCGCATCACCCAGCGTCCTCTTTAATGACGCTTCCGAAGAAAAAACCATGTGGGGCCATGACGGTGAGGGTATCGCCTTTACGGACGAGACATATTTAATTACCGAAAGTGATGGTAGCAAAAATTGGCAATATCGCACTGCAAAACCAGGGGATAAAATTGACATCTCTCTTAAGATGGCAGGCGAGAGATACTTTGACGTAGATAACACAAAGCCAGTTCTATCATACGCAATTGGCGCATATATACCAGATTATATGTCACTCGACAAATCGTCGATTGTCGTAAAAGTTGGCGACCAAATTATTCCTAGCTCGAACTATCAGCTTGTCACTGCTAGCGCTTCAGACCTTGAAATTGATGGCGTTAGCGAAGCCTTTGTCGTGCGGCTTGAATGGGCTAAATCTAGTAATAATACTTTTCGTTCGTTCAATTATGCTGATGGCAATCCATTCGAAGTTCTATTTTCTGTGAATATCTCAGAAGATGCCAGTGACACATTGGGCGTTAAAGCTATTAGTGATACTAGCTATCTGGACAACGGTAGCGTAAAAGAGCTTTATTTTGATGAAGGAAATACGGCGCCCGATGCATACAAAGCCAAAGTCCTCCTCAGCGGCAATATTATGATTCGGCGGTTGAATGAAAACGACCAACCAGTTCATGGTGCAACTTACGTCGTAGATGGCGTCAAGGCGACAAAAATTAAGGATGGCTTCTATCAATATTCAGCTAACGGCAATGTTGAGGAATTTGCAACTGACGAAACCGGCACAATCGTTATTTCGAAAGTGCCTTTCGGGCGATATAGCGCTACAGAAACTAGCGTCCCATCGGGTATTGAGGCAAAAAACTTAACCTTGACTAGAGACCTTTCTGTGCAGTTGCAAAAACTTGACTACGGCACCAGTTATGCAGTAGAGCGGGTGCCAAACACTGGTATTAAAGAAACGGATATTACCGATCTTGTGATGTATCGTGCTGATGGCAGAATGGTTGTAGACGCGAATAGGCTCTATGGGCTTATGTTTGGCGGCTCTGACCAAGAGTATGTTTTTAGTTATGATGAGTCGACCGGAGAATATACTGCCTCAGATGGATCAAAAATTGTTAAAACAGAAAATGGTTACGATGTGACTGCTAAAATGGGCACAACGCAAATGCCCAGAACCGTTACAAGGGCTGCTCAATACGATGAAGCCTTGGGTAAGTATTATGTTGATTATTCGGTAGCGGAGATGGACCCCGAGGCTGCGACTCAGCATTATTTCATACCAAACGGCCAAACCGGTTCTCTCCATGGCGCAAATAATCTTAGCGCTACGCTCACGCTTGACGAGAGTACCGGATGCTACGCGGGGACATATAGTAGTCAGTCGCTGAAGCTTTGCCCAGAAGACGATGGTTACCAAGAAACTTGGGGCGGTATTGGAATTACGCTTGCGTTTGATAGTGCAAATAACCGCTATGCTCCCAAGG
Organism: Candidatus Saccharimonadota bacterium; assembly: GCA_017430725.1. Classification (GTDB taxonomy): domain Bacteria; phylum Patescibacteriota; class Saccharimonadia; order Saccharimonadales; family Saccharimonadaceae; genus UBA2834. The sequence continues at coordinate 61,669 of JAFRMK010000006.1, read as the reverse complement.
ATGATCACGCAATCAGTATCATTATTGATGATGTGCAGCCTACGGCTATTAATGCCGTCATGGGTACGCTCCTCCGGTACTCAAGTTCATTCGATAAGTATTTTATGGCTGGGGCGGAGGGCGCAGCCCAGTTCCCGGTCAAATACGGACCAGCCAAAACTCTAGCGGCCCTGTATCTGTTTGATAACAACGCAAGAGACGAAAGCCTTGACCCTGATCCAATAGAAGAACCCATTCGCACAGAGGGCGACGATGTCGTAGTCCCCGACTCAATCTCCAACCCCCAAACCTCCGACGCCATACTTAAAATCCTCGTCATCACGCTTCTCGGTATCGTCCCAAGCTTCGTCCTTCGCAAACAACTAATCAGGAGGTCGCGTTAAAACCATGCACGCTCTAACCCGCAGAACTCATCGCCAAAACACGCGCCGCAAAATTGTCCTCGCCTATCTCGTCGCTACCCTTCTGTCAGTCGCTGCGTTCAATTTCGCCCAAAACTCCAGTAGTTTCGCCGCCGTCGATGACATGCCTGGCTGGGGTAACGATGGCCTTGGCGTTATCTTTACGGATAATTACGTTACGGACGAGAGCGGGAACATGTCAAAACAACTCGCGGCTGCAGAAGTTGGCGATACTATAGGCTATTCAATTAAGCTCAATGCCAAGAAATATATCGACGGGCACACGGCTACGAGTTATGGTTTTGGCATTATGGCTAATGAGTGGTATGAGATTCTCGGCGATAATGGGCGCAGCTTTGCGGTAACGGTGAACGGTGTAGAAATAAGCCTCGATAATGACCTTCACTCCACAAAGGCCGGCCAATGGTACGTACTTGGTGTGCCTTGGGCGGATGTAGAGATGAACGGTATTTGTAAACTGTTAACATCAAATATCCGACCAGAAAATGGAGAAAGCGAGATTTTGTTCAGCGGCAGCGGCGACTGTGGCCCAAGTGAAATCTGGGAAACTGATGGAACTATCAAAAACGTAGAGTCCATACGCGATGATGCCGAAATAGAGGCGTCTATAGAATTCACAATGAATGAGCGGCTCAAGCAATATGCAGTCGAGCATGACACTTCACTTACCGTAAAGTATTTTTATTCGTACTACGATGAGCAGACCGCCGAAATGGTTTATGTAATGGATGACGAGCTCGCGCAGGCGGTCGACGAGCCATCGACCGAAGCTGCCAGGATAGAGACAATGCCTGATACATCCCAGCGCGCTACGTTTTCTGGCTGGGGGAACCTATTAATCCGCAGGGTCGATGAGGCCGGGAACCCCCTCGAAGGGTCAGTTATTGAGGTTGATGGCGTTAGCGCAAAGAATATCGGTGGCGTCTACTATGCTGACAATGATGGCCCGCATGCAAGTTTTCGTACAAACGAATATGGTGAAGTGCTTATTAAGGGATTAGCTTTCGGCGAATATACCGTGCGAGAAATCAAGGCACCAGACGGGCGCGAGCTCGCCTCGCCAGTAAAGAGATTGGTTGATGTCTCCTCTCAGACCGAGCACGGCTATTATCGAGAACAGTTTTTAATTGAAAATCCTAACGAACCGGACAAGACGGTTGATTATGCGCAGGCGATAGAATACTTGGTCGATGGTCGCCTGGTCATCACGCCAAACGATGCAGTCGTGTTAATGACTTGGAATAATGAGACTCAGCGATACGAGCCATCATATGATAGCACAGCTTACATCGTACCGAGCGACGACGGATTAGTCGCGAATATCTCTGGTAACATTATCACTTTCGAGTATGACGCCGTTTCGGATAGCTATGTCGGGTCTTTGGGCGACCGTCTGATGCCAAACGATGTTGCGTTAAAGAAGTCTGGCCAAGATTTGCTGTTAACCACTACGGGTGACACGGACCTGGCTCTCCCTGGCACTGAAGATGATAATGATAATGTCTCATTCCTTAAGGGTGCAAATTATTACATTCTTAATGAAAATGGCGAAGAAAAAGTTTTTGAATATGACAAGGTTAATGATATGTATGTGCATAATGTCGAAACCGATATCGATGTTGGTTGGGAAATTATCGAAAACGACGACAAATCGCTTACGGTTCGTCTGGGCAAAGACGCTGACGACACAGTGCTCGTATACGACGAAGAACAACGGTGCTATGTTGGCGAAATTGAGGGAGCTCCGAACCCAGTGACCAAATATGGCGATCACTTTGTCTTGGCAATACCCGGCATTGGAGAATACAGATTCGACTACGACGATGAGAGTGGGAATTATAAATTTCTCCCTGATGTTGGCGCAGAGACAATTCGCGCCCTCAGTGACGGCAGCGTCAAATATAGACAAATACAGCCTTTAGTGCACCTACACGACAACAAATATGCGATGTATTTGCTATTCATCTTTGCGATTACTATGGAGCGTAGCTATGCGCCAGACACGATATTGTCGAATGAGGTGATATTAATGGATGTGCGCGATACTGCTAGCGACGATATTCAGCCAGAATTTCTCCCCGCCAACCCCCAAACCTCCGACGCCGTCGTCAAACTAATCATTGCGGCCGTCGCATGTGTTGCCCCCATCGCACTTGCCAGACACGCTTTATCGCGCCGCTAGACACCAAGCCAAAACCATAAACGAAACGGGCCATAAAATACCCAAGCCGTTACAAGCCGTACATGCCGTTACAAGCCGTTACACTCCCCTGTTACTTTTATTTTGAATCTCCTAACCAGCTTCCCGTTTGGTTAATTCGGATATTTCTTTTACCTTTGAGCACAGGTAGAGTGGCACGTAGTCTATAGCACTTGTTCTGCGGATGTGGAGGGTCTGAGTAGTGAGTTTGAACGCTCGAGAAATCGAGTTTTCTTCTACGAACTCGGCGAGAGACTTGCCCGAAGAGCCTTTTCCAGATTTGATTTCCAATGGCAACAATTGGTGTCCTAGATCCAGAATGTAATCTACCTCACGACTTGGTTTATCTTTTTTGTAGTAGAGGGGTTTATAGCCGGTGGCGACCAACTCCTGAAGGGCGAATTGTTCCGCCATGGCGCCCTTAAACTCAGTAAACAAGCGGTCACCCTCAAGAATGACTTCAGGTGCTAAGTCTGCCTGCGCGCCGAGCAGACCAACATCGGACAGGTAGAGCTTGAACGCTTCACGTTCTGCGTACGCCTTAAGGGGCATTTTAGCCGCACTTACCCGATGTACGCGCCGAACAACCCCTGCGTCCTCAAGCCACAAAAGTGCGCTTTCATACTCGGCGGCCCTTGCGCCCGTTCGAATCATTTTAAAGATGAATTTTTTGTTCTCTTTCGCCAATTCTGCCGGAATAATATTGAAAATCTCGAGTAGCCTCGGCGTAAGATTGTATGGGGCGTGCTTAGAAAAATCCCCTTCATAATCCCGGAGGATTTGTTTTTGAATCTTGCGCACGGCTAGAACATTTCCCTCGTCAACGTACGATTGGACCACTTCAGGCATTCCGCCAATGACGAGATAGTGTTTCAGCAGATCAATCAGCTTTGCGTGGAAAGGCTCAAGTGAAGTCAGGTCGGCTCTGTCCAGAGCATCGGCGAGCGAGGAACTGGCGCTCGCACGAACAAACTCTGAAAACGTCAGAGGGTGGAGGTCAATGGTTTGGACTTTCCCCACCGGATATGATGTTCCCGCATGTTTTGCGACGCCAAGTAGACTGCCCGCTACCGCAACATGGTAATCTGGTGCTGTTTCATAGAAGTATTTCAACGAAGCCAGTGCCTTGGGGCACTCCTGTATTTCATCCAAGACGATAATGGTATTGCCCGGCATGATTTTGATACCAGAGAGCAGCTCGAGCCCATTGATGATGCGCTCAATATCGAAGTCCAGATCGAACAACCGCTTGGCTGTTTCATTATTGTCTAAATTAATATATGCCACCGAATCGTAGTATCGCTCACCAAACTCTCTCAACAGCCAGGTCTTCCCAACCTGCCTTGCTCCGTTTAAGATGAGGGGTTTCCGCCTTGTCGAGTTCTTCCACGCAACGAGTGATTCAATTTTGCTCCGATACATATTAATTCCTTCATTGATTACGCCCTGATTATACTATTTTCTAGGAAAAAGTGTAGAAAAACGCACTAATTCGGCGGATTTAATGTGCTTATGTACACTTTTTCCGCAAAAAGCGAGGCCTAATGTAAATGGCGTCTTCTCTATAGAGCCCAAATCGTAGAAAGTGCAGGAATGGCCCCAAGCCGCTACAAGCCGTTACGCCCCCATCAAAATGTCCCGAGATTAATGTCTATACAGGAACGGATTCAATCTATCTGCGAGAGAGTTTACGCCCGATAATATATGCGGAAGTTGTCGTGGCGAGGATGATGCAGGCGGCTTTGATGAGAGTGTCGGAGGTTTGGGGGTTTATGGGCGTAGCCTCTTCCTCATCCTCCTTAGTTTCAGAACTAGGCGTCTCTTCTTCGTCAGAAACAACCATCAAATTCGCAAACGGAGATGACGGGCTCCCGTCTCCTTCAAGCGCAACAACCATATTATTCAAAGATACTGCGGGGCGAAGCCCATAGCTCTTGTCTGGATTGGCGCACATTGCCTGCCCATAAGGCCCGAAAAAGTCTCCTACGCCTCCCGAACTGCCCACAAACATGAACGGAGTCAGTAGCCACCATATCGAATCGTCGTCAAGATACGTTCCCTCAACCATGCTAGGATAGCCATTGCCCGCCAGTAGCATTTCAGAGGTAGTCAACATCCCAACGGGATACGAGAGTGCTCCATTTCCGTCCGTAGAATCAACTGTATAGCAATCTTTTTTTACAGGACAACCAAGCGACACGTGAGAATTATAACCAAGGTATTCGATATTGTAGTCTATCGAGGAGTTTTGCCCTTCGCTGTTATCGTCATCTTCTGGAAGGAGTTCATGCATTAGGGGCAAAGCGTTTCTATCATCCCGCTCAATCCCGTAATAATAGGCATCGATTATCTCCTTTGAAATATTATATTCGTCATATTCGCTCTTAGTATTGACATTTTTTGATCTAAGCGTACCAGATTCGAATGCCTTTTGGCTATTCCACGTCGTATCTTCCAGTAAATCAATGGCATCCACCATATTCGAAGAAAACCACCGTTCAATTGTCCGTTTTGCGGTTGATTCATTTTCGTTGGTCATCATTTTTTCCAAGGCGGTCTCGTAAGTATCGCCATTAGAAAGCGTAATAAAATAACCATAACTTGAGTTAATCGGATAAGTTGCATAATGGACGGTCGAACACGTAGTGCTGGTTGTTGTGCAAGAATAATGGTGGCCATTTGAGGCAACGAGAGACTCGTTATAGTTACTGACCGTCACCGTATCCTTCAGCGTATAGGCTCTGTTTACATATTCGACGTCATTGCCGAAATACGTTCCTGAGCTGAAAGTTATTTTCTGGGACTCAAACCGTTCACCGTACATATAGTAAAGATCTGCCGGGGAGTTCATTTTGTTATTAAACTTTGAGATGCCGATATTTGTTTTAGGCACGGAAGTAAGGCCAGAAGAGGTATATGCACTTTCGAGGCTCTCGATTGTCCAATCCGGATCGCCCAAGCACTGCCCGTCTTCAGTTGGCGTGCCGTTATAGATGAGTTTCGTGCCCCCAGTTTCGGTCGTCCGAACCATCAGCCAGCAGAAGTCGTTCAGGATGACGTTGTTGTCTTTCACATTCCCACGGTAGAAATAGACTGGCTTCTCGTCGTCTTTAGTGGATTGAAGCATGTAGAGGCCACCGATATCACTCACCGGTATGGTCGTGCCAAAATCGTTGTTGACTTCATTCCCCGTCGCCGGCGCTTCATTGAAATCTATCACGGTATCCTTGTCCGCTTTGGAGGCGAGGTAATCGTAAAAGGAGAGACCGTTGGTGCCGTGCCGGAGCCTTCGGTGGCGAAAGCCGTAAACGGGCTGACGGCCATGACGGCAGTGGCTAGTAGGTAGCTTGCCAGTTTAGTAGTTCTCATAGTCTCTCCCCTATTTCCTCCCCTTTAAGGCTAGTTGTTTTGAAGCAAGAATCGTTAGGCCAAGTGCGGTGAGGGTTATCAGGGGGAGGAGGATGGGGTCGGTGGTTTGAGGGTTAGATGGAATTTCTTCGGGTGTAGTTTCATCGTTTAACGGGATGCCAACAAATAGGTAGCTGGTCGCCATGATTTCACGATATGAAAAATCCATTGCTACAAGTTCTATATCGCTTCCTGCTGGTGAAACGAGATAGGTATCTAGATACTTGCTCCATAGCATTGGCAGGTACATTCCTATTTTTATGGTACTGTCGTCAATTTCCTCGATGTCATAATATAAAACGTCATAGTTCAGATCGTATTCATTATCATTGACCTTTTTTGCCAAAAGATATGAAGATTCGTTTCCACTCCTAACTAAATAACCGTCACCGTCTTCGCAGAAAGAAAACTCGTGCGACGACCCGTTTTGTTCAGTAGTTCCGCTATAGCAGTTCGTTTTTTCATCGAAAGGTAGGTCATTAAAAATGATACCGAACATCGAAAATGATGCAGTTCCGTCAGCATTTTTCTCAACGTTAAGCTTTGTCGAGAGGCCAGAATCGCTACCCGAAGACATTTCTCCAAGGGTGTCGCTTAGCGACATTGCAAATCTATAGCGTCCGAGTTCTGGACTGTATTCCATGTGAGCTCCGTCCGCACCGCCTATAATATACTCCTCCCCCTCCTTGACCACATCTCCAAGAAGAGATGCGTAGGATTGTTTTTCTTCGTCATAATATGCCATGCCGTCTCCCATATCGTATCCGGCGGCTATCCTATAGACACATAAATAGTTTAGAGCCTTTGTTCCATCAGAAAATTTTTCAATACAGTCTGTCACATCCGTTCCTTTTTCATTGAACAGATTGAAACTATAGTTCCTCTCGCCATACTGCGTGGGCAAAAGATCTTTTTCGAGATTATGAGCTATCGTATGTGTTTGAGCTACACTTCCGTCTGGAGAGCTAACTTCCGTCACGGAATATGTCCCAATGGGGACGTTTTTTATTATCGCTTCGCCTTTTTCGTTTGTTACAAATTCCGTTATGTCGCCCAAAGGATCATATTCGTATTCGCCTCTGTCGCTAAGGCTCGCTTTGACGTCATTAATAACATATTTTGCGCCCTCCACCGGCTGGCCGTCGACGCCTATGCGCTTTATTAGTAGGCCTCCGTCTAGCCATGCTGTTGCAGTAGGAATAGTTCCGTTTTCAGAATCGATTGAAAGGCTCTCTATGTTGTCACTGCCTAGCTCCATCGTCACTTTGTTTGTTATTAATCCGCCCCGAAAAGCGGCTTTTGCTGAGAGTGAGCCGGTATCTTTGTCGACTTTTGCAGAAAAAGTAACCTCGATTGTTGAGTTATCCTCATAAATAAATTCGTCCAATGAGTAGATAAAGCCGTCAATCGTATTAGGGCCATACATTTGAGCAGTTCGCGTGTATGTTGCCCAAGGGATCGTAATCGTAAGAACCTGCACATTATCCGAATAAAAACCGGTATAGTATCCACCGCTTGAATCGCTAATTTCGTATTCATATTCAGATGTATTTAATCTATCCCCGCCGACCGATGCGACAATAGTGGACGGATCGACCGTCATCCCCTCTTCTAGCCCCACCTTCACTTGGTATCTGTAGAAGGGTAACGTTTCCTCTCCCCCGTTATACCAGTTAGTGGCCTCAACTTTGACCGAATAGCCAATAAGGTCTCCGCTATGTGCAGTTCGAGCTTGAGGATCGGTCTGGCCACTTTTATCTTTAAGATAAGTGTTACTATCCGCAAATATTATCCCTTTACCGTCATGGCCCCAGTTATTCATCGTTTTTGGCGTTTCATTTGGTAGAATAGTGCCCCTATCTTCAGACTCGAGATTGCAATTTACGGAAGAGCTCGCGTCGGCGGTGCCACAGCCATTGTTTTGCGAGAGAGTTGGAAGTTTATCCCTTATATTATCCGAAAACGTCAGAGGAATGCCATTAAAGCCAGGTATCATAAAGCCATCTGATGCACTAGCACTGGACGGAGATAGGAGGCTTCCGATAAAAATCCCGGCAACCGCCAAGAGGATTGGCTTCAATAATGATTTCATGGGGTATAGATATCCTCAAACGGCCGACGGCAATCCGCTGCTTCACTCCAGGGCTCAGCCGTTATTAATTAAGTTTTTATTTTACTCCAACACTGTCCGTAATATACAACATGTTTATGGTTTTGGCAATAGTTCAAAAGTATTAACGGATCGTTTTTGTATCGTTTTTGTATCGCCCTGTAACGGCTTTAAACACTAGCGAAACAAATTGTAACGGCTTGGGTATTTTATGACCCATTTCGTTTATGGTTAGCGGACTAAAAACAACTCAAAAATTAGACAAAAGCAACAAAAATACCCCTGTTACGGGGATTATTATTGTGCATGTTCAACATGTAGTCTAAATATGGTGGCGGGGGTTGGATTTGAACCAACGACCTTCTGGTTATGGGCCAGACGAGCTACCAGACTGCTCTACCCCGCGACGTGCTTATAATTGTACCCCAAAATTCGCGTAAAGTCAAGAACTAGCCGAACAGGAAGTTCAGCCACTGTTCGAGATTGCTGCGAAGCTTGTTGGTCTCGTCCGGGGTTTTGTACTTGTTTTTGGCCGCCTCGCTGTTCTGCGGCAAAATGACCATGGTCTCTCCCGGCGCCATGCGATTCTGCTTGGCGCGTGCCATATATTCTTGATATTCGGCGGACTTGAGGTATTCTTGCTCCAGGCGCAACGTTTCGACCTCAATTTCGAGCTTGGACTTCTGAACCCGACGCTCGGCAAGGCGCTGTTGCAGGGTCCAGTTCAGACTCATCGAGTTTACGGCGCTTGCCGTCCACCACACAAAAAGTACCAAAATGCCAATCAGGCTCAGGTGCGACAAGGTCAGCACCTCATTTTTCAACATATAGCGCAACTGACGAAGTTTGGTTTTTAGTTTCTGCACAATTTTATTATATCATCTGTTTTTGCTATACTTGGAAGATGTGGGGGCATAGCTCAGTGGTTAGAGCAGTCGGCTCATAACCGATTGGTCGCTGGTTCGAACCCAGCTGCCCCCACCAAAAGGAATATAAAGCCGATTTTTCGGCATTTTTCTTCTGTAAATGGCTGTTAAAGCCCTTTCATTTTGGTTTGTGCCAATTTTTCGTTCTGCAGGCTTCGCTACGGGTCCAATGGCTTGTAGTATTGCTCTTCGTTCGCCTGAGTTTTCGGCTGCCTCCATCTTTTCTTTAGGGCTTCTAATGGTTTCTAGTGTCTTGCCTATTTTTTCGTACCAGTTTTTATTGCGTTCCTGCGCGTCTTTATTTACTTTTTTTTTATTTTTCCTATTCTTTCTCGTAGTTGGCGGTCTTTTTCTTCAAATACGTCGTCTTGTATTAGTCCTCTAAGGCTCATGTCTAGTAGTTTTTTGTAAAGAGGCTCAGACAAGATGAGTGGCTAGTTCTTTGAGCCACGGTTGCGCGATTGGCGGACGTGATGAATGGCGAAAACCACACCGCATACGCTAGCGAGGAAGATTAACGCGAATGGCAGAATCCTGTCGCTGGTGTTTGGCGTGGAGCCATCAGATACATTCTCGGTCGTGGTGGAAGCGATGGCGTAGTTTGAAAAGCTTGAGGTCTTGAAGGTGATGGTATGATTGGCGGGGTTGTAAGTTGTCGGGATTACTTCGTAGGTGCCGTCGTGTTTTTCGTGGATGATTACAACAGAGTTGCCGTCTACGCCGTCAGTAAGACGCAGGGTAACCGTCGCGTCGTGGACTAGGTTCTTCATTTCAACGCCGTCCCAGTAGTTGTCTGAGTCGCCGTCACCCTTATAGAAGACTTGGCCGAGGTTAACGTCGAGGAAGGTCGAAACTTCATAACCGGGTGCAGCGTTCTGGAAGTTGGCAATTTGCGTGTTGTTGACATTTGCGTCGCTAACAGTCAAAACAGCTGTGCCGGAATCGATTTCGAGGCCCCCGAGCTGAATGGAGCCAGAAGTGACTTTGGCGGTTTCGCTCTTCACGGCATCTTTGACTGCCGTAACTTCAGCGCCAAGGTGGAAGTTGCCCTTGTGAACGTTGAAGGTGAACTCGGAAATAGCGTCGCCAGTGAAGACGTTCTGGCCATTAATGCCAAAGGAGGTGACTTGGTAACCATACTCTGGCACGATGCGCATCGTCGCAAGCGTGAAGGCTGGAACGACTAGCTCGCCGACTTTGTCCTCTCTACGGCTTCCGTCGTCAAATTCGAGCACCATGCCCCGCTCCTTTGCCCACTCTGGCAGATTGTTCAAATCTTCGCCTTCGAGCACGACTCTGGCTTCATCTTCATCCTCTTCTGGGGTGTTTGGTGGCATCCATTCGAGACGGACAAGTTCGAGGCGCGAATGTGCGATATAGATATCCTCGCCAGCAAGTTCGGGATTGCTGGTCCAGAGGAAGTTGCTAATACAGACGTCTCGCCCCTCATTCTGGGTCACATCGACAACGATATTATAAGCGTCGGCCTTCGGTACCTGGAGCGAGAAGCCCAGGAGCTGATGATCGTAGGCCTGAAGACAGCTCAGCTCGTCGCTGTAGTCGATTGGAATGTCGTAGTCGACATTGTTGATTGTGATTTTATTGACGTATTTTTCAATAAACAGCGTCGCAAAGTCAAAGGTGACCATGCCGTTGTCGTTTTCGGCGTCATAGTTGTAGCGGAAATCGTTGATTGTGAGTGAATCTGGCGTGTCGCACTCGGTGTCTGGGTCGCAGTCAGAAGTATTAATGGTGCGGGCGTTCAGGTCGATGCGGGCGTTAGCGTAGCTTTTCGCATATGCTGACGTACTCGTAATGGTGATCTGGGCGCTAGTCTCTTCGCCAGGGTGATCAGGGCGTGGCTCAGGATTGTCGCCGTCGTCGCGCTTGCTTTCCATGGTTAAGTTCACGTAGTCACCAGGGACGTTTAAACCGACAAAGCTGACTCGGCCGTCAACAACCTCGAGTACGGTTTGGTATTGGCTCTCGCCCCGAATTACGATTTGCATGGTTTCTGGGTCGAAGAGGTCGCTTACTTCATAATAGATTTCGGAGTTGTTGGCAAAAAGGTCGTTGCGCTCAACGACGGATTTGCCGTTCTCAAAGGTCATGCCGTGCAAAGTGAGCGTAACGTTACTTAGTTCGTCGCCACCCATGTTGAAGCCAATCGTGGTGCTCGTAAAATCGCTGTTTACGCCGTCATAAAAGATTTGGAAAGGATTTTGAATATCATCATAGGGATTTTCCGGTTCAGCAGACGCGATAATGAGCGAGACGCTGTCGGGGAGGCCGTAATCGCCCTCTGGCAAAACACAGTTGGAGACGCCTTCGGGTGCGGTGTTTTCGTTCTGTGTGAAATTACAGACGAGAGCTTGCTGGAAGCCGTCTTGAGACTGGACGCGAGCGCTGTATTTTGAGGCAAAATCGCCGTTGTAGTAGAATTCAAAGTTTCCAATCAATTGAACGCTGTTGCGGTCGTAACTCAAGGTCTTGGCCTGCGTGTCGATATCTCCATAGAAGCCACCGATGCCGATTGAAAAGGCGTCGCCGTCAATTTCATAGTTGATATCATAGCCACCATCGCCAGCCGGAGCGATGGACGTGGCGCCGTCAAAGATAATCTCGGAATTACCCTCACTGGCGGAACTGAGGCCGTTTGCTATTGCTACCCCCGCGATACCGAAGACCAATAACACTGCACTGACCAGCGTGATAATCTTCTTTCGCGAAAAACTGTTAAACCTTTGTCGCATGGAGAATCTCCTATTTTCTGTCTGTATTATATAGTACTTATGGTTTCCGTGCAAAGGGTTTTACGGTTTGCATTTTGGTTAGAAAAAATGGTAAGATAGCGGGAGTTTTTTGATAATTGAAGGAGCTTGAGATGGCAAAGAAAAAGAAAGTTGCACTCCTGAATCGGAACAACAATCACAAACACAGCGCAAAGCGCCAACACGCGCGTCACGAAGACGGTCGTTAAAAAGACTGCCGAGAAAGGCAGTTTTTTGTTGGTTAGTCAGGTTAAAATGGTCGGGGTTAGCAGACTCGAACTGCTGACCTCGCGCTCCCAAAGCGCGCGCGCTACCAACTGCGCCAAACCCCGAATTCTGGCTTATTATACCACGTTTTTAGTGCTTTTGCTATGGGCGGCCTAGGTGCCAGGAATGTGATAGGCATTGGGGTCGGGATAGAGCTGGTCAGGCATGGCCGGATTCGTGCCAAGATAGGTCGAATTCGCATCGGCGGCCGCCGCGGCGGCATCGCCGGCTGGAGTGATGGCGGGAGTTGCAAGGCTGGCATCGACCGGTGGCATGACTGGTGCGGCGGGTGTCGGTGCTTCGGCGGCCGGATAAGCTTGTACGCCCTGCGGCTCAATTACATATGATGAAGAATTTGTGGGCGGAACAGAACTGACTGGCGTGTCATAGGCCGTAGCCGGCGCAGTTTCGCCAGCCTCGAATGGCACTGGCGGTGGCGGCAGCACGGTATTGGCATCGGGCATCGGAAGTGGATTGTCGGCCAATTCGGCCGTTGCCAGCATTGACTCGGGCGTCGGGGCGGCTTCGGGCACAGGCGCCTCGGTAACGGCAAACTCTGGGGCTGCAGGCATTTCCGGCACTGGCGGCGCCATGGGATTTTGTGGTACATCTGGCGCAACGGACGCAGCGACATCTGGTACGGGCGTTTCGACAGGAGCGAAGACATCCGGCACAGGCGCTTCCGGAGCAGACACTTCTGGCGTAGGCGTTTCTGGCGCGGGAACGCTTGGTGCCGACATGACAAGAGCGGGAGTCTCGGGCGCTGGCGGCGCATCGGGCGAGATGCCGGCCAATTCAGCACTCATCATCGAGGCGTAATCTTTGGGCGGCTCGTCAACAATGCCAGATTCGCTAGGTGGAACGAGGTTCTTTTTGCCTTCATTCAGTACAGCATTCTGCAATTCGGACATCAGCGGACCAGCAGCATCGCCAGGGGCAGGCTGAGCAACAATTTCATTAAGTTGCGACTCGGCTTCAGGAGGCAATGGCGCATTGGCGGCATCGACCGGAACTTCTGGCGTGGGGGCTTCGGCGGGCGCAGGCGCGGTTGTCGGAGCGGTGGTTTCTGGTTGAAAATCGACGGCGCCGTGCTGGATATTGAGCGTCGATGGGTCTTCTGGCGTAGGCACTTCGGCGGGTGCAGGCGTAGCGTCCGACGTTCCGGCCTCGGCGTTGGCATCGACCACGTCGCCAGTGAGAATATCGACTGGGATACTGGACGAAATCAGTTGCTGGTCGGCACCGGCAGCCATCAACCGGCCGGCAATCGCCATTGTTTCGGCGCTGGTATGCTCGTTCGAGAAACGGTTCGTCGCCGACACAATGCCCGCCAACAATGCCGTAGCGACAGATTTGTCATAAATCGGTTTGTCTTTGGGGATAGATAAATGGTCGACGAGATTGCAAATCATCTCAGAAACCGACGAAGCCTTGGTGTCGCCCCATTCCAGGTCGGCGAAACCGCCTGGCTCGCCAGCGTGAATGTTAACGGAACTGGCATCGTGCATGATGCGGCCATACTCGGTCAAAGCGTTGTCGAGGTCGGCGCTGCTTTCCACGTTCAGCGCAATCACCAGGTCGACGTTATAGTCACCGTGACTGAATTCAAGGTCACTCTCATTGATGGTAGTCTTGTATGGCGTGATAAAAACTTTGACAAAATCACCGTCAATCTTGTAGCGAAGGTGGTCGGCCTTGTCTTTGTTCAGGGCGATGATGAAATCTTGCAGACTGTTGGTATTGGTCTCGAAAGTCTTTTCTGGCTCGAGAAACTCAATGGCGTTGGGTACTGCGCCAGAGAAAATGGCCGTAGCGTGCTTGCCCAGCTTGTCCAGGATGAAGGTCAAACCAAGGGCGGCAGAAAGCTCATCGACGCTCGGGTCTTTCGAAAGCGTTACGAGTACGTTGTCGCTCGCATCGACACGCTCGGCGACCTGCGAAACAATATCGGGCGCCAGTTTTTCTTTGTCTTTATCCTTTTTCTCTTCTGCCATGTTTTTTATCTGTTTATTTTTGACCTTATTTTGTTCTACGATAGCATAAGTGGTTTAAAAATGCAAGCTCTGCCCTGTTAACACTTTACATCTTGTAGTTTTTACTGTATAATGTGTAGCAATCGAAATAATAAGTTTAAGGAAACAGAGATAAAGCATGCCGAGTATTAAATCCGCGAAGAAAGCGGCGCGCCAGGCAACGAAGCGCCGAAGCAAAAATGAGGCCATCAAGAAGTCGATGCGCAACGCCCTGAAGGAGTTTCGCAAGAATCCGAGTGCCGAGAAGATGGCAATTGTCCAAAGCGAATACGACAAAGCCATGAAAAAAGGCCTCATCAAGAAGAATACGGCTAGTCGCCGCAAAGCCAAGTTGGCAAAAATTGCCAAAGAAGCGGGCGTGAAGTTCGAAGCAAAGAAAGCCGCCAAAAAGGCCGCTGCGCCAAAAACGACCGCCAAGAAGACGCCGGTCGCCAAGAAGACCACGACGGCGAAGAAGACGACAGCCACGAAAGCTTCGGCCGCAAAAAAGCCGGCAGCTACCAAGAAGGCGCCAGCCAAGAAAGCGCCGGCCGCCAAGAAGGCCACGACGACGAAGAAATAAGTCAAGCATCAAAAAAACTCCCATGAACGGGAGTTTTTTGTTAGCTGGCGGGTGTGTCGTGCTTCGATGACTCGACCAGCTCGCCGTATGTCATGTCGATTGGCTTGCTCTTTACTTTCAGCACCCGAAAAGTTTCGACAAGGTCGTTATAGACGACTTTGGGGTCGTCGGCATCGGTGAGCTCGGACTCGATTTTGGCGTAATAGCCGGGCAGATTGTCGATTTTGTCGATGCTGATTTTGACGGACTCGCCCATGTTGAGTTCCTGGCGATGGCGGCCCACCTCGTACTTCAGTTCGTAGCCCAATTGGTATAAAATGTGTGCAGTTTCGGTGTAGTCTTTGACGACCGTCGAATTCACGACGTCGAATTGCTCGCGTCCGTGATGGCGGCGCAGCACCAGAGCATAGGTGGCATCTTTTTCGGGATTTTTCACGATGGTGCGGAGCGATAACCGCGGTTGCGACTTATCGCGATTGTAGTTTTTGGGCACAAAAATTCGGTCGTGTTGCCAAAACTGCTCGCCAAACTTGAGATTTATCTCGCTTAAAGTTGTGACGAAATCGATACGACTGTTTAGCTTCACTTTGACGATTGAACGTTTCATAACTTTGCTCCCTTGCGGGCCTTGTTGGCCCAGATATCTGCCAGCTCGTTGCCTTCCGTGCCGACATGGCCGCGCGTCCAGCGCAACTTGACGTCAGGCTTGGCGCAGAATGCGGCATAAAGATCTTTGACGAGTTCGAGGTTTTTGATTTCGCCGGTCTTTTTGCGCCAGCCGTTCTTCTGCCAACTGGGCGCCCATTTGGTCACGACATTGACCCAAAATTCGCTGTCGGTGAGTATTTCGTCGCCAGCCTCGGCGAGCGCATAGGCGGCAATCAAGGCCATGGCCTCCATCCGAATGTTGGTCGAGGGCGATTCGTGGCCGAGTGCCACCGGTTCGCCATTACGAATCACGGCGTAACCGCCGGGGCCCGGATTCGGGTTTGCGCTGCCGTCTGTATAATATATCGCCATGATACGCCTAGTATAGCACACGATGACAAATTAACAGATATGTGCTAAGATGATGGCATGCCCGCGTGGCGGAATTGGTAGACGCGCTAGCTTCAGGTGCTAGTGTACCTAGTACGTACTGGTTCGAGTCCAGCCGCGGGCACCAAGAACACCGAAAGGTGTTATTTTTTGTGTCGCCAGAAGCTAGAAGCTGCCGCGGTTACTGATTATACCGAAGTCGTCACAAGAGTGGCCCACGCCGGCTTCCTTATACCAGCATTTGTAGGTCGCCCAATAGTTCTTGAAGATATTGCCCTCGTCGTCGCCGTCGCCGTATGAGCTGAGGCCGTATTTGACGAAGGGGAAGTTGACATCCTGGAGCTCGACGCGCGCTTCGACACGACGGAACAGGTCGTTGGCGCGACCGGTGGAATCGACCTTCGTCTGCACACCAACAAATTTAACAGTCGTACAGTTGTTGTCGCCACTGCAGTTCAGGAGCTGAATCTTGAAGGATGTCTCCGGTTTGGCGTAGAGCGTCGAGAGCATCAGGAAGCGCGCGCCGTTATCGGCAACCCCGCCGTTGTGCGTGGGCGGCACATCAAGTTCGACGGAACAGGCGTACTCTTTTTCGGTGCTGACTCTGAAGTTCTCGGCGTTCAGACAGTTTATGTCGCGAGGCGAGTTGAGTGTTTTGTAGGTCGAGCCATCCGTGCCGTAGTTGCTGTTGTCGTAGTTCTCGAAATCAGACAACGCCGAGCCGCCCAAACCGTCCGAAATACTGCTTGTGATGTGGGTGGTTTCGCCACTGCTGCCACCGGTTGGTCTCAGGGTAACGGCGCCATGATTGGTCCTGACTCCATTGCCGGCGATGACTGGCTGATTAAAGTCCGACATCTTAAAACTGGAGTCGGCTTGAATTAGACTAACGCGCAGGGTGGGAGGAAGGGTCGAATTGGTATCAAAATTGTGCCATTTTTCGTTCGAGGAGTCGCCCATGAGGGTCTTGGCGTTGGTGAATGAGGCTTGCGGGAGCGAGGTGACGTAGCTGCTGACGCCGTTTGCTTTATTGTTGTCCTCCTTATTGAACCATTCGATGCGGATGCGATTGAAGGATTCGGCGGCGCCGCCATCGCCGTAGCCGTTGCCACCCGTGCGGAGAGGGATAACCTTTAAATCAGACGATTCGGTGATGGTGCCAAGATAGTCTTCGGTCGCAAGAGACATTTTTACGCAGGTATAGGCCATATCGATACTGTCATCCAATTCTTTTGAAGAGTTGTTGACGGTGTTTTTGTTGTCGCTCTGAATCAGAGTTTCGTGGTCGCCGTCTTCTCCGCTGGCACGACCAAGCGCATCACGCACTAGGTCACAGTCATCGCTTGAGCCAACCTTGTTAATCTTGCTCTTGATGCTTTCGCAGTTCCCGAGTCGGTTTGTGTTGGTGATGCAAGAGTTATATTGCAAAAGTAGCACCTTGGCGTCTTCCACGCCGGCCAACGCAGAGTCATAGGCCGACTGCGAAAGGTCGTAATTCGTGGAGCCCAGGATATCTTGGAGCATGATACCGACAAATCCCAACGTGACAATACCGATTAATAGGCAGAAGAATACTACCGTGTAGATTGCCGCTGCGCCTTCTTTGACTTTCTTTTGCATTTTACCTCTCTTTCCTTGGTTGCCTTATCCGTTTTTATCCGCGTTACCGCCAGTACGCATTGAAAAATTGAATTTATTCACTGCGCAATAATCAAAATCATAATCGTCGTAATCGTTGGCGTCGCCAGTTTTTGCGGCTTCACCTTGGCAGTAGTCGCCACTGCTCATAATGTTCACTCCGCCACGGATTGTCGCCAAAATGAAGGATGCCGAAACAAAGCTTTGTTTTGTGACGCTGCTCTGAGTGATTGGGTGGGCGGTAAAATCATAGACAGCCAAGTCGGTTTCGTCGCGATTGATGAGCTCGACTGGCTCCTCCATGTCAGAGATGTCGGAATAGTCGAGCGTGAAATTTTTGCCGGTGGCGAACTCTCCACTGGCCGGTTTCCAGAAAGCATCATTGCAGGCGCGGTGACTGGGGTCATAGACGCGAGCCAGCTTGTAGACTTTACTGGTGGTGGGAGTTTTAATGATGACGCCAGACCTGCCGCTAGCATCGGCCAACGGAAGCGCCGTATTCCAGACATAGCTATAGCTGCCAATACAGAAGGAGCCGGCGACCTGTTTCTGACTATTGCTTTTTTCGTTCCACTCTCTGAAGTAGAATTTCTTGCCGTCGATGATTTCCTGATTAGTGATGAGACCGTTGCCGTCAGTGTCGATGTCGTAAAGGTAGGTCGCCGAATTAATCTGGCGCTGCATATCTTCGATGATTTGTTGGCCGCTGGCATTGATGGCGCGAAGTGCGAGGCCTTTTTGATAGATTTGCGTCATCTGGACGATGAGATTTGCGACTGCCAGCACGATGATGCCCAAAAATAGCGTCGCGAGCGAGGTCTCTATGATTGTGAAGCCGGCCTTTTGATGCGTGCGTGCCATTACTCGATTACCTCCGGATTATATAGACGAACGATTGTGGTCAGCGTAGACGGCGCACTTGAGCCGGTCGCCTGCCAACAAGAACGGATATAGAAATCGTAAAACTCGGCGTGGTGGTCGGCGCGTGTGATGCCGCTGCTGTCGCCCTGTACGGCGATTACCCAGATGCCCTCAATGGCGTCCGCTCTACGATAGATTTTGTTTTCGACAAGCGACGAGTCGGTGTCCGTTCCGGTCGCCCCGGCCGAGAGTGCATTGTCTCTGATTTCGCCAAAGTTCAGCACGGAGAAAATGCCACGCGGATAAAGCGAAGCCGGTCGCAAGACGTATTCGCCAGAATGTTTCGTGTTGCCGCTAATGAGTATTTCGCTGTCAACTAGCTTTTGGTATGTATACTGACCGACGGTCGCGCTAATGGCGGAGCTCGGTTCAAGTAATCTCGTGTTGACAGCAAAGACTTTATTGGCTACAGCGCCGTTGCGAGGAACCTGCAATCGATAGGCGTCATCACAAGTGTGAACATTTTCGTTATTAATGTCATAGAGCTCGCTCTTGAATTCACTAGCCGGAATTGATTTTCCTGCAGTGATTTCGCGCCACAGAGCTGAATACTGCTGTTTAGCGGCGGGATATTCGCGTTCGGCGACATAGTTGTTCTGGATGAAACGAATCGCTTCGGCTTGGGCGTCAATTTCATTGCGCGCCATCGTTATTTCGACCGCGCGCTCGGCCTGATACATGCCTGAATTCATGGTATGGATAGCCATCACGGCGAGCGTCGCAAAAATCGACAAGGCGAGGATGACCTCAATCAAGGTGTCGCCGTGTGTGATTTTGACCTGATTACGCCTTAGTTGCATTCGTTCTCTCCGTCATCCATATTCATGAGCGCCACGGCGGACGAATTGTGACCGTCGGCGGCGATTTTCAGCATCCGGCGCCTGCCGTAAGTTGCGATGGCATCTTCCGACTTGATGCAGAGTTTGACGTCTTCGATTTTAAAATTATCGCCAGCCAATCCCTTACTGATAGTGGGTTTACTTTTGCCGTTTTGGACGCCATTGCAGGCAGTGGATAAGTCGCCCGCATAGTCCATCGATTCGTTGTCGGTTCCAGAATAATTCCAGACATAGGTGTGAATTGTGCCATCGCGCGGAGAGCGTACAATCATCAGCAGCACCTTGGCCGGCTGATTTTTCGTGACAGTTTCGAGCGACGCATCCCATTTGAAGGTTTCGTTCGTCAATATGTTGGTGGTCTTGCATCGGCCGTTATTTTCTCTGTAGAGATTTGTGACTTTGAGCTCTTTCAGGAGTGCAAGCTCGCCCTTTCCGCGTAGCTCCGTATCCGGATCCTTGCCGGCCTGTTCGAGGTCCCGACGGTATGCGCCCAAATCTTTACCGATGAGGTTGGTGACCTGGATGCGCTTGCCGAGCACTCCGCCATCGCCAGGCAAGCCGAGTGCGACGGCGACGCCATAGACGTTACAATTCGTGCGACCTCGACCGCTCGCTTCGGGCGTGTCATTGAAAACGTCTCCCGAAATCGTCTTGCAGGCATTCTCGTCTTCACTGGTGCGTTTTTCGATTTGAACACGACTGACTAAATCGTATTGGGTGCGCAGGGTCGATGCGATGTCTTCGACCGTGTCGCGATAACGCTGGCGTGAGATTGTGGAACTAACGCCGAGTAGCGCACCGACCAACACCATGCCGCTAATGGCAAGTGTCAACATCACCTCAATAATCGTGAAGCCAGAGGCCTCAGCTGCGCCACCACTTTTTCCCATATCCTTATTATACATTAGCGTGTTCATTTTTAGTACTTCGTCGGCAGCTCCCGTTGATAGGTTGTGGTGGCCTGCGAATAGCGTTCGGCCTGGCTGTAGCTCCAGAGATAAGTCAAGGGGCTGACCTTGAATATTTCTGCGCCCTGCGAATCCTCGTTTCGCCACCACTGCATCGTGTTTCCGCCGGCCGTCGTTTTACCGCCGCCGTGCGTTCGATACAGATAGAGCTTCTTGGCGATGACCGGACCGGTGACGGTCAACTGCCGGTCGCAGCTATTTGCGCCGCCCACGCTAACGCGCTTAATCTCTGGTCCGCTACCGGAAACATAGCATGTATTGATACTGTTTCGCGCCACCAACCAAGCGTCCAGATGAGTGACCCAAGGCGAGATTTTTATATCATCAGCAATGATAATCTTCTGGGGGATTTCGGAGAGCGAGTAATATGTCGGGTCGGCATTTACGACTCTGCCATTATTGGCAATACCATAGTGGAAATCTTGCCCGATATAGAAGGTGCCTTTGACGTGTATGACTTCGGTGTTGCTGGAATCAGCGCCATCACTAGATTGCCAAAGTGAGGTAATATTGGATGGAGTTTTTGCCGAACCGTTGATTTCGGCGTAGTAGGCGCCATTTTCTAGGCAGGTAAACTGGGCCGAAGCGGGATAAGGTTCATAGCTATGGTTGCTGGCGTTATACCTACAAGCGCCCACGGAATTGTATTCAGTCGCATCCGATTCGCCGCGACCGCCCTGGATAGGCGTGACGCTCTTTGTGTAGCGGGCAATCAGCTTGTTGAAGACATTTTCGGGGTTGCTACTGAGGTTCTTGTTGGTCGAACTGGTCGCATTGCCAACCGTGCCGCTGCCGTTGCTGCACCTTTTGTTGCTGACAGAGAGCGCGGAAGAGATACAGGCGCGCTTTTGGCCGGCGGTGAAGTTAATGCCGCTCCAGAAGATTGCGCCAGAGCCCATGCCCAGTGTGGTCTTTCCGGAGATTAGCTCATAATCTGCCCACGAGCCATAACTGCGTTTATCGCCGTCACCGGTCAATGAGCGGTCGGAAACGGCAGTGTCGATGTAATTCTGCGCAAAAGCGCCGCTTTGGCGAACCTGAATATTTGGCTTCTTTGAGACCGTTGAGCAGCTCATGCTGGAAATGCCCCAATAGCGGTCGGCCTCGTTCTCGGTGTCGTCCATGGCGCCATATTCTTGGCCTTCTTGAGTGATGTCACCGGGCATGTTATGGCTGTCAGCCGGCCAGACGGCTACGACTGCGCAGACTTTGGTGCCAATCGGGGTGTTCTCGGGCACTTTGATTGTGGTGTTGTAGGATTTTGAACCGTCGGCGCTGATGACAACGTCATCGCCAAGATTCTGACTCTCGCAATTATAGGGGCCGCCAGAAATGAAGGCGCCGCAAACACGCCACAGTTCGGCGTCGCCGCCAGCGGATGCCTTGTAGGTTGACGCGGATTGGACTTGGCCCTCCGAGCGGTCGCTACTAATGTGGAACGAGACAAGCTGGACTTTCGTCGGTTTCGTGCGGGTGGAATACGGCGTATTGCCGTTTACGGGAGTGTTTTTTCGTTTGTTGACGGTAATTGTCGTGGTAATCGTGTGCGTGTTAGTGCCGGGGACGACGTGCGGGTTGTTGTTCGTCGTCGTGTCGGTCGTGGTGATGTAGTTGTATGGTACGTGAATCTGGGCGGTAGCAGTGGCAGAATTGTTGCCGCTGTGGGCGCCGTTGACTGCGCCGTTGTTTATCCACAAATCCGACCAGGTCAGTTTCTGCTCGAGCGTCGTGCCGACATAATCGCTCCTTACTGAATGAGAGCCGTCGTTGCGCGGAGACTGGTTGTAGTTTTCATAGACACTCCGCCCCCAGATGTCCTTTACGCCGGCAAAGCTTTGATTGTTGATGCCGGAGTTGCTCCACGAGGTTGGGGTGCTATAGGCCAGGCTGCCCTTCATGATTTCGTTGCCGGGGCGATTCGCCTCGATTTTATAGTTGATATTCTTGCCAAGCGAATGGTACTGGTTTGGCAGTTCGGCGCCTTCGCACATTACTTCCTCAAAGACGAAGTTGTGGCCTGGGCGTGCCCAGAGCTCAACCAAGCTCGAGCTGGTGTTCTTGATGCCGGTGCTCTTGGTCTTCATCTGACCGGCAGAATTGTCGAACACGGTCGCATCGATACTCCCCATGTTCTCCCCCGTTTTCACGCTCAACTGCTTACCTTGGCAATTTTCCATTTGCTGCTTGGGACGATGAACGGTGACGCAGAATTCGCTAGTTTTGCTTGTGCGGTTGCCACTTGCTTGATTGATTTCGCTTTCATAAGAAAGAGTTTGGCAGAAGGTGCGCGATTCGTCTGGCAGAAGTGTGCCACTGAAGGTTTCGGTCGTAAACGGAACGACGTTGGCTTGCTGGCCCTGCGAAAGAGTTTGGGTGTCACTACGGGCCGTACCACCGGGGTTAACGGTTCGATTGGCGCTGTCATAGCTGCGAACGGCGGTCGACCATCTTGAATCAACCGTGCCGCCAGCTTGGTCATTGCCCCGTTTCAGGGTGTGCTGGAAGCTAATAGTATATTTGCCGTCGCCCGACACCTCGGTGACGCTGCCGCTGGACTTGTTCGTATTGTTAACCTTGGCACTGGTCGTACCCGTTATGGCGTTGGCGCCGGTACCGGGGCGATAGATTTTCAGAACAAATTCGGCAAGCCCGGAAACGGTATTAGAAACATCGCCCTCGCCCTTGGTGTCGTACTCCAGTCTTTGTCGATACTCGGAAGTCTGACCTGGCAGAATGTTGACCGAACGAGCCGAGGGCATGTGAACCATTGCCGATTGCCCTTTTCCAATCCAGGTATAGTTGTGCCACTCGGTTGGCCAATCGCCCTGAACGCGGTACCATTCACGGACAGAGCCGCTTGAACCGTCATTAGAACGAGTAATCGTGTGTTCAAATTTAACTGTAGCTGAGTTGTTATTTATGGTAGTCGTCGAGCCATTACTCTTTTGGGAGCCATTCACAAAGCCTTTGGTGACGGCAGAGAAAGACGTTCTCGGCTTATCGACTGTCGAACCATAGCAGAAATACGAGATGCCGTTTTCGCCGGTTGCGTCCCAAATATCCGACGTTCCGGCGGGTGCAACTTCGAGCCATTTGAGGTATTTCTGTTTTACGGAACCATCGTATTCGAAATGATCGCCGACGGCCGCAACGGTGCCGTTAACCACAATTTCCTGACTTATTGACGGCGGAAGCTCTGCCCCTGTGTTATCTTTCTGCCAGTGAGGCGATTTCCACGATGGCTTCACTATTGTGCCGTTAAGGCGCGCAATATTTCCTATACTTGCGTAGCCGTTCATTACCGCTTTCGAGCGGCCATTCGTGACCGTATACCCGCCATTCTTCAGGTCTCCGTCAGGTGAAGTGCCGTACTTCTCATCCATGTACCCAAAATGATAAAAACCACCCCATTTGGTACACTCTTTCGGTATGGTGTTTGCGCCGCCTGTGCCAGCCGTAGCGGGGGCGTAATCTAGATCTTTGTTCCAGCCATTTGCATAGGTGAAGTACGCCCAGCCCACGCCAGTTGCCTCACAGGTTGGCGAAGGATACATATACCAGCTGCCACGCTTGGTAAATGTTACGCCGCCAATGGTTCCGCAGCTACTGGCACTACCGCCTGAACCCTGCGAACCGCCAGAATCGGCCGAACAGGCCAGCCACGAAAAAGCAGTAATACAAATAGACAAGGTTATTATCTTAGTTACGTATCTTAATCTCTTATTAAACCGCTCCATCTAACAGCCTTTCTGCTTTTTCCCTATATTCGTTGCCCTTGTTTAAATACTCTTCATATTTCTCCATGTTGCCTTTTTTATAATAGGACATGCTATAGAGCGCGTAGAGGGCGGCAAATTCCCCATCACTTGATGCGAGCTGCTCCATTTCTCCTAGAAAAACGAAACAATCGTCCAGGGTGTACGAGTTCTGCATCGCCAGACGGACAAGCTGCGAGTAATATTGGAACTTTCGACTATTGTCATCGGTTTCTTCGATTTCTTTTTTCGCCCAGGCTACAACATCGTCATATGAGCCAGTTTCGCTGTCTAGTATCTCGGCGGCTTTTTTCTTAAAGATAGTATCAACCTCATCTTGAATCTGTATCGTCTCAACGTTCTTTTTTTCCGATTCAGTAAGCGGCGGATAGATAATAAAGTAGGCCGCCACCGCCACAATCGCACCGGCGAATAATAGTCCGAGGATAATTAGGAGGATTTTGTATTTTTTAATGAAGGCCTGACGTTTGATGCGGCGTTTAGCGCGGTTGGCTTCGCGCCGTTGGCGTTTTTGTTCTTTTTTCTCGGCGGCGACTTTAGCCTTTTCTTCTTTGATGATGTCGGCCTTTTGCGCCTTGATACGCTTGATGGCCTCTTTTTTGCGCGCCTCGGCGCCCTCGACCTTGACGAAATATTCGGTCTTTTCTTTCTTGCCGATGTCTTTGGAATCAAAAACGACCTTTTTGTCGGCAGATTCGCCTTCTGCCCCCACAGTTTTGCCCTCACTCATAGAGATTATTTTAGCATAAGCGGCGTTTTTTGACGAGTTTTAGTAGCGTGTGGGGAGTTCGCGTTGATAGGTTGTCGGCGCCTGAAGCGAGCGGGTCGATTGAGCATAGCTCCAAAGATAGGTCATGGGGCTAAGCCGGAACACTTCGGCGGCCTGCGAATTGCTCTGAACGCCACCGTTGCCACCAAAACTACGGTTCAGACTGAGACGCTTTGCGATGACAGGGCCCGTGACGGTGAGCTGTTGGTCACAATGCGTAGTTCCCAGCTTGCCATCGGCAGGCGCACAGGTATCGATGCTGTCTTCGGCGAGGAGCCAAGCGTCAAGATGGGTGACGTTTGGCGAAATCTTGATATTTTTGGCGATGAGAATGCGTTGGGCAATGTCGGTGATGTCAGAATAGGTGGTATTTTCGCGAGCAATCGGGTCGCCATAGAACATGTTCTGGTCGATATAAAGCGTGCCCGTGACATAGGTTACCCAAGTCGTGCTGCGATAGTCTCGCACGGATTTGAGCCACGAGTCGCCGCTCGGCGTATGAGCGTCTCCTTCGAGGTAGGTGTAGTTGGTGCCATTGTCCAGGCAGTTGAAGTCGGTGCGTCCACCAAGCGCCTCATACTCACCAGTCTCGATATTCAGTTGACAAAAGCCTGGCTCCTGCAAGCTTGTCGTCTTGTTGGCATCGCTGCGCGTAAAACGCGATTTCACATTGCTGAGAATGGTGCCAGGATAGCTGGCCGCCCCCTTGCTTTCGGGCGCATTACCGACGACATTCCTGTCAGCAG
Source organism: Candidatus Saccharimonadota bacterium (assembly GCA_017430725.1). Lineage (GTDB taxonomy): Bacteria > Patescibacteriota > Saccharimonadia > Saccharimonadales > Saccharimonadaceae > UBA2834. Next base: position 36,275 of record JAFRMK010000006.1, on the reverse strand, counting down.
CAGAGCTACATTTGACGTTCGTGATTGAAAGAGGCGAATAGTAACAAGACGGAGTGGAAACACTTTCTCTTCCGGCACCCCAGAACATTGCACCAGATGCCATGCCGCGTATTCCGCTACCAGCAATTAACTCGTAGTCCGCCCAAGAACCATAGGCTTTGCCGGCACGTCTGGAGACGGCGGTGTCAATGTTGCCACCTGCGTAGGCGCCTGAATTGCGGACTTGGAGGGTTGGTTTTTTCGCAACCGTGAAACAGGATGGCTCGGAGAGATGCCAGTAGGCGCCGTCCTCTTTCAGGGCGGGTGCTTGGTCAGAATTTCGGTCAAGGACGCTGGTTGGCAAATCATGGCTGTCGGCCGGCCAGATGGCACCGACGAGACAAATCTTGGAACCGATTTCAGCATTGTCGGGGATTGAGACGCTGATCTGCTTGTCCGTGCTGTTGTTAAGGATTGTGCTGTCACCGGACAACACCTTATCGCCACTCGCTCGATTGATGACTTCGCAGCCACCGGCCGAACTGAGGTAGTTACCGCAAGCAATGCCGCTACCGTCACCCCTGACGTATTCATCGTTAAGCTTGACGCTCGCTTCGGGCACGCCGCTTGCCACTTTGAATGAGAAAACCTGGAACTTAGTCGGTTTGGTCTTCGTAACATAAGACGAGCTGTCCTCGGTGACTTTCGGATTTTTGCGCGCATTGCGACGCAGACTAAGCTCGAAGCCCGATATGTTGGTGCCGGCGAGGCCGTATTTAAGGTTATTGGACTTTAGTGTGACACCGGTCGTGTAGTTGTAGGGCGTGTGGACAGTGGCGATCGCGACGTTTTGCCAGGTTTTTCCGCCTGGGTTGTGACTGTCAACGACAGCGCCTCCGCTCATCCAGAGGTCGGTCCAGGCAAGCGTTTGATTAAAAGATTTACCAACATGGCTTTCGGTGATAGAAAATTGGCCATTGTGCGGCGTCTGGGTTTGGTTGGTGTACGAGCCACCAAAAATGCCCGTGCCGGCGTTATTCCTGCTCTTGAGCCCGTTGTTGCTCCACTCGTGCGGCGACAGCCCGCCAAGATATTGAACGTCAGTAGCGGTGAGGCCGTACAAGATGTTTTTATTGATATTGTGGTATTGATTGGCGAGTTCGGCGCCTTCACACATTTCAGTTTTAAACTTCACGCCGTCGTTGGGGCGAGTCCACGCCTCAACAGATGCTTCGCGCATGGATTCACTGAAACCTTCGGGGTTGTTCGGCTGGGCATCAATCCAGCTCCTGTTGTTTTTATTGAGGCTGATTTTGCCATAGTTTTTGCCGTTATCGACACCGTATTCGCGGCCAAAACAGGTTGCTTCGTCACGCCAGACGGTGCGGCACGACGGCGAAGAGGTCGCTGTGGTGCTTGAACCGTCAGAGGAGATGCTGCTCTGGTATGTAATTGATTGGCAGAAGGTGCGTTTTTCGCCGGGGAGAAGAGTGCCGGTGACTTTGTCTGAGGCGACTCTTGTGCGTGCACGGCCATTGAATGTGCCGTATTTTGTGCTGCCGATGCCACCGCTGACTGAAGTATTCCAGCTGTTACCGTTGGGCGGGTTGAAGGAAGTGTCATCGGTTCGTTCGATGAAATGCTCGAAGGTTATACTGAACTTGCCGTCTTTATTTGTGACGTTTCCGCTGTCGCCACTGGAGCTGGTGGTGCCGGTGTAGGTGGCTGTGTAGTCACCGATAGATGGGCCCCAGCAGAACGAGTTTAGATTTTTGCCCCAGATATCTTCATCGCCAGAGTATTGTAGCCATTCTTCATAACGTTCATGCGCCGTGTCGGAATCTACGTATGAATCGAGGTGCGCGACCAGCCCTATGTCTTTCACTGTTATTATCTGGTTGAGGGGGTGGTCCCGCATATCTTTTATGCCGGCCGGTTCAAATATCTCGTCCAGGTGACCAACACCATCCTCCATTTTGATGTTACCCAAACTCCCGAGTCCATTTACGGATACGGTGGTCGCTCCATCCGTCCACGACTTGCCATACTTATAGTCTGTTATCCCAAAATGGAGAAAGCCGCCCGTCGAGCCGCATGCCGATCCAGGGATTTTGACTCTCTTGCCGCTTCGCTCCGTCGTTGGCCCCATGCTGATGTCTGGCGGGTTCTCAACGTCGTACACAAAATACGCAAATGATACTCCGGCTCCAGTGCAAGAATTTAAATAATCACTGTAGTGCTCCGCCATGCTTTTCCATTTCCCCCTATAGTAGTTTTTGCATGAGCTAGAATCCTGAGAACCCACCTGGGTCGCACTAACCTGCCTCAGCGGAATTGGCCCAAAGAAGAACACTGCTATGATTAAGACGCCCAGCAAAATCGTCCCGACGTTCTTTCTCGCAATTCTCACAGCCACCCCTCACTATTATCCTGGCTTCTTTCTTCGTATTCCATTGCTTTTCCCCGATACTGCTCAAACTTCTCGTAATCGCCCATGAAATTATAAGTTGTGGCGGCCGTCATGTAGACGTCATAGAATTCTGGAGGATCTTGAGCAAACTTCTCCGCTTCAAGAACGTATTCAATCGCCTTATTATAGTAGTTTTCGTCTTCGGTGGCTAATTGTGCGAGGTTCAACAAATAATCGTATTTCTTATGGGGGTCATCGGTTGCCGCAATCTGTTCTTCGCCCCACGAAAAAGCCTTTTCGTATGAGCCATCCTCCCCGAGTTTACGAGAACTCAGCTCTTCTCTTATCGATATCGATGATTCGTTTATGCGTTCGTTTGTCTTGGTGTTCTTACTTCTCTGAATTGATACTGGTATTCTTATGGCAGCAACAACCGCCATGGCTGCCAATACGACTAATACGACGGCGCCGAGGATAATATATTTCTTCGGAATTGCCTTGATTCTCTGTTTGAAGGCGGCTTTCTTCTGGCTGCGCCTTGCTTCATCTCGCTTTTTCTCGGCAGCTTTAATCGCGGCTTTTTTGCGGGCCTCGGCGCCCTCGACTTTGACGAAATATTCTGCTTTGGGTTTTTTGCCGATGTTTTTGGAGTCAAAAACCACTTGCTCGGAGTTCGAGTTTTGCTTCTCCCGTGACGGCTCGCCACCCGAAACATCAGCCGCATTTGCGCTCATGCTTTACATTATAAACAATGTCGCTAGTTTTGACAAAAACTTGGTGGGGTTATTTTGCGTATTCAATGGCGCGAGTTTCGCGGATGACATTCACTTTGATGACGCCAGGATATTGCATAGTTGCTTCGATTTTGTCGGCAATGTCGCGGGCGAGTTTCAAGGCGGACAGATCGTCAATTTGCTTCGGCTCAACAATCACGCGAATTTCGCGGCCGGCGGAGATAGCGTAGGCCTTGTCGATGCCGGGGAAACTGGTGGCGACATTTTCGTGTGCGCGCATCCGCTCGGCAAAGTTTTCGGCCGAGACATTGCGTGCGCCAGGACGAGCGGCGGAGATGGCGTCAACAATTTTCACGATGATGGCTTCTGGCGTGGTCGGCTCAACGTCGTTGTGATGCGCGGCAATCGCGTGGACGACCTCGTCTTCCATGCCAAACTTCTTCGCAAGCTCCGCGCCAATTTCGGCGTGCTTGCCTTCGATTTTGTGCGTCACGGCCTTGCCCATGTCGTGTAACAGGGTGGCAGTCTTGGCGATACGGACATCGGCACCAATTTCTTCGGCGATCATGCCGGCGATGTGGGCCATTTCAATTGAGTGTAACAAGACATTTTGGCCATAGCTCGTACGAAATTTCAGCTCACCGAGCAGGTGCAGAATTTCGCTCGGGATGCCGACCACGCCAACTTCGCGCGCGGCATCTTCGCCGGCGCGGACAACTTCTTTCTCGATTTCACGTTCGGCTTTCGCGACGGCATCTTCAATGCTTGAGGGGTTGATGCGACCGTCTTTCATGAGGCGTTCAAGCGCATAGCGTGCAACCTGGCGACGAATCGGGTCGAAACTGCTCAATACGACCATGCCCGGCGTGTCGTCCACCAGAACATCGACGCCAGTGGCGTGTTGCAACGCCTGGATGTTGCGCCCTTCTTTGCCGATGATGCGCCCCTTCATATCGTCATCCGGAAGTTTTAGGCTGGTGACGGTACGGTCGGCCGTTACTTCTGACGACATGCGCTCCATGGCCGTCAACAACATTGCCTCGGCCGTGTCATCGATGTGGTCGTTATAGGCTTTTTGCTCTTTGACAATGAGTTCCTTGAGGTCGTTGCGAATATCACGTTCGGTCATTTGCATCAGCTTTGCTTTGGCATCTGAGCGTGATAAGCCGGCAATTTTTTCCAGCTTGGCCTGTGCCTTGCCGCGAATCGCGCGCACTTCGTCTTTCAGCTCCTCCAGCTCGGATTCTTGCTTGCGCAGGTTTTCTGAACGTTTGTCGAGCTGGTCAAGCTTTTTGTCGAGCGCCTCTTCGCGTTCAATCAGGCGCGTTTCATTTTTCTTCCACTCCTTGCGTCGGTCGTGTTCCTCTTTTTGGCTTTTTGAGCTGATGTCCGATGCCTCTTTTTTAGCATTCAAGACAATCTCCGAAGCTTCGTGCTTTGCCTTGCGAATCAGCTCGTTTGCTTTGTCTTTTCCGCCGTTTTCATTGCGTTTGTTGTAGATATGAAAACCGCCAACGCCAACACCGGCGCCAAGCACTAGGGCGATAACCGCTGGAATAAACTCCATTTTCCCTCTTTCTATAAGTAATTAAAATCAGTGATAAATCAAAATCCCCCGTAGCTATATTATAACAGATATCTTATTTTTTGGGAGGCGTGATGTTTGCGGGACGTCCATATTCCGGAATTGCCAGGGCGATTTTTTCGCCCCGTTGGTTGAAAATCGGAATGTGCAATTGGTCGGCGAGAGTGTTGACGACGCAAGCGCCAATGCGCAAGCCCGTAAAACTGCCGGGGCCGACAAAATAATGCAGTTCAGTTAAATCTCGCCAATCGGCCTGTTTTTCCTGAAGCCGTTCGTGAATAAATCGCAACAAATCGCGCGCCAGGTTGCGCCCCGAATCCCATTCGAATTGCTCGTCGTCGAGCCGCAGAATGGTTTTTGCGCTTGAGCAGTCGAGGTAGAGCCTCATCTTATCGTCACCTCGCGCGTTTTTTCGTCTTGATATGAAATTGAAACGGTGTAGTGGTGTTTTGGCAAAAAATCCTGAACACTTGCGCCCCACTCGATTACCGTGATGGTGTCGGTGTCGTTGATGGATTCGCGTAAATCTTCGGCCATGATGCCGGGGTCGGCAAGCCGATAGAAATCGTAGTGCGCCAGGCGATATTTCTCGCCCTGGTAGTTGCGAGAAATTGTAAACGAGGGAGAGCTAACAACGTCGGTCACGCCGAGTCCTTGCGCCAATCCACGCGTGAAAGTTGTCTTGCCGGCGCCGAGGTCGCCCAGCAGCTCAATTAGCGCCGGAGCGCGCAGTTGCTTGGCAAAATCCGCCCCCAATTTCAGCATTGCCTGTTCGGAATCAACTAGCATGAAAATATTTTACCATAATCTGGGCTTTTATCCAGCGAGTAACTGGGGCGAAAAGCGTGCTTGGTGCGGACCTTGAGCGCCACTAACAAAATCAAAATTGGAACATAGAGCCACAGACACACGGCTTGGCCTGGCGCGATTTGGTATGTCGCCCAGGGCAGTTCGCCAATTTCTCTGATTACCCATAATTGCGCGGTGAGGATTTTTTGCAAAACAAAAACCGCGAAAGGTATTTTTAGACCGAGGCCAACCAAAAATGCCAGCAGCATTACGAGTGGAATCACCGGCGTGACTAATAGGTTAGCCGCCAAGCCAAGCACGGCAAAACTACCAAAATAGTATAGCGAGAGCGGCAGGCAGGCCAATTGGGCGGAAATGGAGACAAGGACGATGGTCGAAAGATTTGAAGGTACCGCATCGCCATAGAGATATTTTGCAAGCAGCGGCTCAAGCAAAAGAATGCCGGCATACGAGGCGAAGGATAGCTGCCAAGCCAAGCTGAAAAACTTGTGCGGCGAAATGCAAACGCTGAGCGCCGCAACATAAATTAATAGGCGAACAGGATGAAACCTTCGCCCCACGAACCACGCCAAAAGTGCGACCAGCGCGGCAATTCCGGCGCGTAAAAGGCTGGCACTGAATCCAGTGAGCGAGACGAACGCCGCAATTAGCCAAATTGACGCGAAGAAGGCGACGCCGCGCGAGACGCGAAGGCCATATTTTTTGGCAAAATTTACCAGAACCGACAATGCGAAGCCCGAAGCGACAACAACGTGCGCAAGTCCAGCCTGACGCAAGTTGGCGGTAAGTTCATCCGACATGGTGACTTTTTCGCCCAACAAAAATCCCATTGCGAGCGAAGCGGCATCTTCGGAGGTGATGGCAGCACTAAGCTTGCGCGACAGAAACTGCCGAAATTGCAAGGCCAGGTCGGGCGGATCGGGCTTGTTGACGGAAACGACCGTTGGATGCCACAGATACAAATAATAATTCCCGAAACCCGATAATGCTTTGCCACGTACGGTGATTTGGTCGGAACGTTGCAAGTGATGGCCGCGTCCAGAAATCTTGACATAGAGTTGGCCGCCAAGCGTTTTGCCGCGGAGCGAAACTTGCTCAAGGGTTAGGCTGGTCTCTTTTTCCAGCTCTTTCGGGTCAGTAGCGATAATGCCGGATAGTTGAAGTTCTTGTCCGACCAAAGAATTTGCAAAATTTGCTTCTGCGATAATTGGCGAAAGGCGTGCGAGACTACATAAAACGCCAGCAGAAAACGCCAAAACGGCACGACAAAACGTGCGCAACAGTAGCGCCAAAAATAAACATGCCGCCGAAAGCACCCAAAGAACCCAAAAGGCCGTCAAGTCCAGCCGAAGTAGTCAGGTGCAAATGGCGCCGAAAACTAGGCCTCAGGCGGCCGATACCGATACGACTGAAATACTTACGCGGCGGAACATGAACTTATTATGAAAGACGGTGGTGGCGTGGCCAAGCATAAGCTTAATGTTTTTGATGCCATGCTACAATATAGGAGTGAAAAAACTCAAGAAAACCAGTCGCAGGCGCCTGGCGCGATTAGCATTTTTTGCGATATCGGCCATTTTGCTGACGATTTTTCTAGAGTATCGTTACTATATCCATGTATGGGAGTATACCTGGCGCTTCGTGTTTGGTAGCCCGCTGGCCTTCTTGTTCAACGCCTATTTGATGATGCTGGCGCTGTATGTGATTTGGGCGTGCGTGCGCCGACCGGCCGCAACGGTTGGACTGATGTGGACTTTTCTGACTATCCTGACCTATGTGCATATCAATAAATACAATTCTCGCGGAACGCCGATTTTACCGGAAGATTTTCAGCTGGCGAGCCAGGCTTCGGCGCTCTCAAAATTCGTTGATATGGGCTCGGTGGTTCGTATGGTGCTAGCAATTGCACTGGCGTGGATTTTGTTCTTGTTGTTGGGTCGCATCGTGCAGCGCCAGAGCGAAAAGTGGTTTGGGCGCGAAACGGTCCGTCGGCGCTTGCTGACAGAACGTGCAGTGACTTTGGTCATTGCGACGCTACTGCTGATATGCAGTACGGATTTTGCCCGACACACGGACGGTCAACGTTATACGCCAAACTTTCTTGGCACACACTTCACCGCTTGGAATCAAAACCGCAATTACAGCGATAATGGCTTCATTTTGGGTTTTTTGTATAACCTGCAAAAACTACAGTTGACGGAGCCGGCCGGTTATAGCGAAGAGATGATTAGCGAGGCCAAGACGCGCTATGCAGCAATCGCGGATGCAGAAAATCGCGAGCGCGTTTCGGCCGCAGACGAGGATGTGAGCTTCGTGATTGTCTTGAATGAATCGCTGTTCGATCCAACGGTTGAGTTTCAGGGCCTGAAATTCCAAGAGTACTACCCTCACAGCGGCGGCGATATTATGCCGAACCTGCACAACTTGGAGCGAAAATATCCGCATGGGCTGATGTATAGCCTGGATTATGGGGGTGGAACGGCGAATATTGAGTTTGAGACACTGACCGGCATGACAAATTATTGGGTAAACACGGTACCCTACACTTCCTTGATCCCACGAGCGGGCGAAATTCCGTCAATTGCGAGAACTTTTGCTGAGAAAGGCTATGCGACCACGGCTATCCACCCATACAACAGCGGTATGTACAAGCGCAACATTGCACTGGCAAATGAGGGTTTTCAGGGCTTTATCAGCGAAATCGAGATGAAACACCAGGAGCACGACGGCAACTCTGAGTATATAAACGACGCATCGGCCTATGCCGAGGCGTTCGACTTGCTGGAGAGTACGCCGAAGAATCAGGTAGTGGCGCTGATTACGATGCAAAACCATACGCCCTACCCGCCTGATATTTACGAAGAGACTCAGTTCGAAATCACGAGCGATGCCGTGGACGATGAACACAAGGCGTCAATTGCGACGTATTATCAAAGCCTGCACACTTCTGATATAGCGCTGGGGAACTTCATCAAGCAGCTCGACCAACTTGATAAAAAAGTCGTGATGCTTTTCTTTGGCGACCACTCTGCCGGCTTGTTTGACTTGACCAATCACAATGAAGATAAAAAAGTACGCGACTTGTCGCGTGTTACGCCGTATCTTATCTATGCCAATTTCGATTATCGTTTTGAGAGCAACAGCCTGCCGACCACCACGCCAAACTGCATGGTCAATACTTTGTTCAATACCTTCAATTACCAGAAAGCGCCACTTTATTATCTATTAGACGATGTCTGCACTACGGCACCAATTTTGGCGGAGACCTACTTGGACGGCGGCGCGCCTCCCGCCACCAAAACACTAAAATATTACGAGCTGACAACTTACGATTTGCTGAGTGGCAAAAAATACTGGATGAACGATTAGTTTTTGGGAAACAGTGGGGTCTCGGGAGCTTCAATGCTCGGGGCGCTGAAGATGCCCATGATAGCCGAAGCAGTGTCGGGTAAAAAGATGCTCAGCTGTGGACACAGACCAAGCAGCGTGCCGGCCAAGTATTTCAGCTCTTCGGTCGCGGCGACGGGGTTCGTTTTGGCGAGCGCCCAAGGCTTCTTTTCGTCGATGCGCTTGTTGAGCGACTGAATGACTGCCCAGATTTGGTCGAAAGCACCGCTGAAATCGTATTTTTTCATACTGGAGTCAAAATCGTGGAAGAGTACCGGACGAACATCAATTTGGCCAAGCGATTGTCGTTTGCAAAGTGTTGCCAAACGTTGAACAAGATTGCCGAGATCATTGGCAAGCTCATTGTAGGCGGCTTCGTATTTTTCCCAACTGAAATCGGAGTCATCGGTGCTCGAAGCGTGGCGCAGGAAATAATAGCGGAATGCCATCAACCCATGTTTGGTAAGAATCTCATTGGGGTCGACAACGTTTCCGACGGATTTTGACATTTTCTCGCCATTAACGGTGATAAAGCCGTGCGCTAAGAGATTCTTCGGGAGCGGCAATCCGAGTCCCAACAGGATGGCGGGCCAAAGACCAGCATGAAAACGCAGAATGTCTTTACCGACAATTTGGGTGTGAGCCGGCCAGTAGTCAGAAATGTCGTTATCTGGGTAGCCGAGCACGGTGATATAGTTTGACAGCGCGTCAATCCAAACGTACATGACCTGCGAATCGTCTCCTGGAACGGTGGTACCCCACGCAACTTGCTCTTTGGGGCGAGAAATTGAGACGTCGGGCATGTCGGCCAACAAATTCAGGAATTCTTTTTTGCGGAACGCTGGCGTAATTTTTAGCTCATCGGCCTCAATGGCCGCGCGAATGCGTTCTTTGAAAGCCGAAATGCGCAGATAGTAGTTTTCTTCGCTTAGCCGGGTGTAGGGTTTTTTGTGGTCGGGACAGTTGCCGTGGTTCTCGGCATATTCTTTTTCCGAGACAAAGCCTTCGCATCCCTCGCAATACCAGCCTTCATAATTTGCCTTGTAGATATAGTCACTGAGCCGACGCCAGATTTCTTGGGTACGCCGCTCGTGGTCGGGGTCTGTGGTGCGGATAAAATCCGTATACTCGACACCGAGCGAATGAATGAAATCGGCAAATTTTTTGGCGTTCTGATCGACGAATTCCTGCGTCGCAAGACCTTGAGCTTGGGCGGTTTTGTAAATTTTGCTGCCGTGTTCGTCTGTGCCAACTTGCAAGCGAACTTTTTTGCCCGTCAAAATCATATAACGTCGCAATACGTCGGCGAAAAGATAGTCAATGGCATGGCCAAGATGCGGCTTTCCGTTGACATATGGAATAGCGGTAGTGATATATATCTCGTCCATAGGAGATATTATAACACCTCAAGAGGAGACTTACATCGAAATGATGACGATGATGGCAATGATGACAATGGCCAAGACGGCAACACCGGCCAAAGCGATGAAGAGATTGCGGTTGGTCTTTTTGGCGCCAGGAGCAGTCACGACGTTCTCCGCAACAACTGGTGGCTCTGCGGCCTCTGCGGGTTTGGCGTCATTGTCGGCAAGGTCGCCATCGACAAAGCTAGGCTGTTCGGCGCCGGGAGTCTCTGGCTTTTCGCTCGATGTTTCCGGAGTTTCTGGAGCGATTGGCGCACTCGATTCAAGATTTGGCGTTTCACTGGCCAAATTTTCGGGCTTGGCATCGAAATCAATGGCGCCGCCAATCGGCTCTTCGGCCGGAGTTTCAGCCGGAGCTTCGTCTGCGACAGGGGTGGCATCAATATTGACCGATTCTGGATTGGCCTCGATAGTCACGCTCTCGGCTTCCGGCTCGGCCGCAGGGGTCTGTTGGTTAATTTCGTTATTGACCGATGCGGTGACGGCTTCGTTAATTGCGTCGACATCGAGAATCGGCTCGGCCTTTGGCTCTGGGGTCGCCCCAGCATTGTCAAGGTTTGGGTTGGTATCGTTTGGCGCCATAAATAATCTCCAATTGCTTTTATGTAATAGCGGTTATGTTTATTTTAACTAGTTTTGATGGTTTTTTCAAGTTTGCACCAGTCTGAGATGCCAAGATTTGCCGGGCGCACATTGGCGTCAATCTCGCACTGCTCGAAAGCCTCAAGAAGTTGCGTTTTTGGCAGATGTGTGGCGGCAGACAGGTTTGAAATCAGTTTTTTACGCGGTGACGAAAAACCCAGCTTGATGAGTGCAAGCGTCGACTCGTTGGCGCGAGCTTTGGCGAGTGGCCTCAGGACAACGACCTGGCTATCGACTTTGGGTGGTGGCGTGAAAAATTCGCGTTTTACGACGGGGCCAGCACTGACGTCGGCGTAAATCTGGGCAGAAAGACCCAGCACAGAATAGTTCCCGGGGGAAGCAGTCAGGCGCTCGGCGACTTCTTTTTGCATTAGTAAGACAATTTTCTCCGGTTTCTGGGGTGCCTGGAGAAATTTTTGGATAATTGGCGCCGTAATGTAATATGGGATATTTCCTGCTACAACATATTTTCTTGGTATGTCAATAGTACTTAGGTCAAGTGAAAGGATGTCCTGGTTGATGACCTGCAGTCGTTTGCCGGGGAATGATTTTGGTAAATTCGCCGCCAAGTGGTCGTCTAGCTCAACTGCCACTACTCGCTCGAAGAACTGGAATAAGGCAGAGGTCAACGTTCCGAGACCTGGCCCGATTTCGAGCACTGTGTCGGACAATTCACTGCTTGCTAAATCGGCAATATCGAGCAAAATGTCACGGTCTTTCAGCCAATGCTGTCCGAGAGATTTGCGATTTTTCATGGCCTACCACCAGTGTTGCGCCTGCCATCTGTGGTAAGCATTTTCCCAACCACCGTAGCGACCATTGGCGTATGCCGTTGCGCTGCGAAGCTGACAAACCGGGTCGTTCTGCCAGTTCGGACAGTCGCTTTGCAAGCGGCCAAGACTGGTTTGGTATAGGCCATAGTAGCGGCCATTCGAGGCGGTGGTACGCCAACCCGATTCATGCGAGATGATAAAGTTGACATAGCCATAATCCGAAGCGGCGATGCCGGCTTGCGCCATCCAGTCTTCGTGCGAACCGGCCGGAAGATCCAGCTTCATGCCAACAGTAACCTCTTGTCCGATTGGCTCGCTGACGATGACCTCGGAGATGAATTCTTTGGAGAGAATCACGCCGTCATGCATTTCGACTTCGTAGACGACGTTTTTCTTGCCCGGCACGCCCGCTTTGGTCACATTGCGAGTGCCATAATTAAGCGAGAAATCTTGCGTAACGGTTTCGGCGAATGGGATTTCTTCTTCGAGCGTGATAGTATGTTTACCTTGGAGATAGACGGCCAAAGCCAGATTATCGGTGATTGCCGTATCGGTCGAAAGCGAGACCCAATTGATTGCTGGATTTGCGTCGATGTTCTGCTCCGCCAAGAACTCAGAAACTGTCTTGGCCTGAGTGCGAATGGCGCTGACTTTGCCGTTAAAGTCGAGGTTTACGGTCTTGGCACGCACCACGCGATAGGCGTTGCGCATACCGGTTTCCATAAACTTATCATATGCGACAAGCTCGACGCGGTCGGCTGGCAAAAGTTTGACGCCCGCATCCGTAGCAATCATTTCAAGGTCCGTGGAAGGCGTCCGGACAAACATTTCTTTTGTGCCGTCAATCACTACCAGCTCACGTGCGCGGTAGATGTTGATATTAAAATTGTCTTCAGTGATTTTTTCATCAAGGCTTGGTTCGACTTTGTCGTCTGAGTCGTAGGCAATGTCGGCGCGCTCCAGTACCTCGCGTACCGTTTCGGCGGAGCTGCGCAAGACGGTTTTTTCGCCATTATCAAAAATCGTGACAAAATGCGCATCGCCGGCGTCATCTGTAGAAGCAAAATTCATTACGGCACTTGCGCTGAGAGATTGTTGTTTTGCGTATATTCCAAAAAACAATGCCACAATCACAAGTCCGAGGATAAATAACGGGAGATTGCCTCTCGTTTTAGTTATTCTCATACCTTCTTATCTTATCACGGATAGGCTTATTTTTCAACGATGCGGTAGTTTTGGCGGTCGGCCTGCAGGAAATGAGTTTTGTCGAGACTGTATTTTTTGCCAGGGGTAAATTTGACGATTTCAGCCAAACAATGCTCGGTTTGCGGTCTGGTCAATGCAATGCCGTGACTTGCGAGGAAAAAGCGGAGAATCTCGCATCGAGCGTCGTCGATTTCGGCGTTGAAGAGCCTGCGAGGCAGGTAATTTCGAGTGCCGACTATGCCCTGCAAAGCCTGTTCGATGTCGGTTTTGAGAGAAAGCTGGGCGTGATACAGCGCCAACAGTTGTTGTTTTTGGGCGGTCGATAGACTCCGTAGGCGCTCGCGTAAACGATTACGCAGATATTGCGTATCGTTGTTGGTCTGGTCAAGCCGAAAAATGAGCTGTTTTTCGGCGGCAAAACGGTAGATATCGGACTTGAATAGCTGAAGCATCGGTCGAAAAACTCGAGGGTTACTGAGCGGGGACAATCCGCGCCACCCCGTGCCACGCAGCAGATTGATGGCGATAGTCTCAATGCAATCATCGGCGTGATGCGCCGTCACAAGCTCGGCACGATATTTGCTCGCAGTCCGAAATAGAAAATCGTAGCGCCGCCGGCGGGCTAACTCTTCGGAACAGGACGCGCCAAGTGCGGCTCGCTCAAACACAAAGCTCCAGCCATGGCGTTCGGCCAGATGACGCACAAAGGCGCAGTCGTCCGAAGAACTGGGGCGGATACCGTGGTCAAAATGCGCAACGATGGTGTCTTCCGGCCAATCAAACATCTCCATCAACACAACCGAATCCACCCCACCAGAAACGGCCAATATAAAGCGACTCATGTGCTACAATTATTCCATATAAGGAGAGAAAAGAAAAATGCTTATGGTCGGGTCAAAATTCATCGGCATGCCCGTACTAAGCCTGCAGCTTGGCGGAGCGACGGCGGCAATCAAACGCGTCATTATTGACCCCGAAAATCTCTCAATTATTGCTTTTGAACTGAGCAGCAGTCTCGTGCAAAGTCCCGAATTCGGAAACTACTTATTGGCCAGCAACGTTCGGGATGCCGATTTGAACGGACTGGTGATTGATTCGGCGGACGTTTTCGTCGATGCGGAAGATGTCGTACGCCTTAAGGAAGTGTTGGCGCTCAATTTTAATCTTGTCGGTTTGCGTGTCGTGGCGAAAGAAGAAAAGCATCTGAAAAAAATCGGCAAGGTCGTGGATTTTACGGTCGACCAGAACACTTTCTCGGTGTTTCAACTGATTGCTCAACGACCTTTGATGTCGTCTTTTATGGACCCGCAGCTTACCATAAATCGGTCACAGATTACCGAAGTTGATGACTATAAAATCACTATTCGGCACGAAAAACAAAAAGTCAAAGTCCCCAAAAAGAACGAAGTTGAAGAGGAATTTGTGCCGAACTTCACTAATCCGTTCCGTAAGCCAAACTATTCGCCAGCCGAGAACGAAACCGAAGACAGGGCGTCAATCACGTCTGAATAATTGAAGCCCTGACGAAGCAAGTATTGCGTAAACTTTTGACGGTCCGGATAGCGGTGGGCTTTTTTGGTGATGATTTTTTGCAGCTCGTCGGCATCATTGCGTGCGCTGGCTGCTAATAATTCGTCGATAAGAGCGGCCGAAACACCTTTTTTGAGTAATTCTTGGCGCAGTTTTTTGGTACTAGCACCTTGTTTGGCGTGGTGGTTGTCCAGCCAAAACTGTGCAAATTTGCGGTCGTCAAGATAGCCGCGCTGTTCGAGCCGTGCCAAGACAAGCGGAACGAGATTTTTTTCGTATCCTTTGATGATTTTTGTCTCGTAGGTGCCGGTGCGTTGGTTTTTGCGACGCATTTTGCGGTCGAGCGTCTTGCGCTGCAGATAGTCGCGAATTTCTTTTGTGGAGTGCGGACGCAGAAAAACGTATTCGAGGGCACGACTATATAGCTTGCCAAAATCCGAGGCGCGTTTCAATTCGGAAAGTTCTGTATCGTTTAGTTCAGCGCCGACCTTCAGCCCAAAATCGACAACTTGCGACAAATCAAGTGAACAAAAGAAAGAATCATCGACAAAAATGTTTACGCGATTCGGAGTGCGTACAGCGTCCTTGATTTGAGTCACTCGGTGAGTGGCGGGCGTGGGCATTAGACGTCGCTTTCGCCGGCTTTGGCGCGAACTTTTTCTTCAATTTCTTTAGCAAGGGCAGGTTTTTCTTTGAATAGGGTCTTTACTGCTTCACGTCCTTGGCCAAGCGTTTCGCCGTTGTACTTGAAGAATGCGCCAGCTTTTTCGATGATGCCGTACTGTACACCCAGGTCGAGAATATCGCCAACTTTGCTGATGCCCTCATTGTACATAATGTCAAACTCGGCAGTTTTGAACGGGGCGGCAATTTTGTTTTTGACGACTTTGATTTTTGTGCGGTTGCCGGCAACGGTGTCGCCATTTTTAATCTGGCCAATTCGGCGAATGTCGACGCGGACGGATGCGTAGAACTTCAGCGCGTTGCCGCCAGTTGTGGTTTCGGGGTTGCCGAACATCACGCCAATCTTCATGCGAATCTGGTTGATGAAGATGACGGTCGCCTTAGTTTTGCTGATAACACCGGTCAGTTTGCGCATGGCTTGCGACATCAAACGTGCCTGCAAGCCCATTTGGGCGTCACCCATATCGCCATCAATTTCAGCTTGTGGAACAAGCGCGGCAACCGAGTCAACAACAATCAAATCCACGGCGCCCGAACGCACAAGTGTTTCACATATTTCAAGCGCCTGTTCGCCGTTGTCCGGCTGAGATATCAATAAGTTCTCGGTGTCGACGCCAATCCGGCGGGCATATGCCGGATCGAGAGCATGTTCGGCATCGATGAATGCAGCTTGACCGCCCTGTTTCTGGATTTCTGAAATGGCGTGAAGCGCCAAAGTCGTTTTACCCGACGATTCTGGGCCGTAAATTTCGATGATGCGACCCTTGGGGAAGCCACCACCAAGCGCCAAATCAAGCGCCAATGAACCGGATGAAAATAGTTCAACGTCAATCTTTGACTGTTCGCCAAGCTTCATGATTGAACCCGTGCCGAATTGCTTTGTAATTTGCGACAATGCCAAGCTGAGTGCTTCTTTCTTGCCTTTGTCTTCTGCCTCCACCTTTGCTTGTGCCTTCTTTGCCACGTTAACCTCCTTGTTTCTTGTAGTTATTTTAAATGATTTGTATCTGAAATGCTAGCTTAGCCATTGTGGCTGGACGGCTTGCGGGGCAGGCGCGGATATTCGTCGCGCTGGCTTGCATAGACCGCCAGTCCGTTAAAGAAATAATGAATGAGCGTTTCAATGCGCTCCTTGCGCTCTTCTGGAATCTCGCCCCGACAATTGAGCGTGGGGTTGCGCCGATTACAGGCGGGCAAATAGTCAATTCTGCCCGTTTTCAAATCGAGACCAAAGCCAAAAATATCTTCAGGATGACAACGCCGTATCATGAGCGCATCACGCAAATCCTGCACGAACTCGTCGCCAGCTGATATGACGCCACGTTTTGCGTCAATCGTCGCCCAAATATAACCATCAAGCTGCGTGCCAATTTCGGCCAATTCCTGTTTAGTGAATTTCAGTTTCTTTATGAGAAGCATTTAACTCCTTTCGGTTTAAAAATAATTAATTTAATTTAGTGCAAAAATAACAAACGGGGGTGAATCAAAAAAGCACGAGTTCGATGATTTCGGGCGAAAATTGCCAAACAGATAGAAAAATGTTAAAACATAGGTATGAGCGGACATAGTAAATGGGCGACAACCAAGCGCCAGAAGGCTGTAGTTGATGCAAAGCGCGGAGCGTTGTTCACCAAAATTGGAAATCAAATCGCAATTGCGGCACGGGCTGGCACCGACCCGGCAATGAATCCTTCGTTGGCAGTGGTACTGGAAAAGGCGCGGCTGGCAAACATGCCAAAAGCAAATATTGAGCGAGCCATCGCGCGGGTGGCCGACAAGAATGCCTCTGCACTGATTGAAGAGACCTACGAGGCTTATGGTCCTGGTGGTGTTGGTATTATTATTGAGGTTGCGACCGACAATAAAAATCGGACTATGCCGGAAGTGCGCCATACGCTTGAAAAGAATGGCGGTCGGATGGCTGAACCAGGGTCAGTGATGTTCCAATTCAATCGTAAAGGTGTTATCTTCACCAAGTCTAAGGGCGATGAATTGATGATGACGGCGCTCGATGCAGGCGCTGAAGATGTGGCCGAAGAGGATGACGGCACGACGATTTACACCGCCTCGACAGATTTGATGAAAGTGCGCAACGCCTTGGTTGAAGCTGGCACGGAAATTGATTCGGCGGAACTGCAATATGTCGCGACAAACAACGTGCCCGTCAACGACGAGGTGGGCGCGAAGCTCGAGAAACTGCTCGATGCGGTTGACGATTTGGACGACGTAGTAGCCGTTCACACGAATGCTGACTAGTGAAAATATGTTATAATATCTACGGTTGGAAGGATGACCGAGTGGTTTATGGTACCGGTCTTGAAAACCGGCGTGGTTAATAGCCACCGTGAGTTCGAATCTCACTCCTTCCGCCATTTTTTGTGCAAAAGTTTATTTGTAAAAAGCATAAACATGTTGTATGATTAAGGTAGTGTTGGAGTAAAAATACAAATTAATCAAACGAGCTGACGAGTTTTGATTCCGGGGAGTGATGCGGAACGGGGTTGTTGGCCAAAAGAAATACAAATACTCCATGAAATTATCTTTGAAACTTAGCCTCTTGGCGATTGCCGGTGTTTTTGCTGGCTTTCTGCTATCTGCGTCTAGTGCAAGTGCGGAGAGTGGACTGTCCATTCTTGAGCGACTTAACAACAGGTCAAACCTGCTTGAGAACATACAAGATCCCCTGAATGGTGGTTGCGAGAGCGAAAGCCCAGAAAGCACGATTAGTTGCAACGAGAGTCCTTTTTCAGAACTCTTGTTTAATCGCATTACTGACGGAACAAAGCTTTACGGGCATGATGGAAAAGGTATCATATTCACCGATACGGAACAATTGGTGAATGGCGATCCTCAACTACGCACTGCGAACCGTGGCGATGTCATAAATTTCTCTGCAGAGTATGAGATGGAGCGATATTACGATGACAACGAAATGATGCCGATAACAAAAATCGAGATAGCAATTGGCTATTCAGAAGGGATCGCACACAAACAGGACTTTCTTGCTGTAAAAGTTGGCGGACAAGTTATCCCTGCAAGTAGCTATGAAGCGGAAGATGTTAGTTCAGAGGGTGCGTTTGGATTATCGAGCTTTACTTTAATCATAATAAACTGGCATGATGGTTCGTCCTTCATATATCCGGAAGACTCAGATATTGAAATAGTCTATTCCGCAACAATAGAAGATGATGCGCCAAGCGAGGTCTTCAGCAGAGTCGCATATGCTGTTCATTATAATGACGGCACCTCCGAGAAAACAGATTGGTCCACAGAACAGGATTTGATGTACCCAGGCGCATATCAAGCGACAGCGATGCTTGATGGCAATATTGTGATTCGTCAAGTCGACAATGCCGGAGAGCCGGTTAAGGGGGCCAGGTTCACCATTGAAGGGCTAGCAGTGAAGGCTGATGGCGACGGGCGATACTCATATGATGAGAACGGTGACGAAACAATGCTTACCGCCAACGAGAGTGGCATAGTTATCGTGACAGGGGTGCCTTTTGGGAGTTATACGGTTACGGAAATTGGAGCAGGCGGACGAAGCATCACAAAGGATATATCCACGGGGCTAACGAGCATCAAAACAGGTAGAAAAACTCTGTCAGTACCCCCGGTTGTTAGTGGTGCTAGGGAAACAGATATTACGGAAAAGATACTTAGGCTTGATGATGGAAAGATGATATATCCTTATGAAGACTTTTTTGAGTTGTTAGGTTTTGGCGGGGGCGGAAGCATGATTTTAACATATAACGAGTCGATGGGGGATTATCGTATAGGAGAAACTGGGATTAGCGTAAAAAAGGTTCAAGGAGACTATTTCCTCAATGATGTCGGTGATGCGCATGATACGCAGTTTGTTTTTGATAATAGCCTAGGAAAATATGTAGCAACGTTTCGTCTCTCGCAGAGTACCTACGAATCGTATACTGACGGAGAAGTCGTATTTGATGGTGAGCGTGCGATTGTTGACGCCGAATTAGTGGATCATCTGGAGCTTAGCTACGACGATTCTTTGGGCTGTTACGTCGGACAATACCAAGAAAAACCAGCGACACTGTGTGAAGATGAAGATGGTTTTATTCTTGATATTACTCGCTCATACGACGATATTTCTATTTCAACTGCGCTAAGCTTTTCCGACAATGGTTCTGGACAATTCTTGCAACGAAACAGTGCATTGACTAAATATGTTATAGACAATGTAACCGAATCTGAAATGACTGTTACCCCATATGCAACGATTGACTACAACAATAAAATGAGGCGATATTATCTAGATGCGTATGCCCTATTCACTCCTATGAAAATTGGGCTGACAGAGAGAGAAGAATCGATACTTGCGGTAGAGTTTCTATTCCGGGACAAGACATCTAATGCTACGCCAGAAGATATTCCCGCCAACCCGCAAACTTCAGATACTGTCTTGGTGGTGGCGTTTGGGGCGTTGTTGGTGCTTGGGCCGGCGGCATTTGTGCGGAAGAAAGCTGTGCTCGGGCGATAGAGATAAAATCCCTGCCAAAGGTGGCGACAAGGCTGGCTTTTCGGTAAAATATAGGGGATGAGACGAGCGAAGCTAAAGATTTTGGAGCTTGACCCGTGGCTTGAGCCGCATGCGAAAGCATTGAACTTACGCTTGCAAGAATACCGGGCTCGGCGCGAGAATTTGGTGGGAGAAGGTGGTGATTTAGCGAGTTTCGCGAACGGCTATTTGTACTATGGTTTTTCTCGGACTAAGGACGGGTGGATTTACCGAGAGTGGGCGCCGGGGGCGGACGAATTGTGCTTGATTGGCGATTTCAATAATTGGGACAGGTGGTCACATCCCCTGCATCAGACTGAGGATGGTGTCTGGGAAATCAAACTGCGGGGGAAGAATGCTCTGAAACACGGGCAGAAAATCAAAGTTCAGGTGGGGCGGAGAGGGCGGAGATTCGATCGAATTCCACTCTACATGAATCATGTCGTGCAAGATGTATCGACACGGTCTTTTGTCGGGCAAGTTTGGGCACCCGAGAAGGCCTTCCGATGGACAGATGGAAGTTTCCGAGGGAAAAAGATTCGAGCGCCGTTAATATACGAGGCGCACGTCGGGATGGCGCAAGAAAAAGAAGGGATCGGCAGCTATCGTGAATTTGCCGACAAGGTTTTGCCGCGCATCGTAGAGGATGGTTATACCGCAGTACAATTGATGGCGATTCAGGAGCATCCGTATTATGCGTCTTTTGGTTACCAAGTGACGAACTTTTTTGCAGCGTCGAGCTGGTACGGTGAACCAGAAGATTTGAAATACCTGGTGAACAAAGCGCATCGCTTGGGCCTGGCGGTGTTTCTGGATGTGGTACATTCACACGCCGCGGCAAACACGGCCGAGGGCATCAATATGTTTGATGGGACACATACGCAGTTTTTCCATGCCGGCGGAAGGGGAAACCATCCAGCGTGGGGGACAAAACTGTTTGATTATGGCAAGCACGAAGTGTTGCACTTTTTGCTGTCAAATTTAAAGTACTGGATGGAAGAATATCATTTTGATGGGTTTCGATTTGACGGCGTAACCAGTATGTTATACAAGCATCATGGGCTTGGCGTTGCATTCGCAAGCTATGAGCAATACTTTGACGAGACGGTCGACACGGATGCGCTGGCCTATCTGCAGTTGGCGAATGAATTGATACACGAGATAAATCCGCGGGCGATTACGATTGCAGAGGATATGAGTGGCATGCCGGGGATGTGCTTGCCGATAAAAGATGGCGGAATCGGTTTTGATTATCGCTTAGCGATGGGTGTGCCGGACTATTGGGTGCGGACGCTAAAAAACGAGCGAGACGAAAACCGGAATCTGCACACGATGTGGCATGAGCTGACGACGCGCCGAGCTGGCGAAAAAAACGTGGGCTACGCCGAATCGCACGACCAAGCCCTGGTGGGCGACAAAACCCTGATTTTTCGGATGGCAGACGCGGAAATGTATGACGGGATGGACAAGATTTATCACTCGCCGAATATCGATAGGGCGATTGATTTGCATAAAATGATGCGTTTGGCGACTCTGAGTCTGGCAGGCGAGGCCTATCTGAATTTCATGGGGAACGAGTTTGGGCATCCCGAATGGATAGATTTCCCGCGGCAAGGCAACGGCTGGAGCTTCAAGTACGCACGTCGCCAGTGGTCATTGGCCGACAATGGCTTTCTGAAATACCAGTGGCTCGGAGATTTCGATAAGGCAATGCTGCGCCTGGCGAAACGATTCAAATTGCTGGAACAACCGGGGGCGCGCAACGTTTGGCTGGACAATCGAGCAAAAATACTGGCTTTTGAACGAGGCGGTCTGCTGTTTGTATTTAATTTTCACGCCACTCGCTCAGCAAAACGCTTTTTCCTGCCGACCGCATTGACTGGTGCAGGCAAATACCGGGCGATTTTTTCAAGCGACGATGCGGCCTTCGGCGGACAAGACCGCATCGACAAAAACTACATCTACGCGGCAAAGAACGACAAAAAGCGTGGCCAAGGTTTTGAAATATATCTCCCCTGCCGGACGGTGGCGGTGTTCAAAAAAATGCGCCAGTGAGCCGGTGAGACTATGGCGCGGTTTTTGTTGCCAAAAACGGCAACAGGGACAGTTCCTGTTTCTTCTTGTACTACAGTTTTTCTGTCGTTCTAAGGTACAATGGTTACTCGCCGTGGCTCTGACATGGCAACGCCATGAGCCTAAGCTTTGAGACGAAGAAAAACGAAAAAGAAAATAGGGACGAACACCAATCCCATTGTTGACATTGTTGTTGTTCGAATTGCCATTGAGACCATTGAAATTGCCCGCATTCGCGTTATTGTTGTTGAAGTCAATCGGCGAAAGACCTCACCAGATGAAGGCGAATGGACACCCTTTAGTGTGGAAATGCCCCAATACCATCCTAGCACAAGCTAGTTCGACTGACTGGACGCACGAGATTAATGCAGTCATATTCAGGAAGGCTCAGCTCTGTCAGCAATAAATCGGCCGAGAAACCGGTGAAAACATCGCCGTGCGGGTGAAGCCGAGCACCCTCCAGAACGAAGTTGGTCTCGCTCGGGCGATTTGGGTAATGGCGCAGGAGGTCGGCGGTTGAGATGTGAAAATCTGGGCGTTGGGCGACGGCGCGACGATGGTCGACTGCCAACCAATATCCGTAATAACTGGATAAGCTGTGGCGATAGTCCAAATAATCTGTTTTTGCTCTTATGGCCAGGCGGTGACGGACGCGTTGGCGGGTTTTGCGCGCCATTGAGACCCGGAGCCGATTGTCGGTAACCCGGAAACGAAAACCGAGGAAATTGAAGCCCCGGCGACAACAGAAAATTTCGGTTTTGGGATTCAGGGTCAGTAGATATTCCGAAGCGAGCTTGGCCTCAAGCGTACGCCAGATGCGACGAAGCTCGGACTTGTCAGTCGAAAGAATAAGGAAGTCGTCCATGTAGCGGGCAAAATAGCGACAACCGAGTGCCTCGGTAATAAAGTGGTCGAGGTCGGACAGGTAAAAGATGGCGAGAAATTGGCTCGTCATCGCTCCGATGCTCAAGCCTTTGCCCTGCTGGTAATAAGGAATATCGGTGCCGTATCTGGCATTGTTGGCTTTGACGGCCTGATTGATATACGACTGGTCGGTCTCAGAGACGATGCGCCGAAGGATTTCGAGCGCTTCGGGGTCGTGGAGATGCTTTTGGACCTTTTCCAGGAGGACGGCGTGGTCGATGGTGTAAAAATACTTGCTGATGTCGAGCTTCAGGGCATAGATTTCTTGGTATGGTTCGCGCTGGGAGAGCTGGCCGAAGTAGTGTTTGACCAGTTTGATAGCGTAGGAAGTGCCCATGTTTTTACGGGTGGCGCAATTCGCGTCGATGAGCTCGCCTTCGAGGGTCGGCATGAGGATTTGCTTGGCGAAATAGTGGTTCACGACTTTATCTCGAATCGATTGACTCATGACGAGACGGGGCTTCGGCTCGAAAATCATGAACGGATAGTATGGGTCGGGGCGGTAAGTGCCGGTGCGGAGCTCCTGGAGGATTTTATAGAGGTTTGCGTGGTCGTTTAGGTCAAAGGCGTAAAGATTGCGCTTGTTGTTGCAGGTACGGCGCACCGTATGCCAGGCGTCTTGGAGGTTTTCCAGAGTCAGGGTCGACTGGAAATCACTTGGTTTTGCCGGCAAGTTCTTCACGTTTGGCCCAACCATAGACTATAGTTTTTATCTCACAGAGCAATGCCGAGCAATGCTCAATTTTTTGCGCTTTGACGTATTTATGTTCACCGAGGTGACGGAGAAGCATGTCGACGAGCGACATGTGTTTCTTCATCTCTGACAGGTGTTTTCGGCGGATGTTGCCTTTCGTGAAAGTCGCGGAAAACACGTCTTCGTGCAGGTGGTAGATTTCTTCGAACATGTGAATGCGGAGGTCGCGCTGGGTGCTGGGGATATTGTTCGCGACATAGAGGCGATAATAACGGTCGAGGTCATAGATCATATTTTCAAGACGAAAATTTTGGCCGTATTTGGCGTTGGACAGAAGGTCGTTCTTTTTGAACAGCAAAACCGGACGCTCAGGTTTGGACTTCCGAGCGTCCGAGTCAACCTTGGTAGTCTGAGTTTTTCTTGTCATTCCTCAGACCATTATACCCTATCGGCGGGCAGTTTTGCGCAAACCGAGGTAGCCAAGCGCGAGCAGGAAGCTTGCCGAGACCGCGGTCGCGACGAGCATATCTGCAGTTTGCGGGTTGTCTGGGGTGGTACTTTCAGGTGTATCAGGTTCATCGGTCGGTTGGTCATCAGCCGGGTCGTCGCTCGAGGACGACTCGGTGAGTCCCGTGAAAGGATTTTCACGGGACCCATCGCCGTCAAGCGCGCCAAGCGTGGATTTCAAAGAAACCGAGGGACGACCACCAAGCCCATCGCCGACATCGTCGCGGTACGAAAGGCCATAGAGACCAAGGACACTGCCCGCATCCGCGAGAGAGTTGTCGAAGGCAAACGGCGAAAGACCCCACCAGACGAAGTTGTCATCTATGTAAGTGTTTTTGGCCATGGCGGGATAGCCGTTACCGGCCAGGATCATCTCAGAGTTCGTAAGGAGGCCGACAGGATACTTTAACTTGCCGTTAGCGACCGTGTAGATGCCATTCGGGTCCGTGTAGTCGAAATTGACGGCGTTCATCGTGGGTTCTTGAAGATTGCTGTCCGCTTCACGGCTGGCGCCGTGGTAGTAGATGTCGAGCATGGTGTCAGTGTAGGAGTAGCCATGCGCATCAAAGTTAGAGCCAAAGTTGGAATCTTTGGTGGAGAGAGCGCCGGAGGCAAAGGTTTTACTGCCGTAGAAGATGGTGTCTTCGAGATAGTCTGTGACGCCCGTCATATTTTCTTCGTACCAGGACTCGACGGCCGTCTTGATGGTGGAGTCATGTTCGTTCTTCGCCATCTTCTCTAGTGCCGTGTCGAGGGTGTCGCCGTCAGTGAAAGTTAAGAAGTAACCGTTCGAACCGGAAGCGCTCCAACGGTAAACTTCATAATATACTTCAGAGCAGGTGGTGGAGGTAGTAAGGCAGGTGTAGTGATGAGCGTTCGACGTATTCGCAAAACCAGTGGTGGTGTCCTGGAGAGTGTAGGTGCCATTGGAGTAGCTTACATCATTGCCGAAGACGGTGGTGCTGGTGAAGCTCTTACTGGTCGATTCATAGCGTTCGCCGTACATGTAGCCGAAATCTGAGGGAGAGTTGTACTGGGTGTTGAACTGGACAGCGCCGATATTGGTGGTTGGCCAGCTTTGCATAACCGGCGGGTCGGCTGAGTACATAGCATTCATGGCATTTATGGTATCTTCCGTGGTCCAGTCCGGGTCGCCGAGACATTGACCGTCATCAGTCGGGGTACCGTTGTAGAGGAGCTTGGTGCCGCCGGTTTCAGTGGTACGGACGATTAGCCAGCAGAAGTCGTTAAAGATGACGTTGTTATCTGTGACGTTCCCACGGTAGAAGTACATTGGCTTTTCGTCGTCTTTGGTGTCTTGCAGCATGTACAGGCCACCGATGTCTGAAATGGGTACATCCATGCCAGAGGAACTGTCCACCTCGTTACCAGTGGTCGGAGCTTGGTTAAAATCTATCACAGTGTCTTTATCTGCATTTGAGGCCAAGTAGTCGTAGAAGGTCATGCCGTTGGTGCCGGCAGATTCTGTGGCGAAAGCCGTAAACGGACTGACGGCCATGACGGCAGTGGATAGTAGGTAGCTTGCCAGTTTGGTGGTGGTTTTCATGAAGATTAATCCTTTTCTATTAAGCTCGCGTATCTAAAAAGCGAGTTTCTGACCAGTTCTCGCAGTTAATGCCATTTTTGTTTGTTTCCACTGCCCGTTCGGGCAACACACTTATGTTTATTATAGCAGACCTGCTGGTTTTGGCAAGAGATTCGGCAACAAAAAAACACCCCTAGTGGGTGATGTGGTAGCATCGGCTGGGATCGAACCAGCGACCTTAGGCTTATGAGTCCTACGCTCTAACCAACTGAGCTACGATGCCAAATTTCGTTGTGGCTGTTATTATAACACAGAAATACCATCTTGCATATATGGAGGGTTGTTTTCGCGCTGCAGATGCGACATGTTATAATGGAATAATGAAATCACGCAAGGCATTTACGGTTTTGGAGCTGCTGCTCTGCATTGCGTTCGTGGGGATTTTGACGGCATTGTTCTTCATTCAGAAAAACACCGTCGAGGCGATGGACAGAGACGACGACCGCAAGACCGCAATCAACGCCATGTACTATGCGCTCGAAGAAGGCTACTATGCCGAAAATGGCTACTATCCGGAAAAAATTGACAGCGCCGATGTGTTGCCGTGGATTGACCCGAACTTATTTACCGACCCGTATGGCGCGAATATCTGGACGAATGGTGGCGACTATAGCTACGAGGCGAGCAATTGCAAAGATGGTCGTTGCAAAGAATACACCCTACGCGCAACGATGGAAAAAGAAGACGATTACGTCAAAACAAATCGACGCTAAATGGCCCCGACTAGGGGCTATTTTTTGTCGGGGCGGCTATCCTGCACCAGTTTCGAGATGCGGTCAATTTCGTCGTGGGGAGTGTCGAGGAAAGGAAAAGTGTAGGTTGTTTCGTCGCCAACAGTGGACATGCGCAATGTGCCGACCTGGAAGATGTGGTCCCAGAGACTGTGCTGGCGATATGAAACATCTTCGATTTTGGAAAGTTCAATGATGTTGGTGGAGTTGTTGAAAAGCGAACGGCGCACTTTTTGGATGGCGCGCTGATTAGTGATGTACATTTGGTTAGAATTATAGATGGATTGACCGGCGAAACCACAGAAAACCAGCGCAAAATACAAGGTAAAGGCGCCGAGCGCAAGATAGCCCTTGGCGGACGAGTTGAGCGAAAGATAGCTGTTGGTAGAGATGTCTGAATTGACCAGCATCAAGAGCGCGCAGGTTAGGCCGACAATCAGGACGGCCACCAAGAACCAGATAATAATAATGCCGAGCCTGGAGCGTTCGATGTGCATCACGACATATTCATCGTCCGCTAGATCCACATTCGGGAATTCCTTCACGCTGCGGGCGTGCTTAATTTGAGACAGCTCTTTCTTCATTGCAAAACTCCCCTTTTCTATATTTTAACACATTGACATATTTTGTCAAAAATGAGATAATAAAATTGGAGAAAAAGCTATGGAGACTGGATTGGAAACAATTGGGCGCGATGCTTTTGTGGACATCGTGGGAATTGCCGAGCATATCCCCGCAAAAATTGACACCGGCGCAGACGGTTCGGCGATTTGGGCTAGCGACATTCATGTTGAAGAAGATGGACAACTGGCCTTCCGGCTTTTTGCGCCCCACTCGCCGCTTTATACCGGCCAAATAATCCGTTGTAAAAATTACAACACCGTAGAGGTGCGCAGTGCTTCGGGGCATCTGGTACGAAAATATAAAGTTATCTTTCGGGTACGGTTGGGCGACCAGGAATTTGAGACCGATTTTGGCCTGAGCGACCGAGCAAAAATGAACTATCCGATATTGATCGGCCGGCGCAGTCTGCACGGTCGGTTCATTGTCGATGTCAGCAAAGAAGTTAATGCCACGAAAGGAGACGACGTATGAAAATCGCGATTCTATCAAATGGGCCGTCAAATTACTCTACGCAACGGCTCAAGGAAGAGGCCGAGCAGCGTGGCCACGAAGTCAGTATCGTCAAATATAAGGACTGCTATGTCTCGATTGAGCCGAACAATAATCTAGTCTATTACAATGGTGAGCCGCTGGAGCGTTTTGACGCTATTATTCCGCGAATTGCGACCTACATGACAAATTACGGCTGCATGATTGTGCGCCAGCTTGAGATGCAAGGAGAATATACCTTGTCGCGCTCGTTGGCGATTACGCGGGCACGCGACAAATTGCGCTCGATGCAGCTGTTAGCAAAGAATAATATTAATATTCCTCGCACGGTGGTATCGCGCGACTCGGCTAATATCGACCAGTTGCTAGACCAATTGGGCGGTGCGCCGGTGATTATTAAATTGGCGCGCAGCACGCACGGCAACGGTGTGGTGTTGGCAGAGACCAAAAAAGCCGCTAAGTCGACTCTGCAGGCATTTTATCTGACAAACGAGAGCGGTACGAACATCCTGTTGCAAGAATTCGTGAAGGAATCGGCCGGGACTGATATTCGGGCCTTCGTAGTGGGGAGCAAAGTGATTGCAAGTATGAAGCGCCAGAGCCTGGATGACGATTTTCGGTCAAATTTGCACAAGGGTGGCAGTGGCACGCCGATAAAACTGACGCCGACCGAGGAGAAAATGGCGGTGCGTGCGGCGAAGGCGATGGGGCTGAGCGTGGCGGGCGTCGACATCATGCGCTCCGAGCGTGGTCCGTTAGTGCTGGAAGTGAATGCTTCGCCAGGTTTTGGCATTGAAAAGGTGACGGGGCGAAACGTGGCCGGCAAAATCATTGAATACGTCGAACACAATGCCAAGCGCACGGTTCACCGTGACCGGGTAGGCGCCTAAATATTGCTTTTCATGAAAGCATGATATAATTCGCTTATGGTTCTTGTCGTAGTACTGGCGGCTCTTCTCTTGTTGTTTTTGATAATGCGCCACAATGTC
Organism: Candidatus Saccharimonadota bacterium; assembly: GCA_017430725.1. Taxonomy (GTDB): domain Bacteria; phylum Patescibacteriota; class Saccharimonadia; order Saccharimonadales; family Saccharimonadaceae; genus UBA2834. Next base: position 7,952 of record JAFRMK010000006.1, on the reverse strand, counting down.
GGACTGCCGTTCTTGGCAATGATTGCTGGGGTGGCGGTTTATGAGAACTTCGGCGCGGGCTTTGCAGAAGCACTACATGACTGGTTTTCACAGATAGACGTTTCCTTGGCACAACAGGGCCTGTATGCACTGTTTGTGATTTTGGTGCCACTGCTGCTCTATTTGCGGGCTGGCCGCAGTGGTCTGTTTGGCGTGCTTAGAATAGTCGAGAACGTCGTGTTTGCCAGCATGCTGACAATTTTGGCATCGTCGATTTTAGTGGACTATTTCAGCTTCGACAACACTTCAGTCGAATTGGCGGGCTGGCTGGAAGGAGTTCGGGGCTATCTGATGGTTATCGGCGTAATTATGTCCTATGTGGACGTGTTCCTATTTCGTGCAGGACGGGTTTTCTAATTTCCCAAAGTGCAATACTGGTCGCAACCGAGACATTGAACGATTCTTTTTGGCCACACATCGGTATTTCCAGTACTTCGTCGCAGCAGCCGAGGATGTCGGCCGGAATGCCGTGGACTTCTTCGCCCAAAATCAAAGCCAAATCGGTATCTTGCTGATAGCCATCGGCTAGGTTTCGCGAGTCGTCGGCCTGCTCGAGTGCGGCGACCCGATATCCCTGCGCCTGAAGTTGACGCAAAAAGCGCGGCAAATCTTCGATTCGACGCCAGTTCACACTCTGTTCCGCACCGAGCGCAGTCTTATGAATCTGTTTGGCGAGCTTGGCGCGCTCATGCGGAAGTCCCTTGTCCAGAAAAGGCGTGTAGCCGGCGAACGCCACTTCGTCTACGCCCAGGCCGTCGCAACTACGCAAAATGGCGCCAACATTGTAGGTCGAACGGATATTATGCAGAATAACGATAAGCTTTTTCATGATACAATGAGATTATGAACGAAGAAGAAGTCCAGCGCAAGCGTAGGCAAAATGAAGAAGAAGCTACGCATCGCAGGGCGGGCATTTTGGGCCTGCCGTATCTCGACACGCGCGACTTCGAGCAGACAGCGCCGCTCGTACAGGGCGTACTGAGCAAAGAAGACATGCACAGAGATATGATGATTCCTCTGCAAAAGGGCGGCGATGCGGTGCCGTTTCAGTTTTTGGTGACCAGTCAGACGCCGAAAAGCGCCATAGATAGCCTGCGTCAAAGCTATATCGACGATGGGCGTCGCGTGGAATTCTATCTGGTGTCCAATTCAGCCTATCAAGTATTTATGTTGCGGCACGACCCACCGCAGGAAGTACACTATGACGACATCAAGATTGCCGATGAGGGCGATAGCGAGACAATCGAGGAAGTGTCGCAAACGCTCGACAAGGTTTCGACCGAGAAAGTGTTCGACTATTTGTTGGACCAGGCCGACAAGCTTGGTGCGAGCGACATTCACATCGAAAACCTGCGAAATGCGATTCGGATTCGAATGCGCGTGGATGGTATTTTGCATCCGGTCGCTGAAATCAGCCGCGACCGCTACCGGATTTTCATGGGCGAGTTGAGCAGCCGAGCGAACATCTCTACCGCCAGCACGAAGCCACAGTCTGGTCACATGCAAAAAGACATTACGCTGAACGGCTCGACACACCTGTTGAATATTAGGGTCGAGATGGTGCCAACAATGTATGGCCAAGATGCGGTGCTGCGCTTGTTTAACTTTGATGAAAGCCTACTAAATCTGGATCTGCTGGGCATTACGCCAGATGAGCGCGAGAAGATTAATGAAGTGATTTCCCACCCGCGCGGGCTGGTGCTGATGGTGGGGCCGACCGGTTCCGGTAAGTCGACCACGCTTTATTCGATTCTGAATGCCCTAAACACAACCGAGCGAAAAATCATCACGCTTGAAGATCCAATTGAATACGGCATCGGCGGGATATCGCAGATTCCAATTCAAACCAACGGCGGCGGCTCGTTCGCAGAAGGCCTGCGCAGCGTGCTGCGGCTTGACCCAGACGTGGTGATGGTGGGCGAGATTCGCGACAACGACACGGCAAAAACCGCAATCCAGGCTTCAATTACTGGTCACTTGGTGCTGTCATCATTCCATGCCAACTCAACCTCGGCAGCATTTTCGCGCATGATTGACATGATTGGCGTCAACCCGATATTTGCTTCTTCGATTCGTCTGTTGATTGCGCAGCGATTGGTGCGAAAGCTGGACGACAACAAGGAACCCTACAAAGCCGATGAGGCGACGAAGAGATACATAAAGGGCGTTCTCGAAGGCGTCCAACACGACTATAATCTTGATGACATTACGCTCTACAGAGAAAAGACAAGCGTCGAGCATCCCTTTGGGTTTAATGGACGCACGGCTATCATGGAGCAGATGGTGGTGACAGATGAGATTCAACGCTTCCTGCGCGGAGACGCCATGGACACCGATACGAAAGCAATCGAACAGGCGGCGCGCAAGGAAGGCCTGCTGACTTTGGAACAAAAAGGCGTACTGGCGGCACTGCGGGGCGACACAACTTTGGACGAAATCTCACGCGTCATCTGATTACCCCTTTTCAAAGTGGCAAAAATATGCTAAAATGGGTAAAGTTTTTCAAATATTAGAAGATAAAAGGTAGGATATGTCATTTGAATTGTTACAGATGGTGGGAAATGCCCAAAAGAAAGATGCCGTCGTCGATGTGCGTTCTGGTGACACCGTGCGCGTTTCGCAGAAGATTAAAGAAGGTGGCAAGTTTCGCATTCAGGTCTTCGAAGGAACCGTAATCCGGGTCGACCGCAAACAGTCTCACACCGAACGTATCGTGGTGCGCAAAGTAACCTCGGGCGTGGGCGTCGAAAAAAGCTTCTTGATGCACAGTCCGTTGGTCGAGAAGGTCGAAATCGTACGCCGCGGCAAAGTGCGCCGCAACAACTTGCGCTATCTGCGTGAACGTTCCGGTAAATCTGCACGTTTGGCGCAAAAAGATTTTGACCGCAAGGCCGTAAATACATTGCCAGAGAAGCCGGCGGAAGAGACGACACCGAAGGAAGAGGCTCCGGCGGAGGAAGCCCCGAAGGAGAAAACGCCGAAAGAAGAGGCGCCAGCTCCAAAGGAAGCAGCACCGGCAAAGACCGAAGAGAAAGCGGAAGCCTAAATTGGCGATTCTCGGAATTGACGAAGTTGGTAGAGGCCCCTGGGCGGGGCCTCTTGTTGTGGGTGCGGTGGTTCTGGATGGCCGTGAGCTCGAGGGGCTGACGGACAGTAAAAAACTCAGCGCCAAAAAACGCGAAGCGTTGGCAAAGGAAATCTGCGAAAACTGCGAATATGGCCTCGGTTGGGTGTTTGCGGATGAGCTGGATAAGATTGGGTTGAGCGAGGCCTTGCGCAAGGCGTGTCGGATGGCGGTGAAGCAAATCCACTGCCCCTTTCATGAGATTATTATTGACGGCACAGTGAATTTCCTGAGTGAAACGCATCTGGCGCCATATGTGCAGGTCCTGAAAAAGGCTGACTTGTTGGTGCCGGAAGTTTCGGCCGCCTCGATTGTGGCGAAGGTGGCGCGCGACAACTACATGAAAAAGCAGGCGGAAAAATACCCGTGGTATGGCTTTGAAAAACACGTCGGTTATGGCACCGCAAAACACCGCCAAGCGATCGAGAAATATGGCCTCTGCCCAGAGCATCGGCGTAGCTTTCGGCCGATTGCGGAAATTGCCGAAAAAAGCAGCGACAAAGTGACCAGCAAAATGAAGGGGGACAAGGCTGAGGATGTGGCGGTCGATGCGCTGGTCCGGCAAGGGCACGTAGTAGTGGCGCGCAACTGGCAGACTCGCTATTGCGAAATCGATATTATTACGCAAAAGAACGGGGTCTTCTATTTTACGGAAGTTAAATATCGCGGCCGGACTACGCAGTCCGATGGCCTAGATGCGATTACCGCAAAAAAGTTGGAGAAGATGCGACTTGGCGCCGAGCTGTTCGCGAAAGAACAAGGGCTCGACGAGCATGATTTGCGTTTGGCGGTGGTGGCCGTGAGCGGCAGTGATTATCGGATTACTGACTATCTAGTCCTAGAGTAGGCTCGTTCGGACAAAGCGACAAGACCTCAAGCATGACCGCCTTTTCGGCGGGTGTTACCCAGAGATGGTATTTGTATTTGATGGAAATCTGGCGCGCGACATATTGGCAGCGAAAGGCCTGATTCGGCGGAAGCCAGGTCGAGACATCTTGGTCGAGCTTGTCCTGGTTGGCCGGACCGTCGACCGCGATAAGATTAAGCGGGTCTTGGCTGATAGCGTAACGCGTATCTTGGTCAAATGCGAAGGCGCCGGTCGCCCAGGCGTTGCTAAGTGCGACGACGTGGTCGATTTGAACGGCGGCCGAAGTGTCCTGACCGCGCACAAAATTGATGTCTTTACCAGTGTACGGGTCATGCAGCAGTCCTGACTGAACCTTGCAGCCATTCAGTTTGACGTTTTGCAGGTCTCGCTTCAAAATGGCCTCACGGAGATTGCAGCCATCGGCGGTCAGGCTCCAGCTGTCATAAAAAAGTTTGCGATAATAGCGTGCCGAGGTGTCTTTTTCCTTGACGGCGAGATTCTCTAGCACCTCAATGGCGAGGCGCGAATCTGTGGTGGTTTGCGTTTCCTTCAGCGCAATCTCGGAGGGATTGAGCGAAATGAGCTGCGCGTCCTGATAGGCGGATGGATTGAAATAGAGATAGGCGCTGAAGGCGAGCGCCATGACTGCCGCAACAAAAACCCGACGCCAACGTGTGACTGATGATTTTTTCGCCACCAATTATGCTCCTAGTAGTTTTCGGCGCGGACCTCAAAGAAGGACTGCGGGTGGTTGCAGACAGGACAGACATCCGGCGCGGTGTCGCCCGAATGGATGTAGCCACAGTTGCGACACTTCCAAATCGTGACGCCATCTTTTTTGAAGGTCAGACCTTTTTCAAGGTTGTCCAGCAGTTTCAGATAGCGGGTCTCGTGCTCTTTTTCGATTTTACCCACTTCCTCGAACAGCGTGGCGATTTCCTCGAAGCCTTCTTCGCGCGCCTCCTTGGCGAATCCGGCGTACATGTCGGTGTATTCATAATTCTCGCCCTTGGCGGCATCCTTCAGATTCGTGACGGTGTCAGGAACGCCTCCATCGTGTAGCAATTTGAACCAGATTTTCGCATGTTCTTTTTCATTGTCGCTGGTTTCCTGGAAAATGGCCGCGATTTGTTCATAGCCCTCCTTCTTGGCCTTGCTGGCGTAGTATTGGTATTTCACGCGCGCCTGCGACTCGCCCGCAAACGCGGTGTTGAGGTTTTGTTCGGTTTTTGTACCCTTCAAATCGGCCATTTTTCCTCCTTTGATTCCCCCTAATTTTAGCAAAGTTATTTCGGCGCGAAAAGCGTAAGTACAAAAAAGTGGGCTTGGCCTGCTACCCGACGGCTGCAGGTCGCCCCTCTTCGCATTTATGGTAGCAAATTATTTTGCGTAGTTCAATAAACCTTGCTTCGTAATAATGATAAGCCGTTTTGCTCGACGCGAGGAACGGAATTCATAAATCCGAACAAAAAAAGAAGGCTCAGCTATTCTTTTATGCCGATTCTTCTGCGTCGTAGAACTCCGTAAACTCATAGACGGTAATTGGGTATACATATAGATTGTACTTTTTAACTAGACGAACGAGTTCGTCGCCATCGATGAGTGTGATGGGCGTCCCTGCACGGGCCGCTTCGCGAGCAGAGGTTGTATAGCGGGAATTCGTAATGAAGATGCCATAGTCGGCTTGGAATTTATTCATGGCGCCAAGGAATTGGTTTATTTCGGAAGAGCCGACGTTTCCCTGCCATCGCTTGCATTGAATAACAACGCGTGAAGTGCGAAAATCGTCTGTACGGCAGTAGCCGTAGCCGTCAATTCCGCCATCGTTGCTTATTTGTGTCCCAATTTCGGTAAACTCGACTCCCATTTTATTGAGAAGAGCTCGAGAGAATGTCTCAAATTTCCTTGGCGTCATTTTTCCGATATAGCCGAGAAGCTTTGTTTTGAATGCCTCATTATAGTCGTCCGCTTTGTCGGCTTCAGCATCTTCTTCGCCTTCATGTTTTTCGACGGAATCTTTGCGTCTTTCGTTCCAGTATTTCATCGATACGGAATATACATCTCGCTCAGCATCAAATGTTTCAATATTCGTATTAATCCCTTTTTCCGAGAGAACAATGTCTGGATTAGTGCGCGAGTATGTTAGAAAGCCGGCGATTTGAAGATTTTTCAGTGCGAAATTGAAGTTATATCTAAACGGATACCACTCGGCGCCAGTTTTTTTACTAACTTTCGACTGTTCCGCGAAGTCGGCAATTTCCTCGTTCGTATCAAGAATACGTTCGCGTAAATCAGAGCGTGAGGCTTGTCCGCCCATGTCTTGCAGAGTCTTCAACTCTAATTTCATAATGATTGATTCCCTTTGACGCGTCTTCAAATCCTCAAAAGACATGTTCCTCCTTATTTATCGCTTTTTTGGCGATTGCAGTTTTGGCAAAGCATTTGGCAGTTTTCGGAAATGGTTTTACCACCCTGGCTCCATGGCGTAATATGGTCGGCCTCCATTTCATCTATTTCAAAATGTTCCTTGCAGATTGAGCAAATGCCCCGTTGTCGCTCGTAAGCTTCCCGCTTCATATTATCGGTAAATGCACGGATATTCAAGTTCCGCTCGTCGCCACCAAGCAAGAACGCATAGATGCCTTTTTTGGCAGTGACGTCTTCGTCTTGCATGAGTCGGACGATCGCTTCCTCCATTTTCTGGGCATCGTACTTGTAGCTATGGTACTTGTTATATAGCTCGCCCCACTCGACGCCTTTCATTTCTTTGCGGTAGTTCGGGAAAAGTGTTTGAATCCAAGCAATGACTGTTTGGAAGTATTGCCAAAGCTCGGAAGCGTTTTCGTTAAACTGGTTACGAGACATGTATTCCTCGATATTCCCATCCGAAATCCATTTGAGGGCGGATTGAAGATAGTCCTGCCGGATGGGCGAACCGTTCATATATTTTTCTGCAAGGCCGTATGCGGCGCAACCAGTTTTACTGAAATGGCGCTTAGCGTCCGTCAACCATGGCCCGGCATAGACGGCATTGCGAAGTTCCTGGTCGGTCAGTTTTTCGCCGGCAATGTTGATTGTTCTAAACCATTCAAGTTTTTCGCTGTCGGTGCCATCGCATATATAAATATATAAATCATAGTTTTCGATCTGGGCACGCTCATCGTTAGTAAGGCTGTGGAAGTATTTATTGTTGATCGAAAAATCACCCTGCAGATATTGGCAAAATGAAATCGTGCGCTGTTGCCCATCAAGGATTTCGTAGCCGACAATGTTCCCGTCATCGTCTTTCACGACGGACCAATACATAACATTAAGCGGAAACTCTTTGCGAATCGTATCAATGACGGCGTTACGTTGGGCGTCTTTGTAGACGAATTCGCGTTGGAATTTTGGACGAATGTCCAACTTGCCACCATAGCCAACAACGCCCTCTTCGTTGCTGTCCTTGTAGCCATCATAAACGTCCTTAACTTTGATTTTTTGAAGCTCGATTTTCATGGGTTCTCCTTTTAATAAATAGTCTTTTATAAATATTCTTTCCTTTTATAGTTGGCGACATATTGATAGATTTGGGCCAACCGTCGGGTCTGCCATAATCATAAGAGCACCCGACGAGCTCAAACTGATTAGGATTATATTTATCTAAAAACGTGATTGGTACGCCCATAATTCCATTACATCTTTCTCTTGATGAGGATTCTGTTATAGATTTTTCTTCCCTCGATAATAGTGAGGCACGGGAAACCGCCAATCCATCTTGCACTATTTGCGACGCCAATAATCTCGAACTGTTCCGGATTGTATTTATCAATGAATGTGATTGGGACTCCCATGATGCCGTTACACTTTCTTCCTTCTGATGATGATTCTGAAGTACGGAGTAATCTGCTTGCTTGCTTGCTTTTGCTTGCTTGCTTGCTT
>JAFRMK010000005.1 GCA_017430725.1 Candidatus Saccharimonadota bacterium | reverse complement strand
TGGCTCCCCGGGCCAGACTCGAACTGGCAACCTCGAAGTTAACAGCTTCTTGCTCCACCATTGAGCTACCGGGGAATCCTAACCAATTTTACGAACATATCGCTTATCTGTCAAGCTTCCATCGTTTTTGACGGCTTGCCCTCGAACAGCTATACTAAACATAAGTAATACGGAGGCCCCTATGTGTGGAATTGTTGGATACTTGGGTGGAAGAGTCGCACAAGATGTGCTGGTAAACGGCCTAAAAAGACTGGAATACCGTGGCTATGATTCGGCTGGCATCGCTACGCTTGATGACGACGGAAAAGCCGGCCTGACTCGAGCGGTCGGCAAAATCATCGCTCTCGAGCAAAAGCTGCAATCCGCCCAGCAGGACGGACACCTCGGCATCGGCCACACGCGCTGGGCTACGCACGGCGGCGTGACGGAGCGGAATGCTCATCCGCACCATGTCGGTAATATCTATCTCGTGCACAATGGCATCATCGAGAACTATCGCGAACTGAAAGCCGAGCTGAGTAAGCAATACAAATTCAAGTCCGACACCGACTCCGAAGTCCTGGCGGCATTAATCGATTCATACTATAACAACGACCGCTCTCTGAAGGATGCGGTCGCTCAGGCCCTCAAGCGCGTGCGCGGAACCTATGGCATTGTTGTTTTTTCGCCCCTGGCACCAAAAGAGCTCATTGTCGCCCGTCTCGGCAGCCCGCTCATTATTGGTGTCGGCAAAGACGAAACCATGGTCGCGTCGGATGCATCGGCTCTGCTTGGTTACACCGAAAAAGCGATTTACCTCAACGACGGCGAATTGGCGCGCTGCACTCCACAGTCGGTCGACCTCTTTAATCTCAATCTGCAACAACTTAATCCGCAAGTCGAGACCATCGAGGGCGATGTCGCAGAAATTCAAAAGGGCGGATACGACCATTTTCTGTTGAAAGAAATCATGGAGCAGGCTACGACCTTACGCAATGCGCTTTCTGGCCGGATTGACGCCAAAGAGGGGAGCATGCGGCTCGGCGGTCTCAACCTCAGCCCCGACGAACTACGAAGCCTGGAGCACCTGGTGATTGTGGGCTGCGGCACTGCCTATTATGCTGGTTTGTTGGCATCATATTATCTTGAACAGCTGGTGCCAGATTTAACCATCGAGGTCGTAATCGCCTCGGAGTACCGCTATCGCTCATTCCATTTGCCGAAACATTCCGTGGCTGTCGTCATCTCTCAATCCGGCGAAACCGCCGACACGCTCGCTTGTTTGCGCGAAATCAAAAAACATGGTGTTAAAACCCTGGGCATCGTTAATGCAGTTGGCTCGACTATTGCGCGCGAAGTTGACGGCGGCAGTTACATTTATGCTGGTCCGGAAATCTCCGTTGCCTCCACCAAGGCCTTCACGGCCCAGGTCGCCACGCTCGTTATCTTTGGTGGGATGCTCGCCGAAGCGCACGGCGCCAACAAAGCCCTCATCGCGGAATTTGCTGAAGAGCTCGACGCTCTGCCAGCGCAAATTGACCAGACCTTGCAAAAGCACCAGAAAGATATCAAAAAGCTGGCCGAAAAATACGCCCAGTATCAGCACGCCATGTACCTCGGCCGCGATACTGCTTATCCAATTTCGCTCGAAGGTGCGTTGAAGCTCAAAGAAGTCTCATATCTGCACGCCGAAGCTTATCCTGCCGGCGAGCTCAAACACGGTCCAATCGCCTTAATCGACGACCGCTTCTTCGAAGTCTTTAACTTGCTCGATAACCGCTTGTTTGAAAAATCGCTTGGCGCCTTGCACGAATTGCGCGCCCGCGGCGGAAAAGTCATCGTACTCACCAATTCACAGAAAGAAGTCGATGCCGATGATGTTGTCCGCATCGAAACACCTTTGCGCCATCTCGCGCCGCTACTTTTGAATGTCCTGCAGCAACTGTTTGCGTATTACGTCGCCGTCGCCAAAGGCAACGACGTTGACCAACCTCGCAATCTCGCTAAATCGGTTACGGTAGAATAATGCCGGACGACAGCGTAAAAACCAAACGTTCCGAGCGCCGCAGAAGGAAACGTTTTGCGCGTCAGCGTCCATCCTATCCGCGCATGTCGCCCACGGCAATCTTTTACACCTTGCGCATCTATCGCAAGTCCGTTGGCCGCAAACGTCTAATTTTTGGTCTTTATCGCATCTATAACTCCATCGTCCCATCTATCACCGCGCTGCTTGGCGGTCTGGCCGTCACGCGCATCACTGAGGCTGTCACCACCCACGATTTTATGCCGTTCCTGTGGGTCGCCATCGCTTGGTTATTACTTCATCTTGTCGGCACCGTTCTCAGCGAAGTCTACAATGTGCTATCGGCCGCCGTTTGGCAGGAAGTCTACATCAATGTAAGCGAAATCATCGCCCGCAAGTATGTCCAGGTTCCGCTCGCCACACGTGAGAGCCAGGCGTTTGCTGACAAATTTGAGCGTGTCCAAGAATATGGCTCGCAAATCGCTCTGGTTTCCGAGAGTATTGGGCGGATTGTTTCTTCCATTATCAGCCTCGTCGCCGTATTAGTTTCGACTTTGACTATTTCGCCAATCGTGACTCTCGTTGTTGTCCTTTCGGCGATACCATATTCAGTGCTCAGCTTACGGCTTTCCGCGCGTCGCCGTCGCAATTGGCGCACCTTCACCAAAGACCGGCGCATCGCACATTCCATTCAGCAAAAAATCACCAATTCAAACTCCGCCCTGGAGATTGAACTCAACGGCCTTTCACACCAGTTGATCAGTCGCATGGTCAAGGCCAGCCGGCGCAGCCAGGAGCGCGATCTTGCCGACATCAAAGAATTCTTCTGGCCGAACCTTGGCTCTCGCACCATTGACGACGTAATCAATTACCTGGTTTTGATATTCGTGGCGATTCAAATCATTCTTGGTCGTTTGGCAATTGGTCAGTTCGTCTCCGTGCGTACGCTCTTGCAACAACTTAACAGCAACATCTCCTCGCTGTTTAATAATATTGCCAGCGCTGGCGAGGGGCTAGTTAATGCGACCGACTTTATGGAATTCATGGAAACGCCGGCCCTAGCAAATGGCGACATCAAAATCGTCGATGTGCCAAAAATCGAATTCCGCAACGTCAGTTTTGTTTATCCGCGCACTACTAAAAAAGCCATCGACGGCGTGAGCTTCACGCTGAACCCCGGAGATGGCCTAGCGATTGTGGGCGAAAATGGCGCCGGCAAAACCACACTCATCAAACTCCTGATTGGCGCTTACGAAGCCACTGAAGGCGATATTCTCGTCAACGACACTCCAATCAGAAACATCGACCGCGAAAGCTATTTGGCGCAAATCGGCGCTTTGTTCCAAGATTTTTCGCGTTACGAATTCGCTACGCTCGGGGAGAATGTTTGGTATGGTGATGTCACGCAGCGCTATGACCGGGAAAAGGTTCAGCAGTCGTTGGCGCTTGCCGGCCTCGGCGACCTTACGGCAAAGCTCAAGCGTGGGCTGAATCAGACGCTCTCCAAAGACCTCGACCAACACGATTCGGTAGACCTGTCGGGCGGTCAATGGCAGCGACTCGGTATCGCGCGCGCTTTCTTTCGGCAGCCCAATATCCTGATTCTCGACGAACCCACAAGCGCCGTTGACGCTAAGGCAGAATACGAAATTTTCCGCAACATTCTCCGCCAACAGCATGACCGCACGACCATCATTATTTCCCACCGGTTTTCGACAGTTCGCAAAGCCGAGAAAATTATCGTTCTCAGTCATGGCAAAGTCGTTGAGAGCGGCACGCACGATGAGCTGATTCGCCAAAAAGGCATCTATAAAGAAATGTTTGAGCTGCAGGCGGAAGGCTACAACTAGGCTCTAGTCGCCATAGATTTTCTCAAATTCTGAATAGCCGTTCGCTTCCAGCAGGGCAATCTGTCGACCCAGATTTCGCATCATCGGTAAGACTGATACAATTTTGCCGTCTTGTCTTTTTTGCTCGGCTTGTGCCAGAATTTCGGCATATTTTGTGGCCGACACTTTATCACTGACCAGAATCGCGCAAGCCGTTTGTGGTAGCGGCGGTTCAAAGCCCAAATCTTCCAGAATTGCCACCAACCGCTCGAAACCAATTGAGAAGCCGCAGGCCGGAACATCTTGACCGCTGAATTTGCCAATCATTTTGTCATAGCGCCCGCCTCCAGCAATCGACGAATCCAAACCATCAGCGCTACACTCGAAAATCGCCCCCGTGTAATAGCCCATCCCGCGCACCAGGCTCGGGTCAAAACTCACCCGTTTGCCAGCCATGGCTTGGGTAATCAGCCTCAAATTATCCAGTACTTTTGCATCGGGCTGAGCCTCGCCAAGCTGTGCGCAGAATTCTTCTGGCGTTTGTGCGCCATTTTGGAATAAATTCACGAACTTGTCGACTTTCTCTGCCGCAAAGCCGCGCCCCAGTAGCTCATTGCGTACGCCATCCCAGCCGATCTTGTCTTGTTTATCAAGCGTAATCAGCGCCGCCCCCACTTCGTCTTCTCCAAAACCAGCAAAAGTCGCCGCCGCCAGCAGAATCCGTCGGTCGTTGATGCGTAGGTTCAGGCCACTCACTTTCGCCTCTTCGCAAATCCGCGCCAATATCTTCATGACCGTATCGATTGCATCGATTTCTGCCAACACGGAATCATCGCCCAAAATATCCATATCGCACTGCAAAAACTGGCGATAGCGTCCTTTTTGTGGCGCATCTGCTCGCCAGACTGGCCCAATTTGCAAACTCTTGAACGGCTTTGGTAACATTTCGCCGTTCATTGCATAATAGCGCGCTAGCGGCACCGTTAAATCATACCGCAACGCACTGTCGCACAGCTCGTCGTTTTCGGCCTTTGCCTTCTCCAGTTCGCGCCCCCGTTTCAGAACCTTAAAAATCAAGCTCTCGTTCTCGCCGCCAATTTTGCTGCTCATGTTTTCGAGTTGCTCCATCGCCGGCGTTTCGATTTTCTGATAGCCAGCAACTTTTGCCGTCTGCTCAATTATTCCCAGCAGATATTCTCGCAATCGCAGATTTTTCGGCATAATGTCGCGCATTCCGCGCACGGGCGTCTTTATCATGATTGTTCCTTTCTTCTCTTAAGTATAACACTAATCAGAGAAGACCAGATTTCTTTACCTAGCGCTTCGCCAGTTGCTCGCAGGCTACGCGAATAATCTCGCCCCAGCCGTTCGCAACGTGCGGTGTCGAGCAAACTTCCGCCAGAGTCATATCATAGCGAATCGCCATCGCCAATTCTTGCACCGCCAAACTGGCATGCGGCATCACGAGTGAAGCGCCCAATATTTTGTCATGTCTGTCGCAGAGAATTTTGATGAAGCCATCTCTCGTATCGCTCGTGTTTGACTTTTGCACTACGTTCAACGGCAGGGTAATCTTTGCGAATTTTCGGTCATACTTCGTGCAATCATCTTCCGTCATGCCGAGGCAGGCCACTTCCGGGTGCAGATTTGTGATGCGAATCATACCATTGTAATCTGCCGTCAGTTTGCTACGCTCGACGAGATGCGTACTGGCCACTCGTGCCTCCATCAAGGCCTTTTCGGTCGAACTATGTCCGCCGACCACGTCACCCGCGGCATAAATGTGCTTCACGCTAGTGCGCATCGTCCCGTCAACCTTGATGCCTTCTTGGTCGAATTTGACGCCAGCATTCTCAAGCCCTAAATCAACGTTTGGCGCACTGCCGGTGCAGAATACTACTTCATCAATCCGAATTGATTTCTCCTGGCCGCCCCGCATGAAGAACACTCGTTTCATGTTGCCGTCTTTTTGTAATGCCGTAACGCGCGATTGCGTTAAGACGCGAATCTTCTGTTTGTTGAAAATTTTGTCAATCACTTGTCCGACTTCTTCGTCTTCGCGCGGTAACAAGCGTCCCGCAATGTCCGCAATCACGGTATCTACGCCCAGGCAGGAATAGTATTGCGCCAATTCGCAACCAGTTGAGCCGGCTCCCACAATCATGATGCTCTTTGGCAGCCTCGTTACATCGCAGGCGTTTTCTGGCAAAAGATAGTTGACGTCATTAGCTATCTTGATGCCGGTATCGCGCACCGAAGCACCCGTCGCAATCAAGAAACGTTTCGCACGAAAAGACTTGTTGCCGACGCTGATTTCATCTTTCGACAAAAATCGCGCCCGACCATGGATACAAGTAATGCCGGCATTTTCGTATGGCGTTTTGCTGTTGGCATGTGCTCGGCGCATCGCAACCTTGCGCCAATTATTCAATGTCGGGAAATTATAACGTAGATTTGAGCTCGAAATGCCGAACTTGGCACCCTCAATTGCGCGCAGCATAATTTGCGTCGCATGATAAATCGCACCCTGTGGCACGTTTGTATAGTTCAGACTTGAGCCGCCCCACTTGTCTGCCTCCACAATCGCGACCTTTTTGCCTGCTCTTGAAGCCGTGAAGGCCACCTCACTCCCGGCGTCGCCGCTTCCGATCACAATGAGGTCAAAATCTGTGCGTTTCATCTTATATTATTTTATCATGGTTATGGTAAGCAAAGGCGATATCTGCATTCAGTTCCTTCAGCTGCGAAACCACGAAGCGTCGTAAGTCATCTTCGGTCACTAATTCTTTGTCGGCAATCCATTCGTCCGTCGCCTTGGCCACTTTTTCGGCTATCTGTTCCGCCCAGCCCTGCGGAATCTTCAGGCCTTTTGCTTGCCGCAAAATACTTTGCTTGACGCCCGCATGCGAGTATTCGTAGTTCTTTGCTTTTTTCATTAGTACACCCAGAATGCCAGCACGAATGCGCTCAGCACTAAGAAACTTGCGCTGGACACAAAGCGGGCAAACAACTTATGTTTGATGCGCCATTTTTGCGCCGCTACTGCCGTACTGCCGCTTTTTATCGCGCCTTTCAAGATGAGCAGAGGAGCGGAGGCGATTACCAAGTAACTGAACAGTGCCAAAACTTGCAAATTGGCGCTTACTGTCACCAGGCAATTTCCGACCAAGAAAAACAGCGCCAAACTCATCGGCGTCTCGGCGAACGCGCCCAATAGACCCAGCGAGAACGCTTCCACTCGGTCATTGCAATGTTTTGCCTTTCGGCTGATGAAGCGTGAAATTGACCGCGGCAACCACAATTCGGTGTGGTCGCCCCATCGAAAATACAGCGCCCACATCACGACGGCGCTCGCCAAAAACACGCCCACGCAGATTAGCATAATCTCCAACGATAACCCGCCACTTGCCGCTTGGCTTATCCAGAACGCGGCGCCGCTCACCGCCAAAAAACTCAAAATCATCACGCCAAGAATGTAGCTCGTTGCGAGACCCCTCGTCTTGCGGCGACGGTGTCGCCCCATGCTTGAGTGGTACAGCAAAATCAAGCCACCAAAACTCAGCTGGAGGCATGCTTGAGTGAAGCCAGCTAAGGCGATTGTTGCAAAGCATAGCAAATCGCTCATGCCTTTATTTTAGCATATCGCCGGGCTGTTGTCTCTGGAATAATGATGGCTTTGCGAGTCAAGACTCTGCATCGATAATTTTGTTTCAAAAACATTATACTTATGCTTTTTTGCTAGTTAGGTTTCCGCTAAAATCGCTCCATGAAGAAACTATTATGACTCACCGCAATAGCAAGTTTAAGCCTTTTGGCCTCTGTTGGGACGGTCTCGGCCGAAGACGAATCGCCGCCGCCGCAGCTACTCCGCTTCAGCGCCGTCAATGCCGGCTACAATACCGCCACTAGCCAGCAAAACTATGATTTCATCGAGCTTTCTTTGCCGGATGCTGTCGAACTGGACGACCCACACCCGCTGGCGGACTACTATATCGTATACACTAACAGTAGCGGCAACCCAGCCGGTGAAATCCATTTTGGCGAATACGATTACCTCGCCTCGCCTCAGCTGCTGCTCGGCTTCAAAAACAGCCCACAGTACCAGTCTGCCGACCCCAAATATTTGTACACTTTCAGCTCAGCCGGTTTGGCCTCCACGGCAGGAAAACTCGAGCTTTTCTACCTCGACGAGATGATAGACGAGCTTTGCTGGGGCAAAATAACTTGCGCACAACAGTTCGCTAAATTCTCCACCACCGAATCCGACAACCGCTCCGTCGTACTTTGCGCCGAAACGACCGACTGCGACACGCTCTATTATCCCGAAATTGATTCGAGCGCCATCGTCGAGCTTCCGCCAGAGGCACCACCTGCCGACATAGAAGCCTGCCCGCAGTTGCAAATCACTGAAATCCTCTCATATTACGAGGAAGATTCCAGCGAGCAGTTCGTGGAGCTATTCAACCCGTCCGCCAAAACCGTCTCGCTCGACACTTGTCGCCTCAACTACAAAAAGAAGACCTTTGAGCTTGCCGGTACCCTCGCGTCTGGGCAGTACCTTGCCTTTCAGGACGACAGTCTCTCGTTGACAAAAAATCCGACCAAGAATGTCGAACTAACCGTTGTTGGCCCTGACGACAGCGCCGTCGCTTCTGTCAGCTACGGCAAAAAGCAGAAAAAGGGCAGCTCGTACGCCTATTTTGGCAACGATGCTTCTGGCCAGGCCGTCTGGCGACAAACCTACCACCCGACGCCCGGCTCCGCCAACGTCTATCAAGAATTCCAGAGTTGCGAAGACGGTAAAGTTATCAATCCCAAGACCGGCAACTGCATCAAGGCGCCAGCTTCAACGGCGCCGACTGCCTGCAAGACTGGCTATTATCGCAATCCCGCGACTGGCCGGTGCAAGAAAATCGCTACGGCAAAAGCACTGGCAGACTGTAAGGCGGGTTATGAACGCAACCCCACCACGAATCGTTGTCGCAAAATCGTGACCGAGACCGGCCAATCTTTTGCGCCAACCGTCGATGAACCAAACGACTCCTACGATAATCCGCAAATATTCATCGCGATTGCCGCGCTCGTCGCCTCTCTGGTTGCCGCACTCGGTTATATCCTTTTTCAGTTCCGCCACGAAATCCGCAGTTTCTTCGAAAAGCGACTCCTGCAATGGCGTCTTCGGCTCCCTTTCCGCAAGCCCTAGTCACAATGCTACAATACAGACATGGGTAAACGCATTCTCGGCATCGATCCTGGCACTGGCATATGTGGTTTCGGCGTAATTGATTTCGAAAAACACAAATCGCCACGCATGGTTACCGCGGGTGTCGTCACTACGCCGGCACACACTCCGCTCGCTGACCGGCTCCTCGATATCTACCAGTCCATTTCGCAAATCATTGACGAGACGCACCCTGATGAAGTGTCAATCGAAAAGCTTTTCTTCAACCAGAATATCACTACTGGAATTACCGTTGCCGAAGCACGCGGCGTCGTTATTCTGGTGGCGCGCCAGCACGACCTGCCAATTTTCGAGTATACACCGCTGCAAATCAAGCAGACTTTGACCGGCTACGGCAGGGCAAAAAAGGCCGACATGCAAGAGGCCGTGCGGCAGTTTCTCAATATGCGTGAAATCGTCAAGCCTGATGATGCGGCCGACGCGCTTGCCGCCGCCATAACCCATGCTTTGATGACTCGCAGTGCCTATCGTTAAACCATAAACTTGACAAAACATAAACAATATGCTAAACTAGTGAAAGCGAGCCACCAAACTCGTTGTACTTTTATGCTAAAGGAGGGTACGTTTTTGAGAAACGTCCTAAAAAACATCATCATTGCATTGCTATTAAGTGCGCTGCCGACCGGTTTGCTTCTGCATCAAGACTTCAAACAGCAACACGCCGCGGCACCTGCTGTTCAGACGACAAAAATCGTTTCAGCGAAAACCACCGCCAAACAGACGACCACTGTCACGACGCACAAAACGGCACCGGAAACGACCCGTCGGTCGGCCAGTAGCCCATATGCTTCGATTGCGGTTTCGCAGAAAGACGTCGACGTGCTTGAACGTCTCGTCTATTTCGAAAGTCGCGGCGAGCACGGTGAGGCCGTGGTTGAAATCGTGCTCAATCGGGTGTTGTCACCCAGTTTCCCGAACACGATTCAGGGAGTTGTTTATCAGGCGGGGCAGTTCAGCCCAGCCAGCCATCTCTATGAGTGGCAGCGGGTGGAGTCGCGCGCGGTCGCCGATTGCAGAAACGACGTGGCACGGGTGCTCAGCCCCAACTACAATCCGATGTTGCCCAGACACTACCTATATTTCAATAATTCGCGGGCCCAATCCGCCGATTATCGATGGCTAGGCGGCAACGTCTATTACTAAGCAATGCCAGGGTCGCCCCAGGGGCGACCTTTTTCATGCCTGCCGGTGGTATAATTACCCTATGATTGCGCATATCCAGGGGAAAATTGTTGAGAAATTCGCTAATTCCGCCATCATTGACGTTCACGGTGTCGGCTATGAAGTCAGCCTGACTGCGCCCGATTTCGATAAGCTCCTACTTGACGACGAAGTCAAGCTCTATACCTATCACCATATTCGCGAACAGTCCGAGGAGCTCTTCGGTTTTTCGGCGCTGGAGGGTAAGAAAATCTTTGAACTGCTCATCACCGTGCAGGGTATTGGTCCCAAAAACGCCATGGCGATTCTCTCGCTTGCATCCTACGAAGAAGTCCGCAACGCCATCGCCAACGCCGACTCTGCGTTCATTGCCAAAGCCAGTGGTGTAGGTAAAAAATCCGCCGAACGCGTTGTGGTAGATCTACGCGAAAAGGTCGGCTTGCCGAGCTATTATGGCCGCAAATCTGAACCAAATGTTGCGACAATTCAGGCCAACGACGAGGCACTCGAGGCGCTGATGGCGCTTGGCTTCCAGCTGGCTGACGCCACTAAGGCCTTGGAAGGAATCGACCAATCGCTATCTGTTGAAGAGCGCATTCGCCAGGCGCTCAAGAACCGCTCAAGCTAAAAACTCTTGACTTTTTTAAATATATTTGCTAGAATAGACATCGTGCTCTTTTCCGTGTAGCACGGTTTGGGGATTTAGGTCGTTTAAAAGAGCACGCATTAATAAGCAGGAGAACACCATGAAAAAGCGTAACCGCAAGGGGACGCTCAGAGTGGACACGCTTCGGTGGAATGAATACATCGAGGTGTAGCAAAATACCCCCACAAGGGGGTATTTTGTTGGCCTTGGCGGCCTCGGAGTAACGGGCAGTCTTTGATGTTCTCTGGCGACAAACGCGAAGACGAAAAACTATTTCGCTAGCTCGGCCTTTATGCGCGCCTCGATATTGCTCGCATAATCATCGAGTGAATCATCGTCATTTATCGGAATCGCCTCGCCGTTCACATAAAACGACGGCGTCGCTTGAACCTTGCTCAAATCTTTGCCAATCTTCATATCGAAGTTGATTTTCTTTTCGATGCTATCGCTGCCGAGGTTCGCCCGAAAAGCATTTTCGTCGCCATCTGGCGCAACGGACTTGAAGATTTTTACAAATTGGTCAGTGCGGCTCTCGCCGGTCTCGTAAATCCAATCGGTGCGGTTTGCGTACAGTGCTTCGGCCATCTGCCAGAAATAGCCCTGCATGCCGGCGGCTTCTGCCGATGCCGAAGCGGAGCGCGCATTCTGGTGCCCCTGGATGGGATAGTGTCGGAACACGAAGGCGACCTTGTCTTGATATTTCTCGGTGAGCTGAGTAATTTTTGGCATCATCGATGCGCAGCCCGGGCACTGGAAGTCGGCATATTCAACCACCACGACCGAAGAATCGGCTTTGCCGCGCACATGCTCCGCAATCCCGCCAGTTTTTGACGTGTCAGAGATGATATGGCTCGCATCATAGCCGGAATAATCCGCCGGCTGAGCACTTATTGAACTGTAGACAATCATGGCCACGAAGACCACCAATATACTAACTATTACCCCAATTGTAACCTTATTCATGGTAGAATTTTAGCATGACGGCAGTGTTTTTAAAAATCATGCGTAGCTTTGTTGCCTGGCTGGACCCCAAACTGGAGCGCTTTCGTCCGCCCAAGCAGAAAAAACCACCCTACACGCCAAAAAGCAGTAAGGCATTAATTGAACTACTGAAACGTACGCCCGAATCCATCTTGAGCGCTACTCAGCGCACCGCCATCGCCAGCGCCATGTCCTATCAAGACATTCCGGTGTCGCAAATCATGGCGAAAACCGAACACGTCGTGACTTTGCACGAAGACGACATACTGGGCGCGCTGACACTTGACCGCCTCTACAAAACCGGCCTCAACACTTTCCCGGTGCTCGACCAGAACGAGCGCATCTGCGGAATTCTGCGCACCGACAGTATCGATACGATGCGCGTGGTTGAGCAGGAAACCAAACTCGCCGACTGCATTGACCGCAACGTCTGTTTTGTGCGAGCGGACTATTCGCTGGACATGCTCCTGTCGGCTTTCTTGCGCACCAACAACAACTTCTGCATCGTCATCGACCACACTGGCGAAATCTGCGGATACGTCAGCTTGGCCATGTTTATTTTGCGCTTCTTCGGCTCCGACGTCATCGACAATTTTGAGCTTGATGCGGACAAAAATGCCGTTCTGGCGCGCCGCGAAAAATAGCCTATCATTTTGCTTATGTTAAAATAAAAATATGTTTTGGCTTGCATTTCCCTTATTTGCCTCAGTTTTCTACACCGTAGCTGGCTACATCCAGAATTACCTTATCGACAACACCATTCGGAAGGGCAAGGCTGGGTCGTATATCATTATCCGCATCGTCGGCCACCTCTGCGCCATGATGGTGCTGCTTTCCGTTTTTGGCCGCGCCGTCTTCATGCTCCCTCTTCAAAACGCCATCGGCATGATGGTCGCCGGCGCCATCAACGTCTTTGCCGTCGTCTACTACTGCAAGGCACTTCAAAAGGGCGACCACGCCGACATCACCATTTTTGGCCAAGTCAGCCCAATTATCTCGCTCGTCCTCGGCATCCTGATTCTCGGCGAAACCATCACTGCAGGGCAGGGGCTCGGCTTCCTGTTCATCATGGGCGCCATCCTGTTCGTCATCCTTGGCGGAAAAGCCAAAAAAGGCGGCTCCGACATCAAGGTTGCCGCAATCACGATATTCTATGCCTTTTTCTCAATCCTGTCAGACATCATTTATGCCTATTTCCTCACCGGCACCTCTAACTTTACTCTCTTCGGCCAGTCCTTCTTCTTCTTTGAGCTCGGCAGTGTGTTATTCATTTTTCTCTCGTGCATTTTTATGGAAAGTTGGCGCAAGGCCGTCATTCAGACCTTCTTCGTCGGCAAGCACCACAAGCATAATTTCGCCTATGCCATGGGCGAAAACCTGCTCTATGTCATCGGCGACGGTTTCTACAAGCTCGCCCTGATTCTCGCGCCCGTCAAATCGCTGGTTTCGGTCACGGGCAGAGTATCGCTGATGTTTGCCTCTTTGTTCATTACCATCTTCTTTGGTCACGTTTTTCCAAAATTCATCAGCGCCCGGCGCCCGTCGAAACATATGATGTTCCGCTATGCGGTGGCTTCGGTCTTCATCGTAATCGGCCTCGTGATGATAAATTAGCACTCTTGACCTATAGACTGCTAAATACTATACTATAGACCATGAGCAAAAGAGACTACTATGAGGTTCTCGGCGTCAAAAAAGACGCATCTGATGACGAAATTAAAAAGGCTTTTCGCAAGCTGGCCGTCAAATACCACCCAGACAAAAATCCTGGCGACAAAGAAGCGGAAGCCAAATTCAAAGAGGCCAATGAAGCCTATTCTGTTTTGAGCGATAAAACCAAACGCTCGCGCTATGACCAATTCGGTCATGCTGGTGTCGGCGGCGCTGGCGCAAGCGGCAATCCTTTCGGCGGTGGCAATCCCTTTGGCGACTTCAATTTCAATGGCCAAAATTTCAGTTTCGATTTCGGCGGCAACGGTGGCGGCCTCGAAGATATTCTTGGCGCTATGTTTGGCTTTGGCGGCGGTTTCCGTGGCGCAAGGCGTGGACGCGATTTGCAGACTAGCATCACGATTGATTTCAAAGAAGCGATTTTTGGCACAAGCAAAACCGTCCGTGTCAATGGCAAAGATATCAAACTGAAGATTCCGGCCGGAATTTTTGACGGTCAACGGATTCGCCTCAACGGCAAGGGTGGCGAAGCTCCCAGCGAAGGCGGACAGCGCGGCGATCTTTATATCGAAGTTCGGGTGCGCGCCCACAAAACTCTCACTCGCGAAGGCGATTTGATTCTGTCCGAAGTCACGATTTCCATGGCCGACGCCGTTCTTGGCACGGAAGTCGACGTTGAAACCGTTGACGGCAAAGTCACTATGAAGATTCCTGCCGGCACTCAACCCGGTACCAATTTCAAACTATCCGGACACGGTGCTCCGCGACTTGGCGGCAAAGAACGTGGCGCTCAAATCGTCATGGTCAATGTCGAGATTCCCAAAAACCTTTCGCGCAAACAACGCGAGCTGATGGAAGAATTCCGCTCGAGCAAAAAGCGCGGCTTTTTCGGCTAGAGCCGAGCTATAATCCCAAATGCTTCTTGGCCAAATCTGTCACGACTCGCCCGCGTGGGGTGCGCATAATCATGCCGAGCTGCATCAAAAATGGCTCGTAATAGTTTTCAATGGTTGACGCCTCATCACCGGTCAGCGCGGAAATCGTATTCAGTCCAACCGGCCGGTCGCCATATTTGTCAATCATCAGAGTCAGCATATTGCGATCAGCCGGATCCAGACCCAGCTCATCAATTTCCAACATCTCCAACGCCCGTTCTGCGGTTGCTTGGTCAATGATACCGTCGCCATTTACATCGGCGTAATCGCGCACGCGCTTCAAAAGGCGGTTTGCGACCCGTGGCGTCAGGCGCGAGCGCTTCGCCAGCAACTCCGCAGCCGCTGTCTCGATTTGGGTGCCCAAAATCTTCGCCGAACGCTCAATAATCTTCTGAATATCCTTGTCGGAGTAGTATTCGAGCCGGAACGAATGACCAAAGCGTGCCCGCAGCGGTCCGGCCAGATTTCCCGTCTGTGTCGTTGCGCCAATCAATGTGAAGCGCGGCAAATCCAACTTCACGCTGCGCGATGCCGGACCTTTGCCGATTACAATGTCTAGTTTGTAGTCTTCCATCGCCGAGTACAGTATTTCCTCGACCGCTCGGCGCAGACGATGAATTTCATCGATAAACAAAATGTCGCCATCCGCCAAGTTCGTCAGCAGGCTCGCCAAATCGCCCGCCTTTTCGATAGACGGTGCCGAGGTCGCTCGAAAATTTGCATTCATCTCGTGCGCAATCACGCCCGCCATCGTAGTCTTGCCCAGCCCCGGCGGCCCATAGAGCAGAACGTGGTCCATCACGTCGCCCCGCTTTTTTGCCGCATCAATCGCCAGGCGCAGATTTGCCTTCATCCGTCTCTGGCCAATGTATTCATCAAACGACACCGGCCGCAGGCTCAGCTCAACCTTCTGCTCCTCACCATCGTCCTCGTGGACGCTCGTATCTACAACCCGCTCAATTGCCATGGTTGTATTATATAACAAAAAATGAAAGCCCCGAACCTACGCAATCCAGCGTTGCCTGGCAAGCTTTCAATGTCGTTATTATACGGTTAGCACTCTGAGATGTCAATGACCGAGCCGTGCTTATCGATAACTAGCAATCTTTTGATGCCCCTTGAAATCTTATATTGCCGTTTTAGTTCATTGATGATTCTCGTCATATGTATTTTAGACAGTCTTGCGTCAAGGATAATGTTCTCAGATTGTTTTGACGCATTTCTCAGCGCATGCTGTAGATTATATTTCCCTTTACCAACCGGGCTTTTGAGCTCCCAGAACCGGCCGTTTATCTTGAAATCAGGCGTCTTGTAATTATTCCGTGGCACAAAATACACATCCGCATGAAAGTAATTCGCGAGAATTTCTGCCACGCTATATTCATTTTGCGTCGGCAACGGCTTCAAATCTACTGGTATTATTACATTCACTCTCCGACTATACGGCCAGCCGGCAACGAATCAAGCATAAGTACAGGATTTTAACGTCGCGCCAGCTTCATGCGCGCCATCACGGCAACCGCACCAACCATCACCGCCACGAAAACCAACACGCTATCACGCGTATCCGGATTCTGAATGTCTTCTGGCGTCGCTCCGTCTGTCGGTTCATCTGTCGTTTCGCCATCTTCTGGCTCAACCGGCGGTCCAACTTCGCGGAATAAGTATTCTGTAGCATAGATGCCTTTATCAATATTTGAACTCTTGGCGCTTATCAAGCTTTCTTCCGTATTTATCCAATAGCCGGGGAATCGAGGCTCCGAAATCAAAATATTAAACATACTAACAGTTGCCGAAACGCCTTCGTCAACGGACTCAATTTCTATTATCGCATACGGATCGTTCCAAACATATTTCCCATACGTCTCGTCCCATATATACTGTTTCCCCGTATAGTAGATTGATGTATCTGAATAATGCGGAATAGAGTAAAACTGATATTTCTCGCCCTCTTTACAGACCTTTGCCCCTTTGCCGTTTGTATTCATAAAACAGCCTTCCCCGTCATCAAAAATGTACTCATTATATGTTGTACCGCCGGCGTATATTCTTACGGTCGAATCGTCGATAACTTCTAGGTAATACGTAGAAACGTCAATAGTCGCTAAGTCTGAAGTTTTCGGAATGGCGACATACTTACCACGTGTTTCATCATAATTAAATTTAACCGAGAAGTTTTTAGCCCATTTGCCTTCAAAATAGTACCCGTCTTCTTTAGGGACTATTTTTGTCACTTCCGTACCTGCCGTATGCTTATATGAACTAGTACTACTATCCCAAGATAGCGAAATTGTTGAATCCCCTCCGAGGCAACTCGTTTTAAATCCCTCGACGCCATTATCGAATTTGGCGCTACAGTCTGATTTTTTTACGGAACCGACGTCGAACGCACTTAATTCAAGTATCTCGTCATGGTCGTAGATCATGTAATTGTAATCCTCTTTATAGACATTCTTCGAAATTGTATCCTGATAGACGACATGGCCCTCTGGCGTGCCTGATTCATTCACGGTATAGTTTCCAAATGGCATCTTGTCTACTAGCACCCAGCCATCTTCGTTGGTAGTAAACTCTGAAACTGCCCCATCCGTACGGTAATCATAAATATCCTTATGGAGTTCACTTGACTCCGCTTGCACCCCATCAATTGAATACTTCGCCCCAGCCAACGGATTTTGCTCCCCGTCAATCCTGCGAATCAAAACATTACCGCTAGTAAACGCGGTAGCCCGAGGACTAATCTCGATTGACCCTAAGTCGTATCCTCCCTGACCAGAGCTCACGCTGGAAGACGATTCACTTATACTTTCGTAATAGTATATATATGCCGCTTTTCCGAACAACTCATTCCCCGTATCTTCGTCTAAAGTGGCAGAAAAACGTATTTCAAGCTCGGCTCCGTCCTCATAGAACCAGTCGAGCTTATTATTGACATAATTAACTAGGTTTTCAGGCTCAATGACGATTATTCCCGCATCTTTCAATTTCAGGATTCGTGAAGCGTCTGCGTCATCTTTATATAGCATGCTATCATAATCATCCGACCCTAACTCTTCTCCATCAATGTATACTTTAACTGACGACTCATCCATGGATAAGCCTTCGGGCGTGCCAAAAATAACTTGCCACAACGGTATTGGCAAATACTCAATATTTTGCTCGTAGTGTGCCAATTTAACCTTAACCGAAAAATTCAACGTATCCCCGACTTGTGCCGTTCGCACATTCGGCACAGGATTCCCTTCCGTATCGCGCACTATCTTATCCTCGTCCGTAAAAACAATCCCGTAGCCGTCGTTGCCCCAATACGGATAGTCGTCCCCCGCATTATATGAAATATCTCCACGTGGCTCTTCCTCGTCTTCATTTACTAGAAGCGTCGGCATACGGAAAGGATTGTTCGGGTCAAACTGCACAATACTTTCACCGGGCTCACTCGGCATTAAAAAGTTTTCAAGATCCAATGCGTTCGTGTTTTGCGTCGACAGCGTTGCCGCGCCCAGCAGGCTCAGCGCCATCACAAAAATCCACCGCCTCGGTGAACGAATAATACCAATCGTTTTTTGACCCATTTTTGTTTTCCCGTCGCACTTCAGAAACCGCACAAACCACGCCTACGGCATCCTCGCTCGACTTTTTAATGTTTGACCTTTTTATTTCTACTCCAACACTAACCATATTATACTAATGCTTTTTAGGAATGTCAACTGATTATCCCACCAGATCGACAACGGCACGACTAGAGAGGATAGTTACCTCATTAGGGATTACCCACTGACCTAGCCGAAAGGCTAGGCCCATTTTTTAAACTTCGGAAAGAGCGCTTAAGACATCTTGCGGTGTTTTTCCAATTTGAATAGTATCCCAACACGAACAAAGAAAAAAGCATAAGTGCAAAATAAATAATTCAAATCAAAATCATGCCTTTAATGGTATAATTGACTTGTCTTAAATCAATTTAAAATTTGCACTTAGGCTACAATTCTGCACTTATTTTGCGGAGTTTTGAAACAACCCGTAAATCCGGGAAGGTTCATCGCTCCGGTTAGGCTGTTTCAGTCTAAGTGCAGAAAGTTGATTTAAGACATCATGCGGTGTAATGTTCCCGGATTCATGATGTAACCAAAATAATCCAAGAATAAGACATCGCAAGATGTCTTATTTTCTTCGCACAAGTTGTGGCGCTAAGGGTCAGGAGGCGCCATAGCCAAATCAAATGCGAGTCTTCACCGTGCGAACAGGGCGAAATACGACGAGTTTTATACGCAATTGTCTGACATAGAAAACGAACTGCGTCATTACAAAGAGCACTTTAGGGATAAAACCGTATTCTGCAATTGTGACGACCCGTTTGAAAGCAATTTCTTTAAGTATTTCGCAATTAATTTTAATTTTCTTGGACTAAAAAAATTAATCTGCACCTGCTATGCAGGTTCACCCGTCAGCCACACTGAGCTCAATGATTTACCCCTTTTTCGGAAAGATGAAAAACTACCATATAAAATTGAAATAACGGACGTCCCAGATTTAAATGGGGACGGTGCCGTAGATTTATCTGACATAGAATTATTGCTAAAAAGCAACGAAAACAATCTAACCATTCTTGATGGCGACGGCGACTTCAGGAGCGAAGAATGCATAGAGCTTCTTAATGAATCGGACGTGGTGGTTACCAACCCCCCGTTTTCTCTATTTAGAGAATATGTTACGCAATTAATGAAGTATGATAAAAAATTCGTAATTATTGGCGGCATGAATGCTATTACATATAAAGAAATATTCCCACTTATTAAAGATAATAGAATGTGGTTAGGTTATGGCTTCAAGGGCGGGAACGCATTTTTTGAAACTGCGAAAACCGAAGGTTATGCCAATGGGGTTTACGACGAAAAAACTAACCTTGTGAAATTCAGAAATTGCGTATGGTATACAAATCTAGATATTGAAAAACGACACGAAGAACTAGATCTATATCAGCATTATTCTCCTGAAAAGTATCCGAAATATGACAACTATGATGCAATTAACGTTGATAGAGTTGCCGACATACCATGTGACTATTATGAGGATATTGGAGCTCCTATAACCTACCTCGAAAAGCACAACCCCGAACAATTTGAGCTGGTGAAATTCCGCAAAGGCGACGACGGCAAAGACTTGACGTACACTGACTTAGCAAGCAAGCA
>JAFRMK010000004.1 GCA_017430725.1 Candidatus Saccharimonadota bacterium | reverse complement strand
TCCTGAGCTAGGATCAAACTCTCCATAAAAATATTGAATTTGACTAATCAAACATCCAAACGAACTAGAAAACGAATTTTCTATTTCCAAGAATGCATCGATTCGATATCTTGACAAAGTCAAGACAAAACTCAAACAAAATAAACTGACGATGATATAAATTGCACAACTAAATTGTTAAACAGCACAAAACCAATTGCGTATAGAGCCTCCAAAAGATTGTTCATCGCAATTGGACTGTTTCTATACTACCCCAAAAAAACCAGATGTGCAAGGGTTTTTTGGAAAAAACATTTATTTAAAGGCAAAACCAACCAGCAAGCCAAACGCAATTCCAATTATCGCGCCCACAATCACCTGCGATACGGTATGCCCCTCGACCACTTTCACCTTACTCTTCTTATAGTTGTGGTCCATCGCGATAATATTCAACATCTTCCCCTGCTCACCCACGGCGTAACGCACGTTTATTGCGTCGTATATCACGATAATCGACACGCACAAGGACAGAACACAAATCTGCGACAAAAACCCGTTCTGCACGCCCAAAAAGGTCGTCAGCGCCAAAAAACTCGCCGTATGTCCGCTCGGCATCCCGCCACTTCGCAAAAAACCGTCAATCAACTCAGTTTTCTTAAGCGGTCGCCCCATTCGCGCCATATCTCCCAATAGCTTGGCGCTCTGAGCGAAAAACCACCCCACCACGAACGCTACTAGTCCACCCAAACCATCCATATCCACTATTTACTCGCTTTCTTTGTTGTTTTTGCTGCTTGTGTCGTTTTTACTTCTTTCTCTTCCGGCTCCTCTTCTTTCGGAATAATTCCAATTGAAGCCACCGTGTCGCCCTCATTCATCTTCATAATGCGCACTCCTTGCGTGGCACGTCCCAAAGTTGGAATATCCTTCACGGCCACCCTAATCGCCTGTCCGGAAGTCGACATCATGATAATCTCCTTTGCTTCAGGATCGAGCGTGTGCACTGCCGCAATCGGGCCGGTCTTTGCCGTAATCGAGGCCACTTTCACGCCCACGCCACCACGCTTATGCGGCGGGAAATTCGTCACTGCGGTCATCTTGCCGTAGCCACGCGTTGACACCGCAATCAGTTTTTGACTCTTCGGGTCGCTGACTACATCCATGCCGACCACCGTGTCGCGCGGACGCAAACGCACGCCACGTACGCCACGCGCCGTCCGCCCCATCGGACGCACTTCCGCTTCATTAAAGCGCACCGCTTGCCCGGCAGACGTCGAAATCACAATCTCGTTCTCGCCAGTCGTACCACGCACCCAACGCAATTCGTCACCCTCGTCCAGATTAATCGTAATCAAGCCATTCGTTCGGATATTTTCGTATTGCTTTACCGGCGTCTTCTTGATGGTGCCCTTCGTTGTTGCCATAAACAGGAAGCCATTTTCGCCCACATCGTCGCCCTGCTTGATGACGGCCGTCACGCGCTCCTCAGGGTGCAAATTCAACAGATTGACACTTGCCGTGCCCTTCGCCGACAACGAAGATTGTGGAATTTCGTACGCTTTCAAGCGGAACACTCGCCCCTGGTTCGTAAAGAACAACAAATAATCATGCGAGCTTGCCGTGATAATTGTATCTATCACATCCTCTTCCTTTGTCGTCATGCCACGTCGTCCTTTACCGCCTCGGTTCTGTTTCTTAAAGTCGGCCTGCAAAACTCGCTTCACATAACCCTGCGCCGTCAACAGCACTGCGCTCTCTTCGTCTGGAATCAAATCTTCTTCCGCGAACTTACCCAGTTCATGATTGAAAATCTTGCTGCGCCGCTCATCGCCAAATTTCTCTTTCGCGGCCAACAACTCCTCTTTCACGACGCGCAACACTTCTTTTTCGTCTGCCAAAATCGCCTCGAGCTTCTTAATCAAATCGTGCAATTCTTTCAATTCGGCCTCAATCTTATCTCGTTCCAGACCCTGCAACCGACGCAGCTGCATCGCCAAAATCGCCGCCGCCTGCACTTCGCTCAAACCAAACCGACTCATCAAACGCTTATCGGCATCATCATACGATTCACGAATCGTCTTAATCACTTCATCGATATGGTCCAAAGCGATTTTCAGACCTTCCAAGATATGCGCCCGTTCCTTTGCCTTATTCAGTTCAAATTCCGTTCGCCGCCGAATTACTTTCTGGCGGTGCTTGATGAACTCGGCCAGAATCTCTTTCAGGCCCATCACCTTCGGCTGAATACCATCTACCAGCGCCAGCACATTATAGTGGAAAGTCGTCTGCAAACCAGTTAATTTATACAGCTGATTCAAAATCTTCTTCGGGAAAGCATCTTTTTTCAACTCCACGACGATACGGATCTTGCCGCGCGCCGATTCATCGCGCGCATCGGCAATGTGATCCAACTTCTTCGCCAAGACCAGCTCGCGCACTTTCTCGACAAAGCCCTCTTTGCTCATGCCATACGGCACCTCTGTAATCACGATGCTATAGCGGCCATTTTTCCGCTCTTCAATGCTCGTTACGGCTCGAATCGTCACCGAACCACGACCAGTTTCATAGGCTTGCATCATTGGCGCACCGCCATAAACCTCGGCTCCGGTCGGAAAATCCGGACCCTTCACGTGCTTCATCAATTCTTTCAACGTGATATCGGGGTTATCAATCTGTGCCACCGTAGCATCCACTACTTCACCGAGGTTATGCGGCGGAATATTCGTCGCCATTCCCACTGCAATACCCATCTGTCCATTCAGCAGGATATTCGGCACGGCCGCCGGCAACACTTCCGGCTCTTTTTCGGTACCATCAAAATTATCTCGAAAATCAACGGTATTTTTCTCGATATCGGCCAATAGCTCACTACCCACCTTGTCCATTCGCGCCTCTGTATAGCGCGACGCTGCTGCCTCATCGCCGTCCATTGAGCCGAAGTTACCTTGCCCTTCGACCAATTTGTAGCGCATCTTCCACGGTTGTGCCAAATTGACCATGGCATCATAAATCGAAGAGTCGCCGTGCGGATGGTACTTACCCATCACCTCACCAACGATACGCGCCGACTTCACTGTCGCATGTGGCGCCTTCCAGCCGTTCTTCTCCATCGCATACAAAATACGACGGTGTACCGGCTTCAGGCCATCCCGGACATCCGGCAAGGCCCGGTCAATAATCACCGACATCGAATAGCGAATGAAAGAATCTTCCATCACGTTTTCGACCGTCAACTCTTCAACGCCATCTTCGGCCTTCGTCGCCGTCAGCCCGCCGACTTTCACCGTCGGCTCTTCCTCGGCCCGCGCCAAGGCTTCTTCTTCGCTGCCGTTCACGACATCGCCCATCGCCTCATCCAGGCCCTTGTCGTCCGCCGCGTCTGGCACTCCGCCAATTTTGCTGTCTTTTCCTGTCATATCCTATCCTCCTAGAAGTCCAATTCATCCAAGTTAACTGTTGCCGCACGCGACTGAATAAAGTGCTTTCGCAATTCCGCCTCCGAACCCATCAACTTCGTAAAGATGGCGTCCGCTTTTTCGGCGTCCTCTATATTCACCCGAATCAACGTTCGATTTTCTGGGTTCATCGTCGTCTCCCAAAGCTGAGCGGCGTCCATCTCGCCTAAACCCTTAAAGCGTTGCTGTGCCGTATAGCCGGCCTGCTTAAAGCGTTCCGCCGTCTCATCAATCTTTGTGCCGGCCGCTTTTCGTTCGGCAATTTTCTTGCTCAAGGTCTGCTCCAACGCCTCTTCATTGTAAATATATTCAATCTTACGATTCGGCCCCGTCCCTTTTATCAAGCCGAAGAGTGGCGGCTTCGCCAGATAGACATGCCCTGCCTTAATCACCTCTGGCATATAGCGGAAGAAGAATGTCAAAAGCAGCGTCGAAATATGCGCCCCGTCAACATCGGCATCAGTCATGAAGACAATCTTGTAATAACGCAGGCCATTGATGTCGAACTGTTCGCCAATCCCCACGCCAAGCGCCTTAATCAACGAGACTAATTCGGCGTTGGCATACATCTTGTCCAGGCGCGCTCGTTCCGTATTCAGCACTTTACCGCGCAACGGCAAAATCGCCTGAATCTTCGAATCACGCCCCTCTTTCGCCGAACCGGCCGCCGAGTTACCCTCTACGATAAACAGCTCGCACTGTGTCCGGTCGCGCGAAGAACAGTCCGCCAACTTCGATGGGAGATTCAGCCCCTCAAAAGCACCCTTCCGAATCACGTTGTCTCGCGCCGCCCGTGCCGCCTTGCGCGCCCGGGCCGCCAAAGTCGCTTTCGTCACAATCTTCTTAGCGATATCAGGATGCTCCTCAAGGTAGTACGAGAAGTATTCGTTCATCACGCGATCAACATAGCCGCGCACCTCTGGATTACCCAGCTTGTTCTTGGTCTGCCCCTCAAACTGCGGATCCGGAATCTTCACTAACACGACCGCCGTCAGCCCCTCCTTGATATCATCGCCAGTCAAATTGTCGTCTTTCTCTTTCAATAGGCCATTCTTGCGCGCATAATCGTTTATCGTGCGATTCAAGGCCGTGCGAAAACCAACCACGTGCGTACCGCCATCTGGCGTCAACACGTTATTCGCGAACGGACGCAAAGTTTCCGAAAAAGTATCATTATACTGCACTGCCAACTCAACCAAGCCATCGCCGACCTGCTTTTCGGCATAGAAAATATCATCCGTCAGCGTTTCCTTGCCGGCATTCATCCTGCGTACATAGCTCTTGATACCGCCCTCAAAATAGAACGAATCCTGTTTTCCGGTCCGCTCATCATACACGGACGTCAAAATGCCCTTTGTCAGATATGCCTGATGGCGCAAATAATTTACCACCCAATCATAATCAAACTCAACCGTCTCTTTGAAAATCGCCGGATCAGGATAAAAAGTAATGCTCGTGCCGTGTTTTTCTGTCTTCCCCGTTACGCCAAAAGGCACCGTAGTATGCCCCACCTCAAACTCTACGTGGTGAATTTTACCGTCTTTATAGACCTCCGCAATCATGTGCGTCGACAAGGCATTTACTACCGAAGAGCCAACCCCGTGCAAACCAGAGGAAACCTTGTAGCCGCCACCGCCGAACTTACCACCTGCGTGCAGCACCGTTAGCACCGTCTCTAGCGCCGACATTTTTGTCTTGGGGTGAATGTCAACCGGAATACCGCGACCGTTATCGTCTACCCGACAACCACCGTCAGCCAACAATGTCACCTTGACGTGCGTCGCAAAGCCCGCAATCGCCTCATCTATCGAGTTGTCCGCAATCTCTTTTATCAAGTGGTGCAAGCCGTCATAACCGGTCGAACCGATATACATCCCCGGGCGCTTGCGCACCGGTTCCAATCCTTCCAGCACCTGAATTTCTGACGCATTGTAATCTTCTTCAGCCCCACCGGACTTTTTCGCTGCCGTCATATTTTTTACTACCTCAACTTTTGTTTTATACATATCCAATCATACGCCTCACTCCCCTAAAAATCAAGTATAAGCCCGTTATTTCGCGCTCTACGGCGTTTTTGCACAAAAAACCAATAATTATACTATTTCAAGCTAAACTCGTTTCTAGCGCCATCGTAGCACGGCGCCGTCATCTTCCTCGGTCACCGTTGCACCGCCTTTGAGCTGCTGAACCTTAGTTTTCGCTACGGCATTTTGACTCGCCTCTGCCACCCAAGCCGTCGCCGTCTCGTCGGGCTTTACTGTCGGCATCTTCTCTGGCTGGACGGCCTTGCCCACCGGCTTTGCTATCCGTACCGCCGCCTCCTTTTTAGTCGTCTTGGCTGTAGTTTGGTTCGATTGCGCAGCCGATGTCTCCACCGCTGTTCGCGCCGATTGCTTCGCCGCCTCGTCCATCTCAGCCTTCTTTCGCAACCACGCATCAAGAAAACTCTCTTTTGGCTCTGCCGTCGCTTCATCTTTCGCCGCCACTTTCTCTTGTTGCGGCGCCGTTTTTGGCACTGCCGCTGCGGGCTTCATCGGCGGCGTTGCTGCCAGGCGCGCATCAATCTCCGCCTCCACCTCTGCTCGTGGCCGACCATGCTTCGACAACGCATATTCGCGCATGCTCGCCATCAGCTCCGGGCTGCCTTCACCAATCGGCGGCAACAGGTGCATCGTAAACGGCGATGTTGGCAAGCCAAACATCAGGACCGTCGCCACTGCATGATAGTTCGGGATCTTATGCAAATCCTCGGCGGTAAACACCGGTCTAAATGCCTTCTCCATCAGTTCCGCGTCCGTCACGCCAATCCGTCCGCACATAATCGTCCCGACGTTCCCTAAAATCGCCTCACGAATTTTATCAGTCAACTGAGTCATAAACTGGTTTGCCAATATCAGATTCAGGCGGTATTTTCGCGCCTCAGATAGTATCGACTCAAAGCTCTCTGTTGCAAAATTCTGGAACTCGTCCACATACAGACAAAAGTCCTGCCGTTCATCTTCCGGCGTATCGGCCCGACTCATCGCGGCTGCCTGGAATTTCATCACGAATATCATCCCCAGAAGCTGCGCATTCAGCTCGCCCGTTCGCCCCTTTGACAGGTTCACCAACAGAATCTTCTTATTGTCCATGATTTCTCGAATGTTAAAACCGGACTTGGTCTGTCCAAGAATATTCCGCATCATCTTATTACTCAGGAACGGCCCCCATTTCGATACGAACCAGCTCACGACGTCACCCGCCTCATTCGACTTGCGCGACTCCGGATACTCCTTTGTCCAATAATCATAAACCGTCTTGTCCGTCACATATCGCAACTTGGACTTCACAAATTCCGGGTCAATAAAACAACGCGGCACATCAATAAAAGTTCCACCATTCGGGTCACTCATCAACAGCAACGCGGCATTGCGGAACATATGCTGTGCGCGCGGGCCAAATATTCCCGTATTACCCGGGTCATACAAACTGACCAGCATATTCAACGATTCCTGCACGATAAAGTCCTTCTGGTCCTCGGTCTGAAACTCGAACATATTCATCCCTACCGGATTTGCCAGATTTCCCGGCTCGAACAGAATTACATCCTCCATCCGCTCTGGTGGCACCTTCGACAGGATCGTCTCTACGGCATCACCATGCGGGTCAATAAAACAAAAACCTCGCCCGTCGCACATGTCTTGGTATGCCAGGTTCGTCAACAATACGGATTTACCCATACCGGTCGCACCAATCACATAAGTATGTCGCCGCCGGTCTTTCGTGCTCAACCGAATCGTCTTTTCTTCCCCTCTAAACTCATTAACACCCAGCACTATCCCCTCATCCGGCAACTTGGCCGGTCCATCAACCTGTTTTGTCGCCTGGCGTTCCACCTGGCTCGTCGGAATCGCACTCTGTGCCGGCAGATGGAACAAACTCGCCATCTCTACACTGTTCAAAATCATATCATTCTGCGTTTGCGGGAAGGACCGCAAAACGTATTCACGCGCCAACGACTCACTATTCTTCAAAGCGTCATAGCGAAAACCATTGTAGTTGGTCAAATCAAACTGCGAAAATACTGACACGACATTCTGCAACAAGCCATTCGAACGCGCCTTCGAGTCGGAACTGGCGCAAATCCGAATCAATACCTCAAAGCCCGGATAACGCGTCTTCTCCTCAATGCGCTGAATTTCCTCTTGCTGCAAATTAGTCAATATTCGCTCGGTATTTTGATATTGCTCATGTTCTTCTGGTGGCTGCCACAAAGCCTGCGCCACGTCGCCAACTATATTTCCCGCACCATGCACCAAACGCCCTAATAAATTGTTCGACGCATTGCGCACCTTCTTTCCGTCGCGAATATTTTGTACTCTCTGCAATGATTTTTGTGTCCAGTTCCCGTCCGTCGGTCGGAACATAATTTGGATGCCCACACCATCGCCCTTCTTCGCGACAGACAGCGCGTTAATCAATGCCAGACTCGCATCACGCTTCGAATCCTGATAGGTCGCAATCGGATAGCAATAGTCCTCTTTCAGCCGCAGTTCACCACCGGCTACGGCATCAATTTGGCCAACTTTACTGAAGAAGTTCGGGTCCGCCACCTCTTCCAACCGCGCCGTTGGGTAGGCGGCCGTAATCGCCTGCTGCATCGTATCCGTTAACACCGCCGGCACCACCGCATAGTATTTAATAAACCCATCGTGCGCCACCATCTCAAAACTGATGTGTCGCTGACCATAAAGCTTGCTCTTTAGCCCCTTCGTCAACGTCGACGAGATAATACTGTACATCACCTGCGCCTCCGACAGCTGCTCGTCCGTCACGTCCCGCTCATCTCGACCGCCCCCTTGCACGTCGTCTGTGCTTGGTGGCAAATGAATCAACATCGGCACCATCTTCAACGAGCGTTCATAGTTCTTGCGGTCGCGTTTCGCACCGGCAAAGCTGCGCCATATCAAAGCAAGCACCACCATAACGACGGCTATCATTGCCAACAACTCGACTAGCGTCGCGACATCCATCTTACTTCCCATCACCTCGCTTACGGTTGAACGCTTTGCGCATCATGTCCCATCGTGCCAAATCCAAGTCGGTCACCAATTGATGCGGATCCTTCCTGTCTTTATGAATAATGGCCACCACTTTATCCATATACGGTTTTGGTAGTTGCTCGGCATCGCGTGGCACCGCAATTTGGCTCAATTCCCGTAACTCTGGGCTATCAGACGTCGCGCGCGCCATATCGTCGCCCGTACTGACCGAGCGCGCCGGCGCCACATTGGTCATCGCCTGGTTCACCATCTCGGCCTGTTCCGCCCCCGACACCTTTTCGCCCTTGCCCAGCAAAGGCTCCCCCAGCTCTGGTGTTTTCAAATCACTGCGCTCTGCCAAAAAAGCATCAAATTTCTCGGCTTCCGCCGTACTCGGCACTGGCTCACCACCCGCACCCTCAATCTTCGCCACACCAGAGTTATCCATAAGCATCATTATATCATAGAATGTCGTGCGCAATCAGGAAACACAGCACAAATTCAAAGATTCCCACCAAGACGACCTCTAAGATTGTTATGCCGCCAAACGACTGGCTCACCAGAAGAATCAACGGCGCCACGGCCACCGCCGCGCCATAGTAATAGCTTTTCTTTACGATATTATGCGCTCGACTCTTGTCCAAGAAAGCCCGAAATTTGAAAAAAAGCCTGCAGATAAGCACTGCAAGCCCCAGAAACACCACATAGCACAACATCAGAAACAACAAAAGGCCCAACGGACCTACTCCGCTCGGCGAGCTAAACAACAGCATCCCTGACAACAAAATTCCTGCCAACGTAACGGCGATCAATAGAATCTTGTCCCAAGCTTTTTCCATAAGCAGATTATAGCATGAAAAAGCCCATCAACGACATGCCACTTCTTTTCACTCTTCGGCTCTTTTGCGGTCTCAAACCGGATAATGTGCTAGCCTCAAGTCCCCCACAAGACGCCCCAGGTAAAACGAAAAACCCTGGGCTCAAAGTAGAGGGAACTTATCTGGCTAAAAACATCTTACTATGTGCCACAAGTTTTATCCTCTACTTGAGCTTTATTGACCGCCTCTCATGTAGAGAGGCACATCCTTGCATCCGATTCATCTTCTCTGTTTGGGTATCTAAGGTGCTAGTCGATGTCCTCGAATACGCGCTCGACGCTCATTGCATCCCTGCAATATTTGGCGGAGCTGAGCTTACTCCTAGTTGTAATTTATGGCTAGAAATAAGCTATAACGACGCCAAATCGCTACACTCCCACCACGCTCACCTTTGTTTATTTTTGTGCTGTTTGTTTTTGCTTGATTTGCACGTTCTCACTATAGCAAATTGAACCTCAAAAGTCAATAATTTATTTGTTCAAATAGGTGTTGTAATCTTCACAACATAACTAATACTCAACAGATAAGAAGGTTCCCAGCCAATAATATGTATTTTTTACAACATACAAGATCTACCCCTGAAAAAACGCGTTTTTAGCTATTTATTAAAAAATGTATGCTTTTTTCATTATTCTTCCACCCCAGTTCCTACAGATAAGAAATATGTTGTAAATAATACAAAAAAAAAGTTTTTACAATAGATTTTTGGTAATTTATTATAATTTTAGCTTTTGAATAAAATCATTATACAAAAGCAAAAAACAAAAAAACGATTCCAAAACAAATAAAACTCCACACACAAACACACTCCACTAAGAGCTTCGGTTTTCCTCGCAGTTACCGAAGCTCTTTGTTTTTGTTTTTGTTTTTTCGCTCCGCCATCCTGTCGCCGTCGCTGCTCTCCTCGCCCACTCGCGACAATCAAAAAAAGGCCCCAATCGGGTCTTTTTTCTCACTGAAGCCTGTTGTAAAAAATACAGAAACTGTGGTGGAGCTGCCGGATACCGCCTCCGGGTCCGAAAAATCTTCAATCATGCATTCTACGAGCATAGTCTGTTCTTTCAATCTTGGCGTGCTTCAAATCAGCTGGAATAGACAAAACTGTTCTGATGCCATGACAGGGTTTTCGTACAATGTCTCGTCACTGAAATTGTCTTAATACCATATGTATGATATTTCTCTGCGCTATGGTATCTCGCGCAAAGAAACAGGTCTAGATTATTCTAGTCCTAGGCGTAAGCTGGCATATAAGCCAAGTGCTTACTAGCAGTTTTTTCTGCATTTATGGAAGTACTTACGGTACAAAGCGACTCGCCTGCATGTTGTTAATAATCCGTCTAAGCTATGTCAGCCCCAACTGTTTCAATTTTATCAAACTCACGCTTTTATTTCAAGCTCTCACCCCTTATAGTCAGCCCATGACATATCACCCAGCAAAATGTTACTCTGCTATACCGTTCGGCTATGAAGGGCGCCTCATCACCGTAGAGTGCGACGCCTCGAGAGGGCTCCCCGGACTCAATATCGTTGGTCTCCCCGGCCGAGACATCGAAGAAAGCCGCCTGCGCGTGCGCTCCGCTATCCGTAACTCACTCTTCGATTTCCCGAAAACCAAGTTGACAATCAATCTGGCGCCGGCCGACCTGCGCAAGACTGGCGCCCATCTCGATCTCGCCATCGCCGTCGCTGTTCTAGCCAATTCCGGCCAACTCCTGCCAAAAGACCTACAAAAATGCGCTTTTATCGGCGAATTGGCGCTTAATGGCGATATTCGGCCCGTCCGAGGCATTATTCAGCTCATCGAAGCCGCGGCGCACCGCCAAATTGAACAAATCTTTGTTCCGGCCGGCAACGCGCAACAAGCCGTCCTCGTAGCGTCGCAAATCACCGTCATTCCGGTACACAATTTGCGCGAATGTTGGCTACAATTGAAGCAAATCGCCCACATTTCCCCTCTGTCTCCTGTTGTAAAAAATACAGAAACAGATAAGCATAAGCACGTCTTGCTCGACCACATTGTTGGGCAAGCACCCGCCAAACGCGCCCTCACTGTCGCCATCGCGGGACGACACAACATCCTATTTTGCGGCCCACCCGGCATCGGCAAAACCATGCTTGCTCGTGCCGCACAGGCCCTCCTACCGCCCCCATCGCCGCCAGAGCGTATCGCCATCACCAAGCTCCATTCTCTCTGCGCCCCGCAATTCATCGTTGCCGACCAACGCCCGTTTCGCGCCCCACAACACAACCTCACGCTCACTCAGCTACTCGGCAGCAGCCTGAAGCTCACGCCCGGCGAAGTATCACTTGCCCATCACGGCATCCTCTTTCTTGATGAATTGCCCGAATTCTCCTCGGCTATCATCGAGGCGCTTCGCTTGCCACTCGAATCGCATCAGATCACCCTCAACCACCTCGGACAAAATCTCTGTTATCCCGCAAACTTCATGCTCATCGCCGCCATGAACCCTTGCCCTTGCGGCTTTCTTGGCTCCGACCAGCACGACTGTCAATGTGCGCCCTATCAAATCGAGCGATACCGAAAGAAACTCTCTGGCCCAATCCTCGACCGCATCGACATGACCATACGTCTTGATTCGGTCGATAACGCACAGCTTCTCGACGTCGCAGCCTCTTCTGCCACCCCTGAACACGACCGCGCAGTCCACTTGATTCGCCAAGCTCGCCACCGCCAACGCCTGCGCTACCATTCCGCTGACGCCTCTAACGCCTCGCTCGGTTCAGCCGAAATCGCCCAAAAACTTTCACTTACCCCTACCGCAAAACAATTGTTGAACCATGCCGCCGACCGCTATCACCTTTCCGCACGTGCCTATTTCAAGCTCATCAAGGTTGCCCAGAGCATCGCCGACCTCGATGGCGCACCCCAGATCGACCAAACCCAAATCGCCGAAGCCCTACAATACCGCCATCCCTTGTAATTTTCCCAGTTTTTTGCTAAAATCACCCCATAACAAGTCTAATTTAAAGGAGTATTGCCATCAGCAACCATAATTCGCGCACCCGCATCAACGGAGAAATCCGTCATCCCGAGGTTCGCGTCATAAGTGCTGACGGTGCGCAGCTTGGCATCATGTCGAGTCGCGATGCCCAACTACTGGCTCGCGACGCTGGTCTTGACCTGGTCGAGATTTCGCCAAACGCCAATCCGCCAGTTGTCAAAATCATCGATTGGGGAAAATACCAATACCAAAAGATGAAAGAACAGAGTCGGGCCAAGAAAAAGGCCAAAAGCAGCGAACTCAAACAAATCAGACTTGGTTTAAAAATTGGGGAAAATGACCTCAATATCAAATGCCGGAAAATCCTCGAACTCCTCGAGGGCGGCGACCGCGTCAAAGTGATGATTATCTTTCGAGGCCGCGAAATGGCCCACAAAGAAATCGGCACCGAACTGATGAACAAAATCATCGAAAAGCTCGGACCCGACATCGTCGTCGATGGCAAGTCGCAAATGTCCGGCCGCAACCTCATCTTCCTGGTTCGCCACAAGTAACAGGTTGCCCAGCGCCCACCGGTTCCCTACACCCCAAAGCGCTCTCAATATTAACTAAAGTAGGAAAGGTATCCAAAATGCCAAAACTTAAAACTCACAAAGGCACCGCCAAGCGTGTCAAAATCACCCCTCGCGGGAAGATTGTACGTGAGCGCGCCTTCGGCAATCACATTCTTGCCAAGAAATCCAAGGCCCGCAAGCGCAACATCAAGACCTCTGCCATCGTAAAGGGGAAAATCGCCAAAAACATTAAGACATCTTTGGGGGTTTAATCATGAGAGTTAAACGAGGAGTGCCAGCACGCGCCAAACACAAAAAGATTCTCAAGGCCGCCAAAGGGATGCAGCACTATCGCACCCGCAGCTATCGCATGGCCAAACAGGGAGTAATCAAGTCCCTCAGCTACGCCTACCGCGATCGCCGAAATCGCAAACGCGACCTACGCAGCCTATGGATTACCCGTATTAACAACGGGGCGCACGCTAATGGCCTCAACTACAGCACGCTCATCAACGGCCTGAAGACCGCAGGAATCGAGCTCGACCGCAAAGTTCTTGCCGAACTTGCCGTCAATGATCCGCAGGCTTTCACTGCCGTCTGTGACAGCGTCAAAAAATCTGCCGACAGCCAGCCCAAGGCCAAAGCCAAAGCTTAAGCTGTTTCAGTTTTTTTTACAACAAAAAGCCACCCCTGATGGGTGGTTTTTTGCGCCCCTCTACAAATGCCTCGCATACATATCCGTTCATAACAACGAACCCGAACAAACTATATATTCCTAAAAACCAATATCAACCAAAAAAGCTCGTCCAATAAGCCGGGTTCTGTACTTCAACCGAAGCTGAAGCAGTAGCCATCTATCTAGCCCCACGATTGCTCATGGGATCCAGCGGTGAGCGGCCATCCGCGGATCACGGTATCTAGGCCTCCTTGCAGCCGATAGAGTTTACCTCACCCTACTGTCACCAGCAGAGCCTGTGGGCTCTTACCCCACTCTTTTCACCCTTACCACGACCGAAGTCGGAGCGGTTTAGTTTCTGTGGCACTTTTCCTACCCTTGCGGGCGGTTGCCGTTAGCAACTATCGTATCCTGTGCTGCCCGGACTTTCCTCTCGCTATCTTTCAAGCCAGCGGCTACTTCGACGAGCTTGACAAAATTTTACCATAAATCGACCAAATTAGCAATCCGCCTATGCTAAGTGCTAACTCGTGCTTAACTCCGCGCAATGTTCGCGTCAATTACCCTGTTCACCTCGGCATCCGCCTCTTGGTTTTTGTAGCGCGGCACATGCTTGAAGCTGAAGCTCTCCAGGTTCTCGAGCAACTTCAAAATATCATTATAGACTTGCAGCAAATCCTTGTTTTTAACCTGATACACCCCATTCATCTGGTTCACCATCATCAAACAATCACTCACGAAGTTCACTTTTTTATATCCCAGCTCAATCGCCTGCTCAACCCCTTCCTTCAGGCCATAATACTCTGCCAATCGACTGTTCGACATTCCCAAAAATTCACCGCCCCGCTTCACTTCTTCGCCGTGCTGGTCAACGATATAATAGCCCAAACCGCTCGGACCAGGATTACCGCGACTACCCCCATCGGTATAAATCGTCACAACGCCATCCTCGGTCAAGTTCCCCTCGGTCTTGGCTCGCAACTCTTTGACCGCTTCTCCCGGATGCGCCCTTTCGTGCATAATCTGCAGCACCATACTTGACGCCTCGTCCAGCGTCAACTTGTCCAACTCACTCAACTCGCACCACTGATAGGCCGCATGTCGCTCATTATTCAGCTTAATATCAACCCCTTCAAAACTGCTACGATACACGATAAACAGATTTGCCAGCTCCGAAGCATGCACTAAGTTCGTAAAAGTCACGACGTCTTCCAACGTTATCTCCTGCGCCTCGACCGCCAGATTCTCGTACATCACTCGCGACATCGCCTCATCCGGCTGCTCGCCAAAGATGATCTTCCCCGTCGGTAATTCGTAATTGTTCATCCCCTCAACACGCCCCGCCGCTCGCCTCAACAGCAGAACCTTGCCGTCTCGCTCACAAATCGCCGTCACCCGAATTCGTTGTTTCATTGCTTATATTTTACCACAAGCACAAAAAATCCTAAGTAAGCTCGTTTTCCCGTGGTATGAACACGGTGGGTAAATTCTCTGACCCCAAGACCACAGTCTTGCGGACTCAAATTCCCGAAAACATGATTATACAGGAAAATCATGTGCTCACTTAGGACAGTTCTATTATATCACGCCCCCACAAACGGACCAAGCAACCAAGTAAACAGCTGAATTATCCCCGTCATCGCATTCATCATATATTGCGAGAACAGCCCGCCACACAGCAACAGCAAGCCATAAATAATCATAATCCCGTATTGTTCCATCGCTCGCATCAAACTCCGTACCCCCTCCGGCGCCACGGCATACAATATCCGCGAACCGTCCAATGGCGGAATGGGTAAAATATTAAACAGGCAAAATCCCAAATTCACCCTCACCGCCGTCAGCAAAAACAGCCCCGCCAGACTGTCCATACTCACCCCCGTCAGATACAATAGCGCAAAAGCCACAAATGCCAAGATAAAATTCGTCAGCGGCCCCATCAGCGCCACTAACGCAAAGCCCCACTCTCCCCCTTTCACGCGTCGCGTATCAACCGGTACTGGTTTTGCGCCGCCAAACACCGGCATTCCGCTTATCGCCAACAGCAGCGGCACCAAAATTGTCATAAACGGATCAATGTGTCGCAACGGATTCAGCGACAGGCGTCCATCTCGCTTTGCCGTGTCATCGCCTAATTTATATGCCGTAAATCCATGCGCCAATTCATGCAAAATCATCGACCCCACGGTCACTACAAACACAAAAATAAGGTAACGTATATCCATTACCTTATTATATCAAAAACTACTTAATCAAACCTTTTTTGCGCAAAGTGCGAAGCGCCGAAGTCGAAACATTCAGTTTCACCTTTTTGCCGTTCACCGTCACGGTGCGCTTCTGGATGTTTGGCTTGAAAACTTTTCGAGTCTTATGCTGCGAAAAGCTCACATTGTGGCCATACATCTTGCCTTTTCCGGTAATTTCACATACTGCCATAACGCAATTATACCTTATCTTATCTGTTTCTGCAAGTGCCGACCACTAATCCAGCTTATAAACCTCGAGCGTTGGCGGCAAAGCCGAGCTATTCTTGATGCGAAGCTTCTTCTCTACCTTCACGCTGGCCTTGATTTCGGAGAAGTCCATATTCCCCATCGGAATCACAATTTTTGGTTCCACCACCGGCACGACCTTCGCATCTGCCGTCCCCAAAATATCAATCGGCCCCAGCTCATCCAACTCTTCCGTCTTTACGCCGCTACCCACCAAGCCAATCTTTATGCCCTCAACATTCAAGCGATACATCACACCACCCTCTTTCGTCTTTACGGCGCTAATCACGATATCGCCAATCTCATACTCACCCGCCCCCTTCAATTCTCCGACCGGCAAATCGGCATCCACGGTCGATTGTGCGACATTAATATTTACCGTCTTTTCCTTTACCCGAATCGTCATCTCGTCAGAATTCTTCAATTCAATGTCAAACATTTTTCCTCCTCTTCTCTACAAAATATTGTCCGGATCGTAGCGCTCGCTTTCTTGCAACGCGAACACACTTCGCAGAAACCTATCGCGCACGCTCTTCCGATAAATATAATCTTCTTTGCTGAGAATCACGTAGTTCAGCGGTTTGCCTTCCCGTTTTTCAACTACCTCCGCCCACCGCGTCAGCTTTCTATTCTCATCGTTACCAATAATCAGCAAATCAACGCCATCTTGTCCGACCAAACGATTCGTCACTAGCACAGCATCAATCAAATT
Organism: Candidatus Saccharimonadota bacterium; assembly: GCA_017430725.1. Taxonomy (GTDB): domain Bacteria; phylum Patescibacteriota; class Saccharimonadia; order Saccharimonadales; family Saccharimonadaceae; genus UBA2834. Next base: position 22,331 of record JAFRMK010000004.1, on the reverse strand, counting down.
ACTCACCGGGCGCACATACTCCGCCCATACATCCCTGTGCACTTCAACGTCCTCGACCGAACCAATTTTTTTCGAAAAAATCTCAGTCATCGGCCGCGCAAAAGGGTGCTTCATATTGGCTGAATAATATAATTTATTCTCATAGCTCTCAGTCTTCACTAGACCAAGCTTACTCAAGTTATTAAGTTCTCTACGCACGGAGTTAATCTGCTCCTCAATCACGCGCGTTATCTCCCGCACATAGTAGTTTTTGTCTGGGTTATCGAAGAAAAGCGCCAATAATTTTGCTCGTGTCTTCGACCCGAACAGCTTTTCTAAAGGCATTGCGTTACTCTCTTTGCTCATCTTAACTACATTTTAGCACACAATGCACAATTTAATATCCAGTCTTTTGCCTCCGACGGTTCAAGCCAATGAATATTCTTGTTCCGCTTAAACCAAGTCAGCTGTCGTTTAGCTAATTGCCAATCCTTGGTCGCATTCCGCCGTATTGCCTCTTCCCTGCTGACTTGCCCGCTCATCATCTCCCACACAATTGGATAAATGTCCGCCGTCAGCGCCGGACAGTCCAAGCCGTACCGCTCGACCAACCGTCGCGTCTCGGCCTCGATGTCCTGAGCAAATAAATTGCGCGAACGCGCCAACAAACGCCGTTTTAGTTCCTCGCGCTGCCATTTAATCCCCACCATTACATAATCTGAACAAATTTCCCGTCTGTCTGAACAAGTCTTTTTTACATCGTCATTAAATTTATAGTCATACACTAATGCATCAATATACAAGCCCGTACCCCCCACAATAATCGGCAAATGCCCCCTCGCCTCTATTTCGGCAATCTTCTGCCTTGCGTAACGCTGAAAATCTACCGCCGTGAACCGCTCCGTCGGCAATACCAGGTCAATCCCCCAATGCGGTACGCCGCACTGCTCTTCCTTGGTCGGCTTCGCCGTCCCGATATTCATACCTTTATATATGGCACGAGAATCGGCGGAGATTATCTCCGCCGCACAGCTCTCGCCCCGTTTTTTCGCCACAGCCAGCGCCACCTCAACCGCAAGACCGGTTTTACCGCTCCCCGTCGGGCCAAGTATCACCAAAACTTTTGACTTATTTTTGTCGCTCACGATAGGCGTAGCTCTCGGTGTCAACTGAAATTACATCACCCGTCTTAATAAAGGCCGGGACCTTCACTGTCACGCCAGTCTCCAGTCGCGCATCCTTCACGATAGAAGAAGATGTGTCGCCCTTCACTGCCGTCTCGGTGTATTCCACCTTCAGCCAGACATTTTTTGGCAAGGCTAGATTAATCGGCGCATCATTGTAGAATTGAATATCTACCTCATTGCCGTCTTTCATGAAGTCCTTGGCATCGCCCACCATATCAGCTGGCAGCTCATATTGCTCAAAACTTGCCGGGTCCATGAAATAAAACTTCTCGCCATCGTTGTACAGATATTGCACGGTGCGATTCGTCACCTCGGCCGGCTCAATCTTTTCCTGCCCCTTAAAAGTCTTCGGCAACAAGGCGCCCGTAATCAGATTCTTGACCTTCACGTTCACGATACTACCACCCCGCCCCATCACTTTTTGGGCGTATTCAACCACCTTGTATGGTTGCCCATCCAAAGTAATCAGGGTGTTCTTCTTCAAATCTGTCGGTCCGTACATCACCCGCCCCCTATGCTGCGGCGACAAACGGCATCAGAGCCAAATGTCGCGCCCGCTTCACTGCTACGGCCAATTGGCGTTGTTGTTTCGCCGAAAGACCAGTCTTTGAAATCGGCTCAATCCGACCGTACGCATCAACATAGCGCTGCAACGTCTTCACGTCGCGGTAGTCGAAATACATATTTGGATCATTTTTATAACGTTTCATCTCTTTCCTTTCTTAAAACGGAATCTCGCTTAAATCAATCGGCTCATCACTGATGTCATCTGGCGCAACATCCTGACTGGCGCTAGCTGATTTTGCGCCGGCGCCATCATTGCCACCGTTGCCGCCACCAATGAAATTAAAGTCTTCCACGTTGATTTCAACGCGTGAGCGCTTCTGGCCTTCCTTATCTTCCCAGCTGCGCTGGTCCAAACGGCCTGAAACCATAATTCCGCTGCCTTTTTTGGCATACTGCGCAATGATTTCACCCGCTTTGCCCCAAGCCGAACAGTCGATAAACGAAACTTGTTCTTGCTGGTTGCCAGAGCTGTCTTTGTAGCTACGGTTTACCGCCACCGTAAAGCCGCAAACTTGCGAACCGGTCGAAGTCGAACGAAGTTCTGGATCCCGGGTTAAATTTCCCATAATGATTGCTTTGCTAAAACCGCGTGCCATTTTTATTCCTCCTCTTTGCTTGCTTCTTCTTGCGCTTTGCGCTCTTGGCGCTTCGCAAGCATTTTTTCGCGTCGTGGGTCTTTGGCCACCAACAGGTACCGAATCACCTCATCAGTGATGTTCAACACCGATGAAATCTTCGCTGGTGCCGGTGCCGGCAACTCCACCTCATAGTAATAATAAACCGCAAAGTCCTGCTTTTTGATTTGGTAGGCGAGCTTCTTCTTCCCCTCGTTATTTTCCTTGGTGATTTTCCCCCCGTTCGCCTCAATCAAAGCTTTCACTTTGTCGGTCGCCGCCTCAAGATTCATCTCTAAATCCGGATGAACGAGCACGGTTAATTCGTATTCTCGCATGAACACTCCTTTGGTTAAAGCAAGAGCGCAATCTTTTTGAATCTTTTTGCCTCTTGCTGAGCTATTATCTCTGTAATTATATCATATAACCACGTCTTATGCAAAGGATTTTCTGGCGCGCCGCTGCTCGTCCAGGCTTGCCTGCCGACGGATTGCGACTTACGCTGTTTTATGCTAATATTATCCCAGTCGCTGGGATAGCGAAGTGGTCAAACGCATCAGACTGTAAATCTGCCGGCTTCGGCCTTCGTAGGTTCGACTCCTACTCCCAGCACCATGTAGCAATTCATGAAAAACCGCCCGGAATCATCCGAGCGGTATTTTCTTGGGGGCTACTTTTCAGTCTTGAGTGGCGTCTCGCCGGCAAGCCGGAAAAGAATGTCTCTCAATTCCTCACTCCAGGCAAGCTTCTTTGGCGACCACGGCAAGTCTTCGCTTGTCAGCTCATAGCGCTCGGACAGCGCTCGCAGCTCATTATCAGTCGATAATCCGCTGGCCAGCCAAACCGCCGAACCTTCAAAATCTTGGACATACCGATAGCCGGCATAATACGAGTATTCCTTCGTAAACGCATATCCATACGGATTGCGCCCGTCAGAAGCACCCCGCATCACCCGATAAGCCAGTCGCCAAGCTTCTTCCAGCGAATCACGGCGGTCAGTAATGTCCGAACGCACGCTTTCATGCGCCCATCGCGCCAAATCGCCAAAGCGTTCGCCTCTCAAGGCCTTGCTTGTCATGATGAACAATCGGGCCTTGTCGCGCAATAACGGCGTATCTCCCAGGAAATGTGCCTCAAGCTGAGCATCCGAAGCGGTCGCACGACCCTCCGAAATTAACTCACTACTAACTCTCGGCATCCCGTGCAGGATTGATTTAGCATTCATCTCGTCAAGAATATGACACTCAATCTCATGCCCAATCAATCGCAACACTTCCACGCCGTTGAAGATGCGCTGCGCCGGAATCACTATCCGGCCCATCTTTTCGCCAACCGGATGCGCCACGCTGACCAAGACAGCTTTCTCGTCTACAATCACCTCGTAATGATAATCCAGACGATACTGTTTCAAGGCCCAAACCATCGCCTCGGCGACCTGTGCCGCGTCAAGGCGTAAGCTCTGCAAAACCCCCGACTCTTCGTCGAAAACCATATACGGCGCGTCGCGCCGCAACCAAGTCTCCGCATCTTTGGCGTCGGGAATCTTCGGCCGACCGTATTTGTTTATTACGGCCTCGCGCAGTTCCGCTGAGTCCCCCTCGACGAAAGCCTTTAAGACTTCCACGCTCTCCAGCAGACCCTTAATCCGCAGAGCTAATAGCCGCTTGAGGTATTCTTCCTCAAGACTCATCGACTCCGGCAGGCTGGCCAGCGCCCCCTGCATATCTAGCAAAGCCTCCTCTTTCCAGAGTTGAGTCTTCGCTCGACTTCTGTCATACATGAAGTGCGGGTCCGTAAACCTGCCACGCCACGCCTCGCGAAGCCACCGTCTTTTCACGTCCTCGACATTCTCCGGCTGCACCGCGCGCAGGACATATACCTTCGTATCGGCAACTTCCCTGATCAGGGAATTAAGCCTGGGGTCGCAATCTGCCCCCTTGAAATCCTTGACAAAATATCTCGTCAAGGATATCACCCCCTTTTTAATGTACTCACCGTCTCAAAAAAGAGACAGCCATATCTATCTAAGTATATCACATTTTACCAAAAAAGTCAATGTCGCTAGTGGTAAACCGGCAAATCGTCGTCCGGAAATACGTCAAATTCCTCTTCTTCTGTGTCGTTCAGGCCATACGGATTGTATCCCAAATCCTGCAGAAAGCGCGACGGAAAATTATAGCTCCGCCCGCCGAACATAAAACGCGATTGCGCATAACTCAAGAAAAGCTGCTCCATGGCCCGCGTCATCCCCACATACGCCAATCGCCGCTCCTCTTCCACGTCCTCCGCCGATTCGTCCATCGAGCGCACGTGCGGCAACAGTCCTTCTTCCATACCGACCAAAAAGACCACCGGAAACTCCAAGCCTTTCGCCGCATGCAGCGTCATCAGAGTCACCGCATCGCCCTCCGTCGCCTCATCCGCCGAAGACATCAGCGCCGCGTCCGCCAAAAACTCATCAAGCGACGCATAACTCATTGCTTCGCCAATCAGTGCCGTAACGTTCTCGTTGCGCTCTTCCGCTTTGAGCTTCTCATCGCCGTTCAGATACTCCCGATAATCAATCTTCTTTAGCAAACGCTCAATTATCTCCGCCGGCTGCACCGCATTAGCGTGCATCCTGCGCAAATCCAGCAATACCGTCAAAAACTTCTCATAATTCAGCTTCGCCTTCCCGGTCAGCTCCACGTCACGCCCCGCCAAAATCTTCTGCAATGACACTGCACCAATCCCCCGTGCCGGCACGTTCACCACCCGCTGCAAGGCAACGCTATCAAGCGGATTCACAATCAAGTGCAGATAGGCCAGAATGTCCTTGATTTCCTTACGGTCGTAAAAACGCACCCCGCCCACCAACTTGTATGGAATCACGGCCTGAGCAAATGCATGCTCAAAAACCTGCGACTGCGCGTTCGTACGATACAGCACCGCAAAATCGCCCAAACTGCGTCCGCTCCGTCGAATCATTTGCGCCACCCAGCCAGCCTCTTCTTTCTCGTCTCGCAACGCCCGAATCTCAATCGGTGCCCCCTTGCCGACTTTCGTATACAGCACCTTGTCGCTGCGTTGCGTATTCTTCGTGATGACCTTCTGTGCCGCATCCAGAATATTCTGCGTCGACCGATAATTCTGCTCCAGCTTGATCACTTTCGCGCCCGGAAAATCCCGTTCAAAATTCAGAATATTCGTATAGTCGGCGCCTCGCCACGAATAAATCGACTGCCAATCGTCCCCCACGCAACAAATGTTCCGCTCGTCATTCACCAAAAGCTTCATAATCCGATACTGGATATGGTTCGTATCCTGATATTCGTCAATCAGAATATGCTTAAAACGTTGGCGCCACTTTTCACGAATATCCGGCCGGCTCTGTAGCAATTTTGCCACCTCAAGCAGCAAATCATCAAAATCCACCGCATCAGCTTTCTTTCGTAATTTCTCATAACGCGCGAACACTTCCGCAATTTTCTGTTGCTGCGGATACATCGCCTCCGCCAACAGCTCATCTGCCGACCGCCCCTCATTCTTGGCCTTCGAAATCGCCGCCTCGCAAGCGCGCGGCTTCAGGTTTTTGTCGCTGATTTGCAATTCTTTCATCGCACGTTTTATCAACGCAAGTCTGTCATCCGTATCATATATCACAAAGTTCTTCGACAAGCCGACATTCTCAGCCTCAATTCGCAAAATCCGCACACAAATCGCATGAAAAGTCCCCATCCAAGGCATAAAAGCATGCGAATCGTCCGCCCCCAGCAGTTTTGCTAACCGACTACGCATTTCGCGCGAAGCCTTATTCGTAAAGGTCAACGCCAAAATCTCATACGGCGGCACACCGTGCTCGATCAAATTCGCAATCCGATGCGTCAGAGTCTTGGTCTTTCCACTTCCCGCGCCGGCCAAAATCAATAGCGGTCCACTCAGAGTCTCCACTGCCTCTTTCTGCGCCTGATTCAACTCCGCAAAAATCTTCGAAGACATATCTCTATTTTACACCATCAAAAAGGCGCCCTCCGAGAGCGCGCCTTTCAATTCTCGCTAATTACCTCCAGAAACCACTAAAGCTTTTTCAAATATTCCGCCAAATCCCCCAAAGCCGCCGTCTCTTCTTTATCGCGCAGGCGTACGCTAACCGTTCCGGCCTCGGCATCCTTCGGCCCTACAATCAGCACGCAAGGAATCTTCATCTTCGTCGCCTCGCGAATCTTCTTGCCCAAGCTCTCATTGCGGTCATCCACCGTATAGCGCACCGCATTGTGCTCAATCGGCTCCATCAGTTCCAGGTCGTCCAAAACCGCCCGAATCTGCGCCACATAATCACTAACCGAATCATTAATCGTCAAAATCCGCACCTGCTCTGGCGCACACCAAAACGGGAACCACCCCGCCGTGTGCTCAATAAATACGCTCAAGAACCGCTCCACCGAGCCAATCAGCGCACAGTGAATCATAATCGGCGTCTTTTTCGAACCGTCCGCATCGATGTATTCCAACCCGAAACGCGCCGGCATCGCATAGTCCAACTGCACAGTCGCCAACTGCCACTCGCGCCCCAAGGCATCCACCGCCATAAAGTCCATTTTCGGTCCATACATGGCCGCTTCACCCTCACCAATGAAATAATCCATTTGGAATTTTTCCGCCATCGCTTGAATTGAGCTCTGCGCCTTCTCCCACATTTCCGGTGTACCGATATAACCGTCACCGTCATCGCGGAACGACAGCCGCAACTTCAGTTTCATCCCCACGCGAGCGTACAAATCTTTCGCTGATTCAATCAATTCGCCGAAAATATCGCCCACCTGCTCTTCGGTACAAAACACGTGCGAATCATCCTGCGTAATTGCTCGCACCCGAGACAAACCGCCCAGCTCGCCTTTTCGCTCGTCCCGATAGACCATCGTGGTCTCCAAAAACTTCACCGGCAACTCCTTATAGGAACGTGGCACGCTGGCAAAAATCTGGCTATGATGCGGGCAGTTTACCGGCTTCAACGCCAATTCATCACCCGATTCCGAGCTCGTAAACCTAAGCATCTCCGGAAACTTCTCAAAATGTCCAGAAGTTTTATATAAATCTATCCCCGCAATGTGCGGAATGCAGACCTTCTGATAGCCGCACCGCTCGCGATAACTGTTGGCCAGCTCCGCCACTTTGTCACGCAAAACCGTTCCACGCGGCGTAAACAGCGGTAATCCCGCGCCCACCAAGTCCGAAAAACAAAACAGTCCCAGCTCTTTGCCTAATTTACGGTGGTCGCGCTTACGCGCCTCTTCGCGTTGCGCCAAATATGCGTCCATCTCCTCTTGCGTTTCAAAAGCCAGACCATAAATCCGCGTCAGCATCTCACGCTTTTCGTCGCCCTTCCAATATGCGCCAGCAATCCTGTCCAACTTAAACACGCCCAGCTCGCCGGTATTTTCGACATGCGGCCCACGGCACAAGTCCTCAAAATCGCCCAATGTATAGAACGAAATCACCTCATCATCGGGCAATTCTTCAATCAATTCACGCTTATAGCCCTGATGATTCTCATCCGCCCAAGCCAGCGCCTCCGCCCGTGACTTCTCGCTTCGCACAATCGGCAATTTTTGCGCAATTATTTTACGCATTTCTTTTTCAATCTTCTTCAAATCACTTTCCGAAACCTTCGCGTCCCCGAAATCAATATCATAATAAAAGCCATTTTCGATTGCCGGACCAACCCCAAACCTCAACTCCGTCTCGGCGCCGTACAAATTTTTTACCGCACTCGCCATCACATGACTCAACGAGTGGCGCATTCTCTCAATCAGTTCCATATCAGTAATTTTACCATAATTTCTCTTCTAACGCTCCAGCCAACCAAGAAATGCGGTATAATGAAAGATATTAGTTATAATATATAGTATGGGTCGCTAGCTCAGCTGGCTAGAGCGTCTCGTTTACACCGAGAAGGTCGGGGGTTCGAGCCCCTCGCGACCCACCAGGAATTGTTTACTATGTTAACCCTGAACGATGTGTGTTTTTCGACCCCCAAACGTCAAATCCTGCAAAACATCTCATTTGATGTCTCGGCTGGCGAAATTATTGTCATAACTGGCCCCAATGGCAGTGGCAAATCTACCCTCGCCAAACTCATTGCCGGCGTCGAACAGCCCAGCTCGGGCCATATTTTTTTCAACGACACCGACCTCACCAAATCATCTTGCACCGACCACGCAAAGGCCGGTATCGCATTCTCGTTCCAACAACCCGTCCGCTTCAAGGGCGTAACGGTTCAAGACTTATTGTTCATCGCCAGTACAGGCGAACAATCACTCTATCAAACCAAAACCGCTCGCATCGACAAGTATCTCAAACAAGTCGGGCTCGACCCCGCACAATACCTGGCACGAGAAATCGACGATTCGCTCTCTGGCGGCGAACTCAAACGCATCGAAATCGCCTCCGTCATCGCGCGCCATGCCCCGCTCACGATTTTCGACGAACCAGAGGCCGGCATCGATATCTGGAGTTTCAACCGCCTCATGCAAGTATTCAAAAAACTGCAAAAGTCCGACGACTCTCGGTCTCTACTGATAATTTCGCACCAAAAGAAACTGATGACAATCGCCGACCGCATCATCGTCCTACGCGACGGCCGTATCGTCGACCAGGGAACCGCCACCAAAGTACTGCCCCGACTGGAGGAATTATCATGCTGAGCCTCGACGACATCGAACGTCAATTACTCCAAGATGTCGCCGACATCAACGGTATCCCGGCCGGCGCCTACAACTTCCGCGTCAATGGCAAATCTATCAGCCGCCACAGCACCGCCAATATCGACATTTCGCCTAAAACCGGCCGCCACCGCGGCATCGACATTAATATTAAGTCTGGCACCAAGGGCGAAGTTATTCATATTCCCGTCATCATCAGCGCCAGCGGACTCAAAGAAGCCGTCTATAACGATTTTTTCATTGGCGACAACGTGGACGTTACTATCGTTGCCGGTTGCGGCATCTATAACTGCGGCGCCGACAACTCTATTCATGACGGAATTCACAGTTTTCATGTCGGTAAAAACTCCCATATTTCGTACATCGAAAAGCACTACGGCACTGGCCCTGGCGCACAGAAGATTCTCAACCCCACCACGCGCCTCTTCCTCGCCAAAAACAGCACCGCCGAATTGTTGCTCGAACAAATTAAGGGCGTCGACTCCACGCACCGCCACACCGAAGCCGAACTTGCCGAAAACGCCCACATCGTCATAAAAGAACGCCTCTTCACGCATGGCCGGCAGAATGCGGTGAGCGATATTGTCGTTACTCTGCGCAAGGATGCCGCCTCGGCTGACATCGTCTCCCGCGCCGTTGCGCAAGACCACTCAATTCAAAACTTCTCCTCTCACATCATTGGCGCCGCCAACTGTCGCGGCCATTCCGAATGTGACGCCATCATCATGGACCATGCCCAGGTCACCGCCACCCCGGCGCTCGACGCCCAAAGCGTCAACGCCACCCTTATCCACGAAGCCGCCATCGGCAAAATCGCCAACGAGCAACTCACTAAACTCATGACGCTCGGCCTCACCCAGCGCCAAGCCGAATCTCAAATCATCAACGGGTTTTTGAAATAGAGTTGAGGACCACAAAAAATCTGCTCTGGCAGATTTTACCAGAGCAGAGGCTGTTTTGAAATGGAGCCGCGAACCGGGCTTGAACCGGTGACCTTCGCCTTACCATGGCGACGCTCTACCAACTGAGCTATCGCGGCACGCATCCCTTATTTATAATGTGCGCTTATGCTATTATTTGAATATAATGCACAAATCAAAACAGCATCATAATTCTACCATATTTCCCACTACAAGCAAAGCGATACTCGTCATATCTCTCTTACTGTTCGTCATTTTCGCCGCGCTTAACCTTCGCACTACTATCTGGTTTGATGAGGCCTACTCCGCCTATCTCATCCGCGGCGACTTCAGCCAAATCTGGCAGATGACCGCCCTCGACGTCCATCCGCCAGTCTATTATTTTTGCTTAAAAATCTGGTCACTCATTTTCGGCACCTCAGATTTTGCGCTTCGCGCCATGAGCGTCTTCTTTGGCGCAATCGCCATCGTCTTGGCCAATCGCCTCCTCTGTCGTTGGTTTGGCGCCAAAAGCGCCAATTTCGCCACATTCGCCCTGGCAATATCGCCAATCTTCATCCGTTACAGCCAAGAAATGCGCATGTACGCTCTCGTTTTCGTCATCATGCTCGGCGCCACCCTGCTACTCGACACAGCGCTTCGCAACAAACGCTGGCCGGCCTGGCTCGGCTACGCCCTCATCATCGCACTCGGCATGTGGACGCACTACTTCACTGCTCTCGCCTGGCTCGCCCACCTTGCATATATTGCCTACTATTTTCGCAAAACCAGCTTCCAGCCCCATGTTTTTTGGGTCTATCCGCTCGCTGTCGCCTGTTTTCTACCTTGGCTACCCACATTCTTCAATCAATTACACAGCGTGCAGGGCGGTTTCTGGATACCATCCGTCAATCTCAGCACCCCACTGAGCTTCTTCTCCGAAAGTCTCACCTTGCACGATGCCACTGCGGCCAGCAATTGGCTCATCGTCCCTATCCTCGCCACGCTGACCCTTGCCGGATACCTACTCTGTAAAAACCGCCCACGTCGCTCCGCTAATTTCGTTTTTCTCGCCCTACTAATCCTGCTCCCACCGCTACTACTCATCATGCTCTCCCTGCCACCGCTTAAGCCAACCTATGTCACGCGCTATGTCGCCTATTCCGCTTCGCTCGTCTGGGCCCTGCTTGGCCTCATTATCGCCTGGTCACATCAAACAAACCACCGTCTTACCGCCGGTCTGCTCGTCGTCTGCTGCCTCATCTGCGCCGGCATTGGCCTCGTGCAAGCCGACACGCGCGACAACGACACAAATCCCCGCGCCATCACAACCGCAATTCACGCCTACAGCACGCCAGCACCCGTGCTTGCCCATGTCGACCCCATGGACTATTACAATCTCTTTTTCTACGAAACGCCCGATTATCCTTGCTACTCCGCCGACATGGACGTCGTCTGGAGCTCACTTGAACCCATCCGCAACTATCAAGCAAACTACCTTGAAAATACCGCCGATTTCATCCGCCACCAAGACCATTTCTGGCTAATCCTACCAGCCGACGCAACGGACACGCCAGATTATGACCTCCGCGCCTTCCAAAACACCAACACTTTTCGCACCGAAAAATTCGTCGCCCGCGAGTTCCGCCGCGATTAAAAAATTCCCGAACCAAACTGGCTCGGGAATCGTCTTTAGGATGACTGTTCGTGTGGTCGCCAATCGGCATAATTGTCTGCTACATCGCCCAAAACCGCAAACAGCTGCGCAAGCTGCCTAGCGTCAACATCCACGTCCAATTCCTCGCAGGCATATTTCACGCCATATTTCTCGGACTCGATACGCTTACTGTATATGACATTAGACACATGTTTTTGGTGACGCACAACTTCAATGTTCAAGTATGATGGACCATGGTCGTCGTCCCACTCAAACAGAGTCTTGTCCATCGCCAACAGCTTTACGCTGTATTTTCCGCCCCACAACTCGCATGAGGCCTGACGGTTGCCATTTGCATCGGTCACTAACACCAAACTGCTGCTCCGTCCATAATAGGACAGCAGGTCCTCAAGATACAGTCGCCATTTTCCGTCGACATGCTCCACCAGGCCCATCATTTTGGCAGTCACCATCGTGTCTTTGATAATGCTTGTAAGCTCGTTTTGCATAGTTACACCCCCTGCAAAAGCGCGCCACTCGTTCTGTCATCCCTAAAAGAACCAGTTCATAAACTCTCCCCATCATTATAGCATCATCTCCCCGATTCCTCTCTATTATGCTATAATAAGTCCCGATGGGGTGTTAGCTCAGTTGGTAGAGCGATTGGTTCGCAATCAATAGGTCAGGAGTTCGAATCTCCTACACTCCACCAAAAACCATGACCGTGCGGTCATTTTTTATGCACCATCTTCCTCCCGCAATTCTACCAACAAAACATCCCTATATAAGCGCGAGTTATTGTCACAAGTCGACAACAACACCAAGCTTCCGCCCTCATATCCATCGCGCCATTGTAGCTTTTTCTGCCCGATAAGCCTCAACACGTCCTGGTTTCTTCCCCTCGAAAAAGATTTGACGCTATATAGTTTCTCTGTTGCGTCTATTACGGCATAGCCCAGAACATGCACGCGCCAATTTTTCGTATCGCTACTCAAGCTGCCCCATTCGTGCTCAGCAAAAAACTCATCATCCTCAAACGAACGCACATCGCCAAACATCAATCGCCCATCCATCCGATGCCCATAAACAATCGAAAAATCATCGCTCCAGTCCTTTGCGTTACGATAATCCAAAAAGACGCTCCCTGCCGTCGCATACTCGTCTCGATAATTATGTCTTAGATAATAATCGTTGTCCGCTCCCTGCATAATTGGCTGATTAATCTTTGTTTCGTCTATTTTAATCCACCCCGCCAGATTCTTGCTTTGCGCACTTGCCGCCTTCAGCGATTCGCCGACCGCTGCATCGTCCGCAAAGACGACAGCACTTTGCGCTACGAACTCCGCATCCCATATAACATAACCGCTCACCGCCAACATCGCCGCTAGCACCACCGCCCACATTCTTCGCAAGCCCACCTCCAGTCAATGCAACAAACTATTCATCGCCTACCCCTCGCACTCTCAGCAAAACCAATATCCTACCTCGCAGTTCCCCTCCATTCATCGCAGCATATTCGCTAACTCGCACGCCGTCTTTCTCATATAACACCGCATCTTCGTAGCCATATTGCCGAACAATTTTATCGTAAATCACCAGATCGCCATCACGTAAACCGCCCCCTTCTTCGCCATTTGCGCGATAAAACCCTAACGCCCAACCAAAACATAGCCAAAACGCCACCAAAAGCATCCAAATCCGCCCCACGCACCACCAATCAAGTCTGTCCCGCCACCGTTTTTCAATTTTCAACATCTATTCGAACCGGGCCGTCGCCCATAACAAGCGACGGCCCAGCAAGTTAAATTTAGTTCTTTTTGCGCGAAACCGCTCGATAGACGAAAACCGCCGTCACCCCAAGTAGGACTATTCCCACAAACGGCAGCACCGCTGTCGACACGCCCGTCAAAACTGCGCCATTTTTGACGTTTTCAAAGTTTGTTATATTTTCTTCCGCAAACGACATACCGTTATTGTTTGGGCCATATTCGCTCAAGGTCAATTTTCGGCGTGAAGCTTTTCCATCATCTGCGCCTCCGTCGATATAGGTCTCATAATCGCCTGCATCAAGCTCCGTAATCGTGTACTCCAGACCAATCGGCAATTCGTTTTGCCCATTTTCACCCACAACTACAGTCTGCCCGGCTTTCAGATAAACATAGTTCTCTTCGCCGACCACGTACTGCGTTTGCGTGCGGATACTTTGACCATTATATTCCACGACTTCGTCTTGTCCCGTTATCGAAAAGACGTCACCCTGACTTGCGTTCCGGAAATCTATTCTGAATTTGAAATATTTGTCCAAATCGGCGTTATCTCCCGCAACCGTCTTGGACAATTCAATATGTGTTCGTCTTGCCGTCGACCAAAACACCGCCTTGTCGCGCTTTTCGCCGTAACTATCGGCCACTTGGTCCGCCACGCTTGCCACCAAATTGCCCGTCGGCCTGCTTCCGTCCATCTCATTACGCACTTCAACAAACACAACATAATAGTTTTCATTATCTACCGGAAAATTCTGTTCGTTCGAGCTACCAATCTCGCGAATGATGATGCGATAGTCGCCCACTTTCGTAAAGCTTAAATCCGATAAATTAACCACCTTTTCGCCCATCGAAACGCCTCCATTCGACGCCGCACCACTCAACTGCAAACTAAAGTTAGCTAATCCGCCAATTTCCGCCGGATTACTCTCGTCCGCCGTCATCGAATACATAAATGTCGCCGATACCGGGTTCACCGAATCCGCCACTTCTCGCCTTACCACGACATTATTTGCCCCGTTCGTGATCCCCGTTTCGGCGGCCAGCGCTGGCGCACCAGTCATCGCTGTCGCCAGCGCCATCACAGACAACGCCAAGCTCTGCATAAATTTTTTCATTTTCCTCCTTCTTTATCTTATAGCGGACTCACGGCCAATGAATTCGTGCCCCCATTTAAACACCTCACGCAACGACAAAAAAGCACGAGTACATTATTTTTGAAACAGTTTTTTCCGCCATCAAAAAATCCCCCAAGAACGAGGGATTTTTTGTGTTATTATATTAGGCTCCTGCGCGCCGAGCGTAGACAATCGCCGCCACACCAGCCAACGCCGATAACAGTGCCACGCCCAAGACAGCCGTCAGACTATCCGCCGTATTCGGATTCAAATTAACCGCTCCGGCCACTTCTTCAGTCGCGACCTCCGCCGGCGTCTCTTCTGGCTCCATCTCGTCGTCGCCGCCTTTACCCGGCTCGCCCTCTTCAACGACATAGGATACAAAGGGCTGCTCAAAGTCCTCCGCCTCGCGTTCATTGCCTTCAGAGTCAATCGGATAAAGCGTTGCGACTTCGTTCGTCGGAACAGTATATTCGCCCGCCGCGGTTTCTTTGTTAACTAGTTGCAATACATAGCGTAAAGAAACTCGTTCGAAATTAGAGATGCTCCGCAAAATGTTCCAAGTGAAGCTTTCGCCGTCCGCATCGTACTCAATCGTGAATTCAACTCCACCATCAGCGTTCGCAAACTTCACGACCTTACCCTCAATACTCTTCGTCAGCGCCGGTTTCGCCTCGCCGTTAACATCCGTTACGGTCAGCTCGAAACTGTCCATATCGCGCAAATCGAAATCCTCACCGATAACATCCACCACCTTGCTTCCGCTTCCCAACAGGTACAAAATGTCTTTACCAACCTTCGTAAAGTCCATCGCTTCCCCACCGTTCATCTCGTCAATCAACGCGACCGTCAAAGGACTGTTCGAACCGGATTTAACCGCATAAACATGGTAGTTTTCCGCCATCTGGCGCCACTGCTTCAAGGCTTCATAGATTGCCCGGTCCATCGAAACGGCGTGGTTCTTGTCGTTGTGCGGCACATAGACAAAGTCTTCTGGCAAACTTGCAGTACTGCTGTAGATATTCTTTCCGTTAAATGGATAGGCATAATCATCGCCATCGGCCGCCACCCATGCCTCAACTTGCGCTAAATAGCTATCCCAATCGCCACCAGGAATCGCATAGCTACCGTCTCTCACGCCACGTACCGCGGACCACGATGACGGCTCGCCCCAATATTGCGCCTTGTTCCCGACCTCACTGTACATCTGGTAATAAATATCCATCACCGTGCCATCATCCGCAGTCCACAACCGCGTCAGGCCGTCCGTCACCAATATGACATACTTACGCGCATCGGTAACTGCCGTGTCTGCCTTCAAAATCTCATCGGCCTTCAATAGGCCATCATGAATATTCGAACCACCAAACGGAGGCGTCGTGTATCCCTCTGTAATCAAAGCTTTCATCGCATCTACGTTATCACCCGACAGCTCCGTCAGCTCTTGCTTTACTTGCGAATCACCCTTAAAGACCACGATTGCAATCTTTATCTTCGTTCCGTCATCATTTTGCACCTGAGCATACAAGTCGTCGACCAGCTTCAAGCCATCTTTCATAGTCTCGGATTTACAGCTCGAATTATCAATCACGAACACGATATCACTTGCCAAGTTCTCTTCGCTCGACGGCAAAGACAGCGTGACTTCGGTTTGGCCGTTTTCGTCAAGCTCCGTTGCTTCCTTTGATTTCGACACATCCCACTCCTGGGCCTCGGACTCATCGTCCTCTGCCCCGTCCTCGCCCGGCGTCTCCTCGCCGCCTTCTGTCGGAACAGCGCCAACATTATCAGGCGCTTCATCATTGTCGCTCACCTCATCGTTGTCATCTTGCGAACCTTCTATGGCCGGCGTCGCTTCGCCCCCATCTCCACCGTCAACAGCATAAGCGTCATTCGCCGCCATGCCAATACAAAAGCTCGCCACGAAGACCACCACCACTATTCGCAGAAAAGCCCATGTCTTTCTCATACACTTTCTCCCGTTCTTATTGTTAGTACACGGCGGCCGTCACCGTTCGGCACACCTTCTGGCCCTACCTTATCTTGCTTAACGCCAATTTGCAATCATAAGCATATTATTTTATAATAATAATTTTTACGCTTAAAAATTTTATTCACGCCGCCCACCGCGGCCAATTGCTTGTTGTAAAAAACACAACATCAAAAAAATGTTGTATTTTCTACAACATTTACCCCTTCAACGCCCCAATCCAGGCCTAAGTCTTCACGGCTTTTTCGGTCACATCAAATTTCTCCATATATAGCCCCAGCAACAACCGCACTTGCGAATACACTGCGCAAAACGACGTATATACAATCGCAATTACTGGCGACATTATCCACTGCAAAACCATAATAATGCGCTTCGTTCCCCTATAGCGCGCCGGCTTCGGCGGCAACAGCTTAATCGACAGCAAAATCGATACAAACAGCATACATGCCGCAAAGGTCTGAATATAACTCACAATTCTTGGCAGATTGTGCGACAGCATATCCAAAGACTCTAGATTAAACAACAACGGTATCCATCCACCAAAGGCCACAATCGGCGCCGTCGATGCCAAAGTTACGTGACCATCCAGCAGTCGCATAAATTTCGGCAACAAGTCTTTCAATGGTATTACTCTCCGCTTCGAGAACATGTAGTCCGCCACATAAGCCACATCACTTGCGCCATAATCCCAACGCCGCAACTGGACCCATTGCGCTCGCAACGTCTTCAACAGCGTGTCGCTCAATACCGCATCCTGATAAATTGGCGCCCGAATCGGCAAAACCTCATAATCACCGTCAAAGTAAAACAAACTGCGCCAATACTGATGACCGTCCTCGACAATCGTCCGCACACTCCAAAAATCCATCTCCACCAGTGCATCCAGCGGCTGCGAATGCGACGCAAAGTTCCGCAAATCTTGCGGACGCATCGTACAAACCAGATTCCAGAACGAGTTAGTCGAAGCCACCACCCGCGTCACCGCCGGTGCATCCCAAATATTGTTCGTAAACAACGAAACCGGCTGAAAAGACAGGTGCTTGCGCTCCTCATGCACGATATACTCATAAGCCACCTGATCAAAGTAAACCTTATGGGGCCGGTTGTCGCTATCCAAAGTCGTCACAATCACATCGCTATAGCGCAGTCCTTTCGTTTTCACTAGCTCCTGCAATCGTCGTCCCGCCCATGTAATATTACCGCCTTTACCTATCACCTCATTCGGTAATCCATCTGGGTGCTTCGAAAGTACAAACTCATTAAACTTGCCCTTGTATTTCTTCGCCAAAGTTTGCGCCACCGCCTCCGCATCGGCACCACCCCGCTCTTCATAAGCCAATATCACCATCATCTGCTCTTTCGGAAAAGTCGACGCCAAAACACTTTCGATTGTCGGCTCCAACACCTCCAATCCTTCGTTGTACATCGTTATAATCACCGCATGATAAATATCCTTCGGCTTGGGATAATACCCCTCCTCCGCGGCCGCCAATGCGCACAAATTCCGCAGATGCTGCTCATGACCATAGGCCCGACTCTTACTGTGCACCAAGCTCTCGTAGCTTTTCTTCGGCTCCGCCAACTGTTCGACTCGCCGCCGCCAATCCACCCGCATACCGTCCTGTACCGTATGATACCCCTGAACCGTCCGCACCATCACGCCAATCGCTTTCACGACGCTACCAATCACTATGACCAGTAAAAATACCGCACCGGCCACCGAAGAAATCGCCGACAAAATCACCAGTAGCGCCATAATACCCAGGCTGACCATCGCCGGGAACATTTCAAAGAATCGATACCGCCGCGTTCGCTTACCCACCGGTATTTCAATCACTTTGGACATCTATCAGTCTCCGACAATGTTCATCAGCACGCGCAGCGCAATTACCAACAAAACGCAACTCACGCCCAAAAACAATCGCGCCACATCTTTGCCTCGGCGATTATGCAGCCGCGCCGCAATCAAGATATGCCCCGCCCCCATCACAATCGCAATAATCGCAAAACTCAAGAAATACCACCATCCACTCATCGAATAGCCGTTATTGATATCCGAATAGCGCGAATAGACCACTGCATTGCCTGCATTCAGATGAAAAATCGCCTCAAAAAACAGCCAAACGCTCAATCCAAAATTCACTATCATCCATATCACTAGAGACTTGTCGCGCTTGAATATCGCCTCAAAGTCTGTCGCTAACTGCTTCATCTTGGAAGATATTTTACCATATCTTTCTGTTTTATGACAAAACGCCCCCCGTTCGCCATCCCATGACCGCCTGCGCCGGCCGCAGCCATCAAAAAATGGAGCCGCTGGCAGGGGTCGAACCTGTGACCTGCTCGTTACGAATGAGCTGCTCTACCAACTGAGCTACAGCGGCACCTTGCGGAATATTATACCACAACACCTTGAAATGGAAAAACCGGAGACACTCAGCCTCCGGTTATATTTTTTCCAACTATGCCATCAATGCGTCAAAAGCCGCATCGCGCGCCACGCGGTAAATATAGAATTTCCGATTGTCCTTCCCCAGTCCATTCATCAATAAGTAGCAGTCTTGCCCCGCAAAACAAAGACTTTCCAGCTCGCGCCTTGGGCACTTCACCAAAAAAGCCTCCACCTTGCCGTTCGTTAGCCGCATCTTATAGATAACGTTCTGGTCTGGCCGCAATCGCAACCGCCACAGCGCCGGCCACCGCGCCCAACTGGCCCAATCCGCCATATAAACATGGCCGTTCCGATAGGCGATATCCTGAACTTCCAGCCCCGATTCAAACAAAGCCATCTCAGACACCGTTTGGAATCGTTCGCTCATGCGTCGAATCGTTGAGCCAGAACGCAAGATATAGCCCTGTTCCATACAGGCAATGCCGCTCGCCGTGCCAGATGGCAAACTTTCGACTGATGTCACCGCAAAATCACTCGCACGAATGTGCGCAATTCCGTCACAGTGTATCGAGTTTGCTCGAATCCCAACCACCAAAATCTCGTTCGTCCTCGGATTGTAGGTCATTCCATTCGCATGGCCCAACTCATAGGCGGTCATCGTTTCCGCAAATCGCGCGCTTTCATCCACTAGCGTATCCCGATTAATCAGCACCAGCCGATTATTCGTTTCGCCACCTTCCGCTTCATCGCCAGGCGGTCGCATCGCAATTACATAGTACTGCCGCGTAATCGCAAAACCCTGCACGGAGCCAATCTTCCTCGGCATCCTGCCCTCATAAATCAGCTTCAGGCCAAGTGGCGTCATCTCGTCAGCGCGTATCTCTTGTGATATCGAAACCGCCGCCAACTCCTGTGACACCCACGCTTTAACACTCGCCAGCAAAGCCACCACGAGTATCACTGTCAGCACCAGCTCAATCCTTCGTCGCATTGCTTCACCCCCATTCTTGCATATTTGGAAAAAATATTAAGGTGCTTTCTTATCTTACAACCATCCTCCGCCTACGTCAAAACCGCATCCCCCCCTTGCCATACCAGTCGCCCCATGTTATACTTTTAAGCACACGGGCTCGTGGTATAGTGGTTTAGTACGCCTCCCTGTCACGGAGGAGATCGCCAGTTCGAATCTGGTCGGGCCCGCCAGAATCATCCCCTGTCGGGGACTTTTTTATGCTATACTATATCTATTGCGGGTGTCGTATAACGGCTATTATGTATCCTTCCCAAGGATAAGACGAGGTTTCGACTACCTCCACCCGCACCATACCTTCCAGTCGTGCCAACCCCGCCCTTCCGCAACAACCGAAATATCCACAATAACTCGCAATCATCTGCCGAAATTCTTCTCGCCCCATCGACATCGGACCATCAAAAAAATCCCCCCGTTTAAGCAATATCCGCTGGTAAATTCTTCGCACCGTCGCGCCCGCACAGGACACTTGCAGGCGTCCTTCTACGATCCGATAACGAAAGCCCAAAAACACGAAACCGTCTGCGCAATTGTAAATCCGTGATTTTGGATTTACCGTCAGGCCCAACTTCTCCAATTCAACCGTCAACCAATCAAGTATCTTGCGCAACTCATTTTTATCCGTCGATAAAACCAATAAATCATCCATGTAGCGTAAATAATATCGACAGCGCAGTTCTTCCTTAATTTTGTGGTCAAGCTCGTTCAGAAAATAAATCGCCAGAAACTGACTCGCCATCGCCCCGATACTCAGCCCTCTCCCCCGTCGATACTCCGGAATATCTGTCGAAAACCGCCGATTGAACTTCTGAATTGACCGATTAATATACGGCTTATCCGTCTCGTCAATTAACAGTTTAATCAGCCAAAGCACATCTTTATCCAAAATCTTCTTGCGAAGCATTCTCATCAATTTCTCATGCTCAATACTATAAAAATACTTACTCACGTCAACCTTCAGCGCATAAACCTTTTGTCCCGGATGTTTCGCCAAAATCGAAGCGAAATACGCTTTCAACTGGCGCATCGCCTCAGCCGACCCGAATCCCTTCCGCGTCGCAACGTTCTGGTCAATCAAGCAATCCTCCAGCAAGGGTAAAAGAAAGAAATTCGCCACAAAATGATTCACTATCTTGTCTCGAATCAACTGACTCATCACCAATCTCGGCTTCGGCTCAAAAATCATAAAAGTCCGAAAACGATGTGGCCGATAGCTCCGCGTTTTCAGCTCTTGCTCAATTTTCCCTAAATTCGCATGCAAATTCAGTGAAAATGCCATCAGCAAAGGCTTATTCTTGCAAGTCTTCCGCACAGTCTTCCACATCTTAAACAAATTTTCGTAAGATACTGCCTCGTCATAAATATGGCGACTATTTTTTTGTAGCCTTCTTTGCTTCTTCATTCTGCCTCCAACCAAACACCACGTCCTTTATATCCGACAACTTCCCAGCCATTGCACTAAGTCTTCGTGGCGAAATCGCTTGTACCTTTTTTAATTCCGAAAGAATCATATTAATCTTCCCCAACTCCACACACATTTCGGCCAAATGCTTCCGTCGAATATTGCCAACCGTATAAGCCGCCGCCAGCGCGCTCCCCGCCAAAGCATAGCTCTCGTCAAGCAATCTAATGCGCAAATCGCGGTGCACATTCGGGATATTATTCACAACATAAGTCCTGCTATAAAGACGCAAATCCATTATCATGTCAAGCAAGCGGTAGCGTGGGTCTTTTCGTTTATCCGTCGTCATTTCTTCCTCGGTTCTGCCCCAATCTGAAAAGCCCAACTTTCGCGCTCAATAATGATGCTATTCGCCAGAACCAGTCACTTGGGGCAATTGTTTTAGGGCACAGGTCAAAAACCCGTACGCCAGAGACGCTTCCTGTTTCACTTTCCTATGAAAAGTGAATCGGGCGAGCCATTTACATAACGTTCAAGCCGACACGCAGTCGCTTGCGCTATACGACCAACCCATGATTCAAAAAGTGAAAATACGGGACGCACCGCATTAGTGTTGTTGACGTTGTTGTTGTTCGAGTTCGAGTTCCAGTTGAACCCGTTCGCATTGTTGTTGTTGAAATAATTCGGCGACAACGACCACGAATTACGCGAACTCACGCCAACCGGCGCCACTTCACGGAAGAATCTCATCATCAATTATACTACACCTAGGCTCGCGAAAAGGATTTCGCGAGCATTTGTTCCGTCTTCGAGGCGGAACCATCGCTCAAGACGTCCTAGTGCTCAAGCTCCCACGGATACTCTTTGCTTCCATCCCCTGCCGAAATGGCGGTTCCGGGTGCGATTGAAACGACGGGACGCACCGCATAAGTGCCGCGGACGCTGTAGTAGCCCGAGCCCGAGTACCAGTAGAACCCGTTCGCATTGCCGTAGTCGAAACAATTCGGCGACAACGACCACGAATCACGC
>JAFRMK010000003.1 GCA_017430725.1 Candidatus Saccharimonadota bacterium | reverse complement strand
TTAACCTTGAGAATAACACAATCGAAAACAACGACAATACTGGTAACTTCTTAAGGATTCAGAAAGATGCTTGGGGTAATTCTGGCAGCAATGGCGGTACGGTTACTCTTAATATGACCAACCAAAAAGCCACTGGTAATATCGTCGTAGATTCTATTTCGAAACTAACCATGAATCTCGCCAACGGTTCATCGTTTAGTGGCGCTATTAACAGTGATAATGCTGGCGAAGTTGAGCTTACCCTAGATAGTTCTAGCTCGATAACTTTAACGGGCGATACTTATGTTAAATCGCTCACAAATGCTGATACAACAAACAGCAATATCCACACAAATGGTTATAAACTTTATGTGAATGGCGCCCAGGTAAAGTAAACAATAAAGCCGGCTACTTAGTGTGGCCGGCTTTTTTGTTTCATTGACATTGTTATTGTTATATTATTTAATTATAGCCTAGTCCACTTAACCAATTATCTAGTCGCTCAATACCGTCATCGGTGCGGGCAGTCGAACCAGACATATTGAAGCCGTCGCCTTTCAAGGTAGCGCCGGTCATTTTAGACTTTAAAAGATCGTAAGTGCCAGCGTTGCCAGAACCTTCATGCGTATTAAATGGAATCACGGTTTTGCCGCTCCAGTCGTGTTTTTCGATAAAGCTATAAACAGCCATCGGCAAATCGCCCCACCAGATTGGATAACCAAGGAAGATTGTGTCGTAGCCTGCGATATCTACGTCGCCAACATATTCTGGACGCGCTCCAGTCTTGCGTTCTTCTGTCGCGCGCTCGATGGCTTCTTGGTAAACGGCCGGATATTTGTCTTTTGGCTCGATCTTAAATTCGTCGGCGCCAGTTTTCGCAACGATTTCTTTGGCTAGCAATTCCGTATTGCCAACTTCTACGGTGCCGATGTTATAATTCTCGTCAGCACGCGAGAAATAGACGACTAGAGGTTTACCATTAGACATTGTTCACTCCTTTTTTAGGTTAATTATTATACGAAGCGCTGGTTGATGTCGACCTATCTTTTGAGGAGTCGATTTTTCGCGATGGCCGCAGAAAGAACGCAGACTACGACAATCGCCAAGGTCTTCAGGATAGCGTCGGAAGTTTGGGGATTGGGGACGGAGTCGGGGGCGGTGTCGGAAGATTTTTCTTGGAAAAGGAACTCGGTAACGGTAATCGTTTCTGGGCTATAGTCCGCCAAATAACCGAACCCTCCCCCCATGGGCAGGGTGAAAAAGTATTTATCTATTTCACTATCAAAAGCAATCGGAAGGTACAGCGTAAGGGCTACCGATTCGTCGGTGGCCTCGTCTATTGTGTAGTACATTTCATGCACATCGCGCAGTATGTATTTATCTAGAGCATTATCGTAGGAGAAGTATGTGGCCAGTGACCCGCTTTTATCCATCAACCGATAGCCTTTGCTGTCTGCGCACAGCGAAAAATCTGTCTCATAGCCAGAACTATACCCTTCATAGCAGCCATTCTCTGGATTAAAAACCAAATTAACGCTGAGGACACCATGCGCAATTGCTGTGTTGCCGTCCAGGAATTCAAGGTAATAATAATCCGTATACGATGACGGCCAGGCTTCTTCCATGGAAAAATGAACAATGTTTTTTCCGGTTCGCTCATCGTAGACAAACGGTCTCGGATTCATTGTGGTGGTACCATCAATCCCAAGCTCATACCCGTCAGCCGTCTTTTGGACATAAACGCCGCCATTGTTTGTTTTATATCTCCCCGAAGGCTCATCAAACGGTAAAACGGTTTTTAAAGATGAAGCCGGCTCTGACGTTATGATAGAATATAGTTCTCCGCCATCGGCAAGCGTCACGCCACTGTCTGTTGTTATGGTATCTCTTCCGCGGATAGCGCCTTTTGCTGTCCAGGAAGGGAGCTGGCTATCGAAAACGTAATCAATAAACCCAGTCTCAATAGACGTCTGTTCTTCGATCATGTTCTTAGCAATTGTCGCTTCTGTTGGAGAAGTACCGTCTGGCGAGAACACTTCTCTGACAACATATTTTCCGAGAGGAACCTTTGCTATTACCGTCTGCCCATCAGAATTAGTTTCAAACTCATTTTCCGAGCCGTCTGTATCGTGCTCGTATGTCCCATTTTCGCTCTTATTGCCCCTTACTCCATCGATCGTATATTTTGCGCCGGCAAGCGGATTACCATTGGCGTCAACGCGGCGTATTAGGATGTTGCCATCAATCAGCGCCTTTGCTTGATGCTCGGTAGATTGGAAAACTGAGAAATCAGCACTCGATAGGCCGCTAAAATACACCCCCCTGCTCCAGACTTCGCTCGGCGCATCCTGGCTAATGGTCGCAGAATAGGTAATAGTAATAACGGCGTCTTCATCATAAAGGAAACCGCCCTCGGAATCCTGCCATGGAAGCACGCAGGCAAAGGCACTGCTGGCGCCGCCGAACACTGCCTTGGACTGTTCACCGCCCTCAATCTCATCAAAGTTGGCATATTCGAACGTAATGTCGTCCAGGTTGATGGTTTGGTCGCCTACTTTCACGACGATGCTGTTTTGGTCCAGGTTCAGACCTTCAGAGAATAATCCATAAACCGCATACTGCCCAACGGGCTTGGTCATTTCTACGTCATTGTATCTTTGGGTCTCAATTTCCATTGAGTATTTCAAGGGGTCCCCGCGTTTGGCTGCGGCGAGTTGGGGGTCGCCATTGATGAGACTATCGTTATCTGCGAAGATTAGGCCTTTGCCGTCGTGACCCCAAGCGCTGTTGTTTGGTGCGCCATTGAAAAGCAAGGTCGGAAAAGAGGCCTCATTGCGGCTAATGGTGCTTTCGGACTCTGAGTCAAGTGGATTCAGGAGAGATGACTGTAATTGCTCGGTTCGATTCCGGTAGTCGTTGATAATATCTGAAAACGAAAAGCCATCCAGCGCAGATGCACTTGATGTGCTTAAGAATCCAACCATAGCAAAGCTTAAAATGCCTGCTAGCAATAAGTTTTTGCGGAGTAAATGCATGTGTGTTTTGACCCTTTTTTGTATTCAAAAAGACTCTATAGTATTGCTTTTTGACCTGTTAACGTTTTTATTTTACTCCAACACTAGCCTTAATATACAACATGCTTATGGTTTTGGCAAATTCAACTTTTGGTTTGTGGTGTTTTGTTTTCGGTGGACATAAAATGTGGTTAAAATAAAAGAAAGGTTTTTATGGATTTGGAGAAGATTGGTAAATTTATCGCGAAAATGCGCCAGCGAAATGGCTTTACCCAAGAGAGTCTTGCGGAAGAGCTGGATATCTCCAACCGCGCAGTCTCCAAGTGGGAGCGAGGGATTTGTCTGCCAGAAGCTAACAACATGGCCAAGCTCTGTGAGTTGTTTCATGTCTCCTATAGCGAGCTGTTGTCGGGCAAGGAATTGACGAAAACGACCCAAGAGAAACAAGCCGAGCAGCTTTTGGCGGAGTTCTCGCAAGTCGAAACGGCGCAAAATAAGAAATTTTTGATGTATGAAAATGTCATTGGTGGCATTTCGGTCGTAGCATCTCTGGCGCTGATGCTGGTCGGCGGTTTTGGCGAGCAGATGAGCGAGCCGCTGCGCGCTGGATTAATCGGATTAGGCTTGGCCATAATTTTGGTCGGTGGCAGCTTTTGTCTCAAAATCGAAACCGAGGCCGGTAAATATGAGTGCAGGCATTGCGGACATCGCTATGTACCACGGTATTCTAGCGTTTATTTTGCGCAGCACATCGGCAGGACGCGCAGAATGACTTGCCCAAAATGTGGCCAAAAATCCTGGCAAAAGAAGGTCGCATAGGCGCGGTCATCTGTTCTGGCGACGGCGCTTTTGCGGTTTGCCAAGTAGGTCGAGGCGGATGAAACCAACCAGCGCCGAGATGACCTCAAATAGAGTCATCGCGAAAAGGACATAGTTGCCAGTCAAGGCCGTGTAGACAAGATAGGGCGAGTTGCCGACAAAGTTACCCACGCGAATCCACTTAACTTGGCCGTACCACAGCGACCAGGCGTAAATCAGC
The DNA here is from genome assembly GCA_017430725.1 of Candidatus Saccharimonadota bacterium. Classification (GTDB taxonomy): domain Bacteria; phylum Patescibacteriota; class Saccharimonadia; order Saccharimonadales; family Saccharimonadaceae; genus UBA2834. Next base: position 8,249 of record JAFRMK010000003.1, on the reverse strand, counting down.
GAACCGACGAAAGGCAAAATTGAGAGTGGCCCTTTCCAGCTGAGCGCGGTCAGCGCCGTCATGATAGTATACAGTGCCAGCAGAATCCATAACGGAGCGCGCTTTTTATCATAGCGAGTAAGCACAAGATTGCGCACGAAACCGACAATCGACAAATATGAGCCGGTCATGGCGTTCGTAACAAAATACTGCGCCACGATGAAGGCTTCGGACATGGTCTGTGCAATCATCAGTGGACGCTTTTTCTTCAACTGCATGCTGACGACGGTACAAATCAGCGCCAAAATACCAAAGGCTTGGTCCAGAATAAGGGTTAATAAAGAATCGCTCACGCTTTGATTATATCATGCGACGTGGTTTATCATGAACGACTCTTGTGCTATACTATAGCCACAGACGCGTATCTAGGATACGCCTGTGGCGGTGTTCATCTACTCATCTAACGATGAGTAGATTTTTTGAGCTTCGGTAGCCGAATACTCAACTCCACACTCACACTAAAGATGGTTAGTCTTAGGCTCATGCGAACTCTTTCTTTGGGGACCTCTGGCGTACCTAGAACTTGCTGTTCATTGAAGCCCCAACATGGCGAGGTTCCAACTGATTGAACGCTCAAGGGGATAAACCGAGCCCCGTGCGATAAGGATAGCCCAATCAGCGCTTGCATAAAACCATGAGTTCGATTAAATTGAAATAAATGCATAGTGAACGAAAAATCTTTGTGGCCTTTCTGCTGAGTGCGGCCTTTGCGGCGATGAAATTTTTGGGTGGGCTGGCGACCAATTCGATGATGATGCTGTCAGATTCCGTGCATGGCATCGGCGACGTGATATCGATTGGCTTGTCGTATTTACTGGAGCGCAAGAGCAAAAAGAGCGTAGACGGCGAGCACACTTACGGCCACGTGCGCTACTCTGTCCTCGGGGGCGCCATTACAACGGTATTGTTAATCATCACTTCGGTCGCGGCTTTGGTCGGGGCGTGGCACCGCTTGTTTGAGCCCGAGGAGGTAGACTATTCCGGCATGGCCCTGGTGGCGCTGGCAGGCGTGGTGATTAACTTGGTGGCCGTGTTGGTGACGAGAGGCAAGGGGACGCTGAACCAACGCTCAATCAATCTGCACATGCTCGAAGATATGCTGAGCTGGGGCGTGGTACTGATTGGCGCCATCGCTATCAAATTTACCGATTCGAGCCTGATTGACCCGATTCTGAGTATCGGCGTCGCGCTGTTTATTCTCTATAACGCACTGAAGAACCTAAAGCGAATCTTGGGGATTTATCTTGAAAAAACTCCACCGAATGTAGACTTGAACAAAATTCGACGAGAGCTGCGAAATATTAATGGCGTGCATGGCGTCCATCATATTCATGTGCGAAGCCTTGACGGTTATACGAATTATGCGACTTTGCATGTCGTGGTGGAAAGATACAGCCAAAAGACCAAGCAGGCAATTAAACAAGTGTTGGCCGAACAAGACATCGAGCACTCAACAATCGAGCTTGAGCTACAGGGCGAAAGATGCCAGGACGAGACCTGCAAAACAGACCTGGGCCATCATCATTTTCATGCTTAATGACGCCAGGTCGGATTTCGCCTATTCATTGACGGGCGTGAAATGCGTGCCGCAGAGTATCTCGACTGTTTCGCCGGGCAGGTAATTGCGCCCGTCGATGGAGTTATGCCAGGCGCTCACGCCATGGCGCGCTGGCAGCGTGATGCTCTGCCCCTCGATGGCGGAGAATGCCTCGATGATTCGGCCGTCCGCATCGCCGAAGGACACCGGCCAGGTGCGCCGGTTTTGGCGAATCGTGGGCTCTTTCAGGTGCGTAATATCGAAATTGCGTAATTCCGGCTTAGCATTCATCAGCGGATTGACCTGATTGCCCGCCAGATAGCCGCGGAATTCGTTCAAGCTGAGCGCTCCGGCTCGGATCAATACGCCAATTTCCTCCATGCGCATACCAACGTACATGTAGTAGGGCGTCATGTCGGCAAAAGCATCGTAGCTCACGAGATTTCGCTGGTCGCTCATCAAGGCTTGGCGCAGACTGGGCCAGGTGATGTTTTCGTCAAAACCATAAAGATTTGATAGCGCGGTGGTGCCGTCGGTTGTAATAAAGCCGTTGGCGATGATGTTGTAGTAGCGAGCGGAGACGACGTGGTAATAATCGGCCGACTCGGTGACCTTTTCGACGCTGACAACCTTGGCCGTAGTGAGTTGGCCGGTGGCGGGGTCGACCTTGACGATTTCGGCGCCGGGATAAACGGCGGATTGGTCGCGAATCGAGACAAATTGATTCTGTTCTTTGCTGAATACGCCGTGCTCCCAAACGGTCTTCAGCTCGGAACCATCATCGAAGCGCGTATGCTGATAGATGATTGTGGTGTGCTTGCGCTCGACCCATACCGGATAGGCGGCATCAAGCTGGCCGGTCTCGTAATTCCAGACGGCCAATAGGTCGTTATAGTCGATGTCTTCTATTTTCTTCGTGCTTCCGTCGGCAAGCAGAATATCGGTACCCTTAATCAGACAGGCGCGGTCGCCCGATGCGGTGATGACGATGTTGCCGGTGACGTTGCTGACGGTGATAGTGCCAGAAGATGCGTTGTAGGCGCCAGAAACGGTTTTTCCGCCCATTGTGACTGTGACGTCATTGGCGCTCGGCAAAGTATAGCCGGTGCTGGGGTTAAGTGTCGTAGTGTAGGTTGCGCCACGATTAACGTTATTTGTAGTGTTGGTGGCGGTCAGGTTAGTGAGGTTACGCGTGACCGAAAACACCCAGGCCATCGCTACGGAGTCTGAACGCGAACAGGCGCCTGCGGTTGTTTGCGCGTTGGTGATATCGTCGGCAGTGGCGGTATTGGGTGGCGTGGCGGTATCAGTGCCGTAGACCTTGACATAGTAAGTGCCGGCCGAAAGACCGGTCATGGTCAACGAGGTCGTGTCGTCAGTGGTATCAGTAGTGCGAACGAGCGTATTGGAGTTATTGTAAAGCTCCACCGTATAGTGGTCGATAGGCAAATCATCGGTACCATTCCAAGAAGCTGTGGCGGAGCCGTTCGTGTTATTAACGACGAGGCGGACGTTCGATATTTGCGGCGGCGTGGTGTCGGTATAGATCATCGATTGGTCGACGAGCAAGGTGACGCGACCGCAGTTGACGTCTTCGACGGTTGATGATGTGAGATAAATACTGGCCCGTTCATAGGTACTGGCAAAATCGCTGGAAGTCTTGCTGACATAGACGACATAGTCGGCTTCGGAGTTGGCATTCAGCGTGAAATCGCCGATGGCTGCGCCATTGGGGCCAGAAAGCGCAAATTTGTTGTTGTCTTGCAGAGCGAACGAGAAGGTTTGCGCGTAGTCATAAGTGTTATTGACGTGAATAGTAAAGGGGGCATAGCCGTTGCTGCCGCGCAAATCGCCGGTCGTGGAGCTACTAATGGAAGCCAACAGCGCGCCGGTATTAGTATTGGAATAATCGACGCCCGCTTCACCTTCCGCAGAATAGTCGCCACCGGTTTCGGTGTGCAAGGTGATGGCCACGGTGAAGGTTACGCTGGTGCCTTTCGGGATAGTGTCGCCATTGTTTAGACCGTTCATGACGAAACTGATGCGCGCCGATGTCACTTCATTGCCATTAGAGTCAAGAATGCGCGGCTCCCACTGCCCCATCGAGAAGACCTGGTCATAGAAAGTCTCGTTGACGATAGTAATGGTGTAGTTGGCAGTATATTCGGTCGTGCTCTCATCGCCCGAGAAGGTCAGGTTGAAGTCAATGGTTCTGTCGGTGAAAGTGGGGTTGCTGGAAGTATGGGTGCCACCAGTGAAGACAACGTTGGAGATATAGATATCGCCGGGCGCACTCAGTCTAACACTGCCGCCGAGATTGATTAGCTTGGAGTAGCGCGCAAAACCCAGGGTCATAAAAGAAAGCAGCGCCAAAATCATGACGCCGAGAATCAGGGGAATTCTAGCGGGATGCTTTTTTCTTGCCATTGCGTTCAAGGTCTTTCTTCTTAATGACATAGCGCCAGACGTTCTTCTCGCCATTAATGACAAAGTGTCCTTCATTGCCGGAACGGTAGAAATTAATCGGCAGATGCACGGAGTTATATACGTCAAGCAGTTCATCGAAATTATCGACTTCGGAAATATTGCCACCTTCGCTCACCGGCGGGCGCGTGACTTCGACGATGATACTGTCATAGGAGTTGAGCAGTTGCTTGATTCTGGTTTCGAACGGATAGGTGCGCGTGCGGATGAAGCGGAAAATCAGCCAGTAGATGACGATGCCGACGGCGGTGAGAATGAGGATTATGCCACTGATGGCGGCAATGAGGTGCGTGGGGTCAAGGCCGGCGGGCGATTCTTTCAAGGTGGCATCAGAGCCATTTTTGACACTGGTTTTGGCCTCGACGGAGGAATTGCTGGCGATAGGAATCGTAAAGTCAACGCGCGACGAATAGTCGGTGGCGCTGTCGAAGCTTTCGGGCTTAATACTGCCGGAGATGATGAGTGCGACATTGAGACTCCCCTTGGCGGTGACGCCCTGTGCTTCCGTTTCGAAACGACGAATCATGTCGACATATTTGCTGTAATCGATTTTGGCCTGGCGACCAATCATCACGCTGTCGTCCGAGACGTGAGCGGTGTCGGACTCAATCAAGGTTTCTTCGTCAGACCAGAGGCGCGCATGCGTATCGCCGTCAATTTTGTCTGCGCTGGTCAATGCGACAAGCTTGTACTGGAGCTCGCCTTCGACTTTTTCGGAGAAATTCACGGTATAGAGGTAGTTCAAGTCAAGATAGTCGATGAGGCTGGTCGGATACGACAAATCCGGCGACCCCTCAAGGTATTGCTCGTTGTAGCTGGTGTTTGGCAAGAGGTGGACTTGATAACTGACAGATGAGCCGGATTCGCTGAAAGAAACTGTGCGCTCAATCTTGTCGGTTAAGCCAAAAATCGCAAAGGCGATGCCGACCAACAGGATGAAGACGGCAAAAAGCAGGCCACCATTCAGGGTTTTTTGCTGTTTTTCTGCAAGCTGCTCTTCTCGTGCCCTGTCCATATTATCCTTTTGCAAAAATCTCATTTAGCCATACGGTCGGAAAACCGATGTATTTGCCGACGGAAATGACCCGCCCTAAAACTTGTGCGGAAGAAGTTTCAAAGCCATCTTCTTTCTCGTTGTTGTCGCCCCGAGTAGTGAAATAGAGGGTGCCATTGCGATTTTCGATGGCAGTGACGCGATGCGTTATGATTGTCTTTTCCTTCCTAAATACTAATATATCATCTTTTTCAATATCGCTTGCGTTTACTTTTTCAAAAACTACAGCATCGCCACGCGCGTAAACCGGTCGCATCGAGTCGGAGCCGACCGCAATCAATTGAAGCGGCGTCAGTCCGGAAACCAGTGCGGTTAGTACGGCGCCAATAGAGAGGATGGGGATGGTTATCATGCGGTAGTTCATCTGGCGGAGGCGCTTCTTGTCTTCGCCGAGCAAGCGCGCACTGCGCAAGGTGGCAATATAGATAAAAAACGGCACGACCACGCCCAATACGGAGTGGATATAGTCGCCCAGATTGGGGATGATAGGTAAAAATGGATACAGCACCATAGCGAGCTTATAGATCATGGTCGGGCGCAAACCGGCGCGGTAGCTGAGAAAGCCGCACAGGGCTTCACGGGCGATGATAGGGAGAACGGTGGCGCAGATGAAGATGAAGACCAGTTCGGCTTCGCCGAGTTTGGCGTAAGGTAGTTCTAATAATATATACATTAGCGCGGTTAGTGTTGTAAATATTACAACAGAACGACGACTATAGAGATACTGCTCTGATACGATATAGCGTAATAGCTCGACCGAGACGGCGAGCAATAAAGTTGGCACGAAAGCCGAAAATAATTCTGCTGGTGTTTTGGGGGTGAGGCCACGGCTGAAGCCGAGAAAAATGCCGGCTATATAGGTGCCGATAGTATAAAGCCCCAAAATCGACAACACATTGAAGGTGGTAGCGTTGCGCAGGTAGTTGCGGTCTTGGCGCACGCCGAGTTGTTGGTAGGCGACGAAGGCGATGCTGGTCAACACGAAAAAGATGAGGTAGTCGCGTAGCGGTGATGCCAAATGGGGTGTTACCACAAAAAAGGCTAGCAAGAGGAGCGAAAAAGCTAGGCATACCCCAAAAACTGCTCTTTCGTTCCTTTGTAATCTTGCTAGCATGTCCCCCCTCTGGAATTAGCTTCCGTTCGTAGCGACCTGGTCGTACTTAAAGGTGGCGGTCAAAGACACCGTGTGGTCTGCGCTCGGTAGATATTGTTCTTGTGTTGGTTCGAGGTAGTCTACGCGTACGGTGACAGGATGGCTGGTTGGCGAAATGCTCGTGCCATTGACTGTCCCCTTGTTCAAAGTGACGCCAGTTACGTCCGTAGTCGCGGTGTAGGGCGTTGAAGAGTTGTTGTAGAAGATTTTATAGCTAAAGAATTGGTCAAGGTTGTCATTGGCCGGGGTAACAGTCTTGGTCATCGTGACTTTCGTTAGGTTAGCGTCATAGGTACCCTCGTTGACCGCGTTGATTGTGAACAGACAGAATGTGCCCGGTTCTGGCAAAGTGCAGTCAAAGGTGAACGTCAACTTGTCGTTGCTGAAACTGCGTTGAGCGTTAGCGATATCCTGGTGGCCAGTGCCCGTACCTTCGGTGTACGATGCGTCGTCCCAGTGAATATTCCAGGCGGATTTCTTCACGTTTGCGGTACCGTTGATGGTAAGCGTACGCGAGTAGGCCGCGAAACCGATTGCCATGAAGAGGACGGCGAAAGCGAGTACCGACAGGGTCGCAATTTGAAAGTTTTTCTGTTTTTTCATGTTTGTTACCTTGTTTATGTTTTAATTTTGGTGATATTTTAGCATAAGCAAATCAGTTTCGCAAGAGCGGTTAATTGATTTTTTCGCAATCCGATGATATGATTGTATCTGATATGGCAAAGAAACAAAAAGTTGCGCTCCTAAATCGCAACAACAATCACAAACACAGCGCAAAACGCAAACACGCTCGCCACAAAGACGGTCGTTGATTTTTTATGCATTTTGTGTTATAATGTAAGTACGGGGGGTGCTCATTTTGTGCCCATATTTTCGCTTTCGCCCTACCCAGGAGGTGCATGATGAATTCTTTCTATTATTACCGAGACTACATCCTTGGGTTAAACAGCGGCTATGCTCGCTGCCACAATCGGCGAATCAGCCTAAAGCTGCTTCGTTTCAGAAAATAAGGGTAAAACCGCCGCCCCGACATTTGGTCGGGGCATTTTTTTTGCGTGACTATTCAGCGGTGGCGGCAATCATGTGCTCGTCGACCGTAACATGGCCACCGGCGCTGACGTCGCCGGCAAGCACGGCTTTGGCGACAATATTCTCAATCGTGCTTTGGACAACACGACGCATGGGGCGAGCGCCGAGTTTCGGGTCGTAACCACGTTGCACCAGGATGGCGCGCGCTTCGGGAGTAACCGAGACGGTTATTTTTTGAGTAGCAAGAGTTTTGTTCACGCTGGCGAGAATCAAATCAAAGATTTGTGCCAAATCATCAACCGACAGTGGCTTAAAGACGCAGATTTCATCGAAGCGGTTAAGGAACTCGGGGCGAAATTCGCCGCTGCTGATGAGCGAGTTGGTGAGAGCCTCTTTGGCGGCGGCCAAGTCATAGCCACCATCGATCAGGGCGCGAATCTGGTCGGCGCCGGCATTGCTGGTCGCAACCACAATGGTGTCGCGAAAACTCACTTCGCGGTTTTTGATGTCGCGCAGGATGCCCTCATCGAGCATCTGGAGCAGCGTCGTAAGCACTTTGGGGTGGGCTTTTTCGATTTCATCAAGCAGAACGACCGAAAAAGGTTTTTTCATGACTTGTGCCGTCAGACTATGTTCGTTGGTGGCACCATCGGCAATCAGGCGCTCAACGCTTTCGGGCGCGACGAATTCGTTGAGGTCAATCCGCACGATGTTGCCCTCGCCATGGAAATAGACGTCACTGATGGCCTTGGCCAGTTCGGTCTTGCCGACACCGGTCGGGCCGAGAAAGAGGAAAGTGCCAATTGGGCGCTGTTCGTTGCGTACGCCAGCGGCAGAACGACGCAACGCATCGGAGACGGCCTTGACGGCGGGCGCCTGGTCAATCATGCGTTCATGGATGAGCTCCTCCATGTTCAAGAGTTGCTGTTTGTCGGCCTCGCTCTGGGTGGCCT
>JAFRMK010000001.1 GCA_017430725.1 Candidatus Saccharimonadota bacterium | reverse complement strand
GCATAAAAATTATCTAAACACGCAACACCCCTAATAACTCTGGGCGTAAACCCGTAAGGTTATCTTGAGGTTTGGACTGTTCCAATTTCGCTCGCCACTACTTTCGGAATCGTTGGTTACTTTCTCTTCCTCAACCTACTAAGATGATTCAGTTCGGCTGGTTCCCGTCACATTAGCCTATGTGTTCAGCTAACGGCAATACGACATGACTCGTATTAGGTTTCCCCATTCGGCAATCTCCGGATCAAAACTTGTTCTCAGTTCCCCGAAGCTTATCGCAGAGTTCTACGGCCTTCATCGGTTGCAAATGTCAAGGCATCCACTATCAGTGCCCTTATGTACCTTTTTATGCATTGACTTAACCAGTAATTGATACTCAATTACGGTTTGGTACGACTCAAAGAGTCGATACCGCCAATTAAATTTCCTATGTTGTCATCAAATTGTTAATTGATAGAATTTTTGAGCCGAAGAAAATAGATATCCTCGCATTTTTATCAAACGTGAGCAGAGGTTCATAAATAAATCAAGCGAACTTGCTCAAAGCTGTTTCTTAGTATAGCGCAAAAAACTTGGGACTGCAAGGGTTTTTTATGAGTTTTTCGGGCTTTTGGCCGCAAAATCAGCCAAAACTGCGCATAGTTCCGCGCGATCAGAGGTGAAGAGTTCCAAATTTGCCTCAATTTCGGCCAATGCGACTTTTATATTACGCGCAAAAGCCGATTCTTTGATAAATGGCAAGAAAAAGTTACGGTACTGCTCAGCCAATTCGGGGCGCACCATAAAACCTGCGATATAGCGTGGGTAATCTGGCGCCGTCTTGCTCCCCTCGGCCTTTTTCAACCAGCCCCAGTGGTGATAAAACCAATCCAGCGCCTGGTCGCGAAGGTTGCGATTGCGAAGCATGCGAATAAAGAAAATCAGGCGGTCTTGAGGACGAATCGCGCCATCCTTGATTGCCTGCAAGAACATGGCGCCATCGGCCGAATGCTTGGTCAGCGTCATGGCGTCCATCAGGTCGCTCTTGAGCGCAACATCGGAGCTGTTTTGATAGAGCGCAAAATACCGCGAAACCAGTGCGGGCTTTTCCCGACACAGCACGGTCAAAATAATACTGCGAAGGTCCGGGTCGATTCGCTCGGGCGGAATTTTCGCATAGTGACGCAAAACACGTTCGGCAAAACTACGGTCACCGGAGTAGCGCATCAGCGCCATTATGGTCGGACGAAGGCGACGGTCAGCGAGCGGTTCACGCGACTTGGCGGTGATACCGAGACGACGGTAATTGGCATATACTAGCTCGCGCACAAAATCTTTGAACTGGCGTTCTGCCGGCGTGTTCTTGTCGAAAAATATCTTCAAATCGTTAATAATGACGGCAATCATCTCCCAGATTACGGGGTCAGTCTCAGCGCTGCAGACCCGCAGGAGCGGGAGCAAAGAAGCGCTTTTGACGCGCTCAGTTTTAGCCAGCAAGCGCCGGTCGATCAATAGGCGAAGCTTTTGCTCCCTATCGAGCCGCGAGAATTTGCGAAGTTTGGCGTCTAGCTCTTCGTCGCTGAGTTGAATCAGATAATGGCCGGACAAGTCATCTTTGAGTTCGCGAATCGGATAGCGATAATCTTCACCTTTGCCAACCAACAAGAATCTCGTTTGTCGTTGCCCGGCGACTACTGGATAGCCAGCCTGCGTCAGCCAAGGCGTCATGAACTTCTTCACGTCGAAATCGGCATGAGGAGTGAGCGCGCGCCACAAATCATCGGCGACCGTATTACTATAGGCATGCTTCTTGAAATAGTCGGCGAGGCCGGCAAAGAAGGCTGGTTCGCCCATTGTGCGCATCAGCATCAAGAGCAGCCGCGAGCCCTTGCTGTATACAATGGCGCCATCAAATAGGTTTTCGATTTCATGCACATCAGCGACATTGACGCGCACCGGCTGAACATCCGGCAAGCAGTCGCGGCGCAGTGCCGACAAGACGGCGGTCGTATAAAACTCGTCCCAGGCCGGCAATTCGGGGCGCAATTTGGCTACTGCATAGTTTTCAATCATGTTGGCAAATGACTCATTCAGCCACAAATCGTCCCACCACTGCATAGTGACTAAATCGCCGAACCACATATGCGACAACTCGTGGGCGATTACGAGGTCGACGTAGAGCTGTTGGTCGAGCGCGGATTGCTGGTTGGCTAGCATGGCAATTTCGCGATAGGTCGTCAGGCCCCAGTTTTCCATGGCGCCAGCCTCAAAATCGGGCACTGCCAATAAGTCTAACTTTGGCAGAGGATACGGCGTCTGGAATAAGTCATCGTAAAAATCTAACACGTCAGAAGCAAAATCGACGGCGTGATGCAAGTCGTTGGGAGATTGGTGCAAACCAGCGTATGCAGTAATAACCACGCCATGTTTCGAAGTCTTTGCGTGCTGGACAAACTCGCCGGCAGCAAAAGCCAACAAATAGGTCGACATACGAGGAGTTTCGACGAATTCCACCGTGCGACGACCATCTTGCACTAGAGAGAACTGGGCCGGCATATTGGCCAGGATGGTGTCAGACTGAACTGACGAGATGGTCAATTTGAAAACCGCTTTGGCGCGCGGCTCGTCGATACAAGGGAAACACTGACGAGCATAATGTGACTCAAATTGCGTGACGACAATTTGGCGTTCGGTGCCGTCATGGACGTATTTTGACAGATAGGCGCCTTCCATGTCCTGATTAATCGTGGCGTCATAATCGAAATCAAACTGATGCTCCCCCGGCTTAACACCCGATATGACGATGGCTTCGGCGGTTTGACGAAAACGCTGCGTCTCGCCGTCAACCAAAAGGCGGACATTTTGCAAGTTTACGGCATGAAACTTGATAGTGTCGGCTTTGGCCGTGCCAGTGACGATGGCTCGACCGTGCAACTTTTGTTTGTTTGCGGCGATGGAAAAATTTAGCTCATACTGGCTTGGTGCAAAATAGTCGAAAAATTGCTCCATAACTAGTCGATAAAGGCCTGTGCGCGATAAATCATTTCTTCGGTCTCGTCGGTTTGAACAACATAAACTGGCTTGCTGTCTTCGCTAGAAATGAGCGCATGACGCTCGGTGAACTCAGGAGCATGATTCTTGTCGGCGTCTAGTCGAAAGCCGAGGTAGGCCAGTTTTTGTGAGATAAAGTGGCGTATTTCGTCATTGCGCTCGCCGATTGTGCCGGCAAAGACCAGCGCGTCGGCACCACCCAGGGCGGCAGCCATTTGCCCAATATAGCTTTGGATACGATAGACGAAAATTGAGTGCGCCAAGCTGGCACGCAAGTCACCCTCATCGCGTTTTTGAATTATTTCGCGCATATCATCGGAAATGCCCGAAAGCCCCAACAGGCCACACTGCTTGTTCAAATAAAGCAGGAACTCTTCATCGGTCTTTAGCTGGAGAGCTTTTTTAATAGCCAGCGCAGCCGCAACGTCAATGGTGCCGACCCGCGTCGACATCGCGACGCCTTCAAGCGGCGTATAGCCCATGGAGTTGTCCATTGCTTTGCCGTTGAGGATGGCAGACACGGAAGAGCCGGATCCCAAATGCATGACGATAAGCTTTTCCGGCAGAATATCGTGCTCCTTTAGATAACGGGAAATGAAGGCATAGCTGAGTCCATGGTAGCCATAGCGCTTGATTTCAAACTTATCGGCCAGCTCCATATCGAAGCTGTAATACTTCATAGTGTCGGGCTTTTCCCAGTGGAAGGCCGAGTCGGATACGGAAATGATTTTGACGCCGGCAAAATTCTTGCGAATGCCGCGAATTTCGTTGGCCGTGGTTGGGACATGGATCGGATTGCGCTTCTCTGCCTCTTTGAGCTGGGTCATATATTCGTCATCAACGACATGGTCCTGCGTAAAATAATCGCCTGGCGCAACGATGCGCACCACGACGGCGCTCAGCTTGTGCTGGCTGGTGACATATTGTTCGTCGTTAAGAATTTTCGGCAAGGCGGTAATGGCTTCATTAAGGTCGCTGATGGGCGGTTTGATTTTTTTCTTGCCGTCATCTACGTCATTAATCGTGCAGACTACCATCTTGCCCTCATACTCGAAATGCAGCTGCGCCATCAGTTCGTCGCCGTCATAAAGCGCATATTTCCGGCTGGCGCTACCGGGATTGGTTATCAAAATTAGTTTGCTCATGCTCCGATTATATCAGAAAGACCGCTATTCTTGGTCGACGCCGTGCAGTTTGGCATATTCTGTGTTAGCGGAAATTTGCGCACGATAAAAATCGGCCAGATTTTTGTACCCTAATTGCTCAAAGATGTCGACACAAATATCCCAGCGCGAACAGTGGTTGCGACAAAGCTCATCGAGTGGCGTGGTAGTTGAACCGGCATCTTCATATCCATGCACGCTAACCCGTTCGAGCGATGTGTAATTTGCGAAAATCGCCCGGACCGTGTCGGCATAGCCGTGGAAATTGACGATGATGGGACGGTCAGTCGTGAAGTATTCATCAAAGGTTGCCGGCGAGAGTTTGTGGTCGACGGTGCCAATGGCGCCATAAGACAGGGCGTTGATGCCGACGTAGCGAAACCGAAGCTGCGGTTGTTTAGCCTTGGCGAGGCGAATAGCGAGCAGTGCCTCGGTCGATGGGATATCGCCGATACCGGCGATGACGATATTCGGGTCTTCTTCGGAGGTGAACTGAAACAGCGAAGCGCCGCCGTTGTCGAACTGAAAACGCGCATGATTGATGTCAATCCAGCGCGGCTGGGCGTTCTTATTAAATGTTGTAAGATTTACAACATTCTTACTCTGCTCAAAAATAAAGTCACCAGTGGCACGCATTGCTACATCGTCTATCGGGAATAAGCAGTTTACGCGATTGGAGGGCTTAGCCAGCAAGCTAGAAATCAGGGCGGGATTTTGGTGCGTGAAGCCATTGTGGTCTTGGCGCTCCCAGCACGACGTGGACAGCAAATTAAGCGCATGCACATCAGTGCGCCAGGTCAGGTCGCTGCTTTGCGTCAGGAATTTCAGATATTGGTCGAGCTGCGAGCTGATGATGGGCAGGAAGGATTCGTACGACGTCATGGCGCCGCGCCCACCGCTCAGAACGTGTCCGGCCAGCACCGCAAATAGTGTATTCTCGGAGAGAAGTTCAATGATGCGCCCATTGGGAGCCAGATGCAAATCCCAGCTTTCGCGCGGCAGCCCCCAAGCACGCTCGGCGCTCTCAAAAACGGCGCTCAGTCGATTCGACGTGGTCTCATCCGGCGAGAAGAAATAAAAATCTGGGTAATTTTTGAGTTGCTCGCTAAGAATTTCCCCCAACACAGCGGCAGACGAATGTTTTTCGGCGCCAGGGTATCTGATGTGATCAAGCTCCATGAAATAGCTCCTCAAAATGATATGATTTTAGCCATTCTTCCAGCATCGCCAACTGGTCGGCATCACTGTTTGCCAACGGTAAGGGCACCTGGTGCGAGGCGTAGTTGCCGACCACCTTGACGCCATCAACGCTCGCTGGCCCGGTGTAGCCTTTGGGCGTACGCATGATGAGACAGGCGTCAGTCGGCAAATCGGCCAGCACCGCCTGAAAGCGCGCCGTGTCAGTGCCGTCAAAACTGATAGGATGATAGCCAAAACCGCGAAACAGCTGTAAGAGCTCGCGCTCGCTGCTGCGGCCATAAACGGTCGGAGCGGATATTTTGTAGCCGTTGAGATGGATAATCGGGAGGACCGTGCCATGTTCTGGAGAACTAATCAGCTTGCGCAGGTTAAGGCTGGCGAGTGCAGTGGCGGTCTCCAGCTCACCATCGCCAATTAACACGGCGACGTGTTTTTCCGGGCGACCCAATACAGCGCCATAGGCGGTGGCAAGAGCATAGCCCAGCTCCCCTCCTTCGGAAATAACGCCCGGCGTAGCCGGACTGGCGTGCGACGGAAAACCGTATGGCCACGAAAAATTTTTGCAAAGATAGGCCAGGCCGGCAGCATCGTGCGTGGCCGCTGGATAGTATTCTTGCAGAACACCGTCATAGTATAAATTTGCCTGCAAGGCGGGAAAACCGTGTCCGGGACCAAGAATAAACTGAATGCCGGGAAAACGATACTTGAGATTGGCGTAAGCGATATTAATGCCAGGGCACGAGCCCCAGTGGCCAAGCAGACGAGGTTTAATGTCCGCAAAAGACAATGGTCGTTCCAGTAAGAAGTTATCTTGCAGAAAGATCTGTGCAACCGAAAGATAGTTGCAAAAACGAATGCGCTGCTCTATCTCGGCGATGCCCGAACCGTACTGCTCCATATTATTATTTTAGCATAAGCAAATCATGGGAGACCGAGACCAGTTCGCGAATTACGCCATCATAATCGTCGTCATAGGTGCGAAAACCGGCCGCATAAGGATGTCCGCCACCGCCGAAATAGGCGGCAAGCTGTTCGGCGACAGGCTGAGTGCTGCGAATCTTGCCGGTGATTTTGCCATCGGGATAGGTCTTAATGGCAACGGCGATTTCGACGCCGGTAACTAAGCGCAACTCTTCAAGAATCAAGACATTTGGATTGTATTCATCGGAATATTCCTGAATATCCTCAAAAGGAATATGCACGGTCGCCAGTTTGCCGTCAAGGTGGTACTCGACGCGTTTTATCAGGTCGGCCTTATAGTCAAGAATCCGGACGGATTTTTTGGCCAGCTCGCGCCGCCGCTCTTCCATGCTGGCAATTTCTGCGCCACAATCAAGCAAATCGGCCGCAATGCGATAATCTTCTGCGCTAGTGGACGGCGAAGTCAGGCCGAGCGTGTCGGACAGGATGCCATAGAGTAGGTTTTCGGCGCAGGATTGGTTAATCGTGATGTCTGCGGCTTTGAGAATTTTCCACAACAAGGCGCAGCAAGAAGATAGCGGCTCAATAATAGACTGGTATGAAAAGGTCAGGTCGGGAGCTGTTTCGTGGTGATCAATCACCAGAACTGGCGCATCGTGCAAGCGTCGCTTGATGGCATCGTCGTCGAGTAGTTTTGAGAGCAGAACGGCCGAAGCAGTATCGACGATAATGTAGGCGTCTGCATCGAACGGAAAATCGTTACTTACGCGATCCCAGCCGGCAAAATAACGCATATACTTTGGGATATCGACAGGACAATACAGCGAAAGCTCGTGCGTAGGGAGCGCCGCCTCAAGGGCCAAAGCCGAACCCAGCGAATCGCCGTCTGGATTTTCGGCCTGGATGACGCCAATCCGACGATATTTTTGAATAAACTGCGTAAACTCTTCGTACATAACTATATTTTAGCATGCTCGGCTTATGATATAATTGCAAGGAGCCAAAGGGGTGTAGCTCAGTTGGTAGAGCACTGGTCTCCAAAACCAGGTGTCGCGAGTTCGAGTCTTGCCACCCCTGCCATAAACGCAGAAAAACGGCGCCGCGTAAAAATGTGGCGTTTTTTGCTTGACTTTTTCAGAGTTTATGCTAATATAGTCTTATGCCATGTGCAGATGGCTAAATTCTTGGATTCAGGTGTATACCCCTTTTCGCCTGCGGAAAAGAAGGCCAAACATGGTGAACTTTAAAAGCGACTGGCAAAGACCACTCTGGAAGCCTGACGGGAGAACGGGCAACCAGAATCACCTCCAAATTTCTTGAAAAAAAGGGGGGGACCCCTGCTGATGTATGCAATTGTGTGGGCAACACCTCTACGAAGAGGTAAAAAATGGGACGAAATGAAAAAGTTTTTTGAAAAAGTTTAAGTCGCTATTCTTCCAGGGCCCTGCAACAGCGGGGCCTTTTTCCTGCTTTGGTTTTTCTGTATAATAAGAAGACATGTTTAAACTGTTTCGCAATCTGACAAAACGCGATTATGGCTATATTGGGCTGATTTTTGCATTCATTACAATGCAGGTCGGACTTGAGCTGAAGATGCCGGATTATATGTCCGAAATTACGGTATTAGTTCAATCGGCCAGCGGTGAAATGGCCGAAATATTGCGAAATGGCGGCTTTATGCTGCTTTGCGCATTAGGTGCCCTCTTGGCAAACACGGCTTCGGGGTACTTTATTTCGCTGTTGTCGGCCGATTTTTCCCTGAACACCCGCAAAAAACTTTTTGACAAGATTGAGCGATTGGACATGGGTAGCATAAAGAGTTTTTCGACCGGGAGCCTAATAACACGCAGCACTAACGACATCACGCAGGTCGAAAGTTTTCTGACGATGGGCGTGCGGATGCTGGTGCGCGCTCCGCTGACTGCAACTTGGGCAATTATCAAAATCGCCAACAAAAGCTGGCAATGGAGCTCCATTACGGCGGTAGCGGTGGTAATTATTGTGGCGGCGAACATCGTTATTATGCGCCTGGTAATTCCACGCTTTAAAATAATCCAGAAGTTGACCGACGAACTGAACGGCGTGACGCGCGAAAACCTGACCGGCATTCGCGTAGTACATGCATTCAATGCCGAACAATACCAAGAGAAGAAGTTTGCCCGCACCAACCAGCGGCTGACCAGCACACAGATTTTCGTCCAAAGCGTTTTTTCGGTGATGTCGCCTTTAATGTATTTGGTGATGTATGGGGTGACTCTGGCGATTTACTTCGTTGGGGCATTTATCATTAATGCGGCCGAGATGGGCGACAAATTAGTGATTTTTGGCGACATGGTGGTGTTTTCAACATACGCTATGCATGTAATTATGTCGTTTTTGACGCTTTCGATTGTATTTATGGTGATGCCGCGGGCGCAGGTTTCGGCGGGGCGTATCAATGAAGTTATGAACGAAAAAATCCATATCACGGACGGCACGCGAGCTGAAGGCGAGCCCGCACAAGAGGGGACGGTTGAGTTCCGCAAAGTTTCATTTCGCTACCCTGGTGCAGAAGAATACCTGCTCCAAGACATCAGCTTTGTTGCGAAAAAGGGCGAAACGGTGGCCTTCGTCGGGCTAACAGGCTCCGGCAAATCCACTCTGGTCAATCTGGTGTCGCGATTCTATGATGCGACCGCTGGCGAGGTGCTCGTCGATGGCGTCAACGTGCGCGATTATCAACTGAGCGCATTGAACAACAAAGTGGGCTATGTGCCGCAACGCGCCGTCATTTTTGATGGCAGCGTCAAAATGAACATCCGCTTCGGCGACAACGGCAAAGCAAAAAGCTCAGACGAAGACATCCGGCAGGCCGCTCGAGTTGCGCAGGCCAAGCATTTTGTCGAGAAAATGCCAAAAGGCTATCAGACGCATTTGGCGCAAAACGGCACAAATATATCTGGTGGCCAAAAGCAACGTCTGTCTATCGCTCGGGCAGTAGCGCGGCGGCCAGAAATCTACATCTTTGACGACACGTTTTCGGCGCTCGATTATAAAACCGATGCAAGGTTGCGTAAGGCGCTAAAGAAATACACCGAAAATGCTACCAGCCTCATTGTGGCGCAACGCATTGGCACCATTATGCACGCCGATAAAATTCTGGTGCTTGACAAAGGTCGCTGTGTTGGCGCTGGTACGCACCAGGATTTGCTAAAAAACTGCCCAGCCTATCGCGACATCGCCTATTCGCAACTTTCAGAGGAGGAGCTTCATGCATAACGGTGGCGGACGCGGACGAAAAATTGAACAAGCCAAGGATTTTGGCGCAGCATTTCGGCGGACCGTTCGCGAATTGCGCCCCTATCTGCCGCGGATAATCTTGGCTTCACTATGCGCAATCGGCGGAGCGATTCTTTCGATTGTGGCGCCAAACCAATTGGCAAAGATTACGGACCTGATTTCGGCCGGCATCGCACCAGAACAAGCCATGGCGCTTGACCAGATTGGGCGTATTGCTCTGCTCTTGTTGGGACTGTATTTTGGTAGTGCCGTGCTGGAGCTGAGTGAGGGATTGATTATGGCACGAGTCTCCAACCGCTTCGCCCAGAATCTGCGTCGGAGCATTTCGGAAAAAATCAACCGTCTACCATTGCGCTATTTCGATAAACATCAAAGTGGCGACATTTTATCACGCGTCACCAACGATATCGATACGCTGACAATGAATCTCAATAACACAATCTCCTCAGCGGTTTCAGCAATGACTCTGTTGCTTGGCACAGTGCTGATGATGTTTGTGACAAATTGGCTGTTAGCGCTGACGGCAATGGCCTCAACCCTGATTGGCTTTCGGCTGATGGTTGCGATACTGAAAAAATCTCAAAAATACTTCGTTGAGCGTCAAGTAGCGCTCGGCAAGTTGAACGCACATATTGAAGAGGTCTATTCCGGGATAAATATAGTGAAGGCCTACAACGGTAAAGCCCAGATGGATAAAAAGTTTGACCGGCTGAATCGACGCGTTTATCGTGCCAACCAACGGAGCCAGTTTTTATCAGGGCTCATGCATCCGATTATGGCTTTCATCGGCAACTTCGGTTATGTCGCAGTCTGCGTGGTAGGTGCCTTGCTGACCGCGCACGATTTGATTAGTTTTGGCGTCATCGTGGCCTTTATCGCTTACGTGAGGCTGTTCACTTCTCCGCTATCCGAACTGGCGCAAATCACTACCAGCCTACAGTCGGCCATTGCGGCGGCCGAACGTGTGTTCGAGTTTGTCGACGAAACGGAAATGCCGGACCAGCGCAAGGTCAGCCGAAAACTTCAGAAAGAAAAAGTCAGAGGCGATATTAGTTTTCGGCACGTCAGGTTCGGCTATGATGCCGAAAAAACTATCATCAAAGATTTTAATATCGACATCAAAGCTGGCCAAAAAGTCGCCATCGTGGGGCCAACTGGCGCCGGCAAGACTACTATGGTGAACCTGTTAATGAAGTTCTATGAAATACAAGCTGGGGAAATTTTGATTGATGGCACTGCGACAAGCGAACTGACGCGTGAAAACGTACACGAATTATTCACGATGGTGTTGCAGGACACTTGGATGTTCGAGGGGAGCGTACGTGAAAACATCGCCTATAACCGCACAAATGTGTCCGACCAGCGCATCATGGAAATCTGCGAACAAATCGGCTTGGCGCATTTTATTCGCACCTTGCCGAATGGCCTGAATACGCAGTTGTCAGACGACGCAGTATCGGCCGGGCAAAAACAGCTGATTACGATTGCGCGCGGCATGGTCGAAGATGCGCCTTTCCTGATTCTGGACGAGGCCACTTCGAATGTTGATACGCGCACCGAAGAGTTGGTGCAGGATGCGATGGATAAACTGATGGAGGGCCGGACCTCGTTCATCATCGCGCATCGCTTATCGACTATCAAAAATGCCGACTTAATTCTAGTGATGAACGAAGGCGACATCGTCGAGTCGGGGAATCACCAAACACTGATGGCCAAAAACGGCTTTTATGCCGAGCTCTATAACTCGCAATTTTCGCTCTAAAAAATGTTTTTACGCTTGTGCTTGTTGCCTGAAGTGCTATACTATTTATAGATGAGAATTTTGATGCTAGGATGGGAGCTTCCTCCCCACAATAGTGGCGGTTTGGGAGTGGCTTGCTTCAACCTTTCGAAATCTCTTGCAAAAATGGGTGCGGAGATTGATTTTGTCGTGCCCTATGAATCTGACCATGATTTTGACTTTATGCATGTTTTGTCGGCAACTGACCTCGACCCACTCTTCCAATACGGTATGGGCGCCTACGAGTCCGACAAGGTAAACGCGAAAACGCTTGGCGAAAACGGTCATTATTCACTAAGAGACGTGCAACACGAATACTGCGAATTCATCAAACAATACTTATCGAATAACCAGCAGCCAGACGTGATCCACGCGCATGATTGGCTGACTTTTGAGACCGCTATCATGGCGAAAAAGAACTTCGGTATTCCGTTCGTGGCGCATGTGCACGCAACCGAGTTTGACCGTGGCGGCGAAAACGGCGGGAATCCGCTGATTCGTCAGATTGAATATGAAGGTTTGGTCTGGGCGGATAAAATCGTGGCCGTCAGTCAGGCTACAAAAGACATGATTATTGAAAAATACGGCATCCCCGCCGACAAAATTGACGTTGCGCACAATGGCTTCACCACGCAGCGGGAAGACAACTATCACTTTGACGGCTCAAGCTACCAATATCTTGAAGACTTGAAGAAGCAAGGTTACACAATCGTTTCTACGGTTGGGCGTTTTACGCTGCAAAAAGGTCTTGCTCACATGATGCGGGCGGCGGCACGTGCAATCAGCGTTCACCCCAAACTAGTATTTCTGTTTGCGGGCGATGGCGAAGAGAAGAATGAATTAATACGCCTGTCGGCAGAATTGGGGATTGCGAAAAATGTGATTTTTACTGGCTTCATCCGCGGCAAACAACTGCGCGACATTTATAGCATCTCTGACATCTTCGTGATGTCGTCCGTTTCGGAGCCGTTCGGTCTGACCGCACTAGAAGCGGCGCACCACGGTAATGCCCTGGTCATCACCAAACAGTCGGGAGTCGGCGAAGTATTACACTCAATCGTACGTTATGATTTCTGGGACGAGGACAAGCTGGCCGATGCGCTTGTCAATATCGCAGAGAGCCCGGCACTCACCAAAATTCTGCGTCAAAATGTCCAGCACGAATACGCGCGCATCTCTTGGGACGACGTTGCGCAAAAGTGTATTCAAGTGTATGATGAAGTCAAGAAACACAAAAGAAATATTTTTTAGGTAGAGGTAATACGAGCAATGCGGTCTTTGGTCCTATATTTGCATATGCATCAGCCGTTTCGGGTGAAGCATTACAGCATCTTTGCGGTGGGACATGACCATGATTATTGGACGGACAAGGATTGGTACGCCGGCGCGAATAATGAGCGCGTTTTTAAGAAAGTAGCAGAAAAATCCTATGCGCCAATGCTGAAATTGCTATTGCGTTGCTTGGAGCACTTTCCGGAGTTCAAGTTGTCGTTGTCGATTACGGGCGTCTGGCTCGAACAGGCCGAAACGTGGGCGCCGGAACTGATTACACTGCTCCAAAAAATGACTGAAACTGGCCGTGTCGAGATAGTGGGCGAAACATACTACCATTCACTGGCCTTCTTCTATAATCGCGAGGAGTTTGCCAGTGAGGTGGCCGAGCACCGCGCAAAAATCCAAGAACTGTTCGGACAAACGCCGCGCGTGTTGCGTAACACGGAACTTGCGTACAACGACGACGTGGCGTCTTGGGCGGAAGAACACGGCTATCGGGGCGTATTGGCTGAAGGATGGGATAAAATCTTGGGCGACCGCAGCCCGAATTATGCCTATTCTGCCTATGGCTGCAAAGAGCTGAAGCTGTTGTTGCGCAACTACCGCCGGTCCGACGACATCGCCTTTCGTTTTTCCGACAAGCGGTGGCCAGAATGGCCATTGACGGTCGACAAATACCTCGCCTGGCTATACGAGGATGCGGAGCGCGGCTTGTTGACCAATTTAATGATGGACTTCGAGACATTTGGCGAGAATATTTGGCGCGAAACTGGCATTTTTGAGTTTTTCGAAAGCTTGGTCGAGCGATGGCTGGGCGACAAAGCGAACCGTTTTTTGACGGTCAGCGAGGCCTGCAACATCGGCTCGGTGCAAGAAAGCGTCTCGATGCCCTGGACGGTGAGCTGGGCGGATGCTGAACGCGATTTAACTGCCTGGCTAGGTAACTCAATGCAACAAGAAGCCATCAGCGCCGTCTATGAATTACGAGACGAAGTCTTGGCAAGCAACGATACCGAACTAATCACGGATTGGCGACGATTGTTGACTAGCGATCATGTATATTATATGTGCACGAAATACTTCCAAGATGGCGATGTGCATAGTTATTTTTCGCCCTACGATTCGCCGTTTGATGCTTTTTCCTATTTCATGAATAGCCTACGCGATATCAAGACGCGGCTTGCGAAGGCGAAGCCAGCCGCAACAGACATTGCGCCGTAAAGACAATATCTTCGACGGTGGAACCGCGCGATAAATCGGAGACAGGCGCCTGAAAACCTAACAAAATTGGGCCGGCGACTTTGGCGGAAGCGAATTGCTCGAAGGCTTTGTAGAGGATGTTGCCAGCATTGATATCTGGCGCGATTAGTACGTTTGCGCGCCCAGCAACTGGCGAGTCGGCAGGCGCCTTCTTTTCGGCGATGCGTGGGTTTACGGCAGCGTCGAGTTGCATTTCGCCATCAACCAACATTTGAGGATGTTTTTGATGCAGCTCGGCCAAGACGTCGCGCGCCAAATCGATCGCGGTATCTTTTCCGCCGGAACCGAAGCTTGAAAATGACAACAAGGCCACGCGTGGCGTATCATCAAGCAGCTTCTCGGCGGCGGCGTGTACTAACTCGACGATTTCAGTTAATTGTGAAACGGTGGGGTGTTTGCAGGTTGCGCCGTCCGACAAAATATAACGCCGACCGTCTGGCAAATCGACGACAAACAAACTTGAAAAAACTTGGTGATTAGCTAGCATTCCTAGCTCATCACGGCAGGCAAGAATGACGTCGCGAGACGACCAGTCGATGCCGGCCAGCATGGCGTCGGCGGCGCCGGCTTTTAGTTGCTGACAGGCCGCGGCCAACTCCATTGCGGTTGCCTCCGGCTCGCAGAATTTACGCAGAGCCGGTAAAGCAGTTTGGATGAAATCATTATTGGCTTCGGGTAAGAGAATCTTTTGCATATCTTTATTGTAACAGCAAAATGTATTCTGCCGGCGAATACCGCTCCGCGATGTCGGCGTTTTCGATTTTTAGCTGCTTAATACCTTCGGCCAAACTCTCCGAAAAGTCTTTTTGTTTTTCGTTCATGGTAGCCGTGGGGCAAAGACCAGCGCAAACTAGCACAGCATCTAGCTTACTGGCGAGTTTTGGCAAAATCTTCAGACTGCGTTCGCGCAATTCGGCCAGTAATGGAAGCTCTGCAGTCTGCTCGATGTTGCCAGCGAGCCGCGTGAACTTTTTGCGATAATCGGAGAGTTTTTCAATATTGTCATCAGTCTCAGGCGTGAGGTTGAGCTGCAGGAGCGTGGCATGAAAAGTATTCAGGGTGCGGATGGTCTCTGCGTCGTCAGATAGCAGTTGAGCATATTCGGATAGTTTAGTGATTTGCTCGGCCGACTCGCGTCTGGCGAACGGATTTGCGCGATAGGTCGCAAGATGAGACGAGAAATTGCGATAGCTCTTTTCGTAAAGCGCCTGATTGCCGGATTGCAGTGCCGCGGAGAGCGTGCCCAAATCCACGGCAAGCTGAGATTTTGTTTCATCGGCCACGGCGCGTTGATGCGATTGACGCGCAAAATAGAGACCGAAAAATTCGGCAATCAGTACCACGATGGCGCTAATCATTAGTGCGATGGCGATTTTACGCTTCATTTGGCAACTCCTCGTACGGCGTTATTTATTAGTCGCGCATAGGTCAATCGCCCCTCGGGATTAAGATGGATATGGTCGGCGTACATTAAAGACCAGTTGTCGTGCGCCAACTGCCACCAGTCGGCAAATACGACGTTCGAATGGCGCTCGGCGTAGCCTTTTAGCGCCGCGTTCTGTGCTTCGCGTGGTTGCTGCGGCCCAGCATAGGCGGAAACCAGCACGAAACTATGCCCGTCGCCAGCTACATCGACAATACTCTGGAGCAAACCGTCGGTGATGGTACGCTCATTGGTCGCCAAGCTCAACACAATTGTATCGGGCAGTTTTCCGGCCGCTGCATAGCCCGCCAAAATAGTCGTAGCGCTTTCAATGCCACGCGATTCCTGTGCGTCAACGAACGAGTTGGCGATAATGGACTCGAGCTCTGCCTTCGCGCCAAGAGTCACGGAATCGCCAATGATTAATACGCTGGCCGAATTGGCAGACATGGCTGGCCGATGATGGCCGCTGGCGGCACTTGCCTCGTTTTGGAGGGACTGAAAAATCGGTACGATGTTGGCCGAGAATTGCTCAAGTGCCTGCACGCCAACATAGTCTGGCTGATAATCTTCATCGAAATGGAATTCAGCCTGCTCGACCGAATCGAGCTGCTGACTGATTTGCGAGCGGACGGGCGTCGTTGCGAGCAAGACAATTGCGGGAGCGCAGCATATCGCTAATGTCGCAACACGAGATAACCGACGTTTTTTGTTGAGCTGACCGAAACGGAAGAACTTCTCCAGGTTCAGCACATCCGCAAACAGCCAGGCCAGCACGAAGCTGAGCGAAAGCGTGAGTATCGGCGCTAGCCAACCGGGCGCCGTATTCGGCAGGAGCTCTGGCAAGAGAAGATGCAGCGGATAATGGAATAAATAGACGCCAAACGACAGCGAGCCGAGATATTCTAGCAGACGAATCAGCAGCGGCGAATTGCGCCGACTGTGACGGTTGCTCTGCAATTTAATAATGCAGAAAATCATAATAATGGCCAGCACGCCCGTAAATGGCAGGACAAACAGGAACGTAAAGGGGTCTGAATATTCGGTTTTACTGGCCAGGATTGTGATAATCAGCAGACTCATGGCCATGCCGAGGGCGGGAATCAGCTTGGGGGTGCGCGGCGTGCGGGGAACAAGATGATTGAAGGCCGCCAGGGCGGCCCCAAGACAAAAGGCACCCATGTGTGTGTCTATGGCAAAGTAGGCCCGATTGATTTCGCCAAAACGGCCACCATAGCCAATCATCAGCAGATTTGATAGTATCGCCATCACCAAATAGGCAAAACCCATATTGCGAATCGCACGGCGGCGCCGGCTACCGAGACCGAGACCAAGCTTGGTCAGCAAACCGACCAACAAGAGCAGCTGCATTTCGAGCGCCAAAAACCAGCTGTGCTCAAACAGATTGGGCGAAATCGTGTTTTCGTAATCGCCACCACTGAACAATTCGAGCAGATTGGTAGTGAAGGTCAAGGCCGCAGCGGTGCGCAATTGTACGCCGGCCAGGATGTCGCGATTTACCGCTAGCGCGAGCGTCAGGGTTAGCAAAACGCAAACCAACAACAGTGGAAATAGTCGCCAAAAGCGTTTTTTGAGAAACTCACGATAGTGCACGCGGCCAGTACTGGCGTATTGTTTCAGAAGACCGGAAATAGTCAGAAAACCGGAAATCGCAAAGAAGATATCGACCGCGATAAAGCCGCCCGGAAGGAGGCGCCGAAAAAGATGGTAAACCACAATCAGGACGATTGCGTAAAAACGCAGGGAATTTAATCCGACGAGCCAGCGCATACTGTTTTTAGTTTAGCACTCGGGGAGGGAGATTTAAAACTTAAGCGCTTTTCTCTTTACACAAAAAACCGCCCCGGCAGGGGCGGTCGTGGCAAAGTCCTAGACCTGGTCGTATTTGAGAGCGATCGTGACGGTGACTGTTTGGTTGGACGTGGGGAGGTCGGAGGAACTTGACGGCTGGTAATATTTCACGAAAACCTGATAACCCATATCTCCGTTCGTGGAGCCGCTCTTCTTTGGTATCGTAACATTCTTGCTTGCGACATTCGCCGCGGTACCAAAACTGATTTGCGTCGATGAACCGCTGCCCGCTACGCTGGAACAGCCTGGCGTATACCACCATTCATCGAAAGACGAGCTATACCCATTAATGGCGACGCAAATATATTTCTGTTGTGCGGTAGTTGGCCCGCTGACGGTGATGCTCGACAGCTTTGCGTCGTAAGTGCCTTCGTTGATGGCATTAAGAGAATCCATGCCACAGCTTTGGGTGACTGATAGGGTGCAGCTCAGGGTTACGGTATCGTTAGTAACTGACGAGCTCGTGGTTCCCCATTCGCCCCTTTGGTCAGCCGTAGTCCCGGTTTCCCAATGCACATTCCAGCTCGCACTCCCGACATTTGCCGTACCGTTAATATTCAAAGTCTGCGTATAGGCCGCAAAACCAATCGCCATGAAGACTACGGCAAGGAGCAGTGCACCAATCGTGACAAGATGAATCCTCTGTTCTCGTTTATTATCCCGAACCTTTTTGGTATTAGTCTTTTTATATTTAGTCTTTTTAGCGTTCATAGTCCAACTCTTTCTTACGTTAGCGTTCGTTTTTTCTCTTTCTTAGTATAAGCGGTATTGGTACAAACATGCAAGCGTTTTATCTGTTATATTTCCGCTACCAGACTTGACAAGGGGAGGAGAAACGCTTAAGCTATAGATAGTTAGTAAAGGATTAAACATGGCACAACAGAAACGTTTAAATAGGAAAAAGCTTAAAAGTAATAAAAAACGCGAACAATTACGGTTATTTGCACTGGCGGGCCTGGCAGTAGTCGCGCTGTTCATGGCGATTGGTTTTGCAGCCTATACACAGACTTTGAATATTAACGGCACGGTCAGCGTGGGGAGTGCGAGCTGGAAGGTGAAGTGGGATGCAAGCTCGTTTTCAGATCCCCAAAACAGGACATCGTCGCATAGCGTCACGGACTCTACCGTAACCGTAACCTGCAATGACCTCCAGGTCGGGAAAGCCTACGGGTTAAGTGAGGGAACTTGCTTTTTCTACGTTGACGCCATAAATGAAGGCACATATGACGCCAAGCTTTCCACTATCACAATTAGTGGGCTTAGTGCGGCCCAACAGAAGTATATGGTGGTGCAAGTATATGACGACGTCAATACTCCATTAGAGTTTAATTATTCTACGAATGCTTCGTATGCTGGAGCGACATCTCCTTCTGTTGTCACCGTGGGTACCGCTAAGAATGTCAGTAGCGACAACGTCATCCTTTCTAAGCAGTCGTCGAAGGAGTTCTGCATCGAAATTAGTACCTTTCCGCCAGCCAACAGCGCAGATTTGCCTTCTTCCAGCCAGAACGTCACAATAACCATCGCCCTGAAGTGGGATCAAGTCTAAACAACGCCTTCTTATTGCACGGTGAGTTTTCGACTATGTCGACATGGTGAAAAAATAGTTATGCACTCTCAAAAAACTGGCCACCCAAACAGAGCTAATATGGCATCAAAGACTGATACCAAAGCTGTAGTTCTTCAAGCAAGAAGCGATCAGCGCCCTGTTTTGAGAGATCTTGAATTGCTTTGATGAAACCGTTTTGCTGCGATTTGATGCGGCCAAGGCGGTATTTTTCCCAACTTTTTTGTTCAGATTCGCTGAGAGTCTCAGCAAAGTTGCGAGCTTTATAATGGAGAAACAGTTCGGGGAGGCGTTCGTCATGAAACTCGGGCGTGAAAGTGGCCAATTGGTCGGGGCGCGCGTTGCGTACTACCTCGCAGCTACGCCGGTCGATGTCGTCCAGAAAACCATCATACAGCGCGGATTCGGCGTCAACGGCGGGCGGAAAGTCCATTTTCTCTTCCTCCTGCGTGCGCATGCGCTCGGCGAAATCGGGGTGACGGGCGAGCGAAGCCAAGTTCTGTTCGACGGTGGTAGCATCAAGCCCAATCCGCTCCCACGCCCCACCCTGGTCGAGCACGCCGAGTGGCGCAACCGCCGGGCAACGATTGTAACGGAGCTCCTTGACGATGGGATAAAATGTCGCCGCCTCGTCCCGTTCGGGGTCTTTCAATAACTCGTCGAGATTATAGCGTAGATCAAAAACCAGCAAATTGCCGTTTTTGCTTGGCGCGAGCGGAAAAGCAACCGTGGTCTTTTCGTGCGCCGAGCTATAACGACCGCAAGAATAGACAAAAGGCACCGGGTTTTCCAAATTCACCAAGCGTTGGACCTGTTTTTTGTCTCGCAACTTAAACAAATAGTCGAAAAGCTGGGACTGTTTTTCGCGAATCAGACGAGTGACATCCAGCAAAGCTTCAACATCGGACAAGGCGTCGTGAGCATGTTCGTGCGAAATGCCGTTTTCTTGCGTAATCAGCTCGAGCCGGTTGGTCGCCTTGCCGTCTCGCACCGGCCAATTGATGCCGGCGGGGCGCAAAGCGCGCGTCATCCGCACAACGTCAAGCAAGTCCCAGCGACTGCGCCCATCGCGCCACTGCCATTCGTAGGGGTCAAAAAAATTACGCCAAAAAGTGTGGCGCATAAATTCGTCGTCAAAGCGCACTGAATTATAGCCGATGATAGTCGTGCCTGGCGTAAATAATTCTGCGCTGACTTTTTTACAAAATTCCGCCTCGCTGATGCCGTCCGCCAGCGTGGTCTGAGGCGTAATCTTTGTAACCATAATGGCGTGAGGACTGGGCAGCGTGTCGTCATTCAATTTGACTAATATATTAACCGGCTCACCGATTGGCTCAAGCTCAAGATTCGTGCGCATGCCGGCAAACTGCATTATCCGGTCGCTGCGCGGATCCAATCCTGAAGTTTCGAGATCATAGAAGAAATAACTGCGTGTCATATCATTATTTTAGCATGCAGGCAAGGAAAAGGGCCGGTCAGTGACCGGCCCTCTGGCGAGAAGGATTAACGATGAGAAACTCGATAGCCATAGCCGTGAGCTACAGCAGATTTTCTGAACGCTTCAATTTTTTGCCCCTCCGCAAAGCGGATGGCCAACCAGTAGACAACAGCTAACACTACGAATATCGCCACGAGTGCCATGGCAGCAAATAAGAGTGCATACACGCCGGTAGGATCATCACTGGCAATCGTGTCATCGATTGCCTGAATGATGCCCTGGCTGGACTCTATCGTAATCATAACGACTACGATAACGGCCATGATGATTGCTGTTATCTGTTCGGTCGAGGCCGAGGCGTAGCGGATTTTGACTACCCGCTCCGCTCCTTTTTCTCGAGTCACGAACTTACGGCCGATGATATAGGCCATTACCAGCATAGCTGGAGCTACTATGAAATAGAAATTAAACATCCTTTATTACCTCCAAAAGCTTTTTTATTTCTCGCAATTTCGCGCACTACATAGCGGAATGCGCAAGATTGCGAGAAATAACTCCACTTCGGAGGCTCTCGCCTTGTAATGTGCTGTAACCGTTTTTCAACGATTACGCAATCATTATAGCACTAATGTCTATTTTTGTCAATACCATTTATGCTTTTGCCCCTGTTATTTTTGCACAAAAAACCCCGAAAAATCGGGGTTTTGATGGGTATGATTAGGCGCCGTAGAGTTCGTTCATCAGCTGTTCGAGCTCCTCATAGCCTTCAAAATTGGGCTCCTCGACGGGGTCAAGCAACATAATAACGAATTTAAGTGGGCTGTTGGCGGGAATTTTATCCTGCGCCTGATCGCCATAAGCCAGGGCTGACGGAATCGACAATTCGCGCACGCCACCGATTTTCATGCCAACAATGCCCTCGATCCAGCCCTGAATCATGTTGTTAGAGCCGGCCAGCGGAGTTTTCAGAGCGGTCGGCTTGTCGGCATTATCAAACGAAGAGTCAAAGATGGTCTCATCGGATAGCCAGCCGATGTAGTAGGCGGAATAAGCGGTGAAGTTTTCGTCGGTCACCTCGGCACCATCGCCCACTTTCAGGTCTTTTTTCTCCAGCTTCGTAATGTCTGCGGAGTTGAAGGCCTTGACGCGAGACTTATAGCTTGAAAAATCGTCAAAATATTTGTCCGACAGCTTGCTCCCCTGCTCGTCGAGCGCGGCGATATATTTGGCGTAGAGCTCGTTGAAGCGAGCGGTCTTCTCTTCGTCGGCGCCAGAGCTACTGCCCTTGTTGCCAATCATGATGCCGGCATAGAGCGCAAAAGTCGAAAATAGCATCAAAAGCGCAATCACGACGATGGCAACGCGCTGACGGCCACTGGTTCGTAATTCTTCATTTTGTATCATAAAACACCTCGCATGTTAGTTATTAATTGATTCAGCTTGTTTCATTATATCCTGAATTTCGGCTTTGGTGAGAGTTTTGTCGGGATGAGCAAATTCGAGATGGAAACTGAGATGCTTGGTGGTGGCATCTTCGCCCTGATAGATCGAGGTGGGCGAGAGGCGGAAAATCAGACCAGCATCTTGGAGGACGGCCTTCAGTTTGGCCGCGAAATCGCCGTAATTGGCGGCCGCGGGAACAGTTACGGTTAGGTCGCGACTAACGAACGGATACTGGCTGAGGCGGAAAGACCGCTGCGCCTGACGGTCTAACGCAAGCAATTCGTCAAGCGCGAGCTCGAAAATAGCGACGCCGGCCGGCAGCTTGAACTGGCGCAAGACGGAAGTTTTCACCTCGCCGAGATATCCCAGCACACGGCCATTTGCCATGATATTGGCCGAGCGCTTCGCTTCGTAATAACTGTTCGAGGCGTCTTCGGCGCCGACGAACGGGGCAAACTCCGCCTGGATGCCGAGGCGCTGGAGCAATTGCACCAGATAGTGCTTTGCGGTATAGAAGTTCGAGTCGCTGGTGTCATCGACATACACTAGTGCTAGCTGGTGTCGGTTCAGGGGCACGCCGTCTTCGTCGCAGCCGTCGCTGCGGCGGTAGCACTGATTCATTTCGAATAATGCAAACTTGTGATAGCCGGTGCGCAAGTTGCTATAGCACTTGGCGAGCAGGCTCGGCGCGATGCTCTGGCGGATGAATTGCAAATCTGGCGAAATGGAATTGACGATGCGATAAGAATTCTGGGTGTCTTGACCGACCTTTTTCAGCAGGTCGCCGTGCACGAAGGAATAGGTCAAGGCTTCGTTAGCGCCAAAGCTGGCCAGCAGTTGGCGCAGGTCGGATTTGAGCACCATGGCCGGATTGGGCGAAGCGGTGGCGTGTAGCGGCAGGACGGGCGTAAGATTGTCGTAGCCCGAAAGACGCCCGACTTCCTCAATGATGTCCTCTGGGATAGCGATGTCGGTACGCCAGAATGGTACAGCAACGGTCAGTTGTTGTTCGGAAACCGCAACGGAAAATTCAACATTTTCGAGTAGCTGTTTGACGTCATCAATGGAGAAATCACTCCCAAGCAGACGATTGATTTGAGCCAGTTCGAGCGTGACGGTGGGAGCCGATGCGGGCGCGGACTGTGTGTCGAACAAGGCAATCGGTTGGAGATAATCTTTGGTCAGTTCGGCAAAACGAAGTGCGACAGGAAGGGTTTGGCCGACTGGCTGCCCCTTGGTGAAACGAGTGATAGCCTCGGAGAAAATGCCGTGCGCCATCTGGGTTTTGCGCAGATGATACAGACTAAAACTGGCCGATTCAAGAATGATGCGCTTGGTGCTCGAATCGATGGCGGTGTTGGCGCCGCCCATGGCGCCAGCGAGCGCGACCGGTATATCATTGCTGGTGATGACGATGTCGTCGGGCGACATGGTAATCTCTTTGCCGTCGAGTAGCGTGAGTTTTTCGCCCTCACGCGCCGCGCGCACAATGATTTTCGGCTCATCGGTTTTGCCAACGGCGACAAACTTGTCGTAATCGAAAGCGTGGAGCGGTTGTCCATAATTCAACATGGCATAATTCGTAGCGTCAACGATAGGGTCGATAGGGCGCATGCCGGAACGAGCCAGCAAGGTGGCCTGTTCATTGAGGTAGGTCGTGGCCGGGGCGGACGAAACGGAAAAAATAATGGCAGTATAGCGCGGGCAAAGCTCGGCATCGGCCTCGATGGATAATTTGACATTCGCGTCGTTTGTGAAATGTGGCTGGGCGTTGAGATACCAGTCTGGCGAATGGAAGGCCTGGCCAAGAATGCCGGCAACTTCGCGCCTGAAGCCTAGCATACCGAAAGTGTCAGGACGGTGCGTAAGCGATTTGTTTTCGATATCGAGAATCTTGTCATTTAGGCTGAGGAACAAGTCAGCAAAACTGTCGCCTGGCTTTAGGTTGGCCGGATTGAGCTCGACGATACCGCTGTGGTCGTCACCCAAATCCAACTCGTCGGCACCGGCCATCATGCCATAGGAATCGTATCGTTTGAGCATTTTGCGCATACCGATGACGAAGGGTTCGGCGTCGGCAAAAGTGCTGGGGACGATGGCGCCCGGTGCAATCCAGACGGCAAACATGCCGACACGCACATTCGGTGCGCCGCACATGACCTGGACCAGACCGTCAGCATCACGTACAACGTCGGGGGCTTTTTGACCATCATCGATTTTGCAAAGCGTGAGGTGGGTGTCGGGGATTTTTTCGCAACTTTTTACTTGCACGCAGAAGATATTGTCGTATTTCGTGCTTTGGTCGAGTACGCCCTCGACCTCAACGAGACGAGCGCCAATTAATTTGATGAGTTCGTCGTCGCTGACCGTGATTTGACCAAGGCCGCGCTTTAGCCAGTTAAGTGATATTAGCATGCCAACTCCTTCAGAAAATCAAGTTTTGCGGACTCAAAATAACGCACGTCGTTTAGGCCATAACGCAACATCACTAAACGGTCGATGCCGCCGCCCCAAGCAAAACCCTGGTATTTGTGGGGGTCGATGCCGGCCATCTTCAGGACATTGGGGTGAATCATGCCACAGCCCAACATCTCGAGCCAGCCGTCGCCCTTTCCGCCCAACGATTTGGGTTTCTCGATGAGGAATTCAAGCGATGGCTCGGTGAATGGGAAATAGCCCGGTTGAGTTTTGATATTGAGTTTTTGGCCGTAATAACTTTCGAAGAATTCGCGCAGAATCGCCAGCATGTTGCCCATGGTGCAATCTTCTGAAACGTAAACGCCTTCGCATTGGTAGAATGTGTGTTCGTGCGTAGCGTCGACATCTTCGTTGCGATAGACGCGTCCAGGCACGACGACGGCGATAGTCTTTCCCTCGGCGAGTTTGGGCTTGAATTGTTTCAAAACGCGGTGCTGCATCGTGCTGGTGTGGGCGGGCGGAATGAAGCCTTCTTCGGTGCGAAAGCTATCGTAGCCATCGCGCGCAGGATGCCCTTTCGCGAAGTTCAGGCTGTCGAACATGTGAAACTCGTCGTCAAGTTGTTTGGATTCAACAATGTCAAAGCCCATGTTTTGGTAGATGCTGGTGACGCGGTCGAGCTCGACCATCAAAGGATGGCGACTGCCCTGCTCTGCGCCTAGCAAACTTGGCGGCGTGCCATTGACAGCGAAAGGTGCGGTAATATCAAGCGCCGCAACGGTCGTGTCGAGTTCGGCGTCTTCTGCTGCTGCGATTTGACGCATCAAATCTTGTTTTTGCTGGTTAATCTTCTTCCCAAAGTCTGCGCGCTCGGCTGGCGGCAGGTCTTTAATTTTGGCATACTCAAGATTTAAATCTTTGAGTTTTTGTTTTAACTCCGCAGATTTTGACATAACATCTATTATTTTATCACAAAACAGGGGTATGCGTCAGACTTGGTTTATTTCAGAACAAAAATTACCACCAACGAAAGAATTGCCAGCACAATCAAGATGAGCCAGAACCAACTGAAGCGAGCCGTTTTGTGCGTGCCCTCAATGTGGCGAGAATCTTCGACAAAATCGACGTCTTGGTCGTCTTGCTGGGAAGTGCGTGCGGCGCGCTCGCGCAAATCAGCGGCGATTTTATCCTGCAAAAGACTCTTATCTTCGTTGTTTTCTACTAGTATTCCCACTACATCCTCCTGTTTTGCTAAGCACTTGTCCTATTGTAGCATGACACGAAAATGCTTGCACCTGTTGGTTTTGTGATATTATGGGGTTATATATTTTCTAAAAGGAGGAAAAATGGCAACATCGAAAGCCAAAAAGGCCAAGAAGACTAGCTCTGCGAAAAGCAAAGCCGCTTCAAAAGCCAAGGCCACTGCCACTGCGAGGACTGCAAAGTCAGCAGAAGTAGTTGTCGATAAGGGCGCCAAGAAGAAAGCTGACGCCAAGAAAACTGACGTAAAAGTCATTACGAGCAAAAAACACAGTGCGGTGAGGGAGTTTTTCGCACGCAAGTTTGACGCAACCGAAAACATCCTAACCATCTTCAAGCGCGGAAAAATCTTCGGCGCATTGATTGGTGAAGCTGTAGGCGTCATGCTAATTACGATGATTGCGCTGACGCTCGGTTTGTTCAACCCGTTGTACATGGTCTTCGGTTACCTCGTCATCACTTTGGCGGTGTTCCGCTTGTCGGGCGCAAACCTTAACCCGATTATTACCGTCGGCATGTTGGCGACGCGCCGTATGAGCGCAATTCGTGGCGTGCTATATATCATTGCCCAAATTCTTGGTGCATGGCTCGGCTATGTCGTGATTAATGGCTTCTATCAAGTCGGCTTGGCTTCTGGCCAAATCAGCGCCAGCTCGGCCAGCTTGCCAGCACTAACGCCAGCCAGCGATCTCACGATTGCAACCGAAGGCTTCAGCATGTTCTGGCCAATCGTGTTGCTCGAATTCATGGGCGCGATCGTCATTGCTTTCGCCTATGCACGAGCTTTGACCTACAAACGCAGTGCATTCACGTTCGCTTCTGTCGTTGCAGCAGGCGTGTTCTTGGCATTGCTCTTGGCGGTTGTGATTTGCAGCAACTACCTCTACATTAGCGATACCGTCTTCGTAATGAACCCGGCCGTGGCCTTTGTCTATGGCCTGTTCCCCGGCGATGCCGAAGGCTTTGACGCGCTGATGAAGGCTTTGATGCCGATGCTAGTAACCTATGTCATCTTCCCGGTTCTGGGTGGTGCGCTTGGTTTCTACCTGTCAGACATCAGCTCGAAATTGGCTGGCGAAGAACTCGCCAACTAACGAGAGCGTCAAAAAAATATCTCCACCGCTTTGGTGGAGATATTTTTTATGGGCGATGCCTATTCCGTCACGCCCAGTTCGATGCGCTTGAACTGTTTGACCGTGATGTTCTCGCCGGTCTTAGCGATGACGTCTTTGATGTGCTGAGCAACAGTCTTGCTGTCATCAAAGATGTAGGTCTGGCTCATCAAAACTCGGTCGGCAAAAGTCTTGGAAACTTTTGCGGCAATAATTTGCTCGACGCGAGCGGCCGGCTCTTTGCCGGTGAGCGACTTTTTGGCCAATTCCTGCGCTTCTTTCAGCTTGTCGGCCGGGATTTCGTCTTCAGTCACCCACTGTGGGTTCATGCTGGCTACTTGCATGGCGATTTTGTGGGCCAATTCTTTGAATTCGTCCGTCTTGGCCACAAACGAAGTCTCACAGTTGACCTCCACGATTGCGCCAATTCGACCATCGTGGACGTAGGCGTCAATCACGCCTTCGCGGGTTTCACGGTCGCCGCGCTTTTCTGCCTTGGTTAAACCTTTTTTGCGCATTTCGGCGAGCGCCTTGTCGAAATCGCCCTTGGCCTCAACCAATGCCTTCTTGGCATCGGTCAGCCCCACGCCAGACAGCTCTTTGAGCTTTTTGATGAGCTCAATGGTGATTTCCTTTGCCTCGCCGGCAACTTCTTTGGTAGTTTTAGCTTTTGCGGCCATGTTTACTCCTTTGGTGTTACGTTTTTTGTGGTGTTTTCGCTTTTTACTTTTGCTTTGCCTTCCTTGATGGCTTCAGCGCAATAACCCATGATGATTTTGACAGACTTAATTGCGTCGTCGTTTGCCGGAATCGGGTAATCGATTTCGCTGGGGTCGCTGTTGGTGTCACAGATTGCAAAGACTGGGATATGCAAAGTCTTCGCCTCTTTGATGGCATTCTTGTCTTGAATCGTGTCACCAACGATGATAGCGACCGGCTGCTTATTCATATCTTTAATGCCGCCATAGCGCTCGTTTAGGGTGTCGATCTCTTCCTGGAAGCGTTGTACTTCAAGTTTATTGTAGCGTTTTTCCAATTCGCCGGTCTTCATGCGGCGTTCGAGGTCCTTCAGTTTGCGAATCTGCTTGCTGATGGTCTCGACATTGGTCAGCATGCCGCCAACCCAACGCACCGTGACATATGGCATGTCGACCGATTCGGCGACTTCTTTGATGGCGTCTTTCATTTGCTTCTTGGTGCCAACAAACAAAATTTTCTCGCCTTTGCTGGCCAATTTGGTCAGTTGTGGTAAGGCCTCATCGAGCGCCTCGATGGTCTTCTCAAGGTTGATAATGTGAGCGCCTTGGCGCTTGCTGTGGATGTATGGGGCCATCTTGGGGTGCCAACGGCTGGTCTTGTGACCAAAATGCGCACCAGCAACAAGAAGCTCCTTGATATCTGTCTTGACAGGCATCTACTACCTTCTCCTTCGCCCGTAGTGGGCTGATTCATTAATTTTGATTACTCTGATATTTTAACATAAGTCGACGACTTTTTCCAGTGCGAAATAGTATGGGCAAAACGGGGGTAATAATTGACTTTTTTAATAATCTGTGATATTATTAAATAACGGTCTAATCATATCCTACACTATGGAGGTGAGCACATTGAGATTAGAGTCCGGTCGGGGCAAACTGGTCCTGAAACAGGAAGGCGGAGCGGTTGTCGTCAATATTCGAAGCGAAGACGGGCAACTAATGACAAAAAAGCTCCTGAAGCTCCTGAAAGACCACGGCAACGATTTATTGGTGCCGGCTCAGCTGATTATCGACATCCTTGAAGAATATCAAGTGAAGTCGAAAATGCTGAGAAGCGTCAGAAAGGAGAACAGCCTACTGAAGGACGAGCTGTCCAATCTCGCAGACGAGATAAACGCCATCCAGCAAGCATTGGTCAACGAACAATGCGCCTATGACCAGCTGAATGATGAATTTGGTTCAGTTAAGGCAGAGCTGGATGAGTGGCACAACAACGGGGCTCCATGAGCCCCACGAGGGTCGCAAATTTGCGGCCCTTTTTTAATCGTCGTAGGCTTCGAGTTTGACTTTGGTCGTGTAGCTCTTGTCGCCTCGGATGTAGCTCAGCTCGACAGTGTCGCCGACCATGTATTCGCCTACGAGGGTCGAGATGCCGCCGGCGCGCCCAACTTCGACGTCGCCAACTTTGGTGATGATGTCGCCGTCTTTGATGCCGGCTTTATCGGCGGGTCCACCGGCTACGACCGCACTGGCACGCGAGTTTTGACTGAAAACATAGGCGCCATGCTTGACCGGCAAATCGTAGGTTTTGGCGATTTCAGCGGTGACGGTCAGATAGGCTACGCCCACGTAGGCACGCTCGGCGCTGTTGTTCTGCATGATATTTTTGAGCATTCCCTTGACGGCGGTGATGGGGATGGCAAAGCCCAAGCCGTTGGCGTCAGCAACGGCTGTATTGATGCCGATGACGTCGCCATTGGCGTTGACTAGCGGACCACCGGAGTTGCCGGGGTTAATTGCGGCGTCAGTCTGAATCATGTCGGTCAAGGTTTCCGTGGTGGCGCCAGTGCCATCGCTAGCTTCAATGCTGCGACCGGTGCCGCTGACGATGCCCTGGGTGACAGAATTTTGATAAGCGCCGAGCGCATTTCCGATGGCCAGAACGGGCTGACCGGCCGAAATGGTCTTGGAGTCACCGAGCTTGATGGTTGGCAAATTACTTGCGCCATCGATCTTTAAGTAAGCAACGTCGTTGAGGGGGTCGACGCCGACAATCTTTACGGTGTCGTAGGTGTCGCCGGCATCAGTGACGATCTGGATGTTGCGGGCGCCCTCGATGACGTGTTTGTTGGTGATAATGTAGCCATCACCGCTGACTATCATGCCGGTGCCGGCCGATTGGACGGTGCCGCCACTATAGAAATAGCCACCGCTGCTGTATGATTCGGAAATAATTGACACGACGGCGGGCGTGACTTTTTCGGCGATGCTGGCAATGGAAGTTGATTCAAATTCGACCGAATTGCCGGAATAGTATTCCGTTTCGCTGCTCTCGCTGATTGGAGTGCCCTGTTGCTGTGCCGATGGCAAAACGGAAAGAACGCCGAAAGCCAGACCGAAGATGCCAAACAATAATGCAAAAACTACCAAGAAGGTTGTGCCGGCACGTCGCTTACGGGGTTGAGCGGTCGTATCGTAATCTGCTTTTTTACTTTTGCGGCTACCGATGAGTGGCTGGGCGTCTTGGTCCATGGAAAATACCTCCTTGTTTAAATATTAAATTTGGCCGTCGAGAAGAAGAATATCATGACAACCATAAGCAAAACTGAAAATAGCGCCGGCAGAAAAATATCGTCGGTGCGAATTTTGCCGTCGTGGCGAACGGCGGACTTGTAGCCCCGCATGAAAACGAAGAACAGGGTGCTGATAGCAATCGGCAATTGCGGGACAACCAAGCTGGTGGCACCGATGCTCAGCGGATAGATGATGGTCCAGTGATAAAGCACCCAAGTCACCTCCATGAACAAGAGGCCAAAAATGAAGGTCGAGAGCGCGTAATCGTGGTCTTCGCCTTGCATTAAAATGTGGCGACTGGCGCCATAGCCAATAACGAAAGCCAGCAACGTGGCAAGTAGCGGATTGTTTAGTCCGTCGGTGATGAGCGCGGCCGCGAAGCTACCGAAGAACACGGCGCACATCGATTGTAGCTCGTTGGCGCGCTCAGTGCTGCGTGGCTTGATGAAGACGAGCCAGACGGCATAAATAACGGTGAGAATGACGTGCCAAATGTTTAAGCTGGTAGTGCCGGCAAGATAGACCAAGAGAACGAGACTGATGCCGACGATGTAGTCGACGAGGTTAGCCTTGATGTTGAGCCACCAGTAGCGCGGGCGGACGGCAACGACACGCCATTTTGACAAAAGTACCAGCAGTACGCCAAAAATCCAGTTCCCACTGACGACGGTCAGCGCGGTCGAAGTGACGGCCAGTGCGACGTTCAGAACAACATGTATCGCGGTGCTGAGTGCGTTGCGCCCCTTACGGAGCATTACATAATCTGCCATAATCGTCTTTTATTTTATCACACAGTGCCATGTGGTGCTACTTATGCTAAAATAGTGGTTATGGAAGAACCGATTAAACTGAGTTTTGCGCAAAAGTATCCAGCCCTTAGCGACATTATGAGTTTTCTGGTTTTTGTTGGCGCGGTGGCACTTGGCACGTTTCTACTGAACAGTTTTGTGTTTCAGAGCTATAACGTAGTCGGCGGTAGCATGGAGAATACGTTCGAGAATGGTGACAGGGTGATCGTGAACCGACTGGCCGTAACGAAGGCCCATTTCAACGAAGAAGAATACGTCCCCGAGCGTGGCGATATCATTGTTTTTGCGAATGGCGGCAACGAGGCCACCACAAATTGCGAAGCGCAAGACGGGCTATCCGATAAATACATCATCAAGCGCGTCATCGCTTTCCCGGGCGAGCGCGTAACAGTTGCGGACGGTGTGCTAACTGTGTACAACGACGAGCATCCAGAGGGCTTCAATCCAGATGAAAGCACACGAAAATCCGAAAACGACGGACCAAAAGCGTACACTTCGGGCTCGGTGAATGTCATCGTGCCGGCTGGCGAATTGTTCGTCAGCGGCGATAACCGCGAAGGCAGCAACTCGCTTGATTCACGAAGTGGTCTCGGCACAATCCCCTATTGCCGCGTAGTTGGCCCAGTCAACTTCCGGATTTTCCCCTTCAACAAGATGCGAGCCTTCTAGCTAAAAGTCGTAAATATTATTCTCGTGATAGTCCAGCGTGTATTGGCAGTGCT
The DNA here is from genome assembly GCA_017430725.1 of Candidatus Saccharimonadota bacterium. GTDB lineage: Bacteria > Patescibacteriota > Saccharimonadia > Saccharimonadales > Saccharimonadaceae > UBA2834. The sequence goes on along the minus strand of JAFRMK010000001.1, from coordinate 13,879 downwards.
GCTCGGCGCTAGCGACACATTCGCTTGTATAGGCATAGATTGGCAAGCTCAGATTAGCGGCAAAGAGAGCGATAGTTAACAAAAGCGTGATTGCGAGCGTGATACGGTGGCGCGCCAAGATTGCAACAAGCGCAATTGCGGCATGCGCACAGATGAGCCCGCGCACGATGGGAAGTGAATACTCAGAGGCATATTCGACATCTTCGCCTTTGAGCGCGAAAACTGATGCAATCTTGATGAGGCTGACTACGATACAGATGGCGGCGAGCCAGGCAACGACCTTGAGCAGGCGACCGATTTTGCGATGCTTTTCGAGTTCTTGTCGGGTTTTGCGGGTCGTCATGCGTCCTCCATGTTGGGGCGATCGAGCTGTTTGGGCTCAACGGCTGGGTCGCCTGTTGTTATTTTTACAACATCTTTATCGATTTGCGATAGGGATTTGTAGGCAGTATTGTAGTGATTGACGGTCGTGCCAAGCGAGGAGCCGAGTTTTTGCATATAGGTGTCGAAGGCGTTGATATGGTTGCCGAGTTTGGCGATGCGGGCCTGAATTTCTCGCGTATCCTTTTCGATTTCAAGACTACGCAAGCCCTGTAGGATGGTCTGGAGGTAGGCCATAAAGCTGGTCGGACAGGTGATAATGACGTGTTTATCGCGAAAGGCGTATTCAATGAGGTCGCGTTCGCTGGCGCCAGTGACGCCGACTTTGTTGATGAGCAAATCATAGTACAGACTTTCAGACGGAATGAACATAAATGCAAAATCCATCGTGTTTTCGTTGGGGCGAATATATTTGGCGGTTTCATCAATGCGCCCCTTCAGGTCGTCGCGCACTTTTTTGGCATATTTGGTGCGCTCGGTCTTGTCCTTGGCAGAGACCATGCGATTGTAGTTTTCAAGGGAGAATTTCGAGTCAATCGGCAAAAGTTTGCCCTGGTCTAGGAAAACAACGGCATCGACGATCTCGCCGTCTTTGAATTTGTATTGCGTGCTGTATGAGGCGGGTGGCAGGATGTTGCCAAGAACGTTATCAAGATAAAACTCGCCGAATACGCCCCGCTGTTTGGGGTTTTGTAGCACGGCCTGCAGAGTTTTGAGCTCGTCGGCGACGTTGACGACGTGCTTGTTGGTCTCGGTAATCGAGCCGAGACGTTCAGATATCTCGGATATCACTTTGTTTGATGCCTGCATTTGTTGGCGCGATTCGCTGAGTTGGCGCGTAATTGAGTCTTGGACGCGAGCATTATTGTGGTCAATTTTGCGATTCACGGTCTCGTTCATTTGGTCGATTTTGTCTTGCGTGTGACGGTTTTCGTTGTCGATTTTCTGGTTCAGGTTGTTGCTGAGTTGGCTGAACTGACGGAGAAGCAAAATGACGCCACCAAGCATGACAACGACAATAATAATTGCGACAACACCAAAATCCATTAGCGGTTCTTTATCCAATAAAGGTTGCGCTGCTCGAGTGTATAAACCTGGTCAATGCAATCGGTTGCTTCGGTCTCGCCGCAACGGAAAGTGGCGGTGCGGGCATAGCACGGCACGAAGGCGACACCAATGGCCGCAAAGACGAAAAAAACAACACAAAGAATCAACATATCACGTTCTTTGGCGCTGAGCGTGAACAGCAGCAGCAGCGCGAAATAAACAACAGACATCACGACGAAAACCGGCGTAACAACCCTGAAGCCATGATTGAAGACATTGTTGGCGACCAGCGCAACCCACCCCAGAGTTAGGATTTCGACGCACGACAAGATGGCGCGAAAAAGGCGAAGATTGAGCTTCTTGGCCAGCGCGGTACCGATGGCTTGCTTTTTTCGTTTCTTGCTCATGCTTACATTATATCACTTCGGCGACAGAACAAAAAACCTCCCGCGTGGGGGAGGCTTTTGTGTCAGACGACAGATTATTTATCGACCACTTCGCCTTCGACGGCGCCGTCGTCAGACTTATCCTCGGACTTTGCCTCGTCGGCCTTGGCGGACGATTCGCTGGCGTTTTGATACATCTTGGCGCCAATTGGCATGATGGCGTCATTTAGCTCTTTCATTGCCTTCTCGAGTTCGTCTTTGTCTTCGCCGTGCTTTTCGAGCACATCTTTGGCCTCCTTGACGGCCTTCTTAATGGCGTCTTTGTCGTCATCGGAGATTTTGTCCTTGTACTCATCTGGCATCTTTTCGGCCTGATAGATGGCGTTTTCGAGTTGATTCTTCGCATCAATAGCTTCTTTCTTTTGTTTATCCTCAGAAGCGTGCGCCTCGGCATCTTTTTGGGCCTTCTCGATATCTTCCTTACTCATATTGCCAGAGTTTTGAATTGTGATGCTCTGCTCTTTGCCGGTGCCTTTGTCCTTGGCGCTGACGTTGAGAATACCGTTGGCGTCAATATTGAAGGTGACTTCAATTTGTGGGATGCCGCGTGGGGCGGGAGCAATACCATCGAGGATGAAGCGGCCAAGCGACTTGTTGTCCTTAGCGAATTCGCGTTCGCCCTGCAAGACGTGGATTTCGACCTGGGGCTGGTTGTCTGAAGCAGTACTGAATACTTCGGATTTACTAGTCGGAATAGTGGTGTTGCGGTCGATTAGCGGAGTGCGCACGCCGCCCATCGTCTCGATACCAAGTGTCAACGGAGTGACGTCGAGCAGGAGGATGTCCTTGACGTCGCCGGCCAGAACACCGCCCTGGATGGCGGCACCGACTGCCACAACCTCGTCCGGGTTCACGCCCTGCATCGGGTCTTTGCCGAACAACTTCTTGACGCGCTCAATGACGGCCGGCATCCGAGTCATACCGCCAACCATCACGATATCCTTGATGTCTTTTGGCTCAAGTTTGGCGTCTTTTAGGGCGCGTTTGACGGGACCGTCAAGCTGTTCAATTAAATCGCTGACCAATTCTTCGAGCTTGGCGCGGGTCAGGGTCAATTCAAGATGCTTTGGGCCATCAGCATCGGCCGTAATATATGGCAAGTTAATTTCAACTTCCGTCGCCGTGCTCAGTTCCTTCTTGGCTTTCTCGGCCTCATCTTTAATGCGCTGCATGGCGCCAGAGTCTTTGCGCAGGTCAATGCCGTTGCTGGCCTTAAACTCTTTCAGGATGTAATCTACAATCTTATTGTCGAAATCTTCGCCGCCGAGGTGAGTGTCGCCGTTCGTGGACTTCACTTCAAACACACCATCACCCAGTTCCAGCACCGAAACGTCAAAGGTGCCACCACCAAGGTCAAAGACGACAATCTTTTGGTCTTCCTTTTTCTCGAGGCCATAGGCCATAGCGGCAGCGGTTGGCTCGTTCACGATACGGCGCACCTCAAGACCGGCGATCTTGCCGGCGTCTTTAGTGGCCTGGCGCTGCGAGTCGTCAAAATAGGCCGGCACCGTAATCACCGCCTCGGTGACTTTTTCGCCCAAGAAAGCCTCGGCGTCAGCTTTGATTTTGCCAAGAATCATGGCAGAAATTTCTTCTGGCGTATATTCTTTTCCGCCGAGCTCAACGGCCACGCCGTCTTTTTTCTTGATAATCTTGTAGGGGGCGTTCTTCTTGTCGTTCTGAACTTCCTCATCAGAGAATTTGCGACCAATCAAGCGCTTGACGCCATAAATCGTGTTTTCTGGGTTAGTGACACGTTGGCGCTGGGCGACTTTACCGACCAGGCGGTCGCCCTTCTTCGTGATGGCGACAACCGACGGGGTCGTACGGTCGCCCTCGCTATTGGTAATAACTTCTGGTTTACCAGCGACCATATATGCGAATGCGCTGTTGGTCGTACCAAGATCGATACCAATAATTTTTCCCATTTGTTGTTTCCTCCTTTTGTTTACTAATGCGCTATTGCTTTTAGCACTCTTGCTGTTCGTGTGCTAATTTACCCTTATTGTAGTGCATTAGCACTCCGCCGTCAAGTCTGCTAATGGACTTTTTTGCAAAAAATGCCACGGCCGAAGCCGTGGCGGCAAGAAGAATGAATTATACAGCCCAAATAGCATGCTAAACTGGAGACATGAAGGGTTTTAGTTCGGCAATTATCCAAATCTTGGCGCTTCTGACTATGACGGTCGACCACTTTGGGCTGTTCTTGATGGGAGACTTTATGCCGTATCGGGCAATTGGGCGCATGGCGATGCCGCTGTTCGTGTTGATGTTAACCGAGGGCTTCATGCACACTCGCTCGCGCTGGCGTTATTTTTGGCGTATCGTGGGGCTGGGCGTGCTGGCAGAACTGCCGTTCTGGCTCTTGCATGTGGTGTTTGGCTACCCAATGACCATCACCCTGCTGTTTGGTTTTGCGATTGGCTTCGTCTTGATGGCGCTGCTCGAAAAAAGTTGGTGGTGCTTGGCGATAGCGCCAATTGCGGTGCTAGGCGCCCAGGCTTTGAACGTCGAATATGGTGGCAGCCTGATTGTGATGATTGGGATATTCTATGTGGCAAAACGTTGCTTCCCCGAGCAAGCAGTGGCGCGCAAAATGCTCCAAAGTTTGGGCTTGGTGGCGAGCTGCGTATTTTATTACCTGTCGGGCGGTGACTTGTTTCAATTCTGGTCGCTGTTGGCATTATTGCCGATTTGGGCCTATGACGGCAGTAAAGGCAAGCGCGCACCGCGCGTTTTCAGCTATTTGTACTATCCGGCGCATCTGTTAGTGATATTTTTGCTGATGCTGATTTTTTATCGATAAGCGCCAGCCCGGACACGATGCGGAGCGTGAACTCCGGATGTTGGGCGAGGAATTCGTTTACTGCTTTGGCGCTGCCTGGTAACGCGGGATTGCGGTAATCATGGACGGCAATCACGCCGCCTTCCACCACTTTTGGAGCAACCAGCGCCAGACTTGTACGAATGGAGGCATAAAAATCTCCGTCAAGCAAAGCAAAACAGATTTTTGCTGGTAAATCAGAGGTGGGATCGAGCTCGTCGAACCAGGCCTGCTTGATGACGGGTTCTGGCAAATGATGCTTGCGAAACTTGTGGCGCACGGTGTCGGAATTGGCGCGTAATGCACCGGCTTGAAAATCCCGCCCATGTGGCGACCAATCCGCCACACCTTTTGCCGGCAAGCCGGCAAACGAATCATAGAGCCAGAGCCACTTGTCTGGCTGATGCCGAATAGTATCCGCCAGCAGAACCGAGGTGTCACCGGCATAGCAACCGAATTCGACCACGTCGCCCTCGAGCTGGCATACTGCGGTCAGCTCCGCCAGGAGCGCCCGTGTTTCACTATCGGAAATCTGAGCGGGCTGACTCATGCGAAGAAGCCAATTTCTTGCAAGATAGCGTCAAGACCGGCGTGGAGCTGTTCGATGGTGCCGGAATTGTCGAGATAGTAATCGGCGATGGCGATGGGGCCACCTTTTTCCAGTTGTTCGATTTCGTTTTTATCGCGTTCGGCAACTTCTTGCGCAGTCAACGGACGTTCAGGGCGTTTGGCGACCCGCTTGCGACGAAGCGCTTTCGGGGCGACGACGGCAACGACGGTCAGCTCGGTCGGAAATTCGGCACGGAGTATCTTGTATTCTGTCCAACTGTATAGACCATCGAGTACGATGCGTTTCTGGCCGGCAGCAATCAGGTTTTTGGCGTCGGCTACAACGCGGCGTACGACAAAGTCTTTTCCTTCTTTTTCGCGCAGTTCGGTGCGAAAACGCTGTTCGGTCTCGGGCGTATCCTCGAGGCCGGCATCAGCGATGGCCTTGAGAATGACACCCCCGAAATATATCTTCGGAACACCTTTGGCGCTAAGGTGCTCGATGGCGGTAGATTTGCCACTGCCGCACATGCCGACAACAGCGATGATTTTGATATCTTTTGCTTCCATTGCTTCTATCTTAACCTGATTTTCTGCAGCTGACCAGTACTAGATGGCGCCGAGTACGCGCGACCAGAGTTCATCGACAACCGAACGGTTCATGTTGCCGACGGCGGAGAGGCCAGAAATACCGGATTGCATGAATTCGCGGGCCAGTGACACGATGGTGCCCTTGTCGATGGCATTTATCATCTTGGGGGCTTCGGACATCGGACGATATTCACCAGTCAGAACGTAATCGCGCATATAGTAGGCGCTAATCTGCTCCGTGGTCTGGGCGAGCATTTGATGGCGCCCCAACAAATACGATTTTGCCGCGGCAATATCGGCGTCAGACAGGTCGCCGTTAATGACTTTGGCGAGCTCGACGGCAATCAGGTCAAACAGCTCGGCGGCGTTTTCAGAATTAACCTCGCCATCGAAGTCCCATGTACTGCTCCAGCTGTCGCCGGCCGCGCTGGAGCCGATACCATAAACGATACCGCGACGACGCGCGGCACCAAAAATCTTGCTCCCCATGGTGCCCGTGAGAATATGGTTCAAACAGCCGAGAGCATATTGCTCGGCCGGCGAGAGCGGGCGCTTGATGACGAACGAGAAGCCGAAGCAGACATTGCTGGCGTCCTTGCGGCGAATTAGTACGGGTTTTGTGCCGGCATAGTCGCTAAGTGGCATTTCGAGCTGGGCGCCCGGTTTGAGCGCCCAATTTTCGAGCATTTGAGCAATTTGGCGCTTGCGACCACGCAAGTTTCCGCTGATAATAAACTGCATATTGCTGGCCGTATGAGTGCGACGATGATGCTCGCGCACGTCTTTCAGCTCGATTTTGTTGATGGTTTTTAGTCGCTCGGCATAGGTCAGAACTTTTTCGCCCAGCGCCTGTTGAAGTTTGGGCCAGATGAGACGTGCGTAGTCGTTTTGATAGCCCGTCAATTCGGAGCGAACATTGCCCTTTTCGCTTTTCAGTTCGGCCTCATTGAAGCGGGGACGAGCAATGGCGAGTTCTTGCAGCTCCAGGATGCGCTCCCACTCAAAATCGGCGCATTCTGCCTCATAGACGATAAAGGCATCAGAAGTCCAGGCATTATGATAGGCGCCGTTTTTTGTAAACTCGGCCTCATAGGCCTGCTCGTCACGAAATTGAGCATTTCGCCCGAACGCCATGTGCTCCATCAAGTGGGCAACTTCATAGATTTCCGGCTTCTTGACGAACTTGTTGCCGGCACGAAAAATGATGCGCATATTCATGACACTGGCGCCGGGGACGTCAATCAGCATTCCCCGAGCGCCGGACTTTAGCTTGATTTCTTCAATGGCGTGTTTCAAAACTAACGACGACCTTTTTTCTTGTTCTGACGAGCTTTTTTCTTGTTCTTGCGCGCCTGGTTGCGCTTGGCGTTGCGAGAAGTATTTTTACCATTGGCGCTCGAGGCGGTCGCGCGAGTGGTCGCCCGCTCGCTGGGCTTCGTGATGCCGGAAGAATCTTTGGCAAATTCCTTGTCCATATTCTTCACGCCGGACGAAATTTCATTCACACCCTTTTCGGTGGCGGAATCGGCCATCTTGGTCAATTCGGTCTCGTACTTGTCGTCTGAGACCTCGGCGATGGCGTTAGGTTGCAAGTTGAGAATAATCTTCATTACCTCTTCGCGTAGGGCGTTTTGCAGGCCATCGAAGAGTTTCTGCGACTCGCTGCGGTATTCTACGAGAGGGTCGCGTTGGCCAACGCTGCGCCAGTGGATACCCTCACGCAAATGCTGCATATTTTCGAGATGCTGCATCCAGAGCGTATCAAGTACGCTGAGATAGACTTCGCGCTCGATCTTGCGCATCGTGTCTTCGCCAAGTTCGAGTTCTTTGGCGTGGTAAAGCTCCTCGACGGCGACCAGTGCCAGCTTGTTGCGGTCTTTTTCTTTTCGCTTCAGGCCGATGGCGCTAATCAAGTCATCATCGAGGTCGAAGATGCGCTTGAAATCTTTTGCGAAGTTCTTGTTTACGCGTGAGCTGAACTGGCAAAGCTCGGCAATTTCCTCAGTGTAAAGTCGGGTGATTTCTGGGCGAATGTTGTCACCATCCAAAATGCGTCGGCGCATCGTGTAGACGACCTTGCGGTGTCGGTTGATGACGTTATCGTACTGAACGACGTTCTTGCGGCTATCGAAGTTGAAGCCCTCGATGCGTTTTTGAGCCTGCTCGAGCATCTTACTGATGGAGCGATTCCGGATTGGCATGTCTTCGTCGACGCCGAGACGTTGGAGAACTGCACCCATGCGGTCGCCTTGGAAAATTCGCATTAAATCGTCTTCGCAGCTGACAAAGAATTGTGTGGTGCCGGGGTCGCCCTGACGGCCGCCACGTCCACGTAGCTGGTTGTCGACACGGCGAGAATCGTGACGCGCGGTGCCAATGACGACCAAACCGCCCAATTCCGCAACGCCGTCAGCGAGTTTAATGTCGGTACCACGACCGGCCATGTTGGTCGCCAAGGTGACGGCGCCTTTTTCGCCGGCTTTAGCGATAATTGCGGCCTCACGTTCGTTGTTTTTAGCATTCAGGATCTCAAAGGGGATGCCCTCTTTTTGGAGATAGCTGGCAATGCGCTCGTTGTTTTCGATTGAGTCAGAACCAATCAAAATCGGCTGGCCTTTTTCGTGGTAGAGCTTGACCTCGCGCGCTACGGCCTTTAGTTTGGCGGCCTCAGTGCGATAAATATAGTCATCTTTATCGACGCGGATGATTGGCTTGTTGGGTGGAATCTGGATGACGTCGAGCGAATAAATCTGTTGGAATTCTTCGGCCTCGGTGAACGCGGTACCGGTCATGCCGGAAAGTTTGTTATAGAGACGGAAGAAGTTCTGGAAGGAGATTGTCGCCAGCGTCATGGATTCTTGGCGCACCTGGACGCTCTCTTTGGCCTCAATCGCCTGATGCAGGCCTTCGTTATAGCGACGACCGTTCATCAGACGGCCGGTGTGCTCGTCGACGATAATAACTTCACCAGAGTTGGTTACGACATAGTCCTTGTCGCGCTTGAAGAGCGTCTCGGCGCGAAGAGCCTGCTCGAGATGGTAAACGATGCGCGTGTTCTCGGTCGAATAGAGTGTCTTGATGCCTAGAATGTTTTGAACTTTTTCGACGCCTTCGTCGGTCAGCGCGACCGTGCGGCGCTTTTCGTCGACAATATAATCGGCGTCGCCGAGTTGGGCGCAAACCTTAGCGAACTGGTAGTAGCTTTCGGGATTATCGCCGGCCGGCGCAGAGATAATCAGCGGGGTGCGCGCTTCATCGATCAAGATAGAGTCAACCTCATCGACGATGGCAAAATTCAGCTGGCGCTGACGCAAGTATTCGGCGTCCTTGACCATGTTGTCGCGCAGATAATCGAAACCGAATTCGTTGTTCGTACCATAAGTGATGTCGCAGAGATAGGCTTCTTTGCGCGTGCATGGCTCAAGATGCTGGAGGCGCTCATCATCATGCTCATCATTGGTATACTCCGGATTATAGCGGAAGCTGGCTTCATTAATGATGACGCCAACCGATAGGCCGAGAAAATGATACAACTGCCCCATCCAGCCAGCATCACGCTGGGCCAGATAGTCGTTCACGGTCACAATGTGGACCCCACGCTCGGTCAAGGCATTGAGATAGGCGGGCAGCGTGGCGACGAGAGTTTTACCTTCACCGGTCTTCATTTCGGCGACATTGCCTTCGTGCAGGGCGATACCGCCAATGAGCTGCACGTCAAAGGGGCGCATCCCAAGCGTGCGTTGGCTGGCCTCGCGCACCAAAGCAAAGGCGTCAGGCAAAATTGCATCTAAGTCTTTGTTGTCGTATGTCGTGCTGGCTTTGGCGGCCTTTTGCTTTGCCTTGTCGGACTTCTTGGCCTTTTTGGTCTTTTCGGCTTTGACTTTGGCGAGAGCGAGCTTGGCATTGCTCTGTTTTTGGAGCTTGTGCAAACGCTTCTTCAAGATTTCAGTCTGTTCACGGAGCTCCGCGTCGCTCATCTTATGATATTTGTCTTCGAGTTTATTGATTTCGCTCACACGGCGACCGATGCGACGGAGGTTTCGCTTCTGGGCGTCACCAAAAATGTGTTGCAAAAAGATTGTCATGCCGGACTTATCGGCCAATTTGTCGGTCGGTTTTTTCTCTTTCGGAGCTTTTTTAGCGCCGATTTTGTTTCTCGGCTGTTTCTTTGCCACCCTGTTCTGCTCTGACCTCTTCTCTTTCATATCTTTACCAGTATAGCACGTGCCCTATTTTTTCAGGATGCGCTTCAGGAACCCTTTCTTATCGTAATTAGTGTTTTCGGTTTTATAGCGACGAATTTGACCAGTTAGCTTCGCCTCAATAATGTCAATGCCGGCAAAAATGTTCGAAGCCTCGTCTTTGGCGGCCAGCACCTTGCCGCCGGGAATATTCATGGAAGCGGAAATCTCGTATTTGTTGCCGTGGTCACGGTCGACCTGGGTGACGACGACCTTCGCGACGACGTCTTTGCGGTGTTGACGCGGGAGATAGCGGTCAAGCTTGCCGATACGTTTTTCGACGTATTTCTTAAAGCCCTCTTCGACCTTAAAGTTTGAACCACTGATGTCGATTTTTTCAATCATACTAGAGACTTTCCTTTCCGTCTAAATATTTACGCAATGCTTCAGGGATGCGAATACTCCCATCGGCTTGTTGATAGTTTTCGATGATAGCAATCATGATGCGCCCCAGCGCAAAAGCGGTGGCATCGTTGGTGTGAACCAGCTCGAGCGTGCCGTCCGCCCGGCGCACGCGCGTGTTCAAACGACGAGACTGGTAGTCGGTCATATAGTCAGCGGTGTGCGTTTCGCGGTATTTGCCCTGGCCGGGTAGCCAAACCTCGATATCGATGCCGCGAGCATCGGGCTTGCCAATGTCGTAGGTACATTTCTTGATGACACGGTAAGGCAGACCGAGTTGTTCGACTAGCCAGCGCTGAATCGCCACGAAAAGCTCGTGCTCTTGACGGCTCGTCTCTTTTGTGGTGAAGCTCTCCATTTCAAGCTTGTCGAACTGGTGCATGCGGATGATGCCTTCCATGTCTTTGCCATAGGTCCCGGCTTCTTGGCGGAAGCTGGTAGCATAGCCGAGATAGCGAATCGGCAACTCGGCTTCGTCGAAAATTTCACCAGAATGCATCGAGCCAAGCACGTGCTCAGCGCTGCCCTGCAACCAAAGCTCCTCGCCCTCGATCTTGTAGCGGTCTTCGCGCGGCTCTAGCCGGTCCATCGCATCGTACATCTCGGTGCGCAACATTAGTGGCGGCAACACCGTGACAAAAGGCTTGGTCGAAAGGCCAGTGAGGTGATGTTTCTTAATGATTTCGGCGACGATTGCTTCGTTAGTCAAGCTGTTCATGACGAAGTTAATGACGGCCATTTGGAGCTTTACCATGTCGCCTTTAATGTATGCGAAGCGAGCACCCGTGACTTTGGCGGCACGTTCTTTGTCTATCCAGTCGCGTTGCAGGCCAATTTCGTAGTGGTTTTTCGGCGTAAAGTCGAAAACCGGTTTTTCGCCAACGACCTCGTCGACCTGATTCTCGTCTTCGGACAGGCCGACCGGCACGTCGTCTTCATAGACGTTCGGCACGGCCTTCAGTTCTTTGATGTAACTGGTTTCTATTTCGGCGAGCATGCCTTCGAGCTTGGCCAGCTCCTGCTTGATGGCCTTGCCACGCTCAATGAGGGCGGGCTCGGGTTTGCCGTTTTTCATCTGGCCGGCAATCTGGTTACGCTCACGGCGCAATTCGTCGGCCTTTCCGGACAGATTGCGACGCTCGTCATCCAACTGCAAGATATGGTCGAGATCAATCTCGTCGGCATACCCCTTGTTGCGAATCGCATCCTCCACACGTTCGCGATGCGCGCGTATAAAATTTATATCCAACATAATGCTTTTATTCTATCATCATTCTAAGGGGTTTTCTAGTCGGCGAATTTGACCCGATTTTCGTATATAATAGTGTTTATGGATAAAAGATTGAAAAATTACCAAGCATTCATTGCGGAAGCTGCCAAAAAACCGACCGCAGAACTCATCAAGTTTCATCAGGCGGAATTGCAGCAATTTCAGCACGAACGATTGATTCATTTGTTGGTCACCTTGAGTTTTGCGCTATTCATGCTCATCTGTTTTGGGGCGTTTCTGGCCTTGTGTTTGATGGACTGGGGCGACGACATGGCCGGACGTAATGCGATAGTGTACGGCATGGGTGGCATGACTTTTTTGCTGCTGATAGTGACGCTATTTTATGTAAGGCATTACTATTTGTTAGAAAACGGCGTACAGCGGTTGGAGGAATATACGGCAAAATTGTACGGCCATGATTACGGCAAGCGCAAGAAGGCTTAGCGCGCTCAGGGGTTTTGCGCTTTACTTTGGATTGTTAATCTGATATAATTGGTTGCAATCATGAAAAAATCAATTCAACCTAAGGACTACGACTTTGTGGTGTTTGCCGATGAGCAGGCAAAGTTTTCTTTTCTAACTCGCTCCACCGCGAAGTCCGAGGAAACAACCAAATGGACGGACGGCAAGGAATATCCCTTGGTGAAGGTGCAGATTTCGAGCGCTTCGCATCCGTTCTTCACGGGCGAAGAGAAGATTATCGACACAGAAGGTCGTGTTGACCGCTTCAAGGCGCGCGCCAAGAAGGCGGCGGCGATGAAAGCAGCTTTGGCAAACAAGGCGCAAAAAGCCAAGAAAGAAGCCGAAAAGAAGGCTTCGGCCAGCAAGCCGGCCACGAAAAAGGCTCCAGCCAAAAAGGCAACTGCCGCGAAAAAGGCTCCAGCCAAAAAGGCAGCAAGCTCGAAGAAATAACGGTATCGACAGTTTGGCCGCCCCAACTCGGGGCGGTTTTTTTGTGGGCGAGGTTCTAGGACAACGACTGGCGAAGCTGAGCGGGGACAACGAAACCGTCGTCCGATTTATTGGCCTCAATGATGCGGCGAACGTTGGCGTTGGTGGGCGAAAGACCCCGCTTTTGCATTTTGCGTCCCAGCTCACGCCCAAAGCCGGACTCTTCCTCGGAAAAGACGCAACCACAGTACTTCTGCATATACAGGCCAATTTGGCGCGCCGCATCCTGCCCTTCCTGCCAGCCGGCACGAAAATCGCGATACAAGAATTCAATGCCCTGCGTGGCGGCATATTCGGAAAGCAGCTGCTTGATGATGTCGTGTTTTTGGTAGATGCTGTACAACAAAGTTGTGCTGATGGCGTCAAAACCATGGTCGAAGGCGTATTGCGCAGCGCGCTGAAGGCGCAATGGATAGCAATAGGTTTCGCAGCGCGTTTCCAGACGATTGGCGACCTGGCAGCAGAACTCATCAAGGCCGTAAGCATCATCAATGATTAGCGCGACGCCGACGATTTCGGCATATTTTTTTAGGCAATCGCGGCGCGCTTTGTATTCGGCGTAGGGGTGAATGTTCGGGTTATACCAATAGAGCGTCGGCTCGATGCCTTCAGCACGAAGCGATTTTATGCAATAAACGCTGCAGGGTGCGCAGCAAGTGTGCAGCAGAAGTTTCATGGTTTATATTATATATGATTCGGGTTTGGAGTATGGGTGTGGGCTTGGACTTGGGTTGCGAGCTTGGAGTTGTGGGCCTGGAGTTGACCTGGGGCTTGGGGTGCGTTTGGTCGACTTGGAGAGCGTCGGTCGACTTGGAGAGCGTCGGTCGACTTGCCGATTGGCGGTTTTTTTGATATAATACGTGAAGCTAAGTTTTTGGCGAGCATTGGGCCGGTAGCTCAGCTGCTGTCCGAGCGCGAATGCGCGAGTTCATCAAAAACAAGCACGCTCTAACCAGCTGAGCGAAAAATAAATGCTGGTGATAAATGGTGAGGGCCGGTAGCTCAGCTGGTTAGAGCACGAGCCTCTTAAGCTTGGTGTCGTGGGTTCGAGTCCCACCCGGCTCACCAACAGGGGAACCTGTGGAAAACTCAGGTTCGAAGATGAAATTAAATGGTGATTTATATCTGTAAATCACCCTTTTTTGTGCATCAATTTCAAGGTTCGAAACCATATTTC
>JAFRMK010000002.1 GCA_017430725.1 Candidatus Saccharimonadota bacterium | reverse complement strand
GGCATGATCGTTAGGAATTTTGAGGAGATCTGTCTCTAGTACGAGAGGACCGAGATGGACGAACCTCTAGTGTGTCGGTTGTGGCCACCTGCTGCATTGCCGAGTAGCTATGTTCGGTATAGATAAGCGCTGAAAGCATATTAAGCGCGAAACTGACTCCAAGATTAGAATTCCCTATGACCTCCCAGAAAGATGATCTGGTTGATAGGCGCAAGGTGGAAGTGCGGCAACGTATGGAGCCGAAGCGTACTAACAGAGGCATTGCCTTTTTATGTTCTACTTATTGTTTTTATGCTTGCATAAGGACAATAAGTAGAGTAGACTTAACTAGTAACTGATACTGAATAGTGTCAGAGCCAATTAAATATGTGTCATCGCATCTTACATCGATGCAAGTGCTGAAGCTTTCGCTTGAGCTCCTGCATCGGTGTCCATAGCACCAGGGAAATACCTGTTCACATTCCGAACACAGAAGTCAAGCCTGGCCGCGGCGAACGTACTGCGAAAGTGGGAAAATAGCAAGATGCCGAATTATACAGGGGCTCACCTTAATGGGTCGGCCGCTGTCTTCAAAAAGAGCGCCTTTCGGGGCGTTCTTTTTTTGTAGACAGGCCACTAATTTGCGCGGTCGTCCCACATTTCCTTGGCGAGCGAGGCCACGCGTTGCGAGTATTTGTCGGCGAACCGCAAAACCTTTGCACCCAATCGATTGATTAGCGTGGTCAGATATTTCAAAATTGGATAGCTCGCAAAGCTCAGCCCGACACAGATAATGGTCGTTTCAAGCGAAAGTGGCGAAAGATTAAAGAGCCCCGGCAGGAACCAGAAGCAGGCGACCATTCCGGCGATACACCCCAAGAAGATGCCCCACTTTGGACGAGTCATCGGTTGGCAGGCGCGATAAACCATCATGAAGCCGACCACACCAATCAAAATCGTCGAAGCGGTGGCGATTTCGCTACTTGAGAAGTCGAAGATGGCGCCCAGTAGCATCATCAGCGCCACGATAATCATGTCAGTTAGACCGCCCGGAATCGCCCGTGTCAGAACATTATAAATAAAACTGCCACGAATCAGATTTGTGTTTGGCATTTGCGACAGTAGAAAGCCTGGAATACCAATCGTGAACATGCTGACGAGCGAGATGTGCGCCGGTTGCAACGGATAGCGAATCGCAAGCAGGATTGCCATCAGGCTGGTTGCGAGAGAAAAGGTATTTTTCACCAGGAAGAGGCTGCCGGAACATTCAAGGTTGTTTACGACCTGTCGCCCCTGTAGGACCACTCCCGGCATCCTACCAAAATCCGAATCAAGCAACACTAACTGTGCGGCTTGCATTGCCGCATCGCTGCCACTCGCCATTGCGATACCGCAATCGGCATCACGCAGAGCGAGGATATCGTTAACTCCGTCACCGGTCATACCGACCGTGTGGCCATCTTCTTGCAGTAGCTGCACAAATTGGCGCTTTTGGTCTGGCGTTACGCGCCCAAAGACGGTGTATTTCTTCAAAGCCTTGCGCATGCTTGCCTCATCTTGTAATTTGCCGGCATCAATGTATTTTTGGGCGTTTTTGATGCCAGCCTTCTTTGCTACTTCTGATACCGTTAACGGCGCATCTCCCGATATTACAATCACGCGTACGCCCTGCTTCGCAAAATACTTGAATGTTTTCGCAGCATTTTCACGAATCGGATTACTCAGTAGAATTAGGCCGAGCAGCTCAACTTTACCATGAATGGGACCGCCATCGCTCGGTTGCTTACACTTGCAGAAAGCCAAAACTCGGTAGCCTCGACGGCTATAGCGCTCGATTTCGGCCTCGTATTGCGCAAAGGCCTTGCCGAGAATTAGGTCGGGCGCACCCATCACGTAATTGGCATCCGCGAAGTTCACCCCACTGTACTTATACTCCGACGAAAAGCCCACTACTGATGTTGCTTCGGCCGACTCGTGCGGCTTATTAAAGTATTCCTTCACGGCCTCCATGGTAATATTATCGGCCTGTTGAGCGCGAGCAAAATCGCTAGCGAGCCGAAATACTTCGTCGTGTTTTAGCGCGCCGCCTTTGGGTATTATCAGCTCCGCAATTTTCATATGTGCATCTGTGATGGTGCCGGTTTTGTCGACGCACAGCGTGTCAACTCGCGCCAAAGTCTCAATGCTTTTCATGTCGTGTGGCAGCACTTTATTTTGCGCCAGCGTCATCGCGCTAATCGCCAAGGCGACGCTGGAGAGTAAGAACAGCCCCTCCGGAATCATGCCAATCATCGCCGCCACTGCGCCTTGAACGGCGGTCTGGATGTTCTGGCCACCGCCAAAAAACTGTTGGCTAAACAGAATTAAGCCAATCGGAATAATCGCGATCCCCGCAAAGGTGACAATGCGGTTCAAAGAGCGAATAATCTCGGACTGTTCTTTGTTGCGTTCGCGCTTTGCTCCCAAGGTCAATTTGCTGATATACGATTCGGCGCCAACCTTGGTCAGCTTAGCATAACATTCACCAGAAACAACGAAACTTCCTGACAGCAGCTCATCGCCAAGTTCTTTGTGAACGTCGTCGGCTTCGCCTGTTAGGAGCGATTCGTTCACCGCCACGCTGCCTTGTAGGATTTTGGCGTCGGCCGGTATCTGATTGCCCGCCGCAAAGCGTACCACATCATCTTGCACGAGCCATTCAGCGTCAATTTCCTGCTCTTTGCCATCGCGCAAGACATGTGCCGTCGGGGCGTTCAAGATAGACATCTTATCAAGTACAATTTTCGAGCGGATTTCCTGAATGATACCGATGATCGTATTGGCGATCACGACCGGCATAAAAGTAATGTCGCGAAACGAACGCACCAGCGCCAAAATCACCGCCAGTACGACAAATACCAGGTTGAAATATGTGAAGGTGTTATCAAACACAATCTGTTTGATGCTCTTCGATGGCGCCTGCACTGAATCGTTGCTCAGTCCACGGCGACGTCGCTCTTTTACCTCCTCGCTGCTCAGCCCCTTTGGCCGTTTCACGTTCTTCGACATCGTACTAATTATTATAGCATTTTGCCATAAAAAATGGGGAGCCAGCTGGCTCCCCGCACGGGCTAGACGCTCTTCTTGCGAACACTCGCGAAGAAATCGGCTAACTCGTCGTTGTCCCCCTCGGTGCGAGCAGGACAACTTGCTTCCTTTGGTGGGATGGAAGATTCGTCTTTTGGCGTATCAAACAAGTCTTCCTCGTCCGATGCGCTTGTTTTTTGTGGCTTTTTTGCCGGCTGCGGACCAGCGAACAGTGTCGCCCGTTTCTCGTTCGGCATCACCATAAAGGCGACAACGAGCGCCGCTACGGCGGCGAGGAAACAGGGGAGGACAAGCTTTCCGAGACAACTGGCGGAAATTTCGCAGAAGCTACGGAAGAAACCACCCTCGCGCAATGCATACGCCAGCAGCTGGAGTAGCCACTTACAGAGCTCTGCTCCGATGGTTGTCAACGCCAGGCCGAAGCTGAGCCGGAGTAATTGTTTTGGGCGGCTTTCTGCTGCGCCTTCATCGTCGCTGGCTACCAGGCTGATTACCCAGCAGACTAGCGCGATGCCAAGGCAGAGCGGCAGAAGGAAGCCGCAGACTCGGGATACGGAAGCCCAAAAGGCGTTGTCCCAAACCGTACGGATTACTCCGGCCACCGGCCAAATGATGCAGAGTACGACCGTCAGAATCATCGTCCGGTCGCCCCAGTTTTCAAAAAACTTTTTGTTCAAATTTGCCATTTTATCACCTCATAATGTACTACCCACCAAAGGTATACCCCTATTATATCACACTTTTGTCTATTTGTCCAGTATAAGCACATCAAAATCAATAAAAAAACAGAGAGTCTTGACGCAATATCCCCGATTTGCTATCATAATAATATACAGATACAGACCGGCCTGAAGAGGGACGGTATTTTTAAGCCCTCGACAGAGCGTGAAAAGAAAGGAGTAACAATGGATTTAGATCTGAAGCAAATGACAGCGATGGTGGACATTATCGCGGAAGAAAAAAATCTGCCAAAAGACGTCGTGCTGGACGTCATTCAGCAGGCCATTGCGGCCGCCTGGCGCAAAGATAAAGGCGAAAAAGACATGAATGTGCGCTGTGAATTGGATATGAACACCGGCGAAGCCGACGTTTATGTGATTCGCACCGTGATCGAGAACGACGTTGCCTATGACCCGGCAACCGAAATTCCTTTGCGCGAAGCAAAAGGCAAAAAAATCGGCGACGTGGTCGAAGAGAAACACAAAGCCGAAAAATTTGGCTATGTCGCTTCGCAGACCGCTAAACAAGTGGTTGTTCAGCGCCTGCGTGAGGCTGAGCGTGATGCGATTCTGGCCGAATACGAAGACCGTATCGGCAGCGTCGTCAACGGCACGGTCGTTGGCGTCGAGCCGCGCCTGGTGCGCATTGACCTGGGTAAAGCCACTGGCATCATGCCAAAAAGTGAGCAAATCGCCGGCGAATACTACAGCGTGGGCAACCGCGTCAAAGTCTATATTAAGGAAATTGAGCGTAATGAGCGTGGCGGCGCACAACTAATTCTCAGCCGCGGCTGTGCTGAGCTGATCGAATATCTCTTCCGTCAAGAAGTGCCGGAAATTGAAACTGGCGCCGTTGAGATTAAGGGGATTGCGCGTGAGGCTGGCGTGCGCACTAAGATTGCCGTTGCTGCCAGTATGGGCGGCGTTGACCCGGTCGGCACCTTTGTCGGCGGACATGGCATCCGCGTTCAGGCCGTAATGAACGAAATCGGTGACCGCGAAAAAATCGACATCATCAACTGGAGCGACAATGCATCTGAATTTATTCGCGAAGCATTGAGTCCCGCCGAAATTCAGACAGTCGAAATTACGGGCAAAAAGGCCACAGTCTATGTCGCAAAAGACCAGCAGTCAATTGCGATTGGCCGTGGCGGACAGAACGTACGCCTGGCTAGCAATTTGACCGGCTACGATATCGACGTCACTGTCGCCAAGGCTCCCGAAAAGAAGAAAAAGAAAAACGTGGAAGACTCGCTGCTTTCTGCGCTCGAGGAGAGCGAAGAGGCTGAATTGGCCGACAACGAGGCCTAGCGCGCCCAATTACGTAGACGGACGGTCGATGTTTCGGCCGTCCTTTTTGTCTCAAAACACACAAAACCCCACTGGCACGTATTGACAAAATTAAATAACGTGCTATAATCATAGGGATGGCTTTCCCATGGCCATAGCTCACTTTTTTCATACACGGCATTCAAGAAAGGATGGTGATATGAATGCCACCAAAAAAGAAGTATTACTATACGCCTGAAACGAAGGCGTACTATGTCCGCCTCAAGGAGCTAGCAAATTCCTGCGGTCGTCTGGCCAGCAAGAAGAGCTTACTCTTCAACCTCGACGAGGCAGTCGTCAATCCTGAGTGCATCCGTACGCTCAAGAATTATTATGACGGCGATAAAGGTCGGCTGGAGGATTCTATCAAGAAGAAGGAAAAGGAGCTGCGCGATACCGATTGGCGCAGATTCCTGCGAGCCTCCGATAATGCGGGCATCAAGCGCGATGCCGGAGACCGAAGATATGAGTGGTTTTTCGGGCGGATGGTCCTCTCAGAGGAGGACTGCGACTTGCGTGCGCGCGTGCATGATTGGTGCAACGCTGAGCTCGAAAAAATCGAGCGAGGCGTGCCGACCGTTTTGCCGCCGCTGGAAGTGGAAGGTCGCGAGCTTATCCAGCCCCAGAGCGTGCCCGATCTGATGGCGCGCTACAACGAGCTCCTGGCTAATCGCACTAAGCGCCAGCGCAAACAATAAGTATATGCTTCTGCCCCGGCACGACCGGGGCTTTTTCTTGCCCAAAACCAAAATCTAGTGCTATAATAAAGCTACTTTTACTGACTTGTGCGAAACAACCGACAGCTCCTTTTTGTGGGGATATCGGGCGCTTCAGTGTGGGGAGAAAACGTAAATATTAAAAAGGAAACCATGAACGATAAAAGTAAAACCGAGGCAGCGCGTCGCGCCAAATTGTTGAAAAGTCGCGCCGAGCGTCTGCCGAATATCAAAAAGCAATTTGAAGAAAACCAGAAACGCAATTTTAATACGAACTTTGCGCCAGGCGGAAAAGACGAGAAGTTGGTTCGCCGCAAAACCACGGCCAAGAAGGCGACAAGCGCCAAAAAGACTGCAACGAAAAAAACCACCAAAAGCGCCGCCGATAAGCGTGCTGATATTAGCTCCCTGGTGTCTGTTCGCAAGGGCGAGATGGTGCACCACCAGCGTATGCTGAGTCAGGACGTCAACGCCCAGGCCACGCAACACATCATCGGCATCCCTGTCAACAAATCACGCTACAATGGCTATCACGGCGAACAGGTTACCCTGGCCAAGATTCGCAGCGCGCGCCAACATCCTGACGCTGTTCGGGTGATTCCGCTCGGCGGCTTGGGTGAGCTGGGTATCGGCAAAAACATGACCGCCATCGAGTATAAAGGTGAAATCATTCTCGTCGATATGGGGACGCTGTTCGCCAATAATGATTACCCCGGTGTGAACTACATGGTGCCAGACGCAAAATGGCTCGACGATAATCGTGACAAAGTGAAGGCAATCTGTTTCACGCATGCTCACCTCGACCACATCGGTGGTTGTCGACATCTTTTGCCGCTGTTTGGTCCATTGGTCCCCATTTATGCCACCGCTTTCACTATCGGCATGATAAAAAAGCAGATGTCAGAATTAAGCGACGTCCCAGAACTGAACTACCAAATTGTTGACCCGTTGAAGCACCAACAAATCAAGGTCAGCGAGCATCTTTCGGTCGAATTTGTACATATGTTGCATTCCATCCCCGGTAACACCTCAATCGTGGTACGCACGCCAAACGGCGTCATCGTATTGTCGGGTGACTGGCGTTTTGAGACAAACCCCATGGACGTGCCGGCCGATTATGACCGCCTCAAAGAGATTGCGAACACTGAAGGCATCGCCTTGCTCCTGAACGAATCGACCAACATCGATATTCCTGGCAGTCATCCGCACAGCGAGTACGATGTCGGTGACAATATGGGCAAGGTGATGGACAACTATGCTCAGGGGCGTGTCATTATCTCTTGCTTCTCATCGCAGGTTAAGCGTATTGAGCTAGTCTTGCGCGAAGCCGCCAAGCGCGGTCGTAAGGTCGCCTTTGCTGGCTATTCAATGATTAATAACGTTGAGGTCGCTTTGCGCGCCCATGCTATCAAAATCCCAAAAGACACCATCATGAAAATGGAAGACATCGTGAAGCTCCCCGACGAAAAGGTCACGATTGTCTGTACCGGCTCGCAGGGCGAGATGAATGCTGTATTAAATCGCATGGTTACCGGTTCGCATCGCTATATTAAAATCAAAGCCACCGACACCATCGTCTTCAGCTCCAGCCCCATTCCCGGCAACGAACCACGCGTTTTTTCGACCGTCGGCGGACTGCTGCGCGAGGGCGCACAAGTTATTCAGCACGGCAAGACTCACATTACCAACATCGGTCCGTTGCACTTATCCGGCCATGCATACTACGACGACCACGTCAAATATGTCAGCGACCTACACCCCAAAAACTACATGCCGTACCACGGTGAATTCTACATGCTCGAACACAACGCTGAAATGGCCGAGAATATTGTCGGCATCCCCCGCGACAACATCATCGTGGCCGATGATGGCGACATCGTCGAGCTCATGCCGGACAAAACCATTCACAAAAATGGGCGCATCCCCGTTGGCAACAAGCTATACGATGACGCCGATCAGCAGGTCAACGAGGCGGTCGTGAAAGACCGGGTGCACATCTCGCGCGAAGGCATCTTCGTGGTTGTTCTGACGCTGAGCAAAAAGACTGGTCGGTTGGTAAAAACGCCCGACATCATTTCGCGCGCCTTCATTTACCTTGATAATTCCGAAGAGCTGATTGGCAAAATCCGCCACTATCTTCGTGCCAAAACCGAACGCGGCATGGCGACCGAAGCCGACATCAAGGCCGTGAAAGAAGAAATCAAAGAGGACGTTACGCATATCTTGTATGATGCAACCGGTCACACGCCAATCGTCATTCCGGTCATCAACAAGGTTTAGCCGTTTGTGTTAAAATAGGCATAAGAAAAATAGGAGGCAAATCACCATATGGCAGAAACCAAAAATGCAAACAAGCATAATAATAATCGTTGCGAACGCTGCGGACGTTGCGACAAGAACATTCTGCCACTTTGCTGCTTGGTTAGCATTTTGACGGCACTCCTTGTTGTCATCTTCCTATCGCTGGGCGTGACGCAGAAATTACTGCCCGGCAGTCACGACAACAGCGTTTATTCTGGCGATTTCGCCGAGCTGGCAAAAAGTGATGCCGCGACAAACGAGCATGGCTTGGTTGAACTGAGTGGCGGCACGGTGATCGACATGCTCTATCTCAGCAAGGGTACTGGTCTAATTGCGGTCACTAATCAAGCGACTAATTCTGACACGACCGCAACCTTCCTACAGAAGGTCCAGGCTGCCGCAAATGGCGCCCGCATTTATCAATATGACTACAGCCAAAGCGGCGAATCGGCCGACGATGTCGTCTTTGACGCCTTTTTGGGCGACAACAGTGACGGCGCCCCGACTTTGCTCTATGTGCGTAACGGTGAAATCTATGACCGGCTCGATGACGCGAACAGCGATGCCGACATCAGCAGCTTCATCGCGAAATACCGCTAGATAGTATAATAGCTACATGGAAGAAATCATTTTTGTCGACAAGCCGGCCGGCATGACGAGTTTTGGTGCCGTGGCGCGCGTCCGGCGCATCTTGTCCGAACGGGCCGGCAAAAAGGTCAAAGTCGGCCACACCGGCACCCTCGACCCGTTTGCGAGTGGTCTATTGATTTTGCTGGCCGACAAGGCGACTAAGCAGGCAATGGCCTTTTCGAAGCTCGACAAAGTCTATGAAGCGACAATGCAGCTAGGAGCGACTTCTAGTACCGGCGACCCCGAGGGTGAAATAACCGTTGTCACGCCAGAAGTCAACTATTCAAAAGCCCAAATCGAGCTCTGCTTGCGACAGTTTGTTGGCAAGATTTCTCAACGGCCGCCAATTTTTTCTGCCATCAAGATTAATGGTCAGCGCGCCTATCGCCTCGCGCGGGCCGGCAAAGAGCCGGAAATGCCCAGCCGAACTGTCGAAGTTTTTACATTGGAGCTACTTGATTATCGGCCGCCTTATCTAAGCTTTCGGGCTCATGTAAGTAGTGGCACTTATATCCGCAGCCTGGTTGAAGACATAGGCAAATCGCTTGGCTGTGGCGCCTATACGACCGCCCTGCGTCGCACCAAGATTGCCGACTACGACATCGCTCAGGTTAAACTTTTTAATTTACCCGATTAGCTTTTGATACAATAGGACTATGTTTGATTTACAGAAGCGACTGGAGCAGCTGCGCGAGCAACTGGCGGAGAATTGGCAGAAGCAACGAGTTGACGAAAAAATCACGCAATATGCGGAAATTGACGAACAGCTGGCGTCGCCCGAAGTTTGGCGCGACGTCGAGCACGCCAGGGCATTGGCGTCTCAAAGCAAACAATTGCGAGACGAGTTGGATGAGTGGCGTATCCTGCGCACCCAGGCCGATGACATGGACGAATTGCTGAAAATTTACGACGATTCGTTGGCGCCCGAACTGAGCGAACAGCTCGCCAGTATGGAACATCGGCTCGCCGGACTTGTCCGCAACCAGCGTTTTACCGGCAAATTCGACGCCAATAACGTGATAATGCGGGTTACTGCCGGGGCGGGCGGCACCGACGCGATGGATTGGGCGCAGATGTTGGTGCGCATGTATCTGCACTGGGCAGATGACCACGGCATCGCTACCGACATCGTGCATATCGTCCCCGGCGAGGAGGCCGGCCTGAAGACGGCAATCGTGGAATTTACGGGTGGTAATCATCTTTTTGGCAAGCTGAAGTCAGAACACGGCGTGCATCGTTTGGTTCGGCTGAGCCCATTTAACGCCGACCACTTGCGCCAGACTTCGTTCGCGCAAGTCGAAGTATTGCCAATGGTCGAGGCCGATGAGCTCGCCATCGACCCCAAGGATTTGCGCATTGACACTTTTCACGCGGGCGGGCATGGTGGGCAGTCCGTCAACACGACCGATTCTGCCGTACGAGTTACTCACATTCCGACTAATCTGTCCGTCACGATCCAGACCGAACGGAGCCAGCAACAAAACAAGGAGCGTGCGCTCAAGGTGCTTCGCGCGCGCCTCGAAGCGATGCTGGAAGAACAACACGCCGCATCGCTCAGTGAATTGCGTGCCGGCGAATCGGCTAGTTGGGGCGCTCAGATTCGCAACTACGTGCTTCATCCCTATAAATTGGTCAAGGATTTGCGCAGCGGCCACCAGGAAAAAGACGCCGAGAAGGTACTTGACGGCGACATCGACCCCTTCATTTACGCCTATTTAGACAAATAGTTTTGCTTATGTTAAAATTTGCTTATGATATTGCTTGATAATGTGACGAAATATTATCCGCACGAGACAAAGCCTGTGCTCGACAATATCACCGTCCATATTCAACCGAAAGAATTCGTCTTTCTGGTTGGCGCCTCCGGTGCCGGAAAATCTTCGCTAATTAAAATGTTGACTCGCGAAGAGAAGCCTAACTCTGGCAAGATTATGGTCGGCGGGATAGATTACGACTATCTTAAAAAACGTCACATTCCGCATCTGCGCCGTCGCCTGGGTGTAGTATTCCAGGACCTCAAGCTGCTCCCCAATCGCACGGTCTATGAAAATGTTGCCTTCCCGCTCGAGATTGTTGGCGTTTCGAATTCCGAAATTCGCCGCACCGTGCCAAAAGTCCTTGAGCTAGTTGGCCTGGCCGACAAAGGCGATAAGTTCCCCGACAGTCTGTCTGGCGGACAACGCCAGCGCGTCGCTATTGCACGCTCAATGGCGCGCCAGCCCAAGATTCTCATCGCCGACGAGCCGACCGGCAACCTTGATCCCAAAATTTCCGAAGGCATTATGCGTTTGCTTGAAGAAATCAACAATTTTGGCACAACGATTCTTGTGACAACGCATGATTCGAACATCGTCAATCAAATGCGGCGTCGTGTTATTACTATCAGTGACGGCAAGATTATTGGCGACCAGAAGAGCAACGGCCATTATTACCTAGACGCCGAACGCGCTAATATCGCTAAGCGCCCACTGGCCAAGCAAGCAGCGCCGGACTCGAAAAAAGCATCCACTTCTGGCATCACACAAAAAACCGCCCGATCGGCGCCAAAACGAAGAATCATTCAATAAGGTAATTATAGCACAAAGAAGTAAATATGTCAAGTAAGAAAGCCGATATCAAGATAAACAACAAGAGTACGCGCGAGGTCAGCAAGGAGCGACTTCATCGCATTACGAAGTCGCGCAAGCACCGTGTGCGCACGACCGGGCGCGTCTTGAAATATGGCTCAAAAAGCTTCGTACGCAACACCTGGTTGAGTATCGCGGCAATTGCCATCATGGCCATTACGCTGATTATTATCGGCGCTACCGTCATCGCCACCAGCGCCATGAAGACCGCAATCGCCGAAATCGAATCGAGGGTCGATATTTCCGTCTACATCAAGCAGAGCGCCAGCAAAGAAAAAATTGGCGAAATTGTCAGCAAAATGACTGACCTGGAATCGGTTACTGCCGTTAATACCATCACGCCTGAAGAGGCGAATCGCAAGACCATCGAAGATCTGATTGCTAGCAGCAATATCACCGACGAGGCCATGATAAAAGAACTCAAAGAAGCGCCGAACGCCTTGCCTTGGACGCTGAACATCAAACTGGTTGACCTGAGCGACACTAGTGAGCTAGAAAATTTCGTCGAAAACGATGCGTCCATGCAAAATATGCTCGATGCGCAGCCGCCTAGCTATGCCAACAAAAACCGCGACGCTATTGACCAGATTGCGCATGTGATGAACCGTATTCAGCTGGCCGGGCTTATCGCGGCCGGCGTGTTCGCCGTCATCGCAATCCTGATTGTGTTCAATACCATTCGCATGGCAATTTTCAGCCGCAAAGAAGAAATCTACATGATGAAGTTGGTTGGCGCCAGTCGTTGGTTCATTACCGGCCCGTTCGTCGTTGAAGCTGGTTTGTATGGTGTAGCCTCGGCTGCTATTGCTATCGCCGCGACCTATGGCGTAACTTATGGCCTGAAGAGTCGACTCGAAACCGTCATCACGCCGACCTTTGATCTAATGACGCAGTATTGGTTCCTTGTTGCCGCCGCCTTCCTGTTGGGTGGCATTATCCTCGGCGTTATTTCAGCGCTGCTGGCCACTCGCAAGTACCTGAAGATGTAAGCGACCACTTGGCTTGCGGCGAGTTCATGCTTATGTTATATTATCAACATGGCTAATTGGCACAAAACAAAAACACTCATCTTGGTTGCGGCCGTCCTGTTGGCGAGCAGCGTCACGCTTCCGGTTTCCGCCTACACGCAGGAAGATCTCAACAAAATCAACGCGAAAATTTCTGCCTTGCGCGGCGAAATTGCTAATTATGAACAAAAAGCCGCCGAACTGTCGAAGCAGGCCGACAACATTTCCAATGCCATCGCCATGCTCCAAAACGAGCAAGCCAATTTGCGCACCCAGATCGAGCTGAAAGAAGCCGAACACGAGCAGATTGTTGCCGACATCGATACCGTTTCAACGCGCATCGAAAAAAATTCCACGACGATTGGTCTCATCATCGAGCAGTATTACTTCAATTCGCGTGTATCGACCGTGGAGCGGCTCGCTTCATCCGAGAATTTTGCTTCTTTTGTCGACACTGAAGTCAACTTGGGCGGAATATCCGACACCTTGTCGGGCATCGTCGAAGAAAACCGTAATCTCAAGGCCGAGCTTGAAGTGAAGCGTCATGACGCCGAGCTGATTCTCGAAGACCTCGACAACCAAAAGAATCAACTGGCCGCTAAAGAAGTCGAACAGGCCAACCTGCTTGCCCAGACCAAACTGAGCGAAGCCAGCTATCAGGCCCTGAAGCGTGAAACCAATAGTCAAAAATCCGCGCTCGAAGAAGAGCAGCAGAAAATCCTGCAAGATCTCTACTCACGCTATAACGCCAGCGGCATTACCGCTGGAGATCCCAGCAAGGGTGGCTATCCGTACAGTGGCTACTGTCCACAACAAAAGGATGCTTTTGCTGACCGCTGGGGCATGTATATTTGCGAATGTGTCAGCTATACTGCCTGGCGTGTCTATAACGCCTATGGTTACATGCCAAACTGGGCGGGGCGCGGCAATGCAAATCAGTGGATTGCGAATGCCAGACAGGCCGGTTATACCGTCAGCAACACGCCTAAGCCTGGCGCCGTAGGAATCTCGATGGCTGGTCGTTGGGGGCACGCCGTTTGGGTTGAGGCCGTCAGCGGCAATCGTGTCTACATCTCACAATACAATGCCCGCAACGCCGCAACCGGCTATGTCGCCGGCCAATACTCCGAACAGTGGGTTGACCAAGGCATGTATCAATACATCTATTTCCGCTAATGTTGCTCAGTTGAACGTGATACAATATTTTTATGTCTAAAAATACTTCAAATATCCGTCCCAGTACGCGCGATTTGTACTACGCGAGCAAACCCAGCAATGCCAAAGTCGGGCTCGCCACGACCGTCGTGGCCTGTTTTATCGCGCTCGCGGCCGGCATCGTCGTCGGCATGCATTATGAAGATTTGACCGCCTACTTCAGCAAAACAAAAACCGCTTCGGCTCAAATCGACTTCAATAGCGAGCTTAATGAAGTCTATGACGAGCTGTCGGCTTCCTTTGACGGCGACCTCGACCGTGAAAAGGTCATCCAAGAAGCCAAGCGTGGTCTGGTTAATGCCGCTGGCGACACCTACACCTACTATATGACCGCCAAAGAGGCGGAAGAATTCGAAAAAGACCTCAGCGGCGATGTCGGTGCCGGCATTGGCGTTGAAATCGCCGTGCGCGACGGCTTTGTCACAGTAGTACGCACTACCGACGACAATCCGGCGCAACGGGCCGGTGTGCTGGCCGGCGATGTCATCTATAAAGCCGATGACGAAGACATCAGCAGCCTGAACGTTGAAGAAGTCGCCAAGCGCCTGCGTGGCGAGGCCGGCACCAAAGTCAAGCTCACCGTTCTGCGCGACGGAAAAGAAAAGAGTTTTGAGCTGGTACGAGAAACCATCAATAACGTCAGCGCATACGTCAATTACAAAAAAGGTAGCGCCGTTATCACCTTGACCCGTTTCGACCAAGACACTGGCAGCCTGGTGCGTCAGCTTGCTCAATCTGCGCTCGACCAGGGCTATGAGAAATTTGTTATCGACCTACGCGGCAATGGCGGTGGCTATGTGAGCGCCGCCCAAGAGGTTTCGTCGCTCTGGATTGACGGCGAGCTGGTCGTCGACCAGCGCTCGAGTTCCGGCATCTACAACGAAAAAACCAACGCGAAATCCGGCCAGGCAATTCTCAAAGGCAAGAAAACCACCGTCCTCATCAACGGCACCAGTGCTTCAGCGTCCGAAATCGTTGCCGGCGCACTTCAGGACTATGGCCTCGCAACCATCGTGGGCGAACAAAGCTTCGGCAAAGGCAGCGTGCAGGCACTACACGATTTATCGGATGGCGAACTGCTGCGCGTCACGGTTGCCAAATGGTATACGCCAAAGGGCAAGAATATCAGTGGCGAAGGCATCACGCCGGACAAGGTCGTTGAGCGCAGTTTCGACCAAATCAACCATAACGAAGACCCACAGCTCGACTACGCCCTCAAGTAGTCCCTGTGGTATACTTATCAGGAATAAGGAGGCAAATGGAAGGGCAGTCAGCAGACGCAAAAACAACTTTCGATGTATTTCAGTGGGCGAACTCCATCGACGAAATCAAAAACAACGTATCAGTTGAGCTATTTCTGTTCAATAAAAACTACACTCCATTCAAGGTGCGCTATTCGGAAGTTCTCACTCAAACCGTGCGCTCAATGTTCATGTTGGAGGCGGTCGAATATATCATCAAAGAGGCCGATAAGGGCCTGGAATGTCGCGACTATGAGCTGACCGATGGCGAAGACAAAGTTATCTATCGCATCGCGCTGGAAAAAGTCGGTCGCGCTGAAACGCTATTGCACCTGATTGAACACGAGTACAAAGATATTTCCTATTTCACCGACAATGAGTTCGAGTTCAAGAAAATCAAGGGCATCATCGCCAAGTTTACGTATCCTGGCGAAGATGGTCAGAAGAGTTTTTATGTCGCAAAGAATCTGGCGGCGTCTTCAGCCTTGAAGGGTAAACACAGCTGGGAGTTGAACGGCGAAAGTTTTGAGCCACTTGCTGCCGACGTAGCCATCAAAGTGCCCGACGGCAACGAATGTGTCATCACCGACGGCAATATTATCATCTATAATCAAGCTAAATTCGAAAAGTTATTCCAATACGACTACAAGCATCAGCTGATTTCCGAGCAAAAAGCCAAAGAGCTCGAAGAAGCTTATAGTCTGAGTTTTCCCGAAGGTTTGACGCTGAACGCGTTACTCGAAGAAAAGAAGCCACTGGTCAAGAAATTGCAGGCGGTCGAAATTGGCGAGATGAAACAGGCCGAGCTGCTCGATTATGCCGACAAAATGCAACTTGAATTGATGACCGACGACCAGGGCAAGATTATCATTATGGACGACCGCGATTTGGGCATGTTCGTCAATTTGCTCAGCGAAGATTACTTCATCTCGCCGGTCAACGGGCGCCGCTACGAAATTAAGAGCAAAAAACTGCTAGACGAGCCAGAAGGCGAACCCCCGCGTGGCATAGAGGGCTAGCATGCTGATTGATACGCACTGCCATATCCATGGCCGCGATATGTTCGAGCTGCCAGCGGACGAAACCTTGGCGCACGCTCATGCCAACGGCGTCGACAAGTGCATCGTTATCGGTACGACACCGGCCGATTCGACGCACGCGCAAGCTTTTGCGGCGGAGTACGCTGAAGTGTGGTGGACCTACGGCTATCACCCCAACGAATATGACGGCAATCGTACGCAGCTTGAGCGTGACCTAAGCCAGGCCAAGCCCTTGTTTGTCGATCAGAAGCTCGTCGCCATTGGCGAAATTGGTCTCGACTATCACTTTGCTGGCTTCGACAGGGGAGCGCAAGCCCACCTGCTCGAGCAAATGCTGCAGCTCGCCCAGGACCATAAATTGCCAGTCAGCTTCCACGTGCGAGACGCCTACGACGATTTTTGGTCAATTTTCGACAATTTCCACTTGCCGACCAGTGTTCTGCACTCCTTTTCTGATTCAGAGGAGAGTATGGCGGCAGGTCTGCGCCGCGGCCTCTATTTTGGCGTGAACGGCCTAGCGACCTTCGCCAATATTCCGCATCCGCCGCTCGAGCGCTGTATCTTTGAAACCGACGCCCCCTTCTTGACACCAAAGCCATTTCGTGGTAAAATTAATAGACCAGGCTATGTGAAAAACATCGCCGAATGGGCTGCATCATTTTATGGTGTCGATGTAGCGGACGTTGCGCGCATTACGAGCACCAACGCCGAAAAACTGTTTAATATTTAACGGAGGCAAGTATGGACCAGGACGAGCAAATTGCTGAATACCAGATTCCCACTGAATTTTTGCTGTCGCAAGATAAAACTGCCGTCTATACTGCATCCGCTGAACCCATAAATGAGCAGAAGCTTTATCAAGAACTGAGCGATGTGTCGAGCGAGGTAATCCGATGCCGAAATTCCATCTTGGCAAAAATCTATTAGATCGCCGCAAATCAGTCGAGCGCGACCTAATCAACGCAGAGTCGGCGCTTGGCCGAACGCTTTTTGGCGCCGTTCCGGCTGGGCGCAGTCGTGAGTTTTTCTGTTTGAAAGAAAATGTTTGGCTCTGGTACGAAAATGGTCAGACGATTCGCTATGAGGTGCGCAAAAATGGGGTATTCAAGCGCATCGATACCGGTCCATACACGAAGGTCACCGGTGAAGAGCTAAAGAACTTTGCCGCCGCCACCAAGTCGTATCTCCGCCTCGTAAAGCGTAATATTTACCACGAGAAATAGCGATGATCTATCTCGACCATGCCGCTGCTACGCCACTTGCTGAATCGGCTCGTCGTGCAATGACGCCATACCTTGCCGAGAAGTTTTTTAATCCATCCGCAGCCTACTTGCCTGCCGCCGAATTGCGTCGCGAATATGAGGCCGCCAAAGAACGCATCGCGCACGTAATTGGCGCTAAAGGCGCAGACCTCGTCATCACTTCGGGTGCAACCGAGTCAATCAATTTAGCCTTTTCGCTCGTTTCGTCCAGCGCCGAAACGCTGATTTCCGCCGTCGAACATCCCGCCGTTCGCGCCAACGCCCAGCGAGGCGCTAAGTGTCAAATCGTGCAAGTCGATGCAAACGGCCGGATTGATTTGGCGGATTTTCAAGCAAAGCTGAACAAAAACACGCAATTCGTATCGGTTTGTTTGGCTAGCAGCGAATTGGGCACGGTTCAGCCAATTTCAGACATAGCACGCTTGATTCACGCCGAGCGGCAACGTCGCGCTCTGGCCGGCGAAGCGACGCCCCTGTATTTTCACTGTGATGCGTCGCAGGGCTTGGGGCTGATGGAAGTGAAAGTCGCCCGTCTTGGCGTCGATTTGCTGACAATTAACGCTGCGAAAATATATGGCCCTAAAGGCGTTGGTGCGCTATATGTGGCGCATCGTGTGCCTTTGCGCCCACAAGTCTTGGGTGGCGGGCAGGAGATGGGGCTGCGCAGCGGCACTGAAAATGTTCCCGCCGTGATGGCTTTTGCGGCCGCTATCGAGGAGGCGGCAAAGCATGTGTCGAGCGAGCAGCGTCGGCTCCGTCAGCTCAAGCAGCAACTGCACCAAGATTTGGCCGATTTGCCCAATGTGCGCTTTCTGGGCCACCCCAAAACTCAGCTGCCGAATTATCTGGTGTTGTCGTTGCCGGGCTTTGATGCCGAACGTCTGATATTTGCACTTGAAGCCCAGGAGGTTTATCTCGCGACCGGCTCGGCTTGTTCTGCAAATAAAGGTATCAAATCGCCCGCCCTGGAAGCCATCGGTTTGAATGATGCCGAAATCGCCGGTTCCTTGCGTATTACTTTGGGGAAATTAAATGACTCGTCTAATCTGGCCGAGGCGGCCAAACTGATTCATGCGGCGGTTCGTGCCGAGCAACAACGCATGCAGGGGCAAGGCTAGATGAAGGTCTTTCTCGGTATGTCAGGCGGGGTCGACTCGGCCGTTTCGGCGCATTTACTCAAAGAGCAGGGGCACGAAGTGGTTGGCGTCTACATGAAAAACTGGAGCAAAGACTTGCCTGGCATGAAGTGTCCGTGGGCGGAAGATCTGGCCGACGCCAAGCGTACCGCCGTACGCCTAGGCATTGATTTTCGGGTGTTTGATTTTGAGTCCGACTATAAACAGAAGGTCGTCGACTACATGCTGGCAGAATACCAAAAGGGCAACACGCCGAACCCGGATATCATGTGCAATCAGGAAATAAAATTCAAATTATTTGCCGATACCGCTTTTGAGCAGGGCGCCGAACTGATTGCGACTGGGCACTACGCCAAGTCAAAGGGGCGTCAGCTGTTGTGCGCCAAAGATACCAATAAGGACCAAAGCTACTTCCTCTATCGAATAACTGCGGACGTGATTGAGCGCACGCTGTTTCCGGTCGGCGACATGCTTAAGAGCGAGGTCAAAGCCTTGGCGGAAAACATCGGTCTCACGGTAGCACATAAGCCAGAATCGATGGGCGTCTGCTTTGTTGGCGAGGCCAATATGAAAGATTTTCTGGCGGAATTCGTTGAAACCCGCCCTGGCAAGATAATCGAATTGGAGACCAATACTGAACTGGGCATACACGACGGCGCAATTTTCTACACGCTTGGTCAGCGCCACGGTCTCGGCTTGACGCAAGGGCTACCTTACTACGTCGTAAAAAAGGACATGGCAAAAAATCTCGTCTATGTTTCACGCAATTTGAACGCTGGCGAGCTGTGGGCCAATCGAGCAACGCTGCGCGACATCGTTTTCCGCGAGTCGGCGTCAGGCCCCTTGCAGGCCCGCATCCGCCATCGCGCCCCTCTGGTACCAGCGCACTTCGACGCCGAAACCCAAACCGTCTATTTTGATGATGCGCAGAAATCGCTTACGCCCGGCCAGTCGGTCGTGCTGTATCGCGGCCCGCTTTGTCTCGGCGGCGGCATCATCGAGTCTACGGATAAGGTGTGCTAAAATAGAGCCTATGGATGCAAGTGAAATTCGTCAAAAATACCTCGCTTTTATGCAGGCTAAAGGTCATGCGCAAATTGCGCCGGCACCTTTAGTGCTCGAAAACGACCCCACCACTCTTTTCACTGGTTCTGGCATGCAGCCACTTTTGCCATATTTGCTCGGTCAGGCCCATCCCGCAGGCAAACGGCTCACTGACTCGCAGCCTTGCCTACGCCTGCAGGACATTGACGACGTGGGCGACCCCCGACACACGACAGTATTCGAGATGCTCGGCAACTGGTCATTGGGCGACTATTTCAAAGAAGTGCAGATTCGCAACTTTTTCGATTTTTTGACCGAAGAGGTCGGGCTCGACCCGCAAAAGATTTTTGTGACTTGCTTTATTGGCAATGAGAAATATGGCATACCGCGCGACGACGAATCGGCGCGCATTTGGCAAAAGGTTTTCGCCGAAGCGGGCATTACTGCGGAAATTGCCGAGATAGGCGCAGCCGATAATGGGCGCACGCGTGGCATCAGCGGGAACGAGCGCATCTTCTTTTATGATGACAAAGAAAACTGGTGGTCGCGTGGCGGCGGCATTGAATCGACGCCAATCGGCGACCCTTGTGGGCCAGACTCCGAGGTGTTCTATGATTTTGGCGAACAGCATCAGGATGAAGCCAAGTTTGGCAAGGCGCATCCGGCCTCAGATGGCGCGCGCTTCATGGAAATCGGCAACCAGGTATTCATGCAGTACCGTCGCCTCGAGGACGGCAGCTTCGAAGAGCTGCAAAACAAAAACGTCGATTTTGGTGCCGGCCTTGAACGTATTGCCGCGGCGGCCATCAATTCCTATGACGTCTTCCAGATCTCTTTACTCAAACCAATCATCGATAAGCTAGTCGAGCTGTCCGGCAAAAGCTACGAATCCAATACGGCCGACATGCGCGTGATTGCCGACCATTTGCGTGGCGCCTATCTTCTAAGCGCGCAGGGCCTCAAGCCGTCCAACAAGCAACAGGGCTACGCTATGCGCCGGTTGATTCGTCGCGCCATCCTTAAAGCGCTCAATCTCGGCATTGAGCAGGATTTTCTTGCCGAAATATTGCCGCTAATCGCCCAAAACTACGCCGATTTACCCGATGACATCCTGACTACGCGCGAGCAGGTACTTGATGTCCTCAGTCATGAAGAACAGGCTTTTCGTCGCACGCTGCGCCGTGGCATGAAAGAGCTGCGCCGCTTTGAACGAGACGGTCTCACCGGCAAGGAACTGTTTATGCTGCAGGATACCTGCGGCTTTCCGCTGGAGTTGTCGGTCGAAGAGGCCTATCGCCAGAACATCCCGCTCAGTGAAAACTGGCGAGCAGAGTTTGACGCCAGTTTGGCACAGCAACGTGAGCGCTCCAAGACCGCGAGCAAAGGCATGTTTAAGGGTGGCCTTGAGGACCATGGCGCTCAAACTACGAAGTACCACACGGCCACGCACCTGTTGCTTGCCGCTCTCCAGCAGCTCATCAGTCCCGACATCTGTCAGCAGGGTTCGAACATCACTGCCGACCGCATGCGTTTTGATTTCAACTGCGACCACAAACTAACGCCCGAAGAAAAACAGCAAATCGAAGCGCAAGTCAATGCCTGGATTGAGGCCGATCTGCCGGTTTCGCACGCTGAATTCGACAAGGCCTATGCGCGCGACACCCTCAAAGCACATGGTCAATTCTGGGAAAAGTATCCGGCTCGATTGACGGTCTACACGATTGGCGACCCGGATGCGCCAGTCTCCCGCGAGGTCTGCGGCGGCCCACATGTTACCCATACCGGCGAAATTGGTCGCTTCAAGATAAAAAAAGAAGAATCCTCATCGGCTGGCGTTCGTCGCATAAAAGCCATCGTTGAGTAATTCCATGAAAAAAAGGCGGTCGTGCGACCGCCAGGATTAGTAGTATACATGCAGATACTTCAGCGCTTTTTTGAGCACGAAGTCCATGTATAAGTAGGCCACGTTGATATCAGCGCGGTCCATTGGTGTCATCCTTTCGTTGTCTTCCAGGTAAGTGAAAGACATAATGACGCGCGCCAATTCCAAATTATATCGGATCTTGGCACAATCCGCAGCCAGCTGGCGCTTATTTGCTATCAGCCCTGAATCATATTCTAGGGTTCTTAGCGCCGAATCAAGCGCGGTTAAATCGATACCGGGGCAGGTCAACAAACGCAATACCTCGCGATGGTCGGCTTCCGGTATTTTGCACTCAGTCAAAGCGCACTTAACATCGGTGAGCGCGTTTTTGAAGGAGCTGTAGTAACGTTCGATTTTTGCCATGTGGTTCACCTCCATTTCGCAATTGCATGGCGAAAAATACCCCTTAATTATAGCACAAATTATCTTAAAAGTCAAAGGCAAGGCCCGTGTCGATTTCGAGCTGGCGAAAAAAATGCTATAATCTAAGCATGAGTATCTTTGCACGTAAGAAGACGTCAGACGAAAACGATATTGCGCCGCTGAAGAATAATTCCGAAGACTACCTTTTGGCACTCGATATCGGCACGGAATACGTAAAGGCCCTGATCGCCAAAAAGAGCAAGGGCGACGTGCACATTGTTGGCGTTGGTCGCTCGCATGAAGCTCCGACCAATATGTACTCTGGTGCGATTGCCGATATTCAGGGCGTTGCAAAGACTTGCGAAGAAGCGCTTATCAAAGCTGAAGAAATGGCCGAAGTGCGCGCCAAAGAAGTTGTCGTAGGGATTGCGGGCGAGCTCATTAAGGGTAACACTGCCTCGATTCGCTATCGGCGCGCGCATGCCGATAAACCAATTACCGAAGAAGAGATGGGGCGCATCATTAAGCAGGTACAGCAAAGGGCCGGCGAGCAGGCTCGGCGCGAGCTGGCGGTTGAGACCAATAATCCGGATGTCGAAGTGCGCCTGATAAACTCCGCTCTGGTTTCGCTCTACATCGACGGCCACAAAGTCTCCAATCCAATCGATTTTAAGGGTAAAGAAATAACCGTTCAGATATACACCGCCTTTGCGCCACTTGTGCATATCTCTGCCATCGAAAAAGTCTGCGATGAATTGGAATTGGACCTTGTGACGGTCGCCGTTGAGCCATTTGCGGTCTGTCGTGCCTGTTTGGGTAGCGATATCGAATCAAATTTCTCTGGCATTGTCATGGACATTGGTGGTGGTACGACCGATATTGCGCTAGTCGATGACGGCGGCGTCGAAGGGACAAAGATGTTCTCGATCGGTGGCCGCAGCTTCACGCACCAGATTTCTACGCAGCTCGGCCTGAGCTTTGAGGATGCTGAAAAACTGAAATTGCTCAACGATGACCCGAAAATGAAGCCACAGGTGCGCAAAAAACTCGACTCTGCCATCGAGCGCAATCTGGAGGTCTGGATATCTGGCGTGGAGCTCGCACTTGAAGAGTTTAATCAAATCGACACCATGCCCGGTCAGATTCTGCTCTGTGGCGGCGGCGCCAGCCTGAGCGTGATTCCGGAATTGCTCGCCACTGGTGATTGGTATAAGAGCTTGCCTTTTGCGCGACGTCCGCTTGTTCGCCTCATCGAGATTGATGATGTCGCCGGCATCGTCAATGACACCGACCGCCAACTCGACCATACTTTTGTTACGGCCATGGGATTGCTGCGGGTCGGCATCGATACGCTCATTGGCGTCGGCAACAGCAACGGCATCAAAGCCAAGCTCGCTCGGTTGCTGAAAAATTAGCCTTTATTGCGGTTCAATTTCGCAAAACTCACCCTCGGCCAGTTTGCCGAGCTTGTAGGGGCCAAAAATGCGGCGGTGCAGGCCAACGACACGATAGCCGACCGCCTCGAAGGTGCGTCGAATCTGGCGGTTTCGTCCTTCGCTCATGGTGACCTCCCAGGCCTTGCGTTCCAGTCGATCCTGCTGTAGCAGCCCCAGTTGGCTTTTGCCGTCTGGTAATTGAATCCCCAGGTCCGCAATCATTTGCTGGTGAATTGGCGCCAAGCTTTTGTCGAGCACCACGTCATACACCTTAATTTTTTGAAATTTCGGATGCGTCATTCGGAAAGCAAAATCGCCGTCATTGCTCAGCAGAATCAGTCCAGACGAATCCTTATCAAGCCGACCAACGCTCTTCAGGCTATGATATTTTTCAGGCAATAGTGCATAGATAGTCGGTGAGACACCTTGCTTGCGCCGACTACAGACATAGCCGCAAGGCTTGTTGAGCATCAAATATTGTTTTTTGCGCACACTGACTTTTTCGCCGGCAATCGAGACTTGGTCGCCCGGCTCGACGCGTCGACCGATTTTTGCGACCTTGCCATTCAAGAGCACTTGTCCATCGCTGATTAGCTGGTCAGCTTCGCGGCGCGAAACACCAAAATTAGTCGCCAAGTACTTATTTAGGCGCACGCTGTTGCAAGTCTCGCTATGCGGCATCCGGCACGCCCGCCGGAGCATCGCCACCTAGCTCGGCCTTCATCTGCGCTGCAACCGAGTTCGGGTCAAGTTTTTCGTCCGACGCTGCGTCGTCCGCCAATTCTTCTGCTAAATTGGTTAAATAGCCCGGTTGGGCCGGTTTTACGGTTTCATTTATTCCCGGATCGGCAATCTCGTCAATGCTCGGAATCGGCGTATCGGCCGTGATTGCCTCGACTGGTTTTGCGGCCGTTGAATCTGGCGCTGCGGGATTTTGTGCCGGCGCTGGATTTGGCGCTGGCGCGGCCGGCGGTGTTGTCGGCACTGGGCTTGGCGCTGGTTCATTCGGCGGCAAGGGCATTCCGTTACTTGTAGCATCGCTTGCGACTGGCGGGGCTGGTGGCGGCGGAATCGGGGCAGTCTTTTCGACGGCTTGCATTTCCTGTTCCGGTGTAGCGATATTACCACTGTTTACGGCGCTCGGTTTGGCGCTATCGTCGCCTCCTAAGATTTCGGCCATCTTCTGTTGCATTTCGGCATCTCGGGTATCGGCTGCCGCATCATGAATCGGTGCAATAATTCGACTTGTCATTCCAGCGCCATTTGAGGCGACGGTTTTCGGTGGTACTGGCGTCGGCGGAACGGCCGATGTTCCTGCTGGCGCCGCCACGATTGGCTGCGATGCCGCTGCCGGAGCAGACGCTGGCGGAATTGCTGGGGCCAGGGCAGGCGCTGGCGTCGGTGTAGCGACTTTCATCTGCTTCTGAAGTTGCTGCTGACGCAACTGTTCGTACATCTGGCGAACACTCTCCTGGATATTGGCCTGTTGCAAAACTTGCTCGGTGTCTGGCGCGATACCTTGTTTTTGGAGATGAGCGGTGTCCTGGGCAAGCACGTTCGCATCCGCAATCATCGCCCCTGCTGCTGGCTGGGCGACCGCAGTCGTCGAGCCTGTCTTTTGCGCAACAGGGGCAGAATTAAAATTTTCCGGTGTCGGTGTCGGATTCGCGGTCGGACTAGGTGTCGGTGTCGGATTTACGGCTGGATTGGGCGCTGTAGTTGGGCTTACGACTGGTTTCGGCGCCGACATTGGGTCCGCGGCAGCCGGGTTGGGGGCTGGCGCAGCTTGTGTTGGTGCGGTTTGTGCAGGCGCGGCCTCTGCCGTCTTTCGCTCGGCCTCGCCTACCGCCTTTGCGGTGCCGATGTTGGCGTGTGCATTGGAATTTGGCGCATCGCCCAATACTTCGTGCACGGCATCAATTACATCTTCGATGCCGACCTGTGATTTGACCAGATATTTTGAGGCGCCCAAAGATTCGCCGCGCTGGCGTTGGTCTTCGCTGGATAGCGCGGTCATCACGATTGCTTTTATTTTGCTGGTTTCAGGCTGGGAGCGCAGAATGTCCAGCATGTCAAAACCGGAGATTTTCGGCATCATCACGTCGGCAATGATGAGATCCGGTTTTTCGCGTACGGCAACAGCCAAGCCTTCTTCGCCGTCACCCGCCGACACGATATCGTAGCCCTCGGCGGCTAATCGAATGCTATAGATTTCTCGCAAAGACTTATCGTCTTCGACTAACATTATTTTGGTCATACTGCTTATGATTTTATACTAAAACCACAGAAAAATCTACAAGCCCGCATTTTGCATCGCGGTGTTCTGCTCGGCAAAATGTCTCTGTTGGTAGTCTTTTTCGGACATGCGCGGAAATAGCAGAATAAATTTCGAACCTTGTCCGACTGTGCTTTCAACCCATACGCGGCCATTCATCGCTTCGGTGCGCTCTTTGACTAAGTAGAGCCCCAGGCCCGTACCGCCAATTTCACGCGTGTCGCGGTTGTCGATGCGATAGAATTTTTGGAAGATATGTTCGGTCTCTTCGCGTGGGATGCCGATACCGGTGTCAGATACCGTGATGCGCACGTTCATGTCATCAGCGCTTACGTTTACGCCGATGGCGCCGGCTGGCGTGTATTTGATGGCGTTCTCGATTAGGTTGTTCAAAATTTCACGCATGAAGTCTACATCCAGGCTGGCATATATGACCTGACTGATATGGCGTCCACCAGTCAGCTGCGACTCATCCGAACCGCTGCCGAATTGATAACTGAGGCCTTTTTGGGCGATAGCGCCTGCTTGTTCATCTGCGATACTCTTAACTAAGCTCACCACCTCGACAGCCTTCGGTTTTGGCTGGATTTGCCCATCGTCCAGTTTCGTCGAATCAAGCAAATCTTGAAACAGTCGGCCCAGGTGTTGCGACGATTCGTGCGCTTTGTCCAAATAGGCGCGGGCCCGTTCGTCGATGCTCGCCGTGGATGGATTGAGCGCCAGTCCCAAATAGCCCTCGATGCTTGCTACTGGTGTGCGCATTTCGTGGCTGGCGGTGGAAATAAACTCGCTGCGCGCTTTTTCCTCTTCGAGCTCTTTTGCGATATCACGAAAAGTGACAACGAGGCTTGACTGGCCGTCTACTGGTGGGGTGGGGGACAGCAAGATTGAAATCGGCGTGACCTTTCGACTGTCGCGCGCTAACAACTCGAGGTCGCGCGCTTCGGCGTATTTGCCGGTGCGTAACGCAATTGCAATTGGATTGCGGTCCGGCTCAATGCGTTGACCCGTCTTGTCGAAAAAGTCGAAAACGGAATCATAGTTGAGGCCGAGGATTTCGTCGAGGCCACGCCCCAAAAGGCGCACTGCGCTTGGATTAGCCAGGCGCACATTACCGTCTTGCCCGATAAAAGCTACTCCCTCGTGGATTGATTGCAGCACGATTTCGTTCAAGTTACTCGTCGAAGGATTCGGCCCCGTGACCGATGGAGCTATCTGCGCCGGTTGATGAGCCGTGGAATCTTGTTTCTTTTTCTTCCAAAAAGCCATAACTGTCTTAATTTTAGCACAAGAATGATATAATGTATTTTATGAATAAAGACGTCATTTATATTGAGGCGGAAGACGATATCACTGATATCCTTGCCAAAATCAAAGCCGCCAAGAACAAGATTGTCGCACTGGTGCCGCCTAAAAAAGCCAGCGTGCTCCACAGTGCAGTAAACTTTAAGCTGATTACCAAAACCGCCATGCGGACCGAAAAAACCGTCGTTTTGATTAGTTCCGACCCATCGCTGCTGCGTCTGGCCGCTGGCGCCAATATCCCCGTCGCCAAAACACTGCAAAGCAAGCCGAAACTTCCGGATGCCGATGTCGCCACCGAACTGGGCGACAATGTGGACGGCGATGTCATCGAAGCCGTAGAAGAAACACCCGAAAAGGGCAAGAAAATCGAAGTCACCGACGGCAAAAAGCCCGCTGCGAAAAAAGCCGCTGCCAAAACCGCTCCTGCCGAAAAAGCCGACATGGAAATCGATGAAGCGGCTGAAGAGAAGAAAGCAAGTCGCAAAAAAGCCGCAACCAAAATCCCGAACTTCAAGAAAAATCAGAAGAAAATTATCGCCGGCGCTGCTGCCGGTTTGGCGCTGTTGCTATTCATTATCTGGGCAAGCGTTTTCGCTCCGGCCGTGAATATCGTCGTCAACATCAAGACGACCGGCGAGAATTTCGCCGAGAAAGTCAATTTCACCAGCACTGAAGGCAATGACGACGTTG
This sequence comes from Candidatus Saccharimonadota bacterium, assembly GCA_017430725.1. GTDB lineage: Bacteria > Patescibacteriota > Saccharimonadia > Saccharimonadales > Saccharimonadaceae > UBA2834. The sequence continues at coordinate 70,644 of JAFRMK010000002.1, read as the reverse complement.
ACAGCGGCCTGTTCTATGTCGAAACCAAGAGCGTAAAAAAGAGCGTAAAGGGCGAATTTACCGCAACTGGCCAAGTCGACAAAGGCGAAAAGGCCAGCGGGACAGTTACGGTCAAGGTAAATTCGCCAGTATTCTTCAACTCGCTTGATTTTAGACAGACTATCACTGTTCCTAGCGGAACATCATTTACGCATAGCGGTCTAAAATATGTGAGTACCAGCCAAGCAACTATAACAGTCGATGACGACAATATAGTAAATAGAGGCACGAATTGCAGTGTCGATAATAGAAGAATTAGATGCGATCTTTCGGCGGATGCAACAGCAACGATTAACGTCGTCGCTTCCGAAAACGGCGATAAATATAATATTAGCGCTACCAATTCCGGATGGTCGTCTGGTGCGTCTGCCGTTTCGGTCGCCTCCAGCTCTGCCATGACCGGCGGTTCGAGCAAAATCGTCAAAACTGTGACAGATAAAGACGTTGCAGAGGCGGAAGCCAGCCTCGACATGAGTGTTGAGGGCGAAGCCCGCGACGAGCTGAGCGAAGAATTTGGTGATGACTATCTCCTGATTACCAGCAGCTTCAAAGCAAGCGAGCCGCGTGTCACGACTTCTCCGGCGCTGAACGAAGAAGTTGGCGACGGTGTGACGCCGCAAATCATCAAAGAAATCGAATACAGCATTTCTGCCGTGAAGCGTGAAGACGTTGAGCGCTTCATCAAGAAGGTATCGGACGAGAGAATTGGTGACGACACCCAAATGGTACACGATACCGGTATCGATAAAGCCTTCGTTGACGCCTTCAATGATGACGGCAATGGCGCCTTTTCCGGCAAGCTGAAATCAGTCGTCAAGATTGGCCCGACCATCACCGAAGCTGAAGTGATGGAGAAATCCTTGGGCAAGAAAGTGGGCGAGGTCCAGACCATGATTAAGTCCATCAAGGGCGTGACCAGCGTCGAAGTCAAACCGTCGTATTTCTGGGTCACCAAGGTGCCTAAGAACCAAAACAAAGTTCACATTGAGCTCAAGACAGACGAGGAATAATGCGCATTCTGGCACTCGATGTTGGCACAAAACGAATTGGGCTGGCTTTTGCAGATAGCGCCGTCCGCATCGCCGTGCCGCGCCAAATGGTAGCGGTCGATGGCAACGAATTTGCCGAAATCGCTACCCAGTACGCAAGGGAACAAGCGGAGCTGCTAGTAGTCGGTCGGCCACGCAATAACAGGGGAGAAACCACCCGACAGACTGCATCGGTTGAGAACTTCATTATAGCACTAAAAGAGTTTTTTGTCAAGCATAAGCAACCTGAGCCGCCAGTAATCATGCAGGATGAATCATATACCTCTGTGCAGGCCGAAGATAATCTGGGCAACGTGAGTCGTCGCGACCGCGCTGCCGGCAAAGTTGATGTCGAGGCGGCGACGCTCATTTTGCAAGATTTTCTCGAGCGCAGTGATTTGTCGGAAATTGAACGAAACATCAAAGGAGCCAACTAGATGCCAAAACTGAGTCGCACCAAACGCCAACGCCGATTGCTCGTTCCTCTGATATTTCTAGTGCTCGTTCTGGGGGCGCTCAGCGCGCTGACTGCTTGGTATAAGCTGAACTTGCGCCCTGTCGATAGCAACAGCAGCCTGACGAAGGAATTTGTGGTTACCGAAGGTTCGACTAGCAAGCAAATTGCCGAAAAGCTGGCCGAGAAAAAGCTCATTCGCAACGCCCTTGCTTTTCGGGTTTATCTGAAACTTGAGGCGAAAGACAAGAGTCTCAAGGCCGGCAATTACTATCTCGCGCCAAATCTTGCAGTCGCCGAAATCATCGCTGAGCTCAACAAGGGTGCCGCTGCCAAAACCTTTCGCATCACTTTTTTGCCTGGTGCGACTCTGGCATCTGCGCGTGAACGCTTGCTCAATGTCGGCTACAAGGAAGCCGCCATCGATGCCGCATTCAAAAAGACTTACGACCACCCCCTATTGGCGAGCAAGCCGGCCGAGGCCAGTCTGGAGGGCTTTATCTATGGCGACACCTATGAGTTTTTTGCCGGTGTTTCGGTCGAATCGATTCTCGAGCGTACTTTTGACGAAATGTATGACGCCATCAAGCGCGAAGGCCTGGAGCAGAAGTTTCAGGCTCACGGCCTCAATCTGTATCAGGGTATCGTTTTAGCTTCAATCGTCCAGGGCGAGGCCGGCAGACTGACCGCCGACATGCCGAAAGTCGCACAAATCTTCCTAAATCGCCTCAAACAGGGCACTCCGCTGGGCTCGGACATCGTCATCGGCTACCGAGCCGACCAGATTAATCCAGATCGCAGTAAGACCGACATGTCTTACCTTGATTCAATCGAATGCCCCTGGAATTCGCGTCGCTGCGCCGGTTTGCCGCCGACCGCCGTAAATAATCCCGGCATTAATGCCCTCAAGGCCGTCGCAAGCCCCGACGGTGCGTATTCCGACTATTATTACTTCTTGACCGGCGACGACGGTCAAATGTACTATGCCAAAACGTCCGCCGAGCACGAGAACAATATAAGAAACCACTGTCAGGAGATGTGCAAGATTTTGTAAAAATAAGCAAAATGTGCTAAAATGGGATAGGCTTTTTCGGGGGAGAGCCACACTGCGGTGGGTGCAGTGCAAATCTCTACTATGAAGCGATTTCAGATATTACTACAAAGAATATTGCCCTATCTCTGCTGTTTTGCCGGAGTTTGGGCTATTATGTTCTTTGGCTCACAAAACCAAAGCGACACTGCTACCAAGCCAATCGCGACTAATTTTGATGATTTGAACTTCTCCGTAACATCCGACCAACTGTCTGAGTCCTATACGGTTGCCAACATCGCTAACGCGGTCGATTTACCGTCGACTTCATCCATCAGCGAGAACTATGTCACCATCAACGCCATCTATGAAAGCACCGGTACGGTCAGCTCATCCGATACGGCCGTAGTTGAAAAACCGACCATTATTGATGCCTCTGGCCTCGATCTCGACAAAATCAAGAGCCACACCGTCGCCGAAGGCGAAACGCTTGATTCAATTATCGCCCTATACGGCTCGAAGGCCACTAAGGACCAACTGCGCTGGAGCAATGGCCTGAAAAATGAACAGCTCAGTGTCGGCAGTACGATTTATGTGCCTGTCCTGAATGGCATCGCCTATAAAGCACAGGCCAATGATAGTGCTGCTGCCTTGGCGCAGAAATATGGCTCGAACGAGGAGCAGATCGTCGCCTTCAACAACCTTGAGGGGCGCGCCATTGAGGCCGGTCAGATTTTGATAATCCCGAATGCGACGGTGCCAGAACGCGAGCGCCCAGAGTATGTCGCGCCGACAAGTCGTCCTTACAGTAACAATAACAGCGGTCGTACCTACAGCTATGTCTACGATTCTGGCGCCCGCCATAATATGGTTGAAATTGGCAGCTACAGCTATTGGAGCAACGAATACTACGCCACTAAATGGCAGAACAACCCTGGTGCCTTCGGCAACTGTACGTGGTTTGCCTGGTATTGGCGCCGCAATAATATGACCAGCGAATACTGGCTGCCGACCGGCGCGGTTGGTAACGCCCGCAACTGGATTTACACCATGGGTGGCAGCTATTACACCGGTCGTACACCGGCCTATGGCGCCGTCATCCAGTCGACCTCTGGCTATTATGGTCACGTCGGTGTCGTGGTGGGTGTCACGCCGGGCGTGAGCATCAAGATTCAGGAAATGAACATTTCTGGCCCGAACGGCAAGTTTAATCACGTCTATCAGTCGGACATCGACTGGGGCGACGCGCTGCAGTATAACTATATCTATCAGCACAAGTAGGCTCCGCCATGTTTGTTGATACTGCAAAAGTCCATATCAAGGCGGGCAAGGGCGGCAATGGCGCCGTATCCTTTCGTCATGAAATCTATGTGCCAAAGGGCGGCCCTGATGGTGGCGATGGCGGCAAAGGCGGTGATGTCGTTTTTGTGGCCAGTAAAGACAGCGACACGCTGATTGATTTTCGTTTTCAGCCTCGTCTCATCGCCCCAGACGGCAAGGCTGGCTCCGGTCAGCGCAGTTCCGGAAAGTCCGGCCAAGACCTTGAAGTTGAGGTGCCGGTCGGCACGGTCGTCAAACGTGAAGGCGAGGTTATCGCCGATTTAACCAAAGACAAGGAACGTGTCATTATCGCGCATGGCGGTGACGGCGGCTACGGCAACTGGCATTTTCGCTCCTCGACGCGCCAAGTACCAAAAATCGCCGAGCTGGGCAATCCGGGCGAGGAATTCGACGCCGAGCTTGAGCTCAAGATGATTGCCGATGTTGGCCTGGTAGGCTTTCCGAATGCCGGTAAATCGACCTTTTTGTCTGTCGTCAGCAACGCCCGGCCCGAAATTGCCGACTATCCGTTTACGACGCTGCGCCCGAATCTTGGCGTTGCGCAGATTGACGGCGCCGGCATTTTGATTGCCGATATTCCGGGTCTAATCGAGGGCGCATCTGACGGCAAAGGCCTGGGCGATCAGTTCTTGCGCCACGTCGAGCGCACGAAAGTCCTGCTTCATTTGATTGACGCTTATCAAGAAGACGCCGGTAAAGCATACCGCGACATCCGCGTCGAGTTGGCGAATTATTCCGCGTCCCTCGCGGAGCGCCCCGAGTTGGTGGTTCTGACCAAAACCGAAGGCCTGGATGTCGAAATAATTGACATGCAAAAACGTGCTATTCAACAGAAAAACCCTTCGGTCGAGATTATGGCGATATCCAGCGTCGCTCACCAGGGCCTCGATGCGGTATTGCGGCGCTTGCGCACGATGATTCAGGCGGCCACGCCGGCACAATCAGAAGAAACAGCGGCCGGCCCCGAACTGCCCGTGATTACGCTTGGTGAAACGGCGCCCACTCATCGGGCGCGTCACGAGCGCTACCAAAAAGGCGAGCGCAACACAATCATTCTTCTCGACCAAGACGATACAGAATTAGATGCCGAGTCTGAAGAAAATTTCGCCTAAAAAATCTCAAAAAATAGTATTTTTATCTTGACGCTCGTGCTTATTTTTGCTTTAATAAAAACAAGCTGGTACGCTTCACGGGGTTCCACTGCAATGAGTGTGGAATGGTGTGGAGACCAATCAAAAACAAACAGCGGATTAAAACAAACATTGTGCCCCAAAGGGTGGGCGCGTAACAGCCACAAAAAACCAGAGCTAATCTGGTTTTTTGCTAGTCTAGGCGTAATGAACAATCAGCAGACCGCCCTGGCGAACCGTGAATGGCGCATCGCCGGTCCAGTCTACGATAGTCGAAGGCAGGTTGCCGCCAGCGTTGCCGCTTACCACGGCCTCAATGTCGGGCAGCCGGTTTTTGATGTCTGTCGCACTCAAACAGGGCGCCTGGCCGCGCCGGTTGGCGCTGGTTACTAGTAGCGGTCCGGTGCGCTGGAGTAGTTTCAGCATGTAGTCATGCGCCGGAATGCGCACACCCACGCTGTCAAAGTGGTCAAAATAGCGATGTTTGAAACTGTCGTTTTTGGGCAGCACAATCGTGAGTTCGCCCGGAAAATGATGTCGCGCCAAGGCCATCTGCCAGTGGCTCACCTTGGCATATTTCGGAATATCCTTGACTGTCGGCAGCATCAGGGTAAGGATTTTATCACCATCGGTGCCACGTTGCTTGAAGTCTAACAGTCGCTTAACGGCAGCGTGATTATCGAGACTAACAGCTAGTCCATAGACCGTCTCTGTTGGGACCGCCAAAATATCACCTTTTTTCAGGCATTTTTGCGCTTCGGCAAACTGTCTCTGACTTAACTCACGCATAATATGCTATGATTATATCACAAAACACGAAAAAAGTCAACCATATCGGCGTCAAGGGCGAAGTTTGCTATACTATAAACATGAGCGAAATACATTACCGCGGGCCAGTCGTCTTGGTTGTTTTGGATGGCGTTGGCTTGCGGGACGACTCGACCGGGAACGCCGTGAAGCAGGCTCGACTTACGACCCTGCATCGTCTGTTGCGCCAATATCCTTGCGCCAAGTTGGGGGCTTCGGGCAAATACGTCGGCGTGCCGGCTGGCGATGTCGGCAACAGCGAAGTCGGACACAACGCCATGGGCGCAGGTGAAATTGTCCTGCAGCGTAGCGCTGCCGTGGCCGAGGCCATTCAATCAGGCGCAGCCTTTCAAAGTCAGAGCTGGCAAGATATCGTCGCCCGTCTCACCGCCAACCATGGCACCTTGCATCTGATGGGCATCTTCAGTGACGGCAACGTCCATTCGAATATTTCGCACTTTGAGGCGGCGCTGAAACAAGCGAAAGGCGCCGGTATTGAGCACGTGCGTATCCATGCTTTGATTGACGGCCGTGATGTTCCACCCCAGAGCGAGCCGAAGTATATCCAGCGCATCGAGGCATTCATTCACGAATTGGGCGACCCCGATTATCGCATCGCATCTGGTGGCGGTCGCATGGTCATCACCGCCGACCGCTATGAGAGCGATTGGTCGATGGTCGAAAAAGGTTGGCGTACGCACGTCTGGGGGGAGGGGCGTCAGTTCGGCTCCGCCACCGAGGCGATTGAGACATATCGTCGCGAACAACCCAACCTGCAGGACCAGTATCTTCCGCCTTTCGTAATCGCCGAGAACGGTGCGCCCATCGGTCGCATGCAGGACGGCGATGCTTGCCTGTATCTCGATTTTCGCGCCGACCGTGCTATCGAAATGGCCATGGCCTTCACCTATCACGATTTTCCATATTTTGACCGCGGACAACGCCCCGATGTGTATTTTGCCGGCATGACCGAATATAACGAAGATTTGCATGTCCCAGAGCACACCTTGGTTGCGCCACCACGTTTTCAGCACAATCTCACGCAGTTTTTATCTGACCGTGGCGTCAGTCAGTTTGCCATCTCCGAAACTGTCAAATTTGGACACATTACCTATTATTTTAAGGGGAATAGCCACGTTGCGCTACCAGGCGAAGAAACCGCCGAAATTCCATCCTATACCGAGGCCTTCAATACACGCCCCTGGATGAAGACCGCCGAAATCACCGACCGTCTGCTGGCAGCGCTGGAGAGCGAGAAATATCAGTTTTTGCGCGTCAACTATCCTGGCGGCGACATGGTTGGGCACTTTGGCGAAATGCAGCCAACGGTCGTTGCGCTCGAGGCGATTGATTTGGCTCTGGCGCAGATAATCACGAAAGTCAATCAGCTTGGCGGCATAACCCTGATTACGGCCGACCACGGCAATGCCGAAGAGCTGCTTGATGAAACAGGGCAGCCCAAAACCGCCCACACCACCAACCCCGTCCCTTGTATATTCGTCGACAACACTGCAAATGCGGCACGCTATGAGCTGGCTGACGGCGATTTTGGTTTGGCGAACCTCGCCTCGACCATCGCCATCCTCTTGGGGCAGACGCCCGACGAGCACTGGCTTCCTGGCATCATTCGGCCGAATAGTATAAACTAGAATAGAAAAACTTACGGAGACATCAGATGCAAATCAAAAAAGCAATTATTCCTGTGGCTGGTTGGGGTACGCGTCGCCTACCAATTACTAAAACCATCGAAAAAGCCATGTTGCCCATCGGCAATCGTCCGCTGGTCGATTACGTCGTTGAAGATTGTGCCAAAGCGGGCATTTCAGAGGTATATATCGTAATCGACGAAAAGCCTTTTTCGCAAATCAAGGATTACTATGCCCAGAATCAGAAGCTTGAAGACTATCTGAGCAGTCGCGGCAAGGCAGACCGCGTTCAGCTCCTGAACACTCAACGCGACGGTCTGCAAATTCACTTTTTCTGCCAAAAAGACGTCGATTCGCGTTACGGTTCAGCCGAGCCGGTCGCCCAAGTGGTATCTGAATTTGGTATTGACGAGCCGACTGTGGTGCTGATGGGCGATGATTTCGTCTTTAATGCTGACGGCTCTTCTGATTTGGCGCGCCTGATGGAAACAGTGCAGAGCGCCGACGAATCGGGTATGCTGGCCACCGAGGTACCCATCGAAGAAGTCGAACGCTATGGCGTTTTGAAGGTCGACGATGGCTGTTTGGCGGGAATTTACGAAAAACCCAAGCAGGCCGATGCCCCCAGTAATCTGATAAATATCAGTAAATATATCATGTCGCCAAAACTACTCCAGCGCATTGTGAAATATTGCCAAGACCACGATTTTGGGCCAGAAGATCAAGAATACCTCATTACCGACCCAATTATTGAGCATATCAAAGCCGGTCGCAAAATTCGGGTTTTGCCAATCCAGGGCGAATATCTCGACGGCGGCTCCGTGGAGGGCTGGCTCCACGCCAACCAGGTCGTTTGTGGACAAAAATGAAACTATCCGTCCGTGTGAAACCTGGCTGCAAGAGCCCCACTCGCCTCGAGATGCAGGCGGACGGCAGTTATGTCGCCTTTCTGCAGGCAAGAGCGCACGATGGGCTAGCCAATCAAGCGCTCGTTGAGCTCTTATCTGACGAGTTGCATGTTCCCAAAAGTCGCATCCAGGTCGTTCAGGGCGCTAGAGCACGTCAAAAAGTGGTTGAGATACTAGAATAATTTCTCGTCTTTTATCTCGTCCGGCAGATAGTTTTTGTCGAGCTTGAAACCAGCCTCCCACTTCTGCCCCTTGCCAAAACCAAGCTCACGCATTAGTTTGGTCGGTGCATTGCGTAGCCAAATTGGAACAGGCAGCCCCATGGTTTGGCGCGCCAAATCTTGCGCCTTATACCACGCATCCGTACTTTGGCGCGATTTTTTTGATTTGGCCAGTGCTGTTGTGACATGCGCCAGAATCAGGCCACTTTCGGGCATCCCGATGCGCTCTACTGCCATAAAAGCATTAAGTGCCAGACCGAGTGCGCCGTTTCCGGCCAGACCAATATCTTCGGACGCGAAAATCACCATCCGGCGCGCGACAAACTTGGGGTCTTCGCCGGCATTGAGCATTCGCGCCAAGTAATACAGCGCCGCATCGGCGTCACCGCCACGCATTGATTTGATGAAGGCCGAGATATTGTCATAATGTGCATCGCCCCTTTTGTCATAGCCTGGCAACTTGCGTCCCGCCGCCTCTTTGACCTCTTTTATGCCAATCTTGTCGCTCAGGCTGAGTGCCAATTCCAAATCGCCCAGAGCGGTGCGCGCATCGCCTCCCGACAACTCCGCCAGATAATCAATTGCATCTCCCGAAATCCGCCGGCTGGCTTTTTCGGCCTTAATGGCGCGTTTTAGCACCTTGACGATATCATTCTTGGCGAGGTGCTTTAGTACTACTACGCGGCTACGGCTGAGTAGTGGTGATATCACCTCAAAACTGGGATTTTCGGTCGTCGCGCCGATTAGGGTGATTAGGCCGCTTTCGACATGCGGCAAAAAGGCATCCTGCTGTGCCTTATTGAAGCGATGAATCTCGTCAACAAACAAAACTGTGCGTACTTTCAGATTCCAGTTTTGACGTGCATGCTCAACGACCCGCTCGACGTCTTTTTTGCCGCTCGTCACCGCCGATATTTCGATAAAGTCGGCTTTGAATTCTCGCGCCAAGATACGTGCCAGGGTTGTTTTGCCGGTTCCTGGCGGCCCCCAGAAGATGATATTTACCGGCTCCTGTTGGCGCACGATCTCGGTGAGAATTTTGCCTTCGCCAATAATCTCATTTTGCCCCAAAACGTCGCTTAGCTTTTGCGGACGCATACGTTCGGCTAGCGGTACGCGGTTAGTTTTCATTGATTAAACTCCGCATAAAGGTCCCAGCTCATCGGCCCGAGTCGCAAAATGTAGAGTTTTCCGCGGTCGAAGGCCCATTCGGCGTAGGCCGGGAAAGCGCACAATCGGTCAATCTTGCGAATCATGCCGTGCAATAGCTCAATTTGGCTTAGACTTAAACAAATATCATCCTCTTCTTTGTTCTCCATCGAAATCGCCCCCGAGCGTTTGTCGATGAGAATCATGTCGCTGTCGCTATCGCCGGACAGAACGGTTTTGCCCGACCATAAATCGGCCTCAATTAAAATCTCGCCGGAATCGCGCGTGGCAGGATTGATGGAATAAATGCGGCCCATTGTTTCCGCATTAAGACATTTCTGAACAATAATTGCCGCCGTTTTGCCGTTTTTCTGTAGGTGATACTGGAAGTCAACGATTTCATCTAAAAGATGTGGGCGTTTGACATTGCGCCGCACTTCGCCGTCATCGTAATCATCAACCACGGAAGCTCGTAAGATCACCTCATCGGTTCCGAGTTGGTCGAAGCTGCGCAGTATTTCGTTGCTCAGTCCGTCGCCGGCTTTGCATGCTACCGGTATTACGAACCCCGGCACGATGCGCATGCCATTTTTGGCGATTTGCGCCAAAAACGCCCCCAGGCTTCCAACCTGTTTAATATCCGTGCAACCATCAACCCCAAAAAGTTTTCCCATCAGATATATTATAACATATTTTACATTTTTTCGCCTGGTCGTATTATAATAGAACTAATTAAAAAGAAGGGAGAAAAATGATTCTAGGGCTACTAATAACATTAATCATTCTTGTCGTGATACCAAGCATCCGTGTCGTCCAGCAATTCGAGCGAGGCGTGGTATTCACGCTTGGTAAATACAGCGGCGTGCGCAATCCAGGCATCACGCTGATCATACCGTATCTGCAGACTATGAAGCGTGTGGACGTACGCTCGACGCCTATCGACGTACCAAAACAAGAGGTCATCACCAAAGACAACGTCACCGTCAATGTTGACGCGATTGTCTATTTCCGCGTGCTTGATCCGGCCAAGGCGCTGCTTGAAACCACAAACTATGTTTATGCAACGACTAACTTTGCCCAAGCCGCATTGCGCGACATCACCGGTAATTTTGAGCTCGATGAGCTTCTGGGCAAGCGTGATGAAATTTCCGCCCAAATCAAAGAAATTGTCGACAAAGAGACTGACAAGTGGGGTATCGATATTGAGAACGTGAAACTGCAAAACATCGAATTGCCGGCCGATATGAAACGCGCCATGGCCAAGCAGGCCGAGGCCGAGCGTGAGCGCCGCGCCGCCATCATTGTCGCAGACGGTGAGAAATCCGCCGCTCAGGCCGTTGCTGAGGCTGCCAGCCTGTTGGCCGGTACGCCGGGTGGTATCCAGATTCGTACGCTGCAGACTTTGGAGAAGATTTCTTCCGACCCGTCCCAGAAGACGGTCATCGTGCTGCCGAACGAGTTGCAAGAGGCTCTCAAAAAACGAGTCTAATACGCGTTTTCTGACAGCCTGCACGGTCGCCAATTACGGCGGCCGTGCTTTTTAGTCTAATTATTTTTCTGCCAATCCGGCATCAAGCAGCAACTTGGCCTGTTCCCAGTCGTAGTTCTCGGCGTCCCATTTTCCCTGGAAACCGTTGGCGGTATATTTATTGAATACGAAATACGGCACGCCGCCGGGCGTGATATTCATCGCTTTTTGCGTGTTACGGTCCAGCTCGTTGGCTTTTTCGGCATTCTTCGTGCAGTCGGCGAATCGGTCATATTCCAGGCCGTCGATATGCTTGCCGACGGAGATAAAGTATTCTTCCTCAAGTTTAGGAATTGCCTCGGAGTTGCGGTCAACGCCGATGCCCTTAGAGTGATAATCTTCGTACAGTTTATGCAGAATCTCGTGATAGTATTCCCAGAATTTATTTTGGTCGGCAGCGCAATAGGCGGCCAACCCGGCATTTCGGCTGTTTTGGGCGCCTTCACCTTCGTCTTTGTGTGCAACATAGAGCATATCAGTCAGGCGTAGCTCGAAGTAGACCTTTTTATCCTTGATGTAATCTTCGGTGAACTCGTCAAAATGCGCCGCGACGGCGTTGGCAAATTTGTCGCAATATGGGCACATAATGTCGGTGTAGTCATAGAAGACGTTTTCGGCTGTTTCGCGGTCGCCCAGTGTCATATTGTCGTTCCAGGCCTTGCGGGCGTTCTCGTTGCTGCTGACGGTACTGCTGACGATGAGTGCGATAAATAGTCCGCCTACCAATAGGCCGGCAATAATTCTAATGATTTTTTGCATGTTTCTCCTTTGCTTGTTTTGCGCTTTGTGTGACAAATATCAAATAACCAGATTCGATTAGGGTGATTGCCAGCAAAATGAAGGCCGCAATCATCAGAAAGCCGCCAATGCGCTCAGCCAGTGCCGCCGCACTCGAGCCAACAACAAGCGTCAGCAGGGGCGTCATTAATCCAATGCCGCAAGTGGGGCAACCCAGCGTCACGATTGCGAGCACGCTGGCGATACTGCCGCTGCTGGCATGGTTGATTGCCTGGTCTTTGGCGCGGTTACGCAGTGCATAAACAATGCCACAGATTGCCAGCGCCTGCATAATTGCCAAAAGTACCAGCAGCCAGCCCTGCAGGCTAAGAAAACATCGTCCAGCGGCCTGTAGGCTCAGTCCCAGCGCCGCCAGTTTTCTATCGAACGACAACTTCGAGAACAATAACTTCCACACCGCGCCGCCGTCTTGGAGTTGCGCCAAGACGTAAAGCAGCAAGAGCGTTATCAACAAAAAGGCAGTGCAGTATTTTGGTCGCGACAGTAAATACCGAAAGCCGCGCACGGCAAAACCCGCTTTATCGATATAATCGCCGATTTTGCGTTTTATTTCTCGCTTTCCCATAAACCGTGAATATTGCAAAAAGCATATGCGCGCAAGCGGCACTTTTTGTCTGTCATGGCAAACTCGACCTCCGGCCTAGTAGTCAGGCCCAATTTGCGAATCTCGACTCGCTCGCCGTCAGTCAGCGCAATCCATTCGATTCGGTGTTCTGGCTCCATGGGGTGAAGCTGCATGCCGACGCGCACGATGGTGCGATTGCCGTCGCATTCAATAATCGGTGCATGCTTCGTGGCGCATTCGTCGTTGTTATTCGGTAGCAAAATATGCATACCTGACCCACAACAGGTTGGAATTACGTCCGGGTCAACCATCACCAAAAATAAATTTCCGCAAGTATTGCAACGGTAAAATTTTAAGCCCTCTTGCTTGTCCTGCATAAACCTCCTATTTCTGCTTAACTACATTTTAATATGGTCGGCAAAACAGGGCAAGTGCTGTATATTATTTCACGATAAAAATTCTAAATGTCAAGGATTTTTGCAGCATGACCTCTGTTATTCTATCAGATACTAATACACAAAAACGTGAAAAATCAATATTGACGCCAAAACGCATACGTTAAAATAAAAAGTGAAGTGTGAGCTTCACGGTTCGATGGACTGTAAAAAACTGCGATATACTTATTGGGAAGCCCAGTCTAACGACTGGGTATTTCGCTTTAGCGTGGTATAATACCATCACGGCGCGTTGGCGGAGCAGTTACGCAGAGGTCTGCAAAACCTCCTAGACCAGTGCAACTCTGGTACGCGCCTCCAGATTGCCTTGGGCGAGTGGCGGAATTGGTATACGCGGCAGACTTAAAATCTGCTTCCTTTACCGGATTATGGGTTCGAGTCCCATCTCGCCCACCAGGTAAATCTATCGCCGAATCCGCGCAATAACCCCCTGTCCTGGGGATATTTTTTGTGTATAATAGTAAAAAAGCATAAGGAGTTTTTATGAAAATCGACCTCGAGGGGGATCTCATCAAAGAGTTCAAGAACGGCTGGAATAAGCGCATGCAGTGGCTGCGTACGGTCGGTTTCGTATTTGGTGGGCTTTTTGTCCTGCTTGGCGTTTTGTTTTTGTTTTCGCCGCTAAAAAGCGCTGCTGCCCTGAAATACATTGTCGCAACCGCCGTGATGTGTCTGGGCGTAGTACGCTGTTTTGAGTACTTCATGGCGCCGCCGCTTTTCCGCTCATCGGAAAAACTCATCAGTGGCATCTTCAGCGCGCTCATTGGTGCGCTTTTGCTTCAGATGTCAATCGAGTCCGCACTGACCTTGTTTTCGCTGATTATTGGCGTTTATCTGCTGGCGTCCGGCATCACGAAGCTAGGACGGAGCGCCCAGCTACACGCTATCGGTATCAAAAACTGCAATTGGCTGATTATCGATGGTATTTTTCGTGTTGTTGCGGCCTTTTTGTTTTTTGCCATGCCGGCCATGTCGGTTGCGGTCCTGAATGTTGTAATCGGCCTCTATCTGTTGATTGACGGTCTTTCGATCATTGTCGAGGCCTCCGACACTAAGGCCCTGGAGATAAAAAATCGCAGCAAGCGCGCCAGCAAGCAGTCCAGCAAGAAAGCCGACGACGCCAAAGAAGCCGAAATCGTGAAAAAGAAATAATCGCATGGCCTTGCTCCGGCGCACCGTCGGGGCAAGGCGTTGCATTCTGGTCTATTTTCGTCTATAATAGTCAAAGAGTTGCGGGTTTAGCTCAGTTGTTAGAGCGCTTCCTTGCCAAGGAAGAGGTCGAGAGTTAGAGTCTCTTAACCCGCACCATTTTTTTGTTCGTATAAACTAACAAATCAGGTACATCGTTGGAGCGAAATACGTTTTTCTCAAGAAAAACCGAGCAACTAGGCTCGGTTTTTTGCGTGTTTAGGGAATGAGAAATGAAATTGAGTCTTCTAGGCGTTTGCAAACGTCGTGGCTAGTGGCGCTATCGTTGGCCGACGTGGCCATCAGCACCGAATAGTCGCCGTCAATGCCGGTGATAATGTGATAGCGAACAGCAATGTCGGCCGACGACCATCCGACCTTGTCAATCGACTCATCTGCGTGGGCGTGGTCGTGACAGCTCTCAGCGTAGCGCAAGAGGAACTTGTGGCGTTCCTCGTCCCACCGCTTTGCGCAGATCTGCCACGCGCAGTATTGGAAGCCGCACGATGTCAGTATTGCTGCATCTTTCGGTACCCGCGCGCGTAAATTAATCACTAATTCGCACTCGGTGCCCTCGATCCGACAATCCTGCGCCACCTCCTCGAGTATTTCCTCCAAAACACTAATTAAGGTACAGCTAAAACTTGCCATGATATCAACCCCTTTCTTTCTGGCAAGAGCGTATGTTGCAATTATACCGAATTCTTTATGCTCATGTTTTTAAAAAGTTTAAAAAAGACGGAAAATGACGGTATGTTTAGTGCGATTGTCCAGCTGATGCGTAAAAAATACTATGTCCCCTATGCTGAATCGACGAGGCAATGAATCATTGAGCGCATGCGCCATTTGCACAATCGGCGCTTCTTGCATCGCGAGTTACGAAAGGGGCTAGAATTTGACGGTTGTCGACTCGATGCGCAACAGCACGAGGCGGTAATCGCCTGCGAAGATGCCCAATTAGTGCTGGCTTCGGCCGGTAGCGGTAAAACGTTGAGCTTGATGGCGAAGATTCGCTATCTCGTGGCGGGATTAAAAATACCGCCACCCCAAATTTTAGTCATCTCCTTCACGAATAAAACCGTGCGTGAACTCGTCGAACGATGTCCTTATCCCGACGTCGAAATACGGACTTTTCATAGTCTAGGCAATAGCCTTTTGCAGTTTATCGAGCGACGAGACCTGGGGCGGCGCCGCTTGGTGACGGCCGAGAGCCAACTGGCTTTTGTCCGGCGCTATATTTGGCGCCAACATTGCGAAAACCCACAGTTTGCGCGCGCCTTCAATGACTTCTTGCTGTTCTATTATTCGTCTCCGCAGAGCGTTGGCGCTCACCAAAACCACCAGCAAAAGGTCCGCTTCAATCAACGCTATCTTCGGCGTGCGCTTGTCGCGCAGGCGCCACGCAGCAAAGAGCTCGAGCTCGTTGCTAACTGACTATTCATTCATCGCATTCCATTTTTGCTGTCCGTGCCACATCCGTCACGCCCAGATTATCGCCCTAGTTTTACGATTTCGTTTGGGGCTAAAACCGCCTATGTCGATTTGGTTGAACGAGACAAGGCCGGCCGCAGCTTCTATGGCTTGGCCTACCTGCACGATTGCCGATGGCGCCGACGCTTTCATTCTGCTCAGCAAAGCCCCTATCTGCAACTGAAGACTGCCGACTGGAATGATGAATCAGTTTTCGTTCGCCTAAGCAGATTTCTCAAACGACAGGGCATCACACCCCGACGCCTGGAAGAGGCGACTATTCTCACCCACATCATCCGGACGCCTCAGCTTTGCAAGGAACTCGATTCGTTTATCGACTATCTTCGTGCCTATATCCTTCAATTTAAGAATAGCTTGATGAGTTTTGCGCGTCTTTCGCGTCAGCTTAAGCAAAATCATGACAGCTATGCGCGTCGTCGAGCACGTGCATTTCTGCGCCTGTTTCGCCCGCTGTTTTATGCGTATCGGCGATGGCTGGACGACCATCAGGGCTACGATTTCGTAGACATGATAAACCAGGCAACGAGGGCCGTCGGTGATATCGCCGAGTGCGCTAAAGGTTATCGCTATGTTCTGTTGGACGAGGCGCAAGATTTGTCGCCCAATCGGTTCCGGCTTATCAAGGCCATTCTCGCCAAAAATCCGGGTTGTCGTTTTTTCGCCGTGGGCGATGACTGGCAATCGATTTATCGCTTTACCGGCAGCCGGCTTGATTTAATCTATGATTTCGAGCGACATTTCAGCTTGCACACACGTCGCAGCCTGATTGAGCAAACACATCGTTTTGGCCAGCCGACAATTCGCGTTAGTTGCGATTTTGTCACGAAAAACCCCCAACAAGTCCGCAAGCAAATTCGTGGCGACCCTCAGCGCCATACACCGGTCAACGTTGTGTTGAGCAGTCAGCGCGGGAATGATACACCGGCGCTACTTCGAGTTCTGACAAAACTGCACGATGAGCAGGCGACCGCATTTGCCGACCTGGAGCTACAGATTATTTCTCGCTACAATCACGATATTTCCCGGCTCCAGTCTATGCCGGATTTTACGGTCTTATCCGCCGAAGCCGTATCGTGGCGCGGAAAAATCATCCCGTTTTGCTCGATGCACAAGTCGAAAGGCATTACGCGCGATGTGGTAATCGTGCTAAATATGAATTCCACGCCCCACGGCATGCCGGCGACGCGCGACACCGATCCACTCAGCGACTTATTGCTGTCGCGTGCCGAAAACTACGCCTTCGCCGAAGAGCGTCGACTGTTCTATGTCGCAATCACGCGTGCTAGGCGCGCCACCTATCTAATTGCCGAGCGTCAACATCCGTCACCGTTTTTATTCGAGATATCTGACGAATTGAACGAGCTATACCAGAAGCTCTGTCCGCGCTGTCGTTCTGGCGAATTACTGCGCAAAGGGAATATTTCATACTGCTCAAACTTCCGTTACGGTTGCGACTATCTGAAGCGACATCCGACTTAGCGCTTGCATGGTATAATAATGGCATGGCCACAACTTCTTTGCAGAAACAAATTGCACAAAACCACCGCAATACCAAACTCATCATCTTGGTATTCATTTTGATGATGGCTGCCATTGGCGGAATTTTTGCGTGGCTGAACTCAGACCCCAAAATGGTCCTGTATTTCGTAGCCGTATCAGCGCTCTATGCTGGCATACAATACTTCTTGGCGGACAAGCTGGCCATTAAATCTGCCGGAGCGGTCGAGATACAGCCCAGCGATAATCCTCGTCTCTATAATATTGTCGCAAGTCTCGCCAGTGAGGCCAAAATCCCCATGCCAAAAGTCTACATTGTAAATGATGCTGCGCCCAACGCCTTTGCGACCGGCCGCGATCCGGCGCATGCTTGCGTTGCCGCCACGACCGGCATTCTTGAAATTATGGACGATAAAGAATTGCGGGCCGTCATGGCGCATGAGATGTCGCACGTTAAGAATTACGATATTCGGGTGACGATGATTGTGTTCGGTCTTGTCTCGCTGGCCGGGCTACTGTCCGATTTTGGTATGCGAGTCATGTTTTACGGTGGTGGACGCGACGACGAAGACAATTCCCCGATTGGCATTTTGATTGCTGGCGCCGTATTGATACTCTCGCCAATTATTGCAACGCTGATTCAGCTTGGCGTGTCGCGTCAGCGTGAATATCTCGCCGACGCTTCATCTGTCGACCTGACGCACAGTCCCGATGATATGATTGCCGCATTGCGCAAACTCGATTCTCACGCCCAACCAATGCACCAACAGAACCTCGCCGCCGAGAGTCTTTATATATCAAATCCATTGCGCAAGAGCATGTTCAGCACATTGTTCTCAACTCATCCAAGCATCGAATCGCGCATCGAGAGGCTTGAAAATGCCAAAAAATAAAGCACGTCGTCGCAGTCAATCGAATTACCGTCGAGCTTTTGCGCGGAGCCGCGATAAAATCTGGGCCAAAAAAACTGCCCGCCTCAAGCTCCACCGGTCCTTCCGGCGGTCATACCGGGAAGATTACGTGCGGTCTTTGCGCGCACCTGGACTTGTGGCGCATGCGATGTCTACGCTGAAGATTCTGGCGCTCAATTGGAAGCTATTTTTGGGGCTAATTATGATTATTGTCGCCTCGAACATTTTGTTTGTTGGTCTGATGAATCAAGACACCTATGAATCCGCCCAAGAGAGTCTT
The DNA here is from genome assembly GCA_017430725.1 of Candidatus Saccharimonadota bacterium. Classification (GTDB taxonomy): domain Bacteria; phylum Patescibacteriota; class Saccharimonadia; order Saccharimonadales; family Saccharimonadaceae; genus UBA2834. Next base: position 52,178 of record JAFRMK010000002.1, on the reverse strand, counting down.
GAGGCGAGCAATGAGGCCTTGGGGCATGGCGAACTCGGACGCGTCGCAAAGTCTGCGATGATGGTCGTGACGACGGTTACCACTGGCGGCCTCTCGAATAATCTAACTGAGGTGCAGCAAGTAATCGCGATTTTTCTGTTTGCCGTAACATGGCTCGTCACAATTTATCTTTTACGCCAATTGTTGGCCGGCAATCACCCCCGCCTGCGCGATGGCTTGTTTAATGCCCTGGCACCGCTGCTGTCTTCTCTTTGCGTTATCGCGTTAATCTTCGTACATGCTATCCCTATCATGCTGTTTACTGTCCTCTATTCTTCGGCCGAAGCAACCAATTTTCTGTCCGAGCCGCTCTATGCGTTTTTGTTCTGGGCGCTTGGCGGCTTGCTGATTTTGCTGTCCTGCTATCTCTTGCCGGGCTCTATTCTTGCGCTGGTTGCGGTAACAGTTCCCGGCATCTATCCGATGACTGCCATCAATGCCACCACCGACCTGATTCAGGGCCGGCGCACACGGTTCATTATTCGCCTGGCCTTTGCGGCATTGTTCTTGGCTGTTATGTGGGTGATTGTGATGTTGCCGTTGACCTGGCTCGATTTGTTCGTTCGCGATAAGCTTGCTTCGCCCGATATCCCCGTCATGCCGTTTATTATCCAGCTGATGACCACCTTCTCGGTTTGTTACATTACCGCATATATCTATCTGTTTTATCGTAGGATGTTAGACAATGAAAACTAATATTCCTTCCGCCGTCATTGAACGCGTCGAAAAACTGCGCGCCCTGATAAACGATTATCGTTACCATTACCACGTCTTAGACGAATCAATTATGTCTGAATCGGCCGCTGATAGCTTAAAGCATGAGCTGAGTCAGCTGGAAGAGCAATATCCGGAACTGATTACGCCAGATTCGCCGACTCAGCGCGTCGCCGGTCAAGCCCTGGATAAGTTCGAGAAAGTTCGCCACGCCGAACGAATGATATCGTTGGCGGACGTTTTTTCGGCCGACGAGCTCAGCGAGTGGCTTGAGCGCATCGCCAAACTCGGCGCCAAGCAACCAGAACTATTTGTTGATATCAAAATGGATGGCCTTGCCTGCGCCCTAATCTATGAAGACGGATTGTTGCGACAGGCCGTGACGCGTGGCGATGGTCGCATCGGCGAAGACGTCACGATGAATGCCCGCACAATCCAAAACATTCCTTTACGCATTCCGCAAACCGAGCATACCGAAGTAAGGGGCGAAATCGTCATCTTCAAAGCGGACTTTGATTCCCTGAATGAACAGCAGCGTCGTGCCGGCAAGCCAGAGTTCGCCAATCCGCGCAATCTTGCGGCCGGGTCAATTCGTCAACTCGACCCCCAAGTCGCCGCCAGTCGCCCACTCAAGTTCATGGCCTATGACATGGTAAGACCAGATTTAGCAAAAAACTCAGAAGTTTATGCGCGCTTGGCGGAATTGGGCTTTCGTATCTCTGGCCAACAGCGTTGTTATGCGCGTTTGGCCGACGCTATGAAGTTCATTAATGCACTGGAGACTACTCGCCAAGATTTGCCTTTTGGCACTGACGGCGCCGTCATCAAAGTAAATGACCGTCAGCTATATCGCAGTCTCGGCATCGTCGGCAAAACGCCGCGCGGCGCTATTGCCTATAAGTATCCCGCCGAAGAAGCGACCACGGTAGTCAAAGACATCGTGATTTCCATCGGCCGGACTGGCGCCACGACGCCCGTGGCGGTGTTTGACCCCGTAAAAGTCGCCGGTTCAACCGTGCGACACGCTTCATTGCACAACGCCGACGAAATCGCTCGCCTGGACGTTCGGGTCGGTGACACGGTCGTCATCTATAAAGCGGGCGACATTATTCCGCAAGTGAGTCGCTGTTTGACGGAATTGCGTCCTGCTGGCACCAAAGCTTTCGATTTTGAGCAGGCTCTCAAGGCGCAATATCCCGAGCTAGACTTCGAGCGTCCAGCCGGCGAAGTCGTTTACCGCGTGAAGGGGAGTAGTAGCGACGAAATCCTTAAGCGCGCCATTGAGTATTACGCCAGCAAGCCCGCACTAAATATTGAGGGGCTGGGTAGTAAAAACGTCGAGGCATTGGTTGATGCCGGACTGGTAAAGTCGCTCGCCGACCTATACTCCTTGGACGCGGCGCAATTGTCGCAACTCGAGCGATTTGCCGACCTTTCCGCCAATAAGCTAGTTGCCAATATTCAGGCCAGCAAACACCCTCCGCTCGCACGCTTTATCACCGCCATTGGCATTCGTCACGTTGGCGGACAGACCGCCATCGACCTTGCGACCCATTTTCGCAGCCTCGAGGCCCTGCGTGACGCTTCCGAAACAGAGTTGCTGTCACTTCCTGGTATTGGCAAAATCGTCGCCGAATCCATATTGGCCTTCTTTGCTGACCCTGACAATTTGCAGCTACTCGACGAGTTGGCCGAGCGGGGCGTCGCACCAGTCTATGAAGACCACTCGGGCGGCCGACTGAACGGCCAATCATTTGTAGTAACCGGCACCCTCGACAGTATGGGGCGCGAAGAGGCCGCCGAGCGAATTCGTGCTGCGGGCGGCGAATTCCATAGTAGTGTTGTAAAAAATACAACATATTTGGTGGCCGGGCGGAATACCGGCCAATCGAAGCTCGCCAAAGCCGCAAAATATGGCACAAAAACCATCAACGAAGCCGAGTTTTTGACACTTTTGGGCGAAAAAAGTCGCTAAAACAGATGAATTAGCACTCTTGACTTGCGAGTGCTAAAAACCTATAATAGAAGCATCAGTATCTGGAGGAAGCATGGAAGAATTCGGCGAAATCATGAGTCATTTGAGCGAAAACGCCCGCTTTGCTTTGCAAAAAGCGGACTATTATAGCAAGCGCTACAATCAGGGTTACATGGGGACGGAACACCTTTTGATGGGCGTGTTGGCCCAAGACGTGTCTACGGGCGCAAAAGTGTTGCGCGATGGCGGCGTCGATCTCGGCGAGATTGAACGCGCACAGGGCGGCGTGGCGGTCGACGTGCCGGCATCGCCCATGGCGATGATGTCGCTGTCTGAAGCTACTGTACTCACGTTGCGCATGGCTCAGAATTTTGCCCAAGAAAACGGCCTTGAAACGGTCGGCACTGAGCACATCGTCTACTCATTATTGCGTCAGCCGAATTCGCGAGCCTTGAAATTGCTAGCAGACCTTAACGCCGATACGGACGCCATGCTCGAAAGCATTGAGCGCATCGTCGAAGAACAGGCCAGCGAGGCCAAGCTCGAACAGGCTCGGCGCCGAATTTTGAATCGCAAAAACTACCGGTGGTTGTCTCGATACGGGACGGATTTAACCGAGGCGGCGCGCGACGGGCAGCTTGATACGGTCGTGGGACGAGAACAGGAGATTGAACGGGCCATCACCGTGCTGTGTCGTCGCAGCAAGAGCAACCCCGTCTTAATCGGTGAAGCCGGCGTTGGCAAAACCGCTATCGTCGAGGGCTTGGCGATGCGCGTCGCGAAAAACGATGTTCCCGATAAACTCATCGGTAAGCATATTTGGCAAATTGACCTGAGTTCGGTCGTTGCCGGCACAAAATTCCGTGGCGAATTTGAAGAGCGCATTAAGGGGATTATCGATGAGGCAGTACACGACGATTCGGTGGTGCTGTTTATCGACGAGCTGCACCTATTGTCGGGTGCTGGTTCCGCCGAAGGAAGCCTCGATGCTGCGAATATTCTGAAGCCGGCCCTGGCACGCAACCGTTTACGCCTGATTGGTGCGACTACCCTTGACGAATACCGCAAGAGTATCGAAAAAGATAAGGCTTTGGCGCGCCGGTTCCAGACCGTCATGGTTGAAGAGCCGTCCGCTACGGTCACCTTGCGCATCTTAAAGGGCGTCAAGCAACACTACGAAGCGCATCACAAGGTCAAAATCTCGGACGAAATTCTCGAAGAAGCTATTGCGCTGTCCGAGCGCTATATTTCCGACCGTTTCATGCCCGACAAGGTCATTGACGTGATCGATGAGGCGTCGGCCATTGCGCGCGTTTCGCTCGACAAAAAAGGCGGTAGTGCCTATAAAAAGCTGAAAATCGAATATGAGGAACTGCAGAAGAAAATCGAGCAAGCCGTTGATGCGCAAGATTATGAGAAGGCGGCGAACTTTAAGACGCGCTCCGCTCGTATCCAGGCCGAAATCAAGAAGCTCGAAAAATCGAACCACGCCCTGAAAACGGCGCCCGAAGTCAGTTCCGAAAACCTGGCCAGCGCCATCAGTCTAAAAACCGGTATTCCGGTCAATCGCGTGCATGGCTCTGAGCGAGAGTTGTTGTTGCATCTCGAGTCGCACCTCAAGAAATCAATTATTGGCCAAGATGAAGCCATAGATGCCGTCAGTAAGGCGATTCGGCGCGGCCGTTCCGGTATTGCTGACCCGCATCGGCCAATCGGTTCGTTCATCTTTATGGGGCCAACTGGTGTCGGCAAAACTGAACTTGCTAAAGTTATCGCTCGTGAAGTGTTTGGCGGTGAAGATGCCCTCATGAAGATTGATATGTCCGAATTCAGCGAAAAACACAATGTTGCGCGCCTGGTTGGCGCACCGGCCGGCTACGTTGGGTATGATGACGGCGGAAAACTCACCGAGCGGATTCGTCGCCACCCTTATTCCGTGGTGCTGTTTGACGAAATCGAGAAGGCTCATCCTGAAGTATTCAATATCCTCTTGCAAATTCTCGAAGACGGTAGCCTGACGGACGGACAGGGCACCAAAGTCAAATTCAACAACACAATTGTGATTTTGACCAGCAATCTTGGCGCCGAAGAGATGTATCGTGAATCCGAAATGGGCTTTAGCGCCAAAACGCGCGATAGCAAAAAAGCACTTGCGGCCGAGCACGCCGAAAACGCCGCCGCGGCCGAACGTGCGCTTCGTAAGATTATGCGCCCAGAGTTGGTCAACCGATTTGATGCAATCGTCACCTTTAACGCGCTGAGCGAAGAGAATGTATCGAAGATATTCGATAACATGATTTCCAACGTCAAACAGCGCCTTGCGGCGAAATCGATTGGCTTGGAGCTGGCTCCCGCCGTCAAAAAGCACCTGATTAAGCAGGGCTATGATGCCAAAAATGGCGCTCGACCATTACGTCGCACCATCGAAGACCAACTCGAAACCCTGTTGGCTGACCAAATCCTCTCTGGCAAACTGGACAAGGGCATGATTGCGAAAATTGGCCTGAAAAATGCTAAACTGGTATTTAGTATAGCTAAAGAATAGAACACAAGGAGTCGACATTGGTGGAAGTCAAAGCAAACAAGAACCGAGTATGGCGCAAGCTCTTGGCATTCGTCTGTGCCGCCGGCCTGGCCTTCTTGCTGTATCAATTGTTCTACTATCCGATTTTTGACACTGTGGCTGGTATTGGTTATCAGCCCTCCGCCGAAATGTCTACCGTGATTGACAATATTGAGCTGACGGACAAAGGGATGCGTATTTTGCGCGCCTCTCGTCCAGAACTGCAAGATGCTACGGCATTCAGCCAGAATTGTCCGAACGTCAGCACTGAAACATCGACCCTGGGTTGCTATTATGCGCGCCACATCTACGTTTTTGACGTTGACAATGCCGAGCTAAACGGCATCAAGGAGGCGGTGTTAGCACACGAACTGCTGCACGCCGTCAGGGAACGCAGCGACGATACTACCAAACAGCAGCTTGACCAGTTACTGCAGCAGACCTATGTCGCGAATCAAGCCGAGCTGTCTGAACATATGGATAGCTACGAAAGCGCCGAATTTACCGATGAGCTTCATTCGGTAATTGGTACACAGCTTGACTATGCTGCGCTCGATGAAACCTTGCGCGACCATTATGCCGCATACTTCAAAAATCCCTCAAAGATAGTGGCATATTTTAAGGCTTACGACGCGCTTTTGACTGGCCAGCGTCGTACCGCCACCGCCATGCTGTCCGAGATTCAGTCGAAAAAAGCCGAAATCGAGCGCCGTAGCGCCGCCTATGAGCAAAGCTTTAGCCAACTCAGTCAGGACATCGATAACTATAATTACCGTGCCGGGCAGGGCTATCGCAGCGAATCGGAGCGCATTGCACTCGAGCGCGAGCGCAACAACTTGGTTGCGCGCCAAACGGCGCTTAATCAGGAATACGATGCAATTTCGGCGCTGGTCGACGACGTTAATCAGCAAATCGGGAGCTATAATGACTTGGTCGAGCATCTGTCTGGCTTGTTTGAGAGTATCGACAGTAGCACCAAGCCGTCCGAAGTAGATTACCGCATGAATTAGCACTCTTGACATGCGAGTGCTAATGGCCTAAGATTAGAGCAGAGGAGGAATATGAAGAACTATTTAGTGCCTACCGTTGTAGAAGAAACCAATCGTGGCGAGCGAGCTTACGATATCTACTCGCGTCTTTTGAAAGAGCGCGTTGTTTTTCTGGGCGACCAAGTGACGCCGGAAACGGCCAACCTTGTTGTGGCTCAGTTGTTGCACTTGGCCTATGAAGACCCCAAAAAAGACATCAAGCTTTATATAAATTCGCCGGGTGGTACCGTCTACGACGGCCTGGCGATTATTGATACCATGAATTACATTCAGCCAGACGTTCAGACTATCGGCATCGGTCTGCAGGCTTCAATGGGCGCCATGCTGTTGTCGGCCGGCGCAAAGGGCAAACGCTTTGTTCTGCCGAATGCCCGTATCATGATTCACCAGCCCAGTTCTGGTACTGAAGGCAAAATTACCGACCAGGAAATCGCTTTGCAAGAAGGCGTTTATCTAAAAAAGCGCCTGATTGATATCATGGCTCAAAATACTGGCAAAAGCGCCAAAGTGGTAGAGCAGGCGATGGATCGCGATAACTGGATGTCCGCCGAAGAGGCCAAAGATTTCGGTATTATTGACGAAATCATTTCATAATCATCACACTTATGCTTTTTGCGCTCGATAAGCGTGCTAGACTAGAGTTATGGCCAAAAGCAAAACCCGTTATCAGTGCCAAAAATGTGGCGCCGTCTATGTAAAGTGGTCTGGTCGCTGCGAAAACTGCCACGAGTGGAATAGTTTGTTGGAGCAAAACCTGCCGGACGAGGCCGCCGTTAAGGGCGCGCTGGCGCGTGGCGCTATCTCTGGAAAAAAGCTTGATGCCGTTTCGATAAATACCATTGAGCCTTCTGACGCTGGCAGCCGCCTCGGTACAAGTTTTTCGGATCTAGATGCCGTGTTGGGCGGTGGCCTGTTGCTTGGCTCGGTCAATCTACTGGCCGGCCAACCCGGCATCGGCAAGTCGACTTTACTGATGCAGATTTGCGCCAGCATATCTGTCGATCGCAAAGTGTTATATGTTTCGGGTGAAGAGTCGGCCGGGCAGGTCAAACTGCGCGCCGTACGCCTGGGCGCATCTTCAGAAAAGCTCCACTTTGCCAGTTCGACGTCCGGTAACGACATCGCCAAAACCATCGAGAGCGCCGAATATGACTTAGTCGTTGTCGATTCCATTCAAACCTTGTCTCTGGCCGAAATTAGCTCCGCGCCCGGCACCGTCAGCCAGGTCAGCAATTGCGGCAACCTGATTATTCGCGCCGCTAAAGCCAGTAATACTGCCGTGGTAATTGTCGGACACGTCACAAAAGATGGCGCTCTGGCCGGCCCGAAAATCCTTGAACACCTGGTTGATGTCGTGCTGAACTTCGAGGGTGACCGCTATGGCGGCTTCAAGACCGTGCGCGCCGTCAAGAATCGGTTTGGCTCGACTAACGAAGTGGCCATCTTTGAAATGGGGCACGCCGGCCTCAGCGAAGTCAAAAATCCATCTGAGGCGCTTTTGTCTGAGCGCCAAAACACCGACGGCAGCGTAATTATGGCGACCATCGAGGGCACTCGACCAATCTTGGTCGAAATCCAGGCATTGGTCAATCCGACAAATTTTGGCTATCCAAAACGTACCGCCTCCGGTTTTGACCTCAATCGCCTCAACCTACTGATCGCCGTGCTCGAAAAACGCACCAAGCTGAAGTTGCAGGACAAAGACGTATTCATCAATGTCGTGGGCGGTATGCGCCTGAATGATTCGGCCGCAGATTTGGCGGTTTGCATGGCAATCGCCAGCGCAGCGGCTGCCCGCAAGTTGGATGAAAATATAGTAGTTTTTGGCGAGGTCGGACTGGGCGGCGAAATTCGCAGCACCAGTGCGCCGGAGCGTCGCATTGCCGAGGCTAAAAAACTCGGCTTCAAACACGCGATTGCTCCTGCCACCATCAAAGACAAATTTGTTTTGCCGGTCAAAGATTTGCGCTCTGCGCTAGTTAAGTACATGAACAACAAATAAACAGATTTGCAAGATTGGCTTATCTGTGCTAAAATATCAACAATATGATTACAAAAGACAACAAGGCAAACGCCATCAAGAAGTTGGCGCGAAGCGACAAGGATGTCGGCTCGCCTGAGGTGCAGGTCTCGATTTTGACTGAGCGTATCAAAGAGGTGACTGAGCACGTTAAGCAAAATAAGCACGACTACATGGCGAAGCGCGGCCTGATTCAGATGGTCGGCCAGCGCAAAAAGCTGCTGAAATACCTCGAAAAAACCGATTTCGACACCTACAAGGCCACGGTTGCGAAACTCGGCCTCCGCAAATAACCCCACCCGGGGGTTATTTTTTTATCAGAACACAGAAAAAGGCCCAGCCATATTTGGCTGGGCTTGTTGCTCAGGCGGGCCCAATCTCGATGTCGAGGCAACAATTTTCGAGCTCCGTCGAGAGCTCGTAGCTGACTTTGTCGAGAGTGACTGCTGAGTTAAGCGAGAACATCGTCTGTGCTTCATAGCGCTTCCTGATTTCCTCGCCCAGCAGCCTGGTGGCGTTTTCCAGCGCGCGCACGACGCGCTGTTCGCCAGTCAGACCGAACTTCGATTCATAGAGCCAGGCCTCTGGAAAAAGACACAGCTCAGTCACTGCCTCTCCCCCATGTTCCGTGCTGCTGACGGTTAAGGTGACCTTCGAGAGGTCACTTTTCTCGTCGCAGCTCAGTCCTTTGCAGGGATTTTTGCCAGCATGTCGAGATTTCTTCCCGGCATTTCGGATCGGCATCCAGAAATCGTTTACGATTTCGCGCGTCGATAACAATCCGTAAGGATTGTCGTGCGGAATCCGCCCCTCAATCAGCATTTTGTACTGATAGGGGATGTCGATACTGACGGGTACGTAGTACGCATCCGACGCGCCCTCGAAGTAGACTTCGAGGACCTTGAACGGATAGAGGAAGACTTCAAACTCGCCTCCACCTATATCGTAGAGCTCCATGGACACGTAACGCGTGCCGCGTACGCGTTCAAAGGCTTCTTTGATTTCTTCTTCGGGCAATCCCATTACCCGAAGAACCGACCTTGAGCAGTATGTAATCGCCACATTTTTCAACCCCTTTCTGTGGCATTGTGCTACCGTACAAAACGGTTCTTATTAATTATACTACAAATCACTAAAAAAGTCAATAGCACTTTGGCTGTGGTATAATTGCTTTAGACAATAACTATCGGGAAAAATGATAGATATTTTGTGGCGAATTCTCGCCGCCGAATACTTATTATTTTTCTCGAAGAAAGGAAATATGGAGATTATTAATCCAAGTGGTAAACATGTAGTCAAAGTGGAAACGGATTTTTGTGGGCGTCCGCTCACGCTCGAGGTGAATCGTGTCGGTTTTCGCACCACCTCGTCGGTCCTAGTCAGCTACGGCGATACGGTCGTGCTTGGCTCGGTCGTGGTCGGCACCAAGCCGGTCGTGCAAGACTTCTTTCCGCTATCGATTGATTACGAAGAAAAATACTATGCTTCTGGCAAAATCAGCAGCAGTAAATTTATCAAGCGCGAAGGGCGCCCGTCCGACAATGCCGTGCTGATTGGTCGCTTAATTGACCGCCCGATTCGGCCGCTATTTCCAAAAGGCTATCGCCAAGAAGTCCAAGTCGTCGCCACCGTCCTTTCGATGGACCCCAGCTTCCGCCCGGACATGGTCGCGATGATTGCCGCCTCCAGCGCCCTGATGCTGGCCGGCGTGCCGTTTGATGGGCCAATTGCTGGTCTGCGCATCGGTCGCGTAAATGGCGAATACCAGGCCTTTCTCTCGCCGGAACAGCGCGAAGCATCAGATCTCGATTTAGTTGTCGCCGGCAAAGCCGACGGTATCACGATGGTCGAAGCTGGCGCCAATGAGGTCTCTGAAGACGTGATTATTGGCGGCCTGGAATGGGGCCTGAAGATGATTCAGCCGGCCATTAAGCTCCAAAACGAGCTACGCGAAAAAGTCGGCGTCACCGAACAGGAATATAGCCTGGTGCTGCCGAGCGAAGAGGTTCAGGCCAAAGTCGACGCCTGGATGAAAGGAAAATTGGGCGACGAGCTGCGTACGCAGGATGCCGTCGAGCGCAATCACCTAATTGACGAGATCAAGTGGCAGATGCACGATGAATTCTCGCAAGAAATCACCGATGAAGAAGCCGGCATTACCGCAAAAATGAGCGAAGAAGAAAAGATGACTACGCGCACGCAATACTATGACGAGCATTTTCGTGCCGACTATAGCGAGGCCTTCGAGCTTGCCGTCAAGAAAGACGTTCGCAAACACATTATCGAAGATGGCATTCGCCCTGACGGCCGCAAGCTCGACGAAGTGCGCCCGCTCAGCTCTCAGGTCGGAATTCTGCCTCGTACACACGGCTCCAGTCTGTTCACCCGCGGCGTCACGCAGGCCATGAACATTGTCACGCTAGCTCCACTCAGCTATGCGCAGCTAGTCGACACGATGGAGGTAACCGATGGTACGCGTCGCTACATGCATCACTACAACGCCCCCAGCTATACAGTCGGCGAAGTTGGGCGATTGGGCAGCCCCGGTCGTCGCGAAATTGGCCACGGCTATCTTGCAGAGCGGGCGTTAATCCCGGTTCTGCCGAGCGAAGAAGATTTTCCGTATGCCATTCGCAGCGTCACCGAAATTATGTCGCAAAACGGTTCTACTTCCATGGCCGCTACCTGTAGCTCATGCCTCGCATTGATGGACGCGGGCGTTCCGCTGAAGCGACCGGTCGCAGGCGTTGCGATGGGTCTGATGATGGATGGCGACAAGCCCTACGTCCTGACCGACTTGATGGACGCAGAGGACTTTGCGGGCGATATGGACTTCAAGGTCACTGGTACATCCGAGGGCATCACGGCTCTGCAAATGGACATGAAAGTCCACGGTTTGCCGATTAAGGTTTTGGCCGAGGCCATCGAAAAAGCCCACGCCGGCCGGATGTTTATCATGGAGCACATGTTGAGCGTATTGCCTGGGCCGCGCGAAAAACTCAGCCCCTATGCGCCGCGCATTGAAAAGCTCAAGGTTCATCCTGATAAAATCGGTTCCATCATTGGTAAGGGCGGTGAAACCATCAATAAAATCACCTCCGAAACGCACACGGAAATCAATATCGGCGACGACGGTCTGGTCACTATTTCTGCCGTAGACGGCGCCTCAATCGAGAAAGCGCTCGCCTGGGTAAAATCGCTGGTCGAAGAACCGGAGGTCGGCAAGATTTATCAAGGTACCGTCGTCTCAATTAAAGACTTTGGCGCATTCGTGAATATCCTGCCTGGCATCGATGGCATGTTGCACATATCGCAAATATCCGAGAAGCGTCTCGCGAAGGTAGAAGACGTTCTGAAGGTTGGCGACAGCGTAAAAGTTCGACTTGATGCCATTGACGACAAGGGGCGCCTCAGCCTTTCCATGCGCCGCGTGCCGCAAGAATAGTGCAAAAAGCTTACTCCATTTGCTATAATTTATATAAAGCAAAAGCTAAATGGAGTGTATATGTCAAAAGAAGAAAAATCAGCTTCATCGGTAGTTGACAGCGTTAAGCTACCTAAAATCAAAATCGACAACAAGAAGGCGACCGCCATCAATGCATTCGCGACCGCCTTCGCCTGTTTCTTCGGCTTTAGTGCCGTTATGTCCGCCATTTCAAATTTTACGGACGGCAAATGGGGCTTCAATATTCCGTTTCTGGGCGCCTTTCTTGGCTCAAATCTTGGGCCGGTCGACAATAGTCTCGTAATATCGCTCGCGGCGCTACTATGCGCAGTCCTCGGTATGGCGACCGTGCGTAAAGTCGTTAGCGTTGATGCGATGAAGCAAAGTTGGCAAAAAGTCGCCAAAGTCTTTGCTGTCGTCGGCGCCATTTTCTGCGTGAATTTGGTCGCTATTGCGCTGTATTCACTTTTGTCGATTGGTCGAAAAGATTATGGTTTCAGCCAGGGCGCGCTCTGGGGGAGCAACTTCGTCAGTAACTTGCTACTGGCCTGCGCCTCGATAGCGATGTGCTTTATCGGTGGCAAAATCGCCAAAGGCGATGCGAAGTATCTGAGCGTGATGCGTTTTGTGGCGCTCGGAATTGCTATCGCCGGCTTTGCCATGATTTTCATCTCGCTTATCATCAATCTTCACCAAAGTCGTGGTATGACCGATTGGTCAGATCTAGACAGCTACTTGCCAGATTATTTCAAACAATAGGTATGAGCTCTATCCCTATTTGTGTGCTATTATAGAAATATGGCGAAAAAACGCACGCAACGCAAAAAACCCGCAGAAGTAAACCATCGTGAGTTACCTGGGGGTTTTTGGCATCAAATTGGCGCCGTACTCATGCTCGCGCTGGCGGTCATTTTGGTCGCAGCCTGGTTTGGGCAGGGCGGAGTCGCCCTCAATAATGCGCAGGATTTTCTGCTGATGGCCATCGGCTATGCTACCTTCACGCTGCCGTTGGTTCTGGTCTATCTTGCGGTGATGATTTTTCGCACCGACGGAAATCGTCTTGACGCCAGCGTCTGGATTGCATCGTTTCTCATCGTCCTGTGGTTTGCCGGTATCTTCGGCATCAGTTCGCACGGCACGGCTGTGCCGCATGGCGGCTTCGTCGGCACGCTCCTAAACAGTCTCATGCTGAAGCTCGTCGCAGGTGGCATCGCCTATTTTATCTATATCGTATTAATACTCGTCACGGCGCTTTTTATGTATGCCGAGACGCCAGCGGCGCTGTTCCGTAAGATTGGTCGGCTCTTTGCTGTCGGCAAGACCGAGGAAGACAAAGCCAATGCGCGCGTCATGCGACGCAATAGCGGCGCAAAGGCGGTCGCTGCTGACGTATCCGCCAGCCACAGCGGCAAGCTAAATATCGTCAATAACGCCGATGTGGAAGAGAAGGAGGACAAAAAGCGCGCCAATCTGCTCAAAAAAGTCAGCGAGGCCACCGGCAAAGACGACAGTAAACAGTCGTTGTCGATGGTTAACACCGAAGACTGGAAGTTTCCGACTCTCGACCTGTTAAGTCGGCGCACTAACAAGGCTGACCCCGGTGACCCACAAAAAGTCGCCGACATCATCCGTGAAAAATTTGGCGAATTCGGCATCGACGTAAAAGTTGGCGATGCGATTGTCGGGCCAAGCGTTACGCAATATCGCGTCACTCCTCCGGCGGGCGTCAAGATTTCGCGCATGACCTCAATGAGTGAAGAGCTGACAATGGCTTTGGGCGTGGGCGACAACGGCACGGTGCGCATTGCGCCAGTACCCAATGAACGCAGTATCATTGGCGTTGAAGTGCCAAATATGAAACCGGCCACAGTTGGCTTACGCGAAATCCTCAGCTCAAACAACTGGGAAGAACTATCGGCCAACAAGAGCATGGCCTTCGCTTTGGGGCGCGACAATGACGGCAACTCGGTCGTGCTCGACCTCGCAGACATGCCACACGTGTTAATTGCCGGTACCACCGGTTCTGGTAAATCGGTCACAATTCATTCTATGTTGATATCTCTCCTGTATCACAACTCTCCGGCCGATTTGCGCCTTATCCTCATCGACCCAAAACACTTGGAGTTCGGTCTTTATGATGATGTTCCGCATTTACTGACACCCATCGTCGAAGACGTTAAGAGCACGCTAAGCGTACTCAAGTGGGCCACCGACCAGATGGAATATCGGCTGAAGCTGATGCGTGATTATGGCGTACAGAACATTGCCAGCTACAATGCCAAAGTTGCCGAAGAGCAGCGCAAAGCTGCCGCGACGGCACCCGAAGAAGCGCCAGACGACGCTGAAGAGCCACGCCAAAAACTGCCATACATCGTCATTGCGTTCGATGAGTTGCAGGATTTCATCAAGGCCAAGCCGGGCGGCAAAGAAATTGAAGCGATGTTGGCACGTATCGCCGCCAAGGCGCGTGCTGCCGGCATTATTCTCGTCATCGCAACCCAGTATCCAAAGGCCGATATTATCACGACTTCAATTAAGGCCAATATTCCGAGCCGCATCGTGCTCAAGGTCGTTGAACAGACTCAGTCGCGCGTGGCGCTCGACCGTGCCGGCGCCGAAAAGCTCATCGGTATGGGCGATTTGCTCTACATGACGCGTAAGATGTCCTCGCCACGTCGTGCACAAAGTGCTTTTGTCAGCGAAAAGGAAATCAACAAAATCGTTAAATTCCTTCGCGAACAAGGCGAACCGCAATATGTTGAGGCCGTCTTGACGCAACAGGTCCAGGTCGCCGGCGCATCGGGCGGAGGCTTCGAGAGCAGTGGTTCTAATGACGACCACCGTCAGGCCGCCGAAATCGCCGTTCAGAGCCAGAAAATCTCCACGACACTTTTGCAGCGTAAGATGCATATCGGTTTTGGTCGCGCTGCATCAATCATTGATGATTTGGAAGAAATGGGCGTTGTATCGCCACCTCCAGGCGGCAACCGGGCGCGCGAGGTGCTTATCAGCTCGATGGAAGAATACGACGAGCGCTGCGCCTAGTTCGCTCATCTTGTGCTAGAATCTAAGTATGAAAAGAAGTCAATCATTTGCCAAGACGACGAAGACCGTCCCCAATGACGAGACAAGCCGCAGTGCAAAACTACTGCTGCAAGCCGGTTTTATCTATAAAGAACTGGCTGGAGTTTATGATTTTCTGCCACAGGGCATGCGCGTTCTGGAAAACATCATGCAAGTTATCAGGGAAGAAATGGATGCGCTCGGCGCCGAAGAGCTACGCCTGACGGCGTTGCAGAATAAGTCCGTTTGGGAATCAAGCGGACGTTGGGACGACAGCGTACTCGATGTCTGGTTTAAAACGAAGCTGAATGCAGGCGGCGAGCTTGGCCTGGCGCCTACACACGAGGAACCCATTACTCGCTTGATGCAAGGATACATTTCGAGCTACAAAGATCTGCCAGTTTATGCCTATCAATTTCAAACTAAATTCCGCAATGAGTTGCGCGCCAAATCTGGCATTCTGCGCACGCGCGAATTTATGATGAAAGACCTGTACAGTTTTTCGAAAAATCGCGCCGAGCACGATGAATTCTATGAACGCTGCGCCGCGGCCTATCAGAAGATTTTTGCCAGGCTCGGCATTGGTGATACCACCTTTCGCACTTTTGCCAGTGGCGGTGCGTTCAGCAAGTTTAGCGATGAGTTCCAGACGCTCTGTGAAGTCGGCGAAGATACGATTTATCTCGACCGCGAAAAAGGTATCGCCATCAATGAAGAAGTCTACAACGATGACACAATTCGCGAGCTCGGTCTCGACAAAACTAAACTCGAACAGCACAAGTCTGCCGAAGTTGGTAACATCTTTACGCTCGGCTATCGCTTCTCGGAAGCGCTCGATTTATGTTTTAATGACGAAAATGGCGTCCGCCAACAGGTCTTTATGGGCAGTTATGGCATCGGCCCCAGCCGCGTAATGGGCGTAATTGCCGAAAACCTTTCAGACGAACACGGCCTGTGTTGGCCAGACGAAATCGCGCCTTATCGCTATTATCTGATCGGTATTGGCGAAGCGGCCCAAAAAGTCTGCGCCGAACTATATGCTAAAGCCCCTGAAAATATCATTTGGGACGACCGCGACACTGCGCGAAACGGCGAGAAGTTCGCCGATGCGGACCTGATGGGCATTCCGTATCGCGTCGTGGTGAGCGACAAAACTCTCGCAGACGGTAAAATCGAGCTGAAAAATCGCAAGACCGGCGACGTTGAGCTATTGACAATCGCCGACTTTACCAATAAACTAGTTTAGACATTTTTATTAGTTAATACAGCAGGCCCTGAAAGGGGGCAGGAGATAGGTTTAATATGGCAAAGACAATCAGTATCACTTCTGCTGGCAAAAAAGCGCTCGAGGCCGAACTGGAGGCTCTCAAGGCTCGTCGCCCAGAACTGGCCGAAAAAATCGCCACTGCACGCTCTTATGGCGACCTCAGTGAGAACGAGGACTACAGCGCCGCGCGCGGCGAACAAAAAGTCGTTGAGGGCAGAATCCAGGAAATTGAAGATATTTTATTGCATGCCAAAATCATTCGCGGCGGACGTCGCACCAAGGTTGGCATGGGCAGTGTGGTGACACTTGCTTCTGGCGCAAAAACCAACACCTATACTCTTGTCGGCGCCGTTGAGGCCAACCCGCTCGAAGGCAAAATTAGCGACGAGTCACCAATCGGTCGCGCCATTATTGGCAAAAAAGTCGGCGAAGAAGTCACGTTGCCCAACGGCAAAAGCTTCAAGATAACCGAAATCAACTAAACCAGCTCACGTTGGCCAATCCGTCAAAATATGTTATGATTTAAGATATGGCAACGCTAAAAGATTTTCGTGACGAAAGAATTCGCAAACTAAACAACTTGCGCGAAGCGGGGATTGACCCCTATCCGGCGCACTCAAACCGCAACACCAAGATTGGCGACATTTTGGCCGACTACGGTGCATTTGCCGACCACGAAGTTTGTGTTGCGGGGCGCATTGTCAGTATCCGCAGTTTTGGGAAATTGGCATTTGTGGTGATTGCCGACGATTCTGGCCAAATCCAAGTTTTCCTAAAGGATGAGGCTGCTAAATTCACGAAAAATCTTGATACCGGCGATTTTCTAGAAGCCACCGGACAGGTCGGCAAGACCAAGACGGATGAAATTTCCGTATTTTGCCCGGCGCCGCGTATCCTCACGAAAGCCTTGCGGCCATTGCCGGGGCGTGATGGCTTCACCAACAAAGAAGAGCGCTTGCGTCGGCGCTATGTCGACATGGCGGTTAATCCTGAAGTGCGCGAACGTTTCATCCGGCGCTCAAAATTTTGGACCGCCACGCGCCAATTCCTCAATGATCACGGCTTTATTGAAATAAACATCCCCGTCCTAGAAGTTACGACTGGTGGTGCCGACGCCAATCCATTCGTGACACATATGGATGCCCTGGACCAGGATTTCTATTTGCGCATTTCGCACGAATTGCCGCTGAAGCGTCTGATTGGCGGTGGCTATGAGCGTGTCTACGATATTGGCCCGCGTTTTCGTAATGAGGGGATGGACGAAGAGCATCTACCGGAGCATGTTGCGATGGAATCATACTGCGCCTATCAGGACTACGAGGAGGGTATGGCGCTCTACGAGGAGATGATTAAATATGTCTGCAAAGAAACCTGGGGGACGCTCCAGTTTGAACGTGACGGCATGAAAGTCGATCTCGATTGCGAATGGCCGAAAATTAGTTTTGCCGATATTATCAAAGAACGTTTCGACGTAGACGTCTTTAATCCTGATGTCGAGCAGATTAAACAAATTCTCCGACAGCACAAAGCCAAATTTGACGAAAACGCCGAAGCGTCACGTTTGTTAGACTACCTCTGGAAGATTATCCGAAAAGACTCCGCAGGGCCATTTTGGTTGGTTCATGAGCCGGTCGAGCTTTCACCTCTTGCCAAAAAACACGCCGCTGACCCTCGCGTCACCGAACGCTTCCATCCCATTATCTTCGGCACCGAGATGGGCAACGGTTTTTCCGAACTAAATGACCCTCTCGACCAGCTCGAGCGCTTCCAACGCCAACAGGCGATGCGCGATGCCGGCGACACCGAGGCGCAGATGCTCGACATGGACTTTGTCGAGATGCTGGAGTATGGCATGCCGCCCACTTGCGGCTGGGGCAATTCCGAGCGCAACTTCTGGCTGTTTGAGGGCGTGAGTGCGCGCGAAGGCGTACCGTTCCCACCAATGCGCCGCGAAAACTAGTTTTGTTTCAGAATCATTGCACTCGTGCTTTTTCGCGACAGCTGGCTGGGCTATAGTAGGGCCATGAATTATCAAAAAGCCGAACTCGCCCAACCATTTCTCACCAAACTCGCCGACTTGCGCGAGATAAAAGAGCCGCCCGTCGACGAGCTCTGACAAATTGGTTCGCTGCCTCAAGCTGCCGGCATGGTAATCAGTATTGTTGGCGCGCGCCGTTGCACTAAATACGGCGAGGATATCGCTTATCGCCTGGCTTATGCTTTGGCCGAGCAGGGGGTCGTCATTATCAGCGGTATGGCCTACGGCATTGATACGGCGGCCCACCGCGGTTGTCTGGATGCCGGCGGTACGACTGTTGCCGTACTCGGCACGCCAATTGACAAAATCTACCCCCAGAGCAACCGACGTCTTGCCGAACGGATTCTCCAAAATGGTGCAATTTTATCTGAATATTCGCCCGAAACCGAAACCAGGGCCTGGCATTTTCTGCACAGGAATCGGATTGTTGTCGGGCTATCTGACGCTACTATTATCGTTGAAGCGGGCGAGCGTTCTGGTACTCAGCGCACGGCACAATGCGCCGTAGAGCTTGGCCGAGATCTATACGCCGTGCCGGGCGACATCATGCGCCCCACTTCGGCTGGCTGCAATAAGCTTTTGAAGATGGGCGCCCATCCAATCGTCGGCATTGAAGATTTTCTGATTGATTTATTTGGGGCGAGCGTCGTGCGACGCCGTCGAAAAAACCAGCAGCTAAATCAACTCAGCGAGCTCGCGCGCCAAATCGTCCACGAACTAGAAAAAGGCGCTTGCGCCAGCGGCGAATTAATTGAGCGACTCAAAATAGACGCAACAGATTTTAATCAGCAAATCAGCCTGCTCGAACTTAGCGGTATCGTACAAAGTTTCGGCGTCAGCTCGTGGATGCTGAGGCCCGACTAGTGTTTTGCAGCCGCTTATGCTAAAATCATAGGAGCGTTAATACGAAGGGCATCAAACTATGACAAACAAAGTAATGGTAGTCGGCACGGGCAACGTTGGCATGAGCTATGCTTTCTCGCTCGTCCATCAAAGAACCGCCGTTAATGAATTGGTCCTGGTCGACATTAACACTGCTGACGCCGAAGGTGAGGCTATTGATTTACGCGATGCGCTAACAGTCTCCCCCAGCTATCTCAAGATTCGTGACGGCAGCTACGCCGACGCCGGAGACTGCGACCTAATCGTTTTGACCGCAGGCGTGCCACAAAAACCAGGTGAAACTCGGCTCGAATTGCTCAAGAAGAACGCTGAAATCTTCAAGGATATGATTGGCCAAATCATGGCAACGGGCTTTGACGGGCTATTCCTTGTCGCCAGTAATCCGATGGATGTGTTGACTTACCTTGTTTGGCGCTATTCTGGCCTGCCGGCCGAGCACGTAATTGGTTCTGGTACAGTACTGGATTCTTCGCGCCTGCGCTACCGCCTATCACAGCGTCTCCATTTGAACCCGAAAAACATTCACGCCTATCAAGTTGGCGAACATGGTGACAGCGAATTCGCGCTCTGGAGTTGCGCCAACGTCGGCGGGCAACCGATGACTGACCTGCTCGACAATAAGGCTCTCGCAGAAATCGAGGACTACGCTCGCAAAGAAGCCTATACGATTATCGAGAAGAAGGGTGCAACCTATTATGGCATCGGTAGTTGCCTTGCTTCCATCACGAATTGCATTTTTAACGACGAACGTCGCATTTTGCCAGTCAGCAGCTACGACGCCCTCAGCAACACCTACAATGGTTTTCCGGCGGTCGTTGGCGCCGACGGCGTAATCCGGCGGATTGGCCTGAAGATGAGCGAAAAAGAGCAGCAGAAATTCGATCAAAGCACAAAAATCTTGCGCGAAGCAATCGAATCTATTGACCTCTGACGCTGCGCCTATTGAAAAAAATTAAAAAGTATGATATAATATAAAAATGAATCTGATTATCCTTTTGTTGCTAATTGCAATTGCTGAATTGACCGCTGTATTGGCCATCATTCTCAAAGATAAAACTGGTCTGACTGGCCGCAAAACGCCACGCCGTAAAGTTTTTGTCGATACCTCGATACTAATTGATGGCCGCATTCTTTCTGTGGCCAGGGCCGGTTTCTTAGGCGATGAGCTGCTTATCCCGCGCTCGGTAATTCGCGAGCTTCAGTTGCTTGCCGACGGCAGTGACAGTGAAAAGCGTACGCGTGCACGCTTTGGCCTTGATGTCGTCAATGAGCTCGAGCGAGTAGAGCTGGCGGATGTAAAGGTATTCTCTGATAAAGCCGATAGCCCAAAAGTAGACGAACGCCTTATCGAGCTAGCGAAATCAAAACATGGCATGATTATGACAAACGACTACAACCTCGCAAAGGTTGCCGCTACGGAACACATCGACGTCATCACTATCAATAATCTCGCCCAGGGTTTGCGCAGCGAATACTTGCCTGGCGATCGACTGACCGTCACCATTTCAATGGTCGGCAGTGGCCCAAAGCAGGGGATCGCACATCTAGCCGACGGCACGATGATTGTCGTCGATGACGCCGAGCGTTATGCTGGCACCGGTCAACACGTCGACATCGTCTTTGAACGTTACTTGCAGACTTCGGCTGGCCGAATGATGTTTGCTAAGTTAGCGCAAAAAGAAAAGCGCGGTTCTCGTCGCAATAAAACATCCAAGAACCGCCTTTCCAAGAAATAGCTCTATTCGTCCGATTCGCCGCCAGCGTCACCGCCGCTCGGGAAAGAAGCCGATGCGCTTGCGGAATACCCGGCCACATCTTTCACTTTGACGGTTACGCTCTTGGGTTTTTTGCTCATTGGGCATTTCACCTGTCCGCCCGATGCGCCCGGGTTGCCGCTCTTTACGAGCGTACCGTCTGCGTAAATCTCGTACGACTCAAGGCTATAGCGGCCAAAGCCGACGTTGGCCACAATGCTACTGCCGTCCCAGCTGATGCCACTCACGCTTGGCTTCTTGTCGTCGCATTGGTGTACATCATCCTGTTCTTTCGGATTATAGTCGCCGGCGAACACGTTTTCGTTGCCGGTCATCGGGTCAATTATCTTCGAGACGCTAACTTCGACGCGGGTTTCTTGTGGCGTACAATTAGTCGCAAGCTTCTTGCTTACCGAATCGAAGGTCATCGTTTCAGTTTTGACACCAGACTTACTCTTGTTGTACCAGCTCGGCCAGATATCGGTGCGGCCATTTACGGTTAGCGTCTGAAGCCCCGCTGGTCTATCGAAGTCGGTGCTGGTATCCCACTTGCCGTCGGCGCCATAAACATCGCGGTGCACGGCCTCAATATACGAAGCACTAATCTTGAAGCAGACCGTGTGGCTATCGCCCGAAAGTGGCGAGCCGTCATGATTACCCGTCCAAATTGCAGTGGCGAGCACCGGCGAAACGGTCATAATCCACGAGTCTTTTGCTCGACCATTTCCATTCTCAGTCGTACCGGTTTTAGCGCCGAATTTCACGACATTGCTGTAGAAGCCTGGCGTGCGTGATAGGCTACCAAACACGAAGCTACGACTACTGGCATCTTTCAGCATGTCAATTGTCATATAGGCGACTTGCGGGTCGACCGCGCGGGTGCCTTCCGAATCCTTCCAGCTATCAATCACGTCGCCAGTGGAGTTTTTCACTTCAAGCCAGTAGCTTGGCTCCTTGTAGACGCCACCGCGTGCCAGCGAAGCATAGGCATTGGCGTGCTCGATGGGGCGCACCGAACAACCACCGCCAATCGCCATAGACAGGCCAGCCATTTCACCATTCGCGCAATACGACACGTCGCCCAGCGCATGTGCGACCTCCAGGCTGTTATCAATACCATTAATATACAGGGCCTTAATCGCAGGAATGTTCAGAGAACCACCCAGAGCCTGGCGAATCGTTATATTGCCATAATTGCGCCCTGAGGCGTTGCGCACGCTACATTTTCCGCGCGTACCACGACAGTAAATTGCGTCGATATTTTCATCAGTCAGCACCGAGCCGGGCCCGTAGTTTACGCCACTACGTTCAACGAATAGCGGCGTGTAGTCGAGGATGGGCTTAATTGATGAAGCCGGCTCAAGCAGCGAGGTCGCGGCGTTCACTTGTCCATAGCCTTCACGGTTCCAGTCGACGCTACCAACCATTGCCATCACTTGGCCAGTCTCGACGTCAACTGAAACCAAAGTCGCATTGTCAGAATTAATAGTATAGAAATACTTTGCGCCTTCTGCTACGGCCGCTTCGGCGATGTTTTGGGCGCGCAAATCGAGCGTTGTTTTAATCGTAAAGCCGCCCTCGCGCATGGTCTTGATGCCGAATTTTGCCTCCAGCTGGGACTTGACTTCCAGTACGAACCAGGGCGCTTTCATGCCTTCATATTGGTCAGCCTCTGGCAAAACTCTGTCCATGATGTCTATCGACATCGCTTCTTTAGCTTGCTCGTCTGAAATATAACCCATTTCGGCCATTGAGCTCAGTACCTTGTGCTGACGAGAAATTAGCGCCTCATTGCCGGCGGTATTGTAGGGGTTCAACACGGCCGGATTATTTGGGATAGCGGCCAAAAGCGCTGATTCTGCCAAGTCCAAATCTTTTGCGCTTTTACCGAAGTAGGTTCGCGCCGCACTTTCGACGCCGTTGCGCCGACCGCCATATGGCGACTGGTTCAAATACAGCGTGATCAGTTGCTCTTTGTCGTACATCTTCTCGACTTCAATTGCGAGAATCATCTCCTTGATTTTGCGCGGAATCCCGCTCATGGTGCGGTCTTTGGCCTCATCGGAGAAATAGACCTGCTTGATTAGCTGCTGCGTCAGAGTCGAGCCACCCTGAACGGCGCCACGCTTCAATAGCGTCACATATGCCGCCCGTCCGATGGCCGAGAAGTCAACACCAATGTGGTTATAGAAGTTTTTATCTTCTATTGCGACAGTCGCCTGTCGCATATAGGTCGAAATATCATCACCATCAACCACCAGTCGGTAGTCGCCACTTCCTTTGTCCTCCCATAGCAATTCGCCGTTGCGGTCAAGATAGACATTGACGGTATCCTGGACGCGATTCGCTAACTCGACAGGGTCAATCTCGGACAAGTCTTTCTTGAAATAGAGGAATAGCCCGCCAATTGCAATGATGCCAATCAGAACGCAGGCGGCGAGAATCTTCAAGAATGTCATTAGACCAGATTTGGAGAACACGGCTTTAAACACGCGGTCTGGGCGCAAGCGCGCAAAAAAGCGCAAGATTGGATTCTTCGGAAGTTTCGCCAACTCTTCAGCTTTCTTTCGCGAACGTTCGTCTGCCTTGACGCGTTTTTTATATGCCAAGTTTGAATAAAGACTCAGCCCACCTTTGTTGGTGCTTTTTTTACGACGTACGCGTTGTTTCGCCGTAAAATTTTTGACCGCTTTCTTAGCCGAAGCGGCTCTCGATCTTTTCGCAGTTTTTCCTTTCACCATATCAAAACAATTATACACTACGAGCGCTCGATAATAAAGCAAAACATAGGCACTATGCTATCTTCTCAATCTGTTATATAATATTCAGATATGAGCCACTACGAACCATTGAAGATTGAACAAAAATGGCAAAAACGCTGGGAAGAAACTCAAGCTTTTGCCTGCAAGGACCTTGCCAAGCAACCAAAAATGTATCTTGCCGAGATGTTCCCTTATCCTTCGTCCATCGGGCTTCATGTTGGCCACGTGCGAAACTTCTCAATTGTGGACTGTTTGGCGCGCTTCTATGCCCAGAATGGCATGAATGTCATGCGCCCGTTCGGCTATGACACCTTTGGTCTGCCGGCCGAGAATTACGCCATCAAGACCGGAATTGCGCCCCAGGCCGTAACCAAGACAAACATCGACAATTTCCGTAAGCAAGCCAAGCGGCTCGGTTTCGCAATTGACTGGTCGCGCGAAATCAACACTTCCGACCCAGAATACTACAAATGGACTCAGTGGTGTTTTCTTCAGCTCTACAAAAAAGGTTTAGCCTACCAAGCAGAGAGTTTTCAGTGGTGGTGCCCAGAAGATAAGACCGTCCTCGCCAACGAACAGGTCGAAAATGGTCATTGCTGGCGTTGTGGCGCAGAGGTCGAGAAGAAAAAAATGAAACAATGGTTCTTCAAAATCACTGCGTACGCCGATGAGCTGTTGGACGAAATCGATGCGCTTGATTGGCCAGAGAAAATCAAGACCATGCAAAAAAACTGGATTGGCCGGAGCGAGGGCGCGGAAATCGATTTTGCGGTTGCCGACCAAAAGGATACGAAAATTCGTGTTTTCACGACCCGACCAGACACGCTCTTTGGCGCTACTTTCATGGTCTTGGCGCCCGAAAATACCATCATTCCAAAATTAGTAAACGACGATGCGCGTGAAGCCGTACAGGCATACTGTGAAACCGCCATCAAGAAAAGCGAAATCGAACGTCAAGAAAATAAAGAGAAGACTGGCGTCTTCACAGGCGCCTACGCCATTAATCCGGCCAACGGCGCAAAAATCCCCATCTGGGTGGCAGATTACGTTTTGAGTGGTTATGGCACGGGCGCCGTAATGGCCGTGCCGGCGCACGACCAACGCGACCATGATTTTGCCGAGAAATTCGACTTGCCAATCGTCAAGGTCATCGAGAAGCCTGAAACGGCCAAAGATGATGCGCTGTGTTATGACGGTGAAGGCACCATTATTAACTCTGCCGATTTTAACGGCCAAGACAGCGCCGATGTGCGCGAGGCGATAGTCGCATGGCTCGAACAGCAAGGACTCGGCAATAAAAAAGTCACTTATCGGATGCGCGATTGGCTCATCTCTCGCCAGCGCTACTGGGGATGCCCCATTCCGATCGCTTACGATAAAAATGGCAAAGCCCATGCTATTCCAGAAGACCAGCTACCCGTAACATTGCCGAAAATCGACGATTATAAGCCAGATGAATCCGGGCGCAGTGCATTGGCGAAGTCTAAAGAGTTTACGAAAGTAATAATTGACGGCGAAGAAATGACCCGCGAGACCGACACGCTGGACGGATATGCCTGTAGTAGCTGGTATCTCTGGCGCTACACCGACCCACACAACAAAAAAGCCGCATGGGACAAGAAAAAGGTTAACTACTGGGCGCCAACAGACATTTATTGTGGCGGTGACCATGCAGTGGCGCATTTGCTGTACGTGCGCTTCTGGTGCAAGTTCTTTGCCGATGAAGGCTATTTGGATTTTCGCGAGCCAATCAAGAAGCTGCTCTATAACGGTTACATCAACGCTTCCGATGGCAAAAAAATGTCCAAATCAAAGGGCAACGGCATCGACCCGCTCGATGTGATTGACCAAGGCTACGGTGCCGACACCTTGCGCACTTACGAACTTTTCATCGGCCCATATAATCTCGATGCCTCTTGGAGTACAGAAGCGATTGGCGGCGTCTACCGCTTCCTTAATCGCTGCTGGACGCTCTGCTTTGACAAGAAAACCGTCAAAGCTGATGCAAATATCTCGGTTCGCCACAAGACCATTAAAAAAGTTACTGACGACATTCGCCGCGCAAACTTCAATACTGCCGTCGCCAGCCTGATGGAATACGTCAACCAGCTCTTCAAAACTGGCGCCAATCGCGAAGATTTAATCATACTAGCCAAATTGCTTAAACCATTTGCGCCCCACCTCGCCTGCGAGATGCTTGAAACATTACAAGCTGACGACACTTGGCCGCAATTCGACGAAACATATCTCCAGGAAGAAACCGTCGAGCTGGTCGTCCAAATCAATGGTAAATTACGCGCCCGCATTGCAGTCGCCAGCGAACATGCAAACGATGCCGCCAGTCTAGAAAAAATCGCTAAAGACGACGCCAAAATTAAATCAATGCTCGCCGACAAAACAATCGTCAAGACAATTGTTGTCACAAAGAACCATCTTGTGAATATTGTCGTGAAATAGCTAGCGCGCGCTTCGCTTAATCAGCTTGGCGTGCAGTACGACTCTTTCGGTGCTACTGTAGCAGGTTGAAAGCGTCAGAACGTGGTCGCTGCCAGATACATTCGTATTGAAATTATAGCTGCTACGACCTTTGAGCATGTTGGCGAAATTAACAAAATCGTCGTCATCGCGGAAATTCGTGCGAATGTAATCTGGTGTCGTGGGAATCCGGTATACGCTGAACACCTGCCAGGCCGCCGTCTCCGATTCTGTGACGGTGCGTACCGTAAAGTTTTCGGGTTGTTTCAGCCAGCCACTGCTCAAAATATTGCGCAAGGTACCAAACATCGTGCCGTCATAACGACCATGCGCATAGAGAATCATGTTGCGATCCGTGCCGTCTAGTTTATTGCGAAAATCTGCAAATACCCAACCCGCGCTGTTGTAACTCTTATCAAAAGAGTGTTTAAGATAATAATCATTATTAGAAGTCTGTACGAATGGATAGTTAATATCCGTGCCGCTCACGGCAATCCAGCCGGCGGTTTCGCTGTTCATGGCGCGCAACTCTGCAAAATTAATGTCAAGCAGCTTCATTTTTAGGAACTTATGATATAGGTCCGACTCATCGTCCGAGGGCACAATCTCCGTGCCGTCGCCGTCGTCGACTTCATGCAGACCAGCGGCCTCTTCGATGGCCGAGCTTTGATTCTTAGTGTTTGCGCTGTCTATTAGCCATTCGATAATCTTGACGCCAGAGTAGCCAACGCCCACAGTGCAGACCAAGGCCATTAAGCAACTAAAAGCCAACTTGATGCGCGATTTGGTTCTACTTATCTTCATAGCTCTATCTATTTTAGCATACTGCTTATGCGTTGTATCCTTGAAAATGTACCCAAAATATAGTAAACTTTTGTCAAAGTAATATATCAATAAAAGGAGCAGCTTAATGCCTGAACCAAAAAAACAGAGTAGTCCTCGAAAGACTGGTCTGCGCCGCAGTCACCTGCGTTTGAAGTTGGCGCGCAGCGTCAATCGTCACTCGCCGGTCAAAGCATTTGAGACAGCAAAGACAACGCCGCGACTCAGACTCAACGATCAAAAGAAGCAACAAATCACAAAAACCGCCAAAAAGAAAAAATAAGGGAGGCAAATTAACGTGGCAAGCAACCGTCATCTAGGAAGAATAGTTGCTCTACAAAGTTTGTACGAGTACGAATTCCGCCAGAACGCTGGGGACAGCAGTGCAGACATTGATGGCATTGTCGCAAAGAATATAGAACCCTACGAAAGTGCCTTGGGGGACGTAAAATTCGTCCGAGATCTTGCAACAGGCGTACTCGCGGAGCATGAAGCGCTTGATGCGGAACTCCAGCCCATGGCACCCGAATGGCCGATTTCAACTATCTCGCCCATTGACCGCAATGTCCTGCGGATTGGGCTTTTTGAACTAACTCGTCGACAAGACAGCGTTCCACCGAAGGTCGCAATCAACGAGGCCGTTGAGCTTGCAAAAGCCTTTGGTTCGGAAAACTCGTCAAAATTCATCAACGGCGTGCTGGGTACGGCATTTCGCAATCTAGGGGGAGAGGAAAAGAAACAGCATGACTCAAGCAAAGCAAAAAAACCACGCAAGTCGTCCGAAAAAGACGACAAGTAAAGCATCTACCAAAAAACAGCGCAGCTACAAGGTGCCAGAAGCGCTGCCGACGAAGCAATACAAAGAGCCGAGACTTGGCAAGTTGCGCCAAGTAGTTTTTCGCAAGAAGCCCGAAATAAAGGAAATCGTGCGTGAGCCCACCGCCGGCGGCATTGTTTTTCGTATGACGGCCGACCAGAATGACATCGAAATCCTACTTATTCAGGACAGCAAAAACCGCTGGACCATTCCGAAAGGTCACATCGAGCCGGGAGAAACCGCCAAGCAGACGGCCGTGCGCGAAATTGGCGAAGAGTCTGGCCTCAAGCATGTTGATGTGCTCGCCTGGCTGGGCAAGATCCACTTCAAATATCGTCGACAGGACAAGCTTGTGCTGATGACCACCCAGGTCTATCTCGTCCAATCGCTCGACAGCAGCGAGCATCCCACCAAAGAGAAATGGATGAACGGTATTCGTTGGTTCAGTTTTAGCGATGCGCTTGACGCCATTGAGTACGCCGATATCGAGAAGCTAATGCTGCTTGCCAAAAAACGCATCCGTAGCGGAGAATTCAACTAATGAACAAGGAACTGCTTGATAGCTACATTAGCTTCGCCAAAACAAAGCTCGGCCTAGAGTTTAATGATATAAACCTGCTGATTTCGGCGCTGACCCATCGCTCCTACATCAACGAACACCGCTCCAGCCCAATCGCACACAACGAGCGGCTCGAATTTTTGGGCGATGCCGTGTTGGAGCTAGTAACTTCAGATTTTCTATATTGTAACTATGACCAGCCAGAAGGCGTAATGACCAGCTGGCGCGCCGCCCTTGTCAATACCGAGGCCAACGCCAGGGCGGGCAAAGAACTTGGCTATGAGCCGCTAATTCGGCTCAGTCGTGGCGAGCGCAACGGCTCGGAGCGAGCGCACCACTCTATCATAGCCGACTGTTACGAAGCAATAATTGGCGCCATTTATCTCGACCATGGCTATGCCGAAGCTGAAAAGTTTATCAAAAAACACAGCCTCGAGCGCATCGATGAAATTATCGAAGAAAAGACCTGGCGTGACGCTAAATCATTCCTGCAGCAAATCGTTCAAAAAACCAAGAGCGGTGTGCCGAAATATTCGCTCATCAAAGAAGATGGTCCGGATCACGACAAGACATTTACTGTAGCAGTAATCATAGATGGGCATATTTGCGCCACCGGCAGCGGCCACAGTAAACAGGACGCTCAGGTTAAAGCGGCCGAAGGCGCTATTCGCAAGTACCGCAAAACACACCCCGAGCTATTCCTTGCAAAATAACTAAAAATAAGATATAATAAAGCAACCATAATAATTTAAGGAGAATTATGCTTGCGATTCGCTTACAGCGTAATGGCCGGAAAGCTTTGCCGCTTTACCGGATAGTCGTCCAAGAAGCGCAACGCCACCCTCTTTCGGGTCGTATTGTTGCACAGGTCGGCAGCTACAACCCACACACCAAAGAAACCGTTATCGACAAAAAGGCGGTCGAAAAATATCTCAGCAATGGCGCACAGCCCAGCACGCGAGTTGTTCGCATCCTGACCAAAGAAGGCATCAAGATGCCCAAATGGGTGAAAGGATTGCCAGAAAAACACGCCAAAGCAAAACACGCCGACAAGCTTCGGAAGAATCAGCCGAAAGAATCGGCGCCCGCTGAAGAAACGTCCGCCGAAGAGGCTCCCGCTGAAACGGCTGAGGAATAGGATAAAACCCGAAAAAACATCCCGCAATGGGGTGTTTTTTTGTACAATATAAATATGAATAAATTCAATATATTTTGGGACGAGTTGATGCAGAATAAGCTTGTCGAATCATGCATTGTTATAGTTGCTAGCGTTATCATCTACAGCATCGTTCACCACTTTGTTGTTCGCAGTGAGCGCAAGACCTCGCACGTCAAGTTAGGGCGCGGGCGTACCTACTTTCGACTAATTCTCAGCGCCGTGCGCTACGTATTTATTATCTTGACGATTTTGGCCGTGCTGCAAGTCAACGGCGTTGACGTATCATCGATTCTTGCCGGACTTGGTCTCGTCGGCGTGATTATTGGCCTAGCAGTTCAGGATGCCCTGAAAGATATTATTCGTGGCATTAGTATTATTTCAGACCACTACTTTTCCGTTGGCGATGTCATTAAATTCAATAATGACCAGGAAGGCATCGTGACGGAAATCGGTCTGCGTTCGACCAAACTCAAGAGCATCACGAATGGCTGTACCGTGACGGTCGCCAACCGCGAGATTCAACAGGCTGAACGTTGCTCAAATAATACCGCCTTCAAGCTACCACTGCCATATGACTTGAAGCTCTCGAAGGCCGAAGCGATTCTTTCCGAGATAGTCGACGAAATTAAACAACTTGAAAACGTTACCGATGCCAGCTATTTGGGCGTCAGCGAGCTGGGCGATTCAGCAATCGAATATCTGATTTCAGTCAAAACAAAAGCAGAGCTACGCCGCAAAACACGCCGCAATTCTTTGCGTACCGCTCTCGCCGTACTAGAGAAGCACCACGTCAGTATTCCGTATCCGCAGCTTGACGTGCATCGCAAAAACTAGCCCAAAAAACCGCAAAATCATATATACTAAAAGTATCAGAAACATAAATACGGAGAAGTTATGTCCACTATAGATCAGCAATTCGTGGAGTATATTGTTAAAACTCTCGTCAATAATCCAGACAAAGTCAGCGTTGACCGCACCATCGACGAAAAAGGTGTATTGCTCAGCCTTGAGGTAGACCCCGAAGATGTCGGCCGCATCATTGGCCGCCGCGGCGCCACCGCTCAAAGCATCCGCACTTTGCTACGCGCGCTTGGCACGAAGAATGATGCACGCTATAACCTGAAGATTATCAACAACGATGATTATGATGGCAGCAGCGAAAAGCCATCCGAAAAAGCCGCCGATATCGAAGCGCCAGCCGCTGAGGCCGACGAGCCATCAACCGATGAAAACGCAGAGGACGAAGAAAACTCGACCAGCGATTTGGCCGAAAAAACTCGCGCAGAGCTTGCAGATTTGGACGATTTGGATATATAATAGTGTCAATGCTTAAAACGAAAGCATTAAGCTAACTGCGAGTTCAGCTTTAAACAAATAAGTTGAGAGCTTATATGCTAAAAAACCGCCACTGGGTATTGGCGGTTTTTTAGTGCTAGGAGAGCGCCGCTGCCGCCATAATCGCATTATTGTCGCCAAAATCGCGAAAAACTCTTGTTTGCCTTTTCGAAAACTGATATAATCATCTATCAGAAGCAGTGTGTTTTGATTTTTCTTGGTCAATGCTCTGGCAAAGCAGAGACAGTCAAAACGGTATCCTTCCTGCCAAAGATATCAACACTTAATATACAGCGAGGGAATGTGGCAAAGTCTACAAGCAAGCAGAATAGTGGTCGCGTGCAATTCACAGAGGGCGACCAAGCACTTCCGATACCAAATCTAACCGAGCACCAAACCAAATCATGGCAAGAGTTTGTCCAGTATGGTTTGCAAGAAGTTTTTGAGGAGCTCAACCCGATAGACGACTATACGGGCCAGAAAATGAGCCTGCGTTTCAAGAGCTACTTCTTCAAAGACCCAGTCGAGAGCGATCAAGAAGCGAAAGAGAACCTGACGACCTACGAAGCACCGCTACATGTCAATGTAGAATTGACCAACAAAGTCACCGGCGAAGTGAAGGAGCAGGAAATCTATTTCGGCGACTATCCCTGGATGACCGACCGTGCCAGCTTCATCATTAATGGTACTGAACGTGTTATCGTGTCGCAATTAATTCGCTCGGCAGGCGTTTTCTTCCAAGCCGACACGATTGGCGGC
Source organism: Candidatus Saccharimonadota bacterium (assembly GCA_017430725.1). GTDB lineage: Bacteria > Patescibacteriota > Saccharimonadia > Saccharimonadales > Saccharimonadaceae > UBA2834. The sequence goes on along the minus strand of JAFRMK010000002.1, from coordinate 20,660 downwards.
CGCAATTACTATGGCGCCAAAATCATCCCTGGCCGTGGGGCATGGTTAGAATTTGAGACCGACACGAAAGGTGTTATTTATGTCAAGATTGACCGTCGTCGCAAGGTTCCGGTTACGACTTTGCTGCGCGCCCTGGGCATGACCAAGACCAAAATTCAAGAAAGCTTCAAGGATATCGATAAAGGGGACGTTCCCTACATTGCAAACACACTCGAAAAAGACCCCAGCTCAACCGAGGGCGAGGCACTACTTGAAATCTATCGCCGGCTACGCCCGGGCGATTTGGCGACCGTCGAAAACGCTCGTTCCATGATTGAGCGCACTTTCCATGACTACCGTCGCTACGATTACTCACGCGTCGGTCGCTACAAAATCAACCAACGACTCGGCTTTGATACGCCAAACGACCACGAGCATCGCACCCTCCAGATGCAAGATTTGGTGGCTATCATCTCCGAAATCATTCGACTCAACAACACCCAGGATGCACCCGATGATATTGATTCGTTGGCGAATCGTCGCGTCAAACTGGTCGGCGAGTTGGTTCAGCGCCAATTCCGTCTTGGTATGCTTCGCTTGCAGCGCAATATCCTCGACCGCATGTCGATGAGCGACCCACAAACAGTTACGCCGTCTCAACTGGTCAACTCTCGCCCAGTCGTCGCGGCCGTAAAAGAATTCTTCTCGAGTTCACAGCTCAGCCAACTAATGGACGAGACGAACCCATTCTCTGAGCTTTCGCACAAGCGTCGTCTTTCAAGCATGGGCCCCGGCGGCCTCACGCGCGAACGTGCCGGTTTCGAAGTGCGCGACTCTCATCCAACGCACTATGGTCGTATTTGTACCGTTGAAACGCCAGAAGGCGGCAACGTTGGCCTCGTCCTAAACCTCGCCATCTATGCTCGTATCAACGAATACGGCTTCATCGAAGCACCTTATCGCGTGGTGAAAAACGGCAAAGTTACCGATGAGATAGTTTGGGCAGATGCCTCGGCGGAAGAGAGCATGATTATCGCCGATACGAGCGCCAAGCTTGACAAGAACGGCCGTTTTGTCGACGAATGGGTCTCGGCTCGCAAAGCCTTGATGCCGACACAGGTCGAAGCAAAAGACGTCACGCATATGGACGCTGCCCACAAAGAAATTCTCGGTGTCGCCGCGTCAATGATTCCGTTTGTCGAGAAAAACCGCGTCGACCGCTCGCTGATGGCCTGCGCGATGCAGAAGCAAGCCGTGCCGCTAATTCGCACCGAATCGGCCACCGTTTCAACGGGCATCGATGCCGAAGTTGCAAAGAACTTGTCGCAAATTGTTTACGCCGAAAATGACGGCGAAGTCTTGAAAGCCGACTCGAATGTCGTCGAAATCAAGTACAAGGGCAAGAAAGAGCCCAAAGTCTATCATCTGATTCACTTTATGAAGACGAACGATGACCGCTGTTACGATGAACGAACCGTCGTGAAGCGCGGCGAAAAGGTTAAGAAAGGCGACGTGATTATGGAAGGTGCCTCGATTGCTGACGGCGAACTGTCGCTCGGTAAAAACTTATTGGTCGCCTTCATGCCATGGCGTGGCTACAATATGGATGATGCAATCGTCATCTCGCGCCGTTTGGTCGAAGATGACACGTTGACCAGTATCAACATTCGCGATTTCGACGTTGAAGTTCGCGAAACGAAGCTTGGCCCAGAGCAGGTTACGCGCGACATTCCAAATGTTTCTGAAGCGGCGCTGCGCCACCTTGGTGAAGACGGCATCGTGACGGTCGGCTCAGAAGTTCATCCGGGCGACGTGCTCGTTGGTAAAATTACGCCTAAGGGCGAACAGGAGCTGAGCTCTGAGGAGCGTTTGCTTCGTGCCATCTTTGGCGAAAAGGCTAAAGACGTGCGCGACACATCTGTTCGCATGAACGGTTCGGATACCGGCAAAGTTGTTGGCGTCAAAATCTTCACGCGTGAACAGGGCAACGAGCTGAAATCCGGCGTTTTGATGCAAATCAAGATTTACGTTGCTGAGATGCGCAAAGTCAGCGTGGGCGACAAACTGGCTGGTCGTTACGGGAACAAGGGCGTTATTGCACGCATTCTACCGGTCGAAGATATGCCGTTCACCGAGGACGGTACGCCGGTCGATATCTTGCTGAACCCGATGGGCGTGCCTAGCCGCATGAATCTTGGTCAGCTGTTCGAGGTACACCTCGGTATGGCGGCACGGGCCTTGGGCTACAAAGTCGCGACCCCATCATTCAACTCGGTAAGCGACGAGCAGATTTCAGCCGAGCTGAAAAAGGCGGGCTTTGAGCCAGATGGTCGAGTGAAGCTATATGACGGCCTGACCGGTGAGCCATTTGAAGAACGCGTAACGGTCGGCGTGATGTATATGCTGAAGCTACACCACATGGTTGCGGATAAAATACACGCTCGTTCAACCGGACCTTATACCATGGTCACCCAGCAACCGCTTGGCGGTAAGGCGCAAAATGGCGGTCAGCGTTTCGGTGAAATGGAGGTCTGGACACTCGAGGCCTATGGCGCAGCTTCAACGCTCCAAGAGATGTTGACAATCAAATCCGATGACGTCTATGGGCGCGCTAAGGCCTATGAATCAATCATCAAGAACGAGCCAATCGAGGGGCCAAAACTTCCAGAAGGCTTTAATGTTCTAGTTAAAGAATTGCAAGGCCTCAGCCTGAAAGTCGACCTGCTTGAGGGGAGCGTTGCGCGCGACGCCGACCGGGTTATCGAGGAAACCACCGAGGCGGTGGAACGCCAGCGCGATGACTCTGTGATTTACGCCCAACACGAGGGCGCCGAAGAAGCAAATGACGACGACATGGCAGACTCCGTCGATATTGGGGAGGAGGTAGTCGCCGAAGACGAAACGGAGCTCGAGATTGAAAATGACGAACTACTAAAGGAAGGGGAGGAACTCTAGAATGGCTTGGCAAGATAATTTCATCAGTGCAAACGATTTTGATTCAATTCGCCTCTCCGTAGCAAGCAAAGAAGACATTCTTGACTGGAGCTACGGCGAAGTCACGAAGCCAGAAACGATTAACTATCGCACCCAAAAACCAGAACGTGATGGCTTGTTCTGCGAGCGCATTTTTGGACCAGTCAAGGACATTAATCCAAACGACCCAAAGCTAAAAGGCGTCCGCTCGCGTGAAGCGGCGGTCGACAAAGATGGCAACATGGTCACTAAAAGTATTACGCGCCGTGAGCGAATGGGCCACATCAGTTTGGCTGCGCCGGTAGCGCACATTTGGTTCATGCGTGGCACGCCGTCCGCAATCGGTCAATTGTTGGATATCACCGTAAAAAATCTCGAAAAAGTCGTGTACTTTGCGGCCTATATCGTGACCGATGCCGACGCTAAAGCCATCGAACAGCGCCTCGAAGACCTCGAGACGCAAACCAAAGTCGCGCGTCAAGCCATTGACGCTCGCTACGCCGAAGCCGAAAAGGCCAAAGACGCAGACCTTAAGGCATTGGCCGAAGAGCAGGCCAAGGAGCTAGAAGAGCTTGAGGCCGACTACCAACACAAGAAGCAGATTCTCAGTGGATTCTTTAAGGGTGCCATCATCAACGAAATTGACTATCGCAATCTCGAAGACGAGGATGAGGGCTATGAGGATCTGATTACGGTCGAAATGGGCGCCAGCGGAATTCAAAAACTGTTGTCCGAAATCGACACCAACCAGATGATTGCCGACCTGCATGAGGCCGTCGAGAACAGCAAGGGTCAAAAACAGAAGAAAATCATGAAGCGCCTGAAGGTTCTTGAAGGCATGCAGTCTGCCGGCATCAAGCCAACTGATTTCATTCTGGAAGTAATACCTGTTATCCCACCAGATTTGCGCCCAATGATTTCATTGGCCGGCGGTCGGTTCGCCACCTCCGACTTGAACGACCTCTATCGCCGAGTTATCAACCGCAACAACCGCCTGAAAAAACTGCTTGACCTGAATGCGCCAGAGGTAATCTGTCGCAACGAGAAGCGCATGCTTCAAGAAGCCGTTGATGCCTTGATTGATAACAATGCCTCACGCGGTGGTCGCGCGGCCAGTTCACAGAACGGGCGACGTCGGCTGAAGAGCCTCTCAGATCTGCTCAAGGGTAAGCAAGGACGTTTTCGCCAAAACCTCTTGGGTAAGCGCGTAGATTACTCTGGTCGTTCCGTAATTGTCGTCGGTCCAGAGCTTCGTATCAACCAATGCGGCCTGCCAAAACAGATGGCGCTTGAACTCTTTAAGCCATTCGTCATCAGCTGGCTAATTAACCACGAGTATGCGCCAAATATCCGTTCGGCTTCGCGCATGATTGAGCAGGGCGAGCTGGTTGTTTGGGATGCGCTCGATGAGGTGATTGAGGGCAAATACGTGCTGCTCAACCGCGCACCGTCGCTCCACCGTCTCTCCGTACAGGCGTTCCAGCCAAAGCTCGTTGACGGTAAGGCGATTAAGCTGCACCCACTTGTTGCGAATGGTTTTAATGCCGACTATGATGGTGACCAAATGGCCGTCCATCTTCCTCTTTCCGCAGAGGCCCAAGCCGAAGCGCGTGAGCTGATGTCGGCCGGTCATAACCTGCTTAAGCCCGCCGATGGCGCACCAGTGCTTTCTATCACGCAGGATGTCGTGCTCGGCAGCTACTATTTGACCTACGAAAAACCGTCTGCTCAGACCGAGCGCAAGGCCTATACTAGCGTCTATGAAGCAGAACTAGCCTATGATATGGGCTTAATCCAGCTGCAGACGCCAATTCGGGTTCACACCAAGGGCAAAAAGCGTGACACCACGCTGGGTCGGGTCTTCTTCAACGAGATACTGCCTAAGGACTATCCGTATGACAACGAAGTCCAGAACAGCAAACATCTCAAGAAGGTGATGGCGGACATTCTTGACCAGTTTGGCGCCGATGCCGCAGTCGAGGCCGCTGATGCGATTAAAGATTTGTCGTTCAAGTACGAGACTATTGCGGGCGTGTCAACGTCTAAAGATGATTATCCAGATTACCCAGAAGTCGAGCCGTTGCTCGCCGAGGGCGAAGGCAAGGTCGCGATGATATCGCAGCAGTTCGACGATGGTTTGATTACTGAAGACGAGCGATATCGTCTCACCATCGCCGCCTGGCGTGAAGTCGACGATAAAATCTCGCAAATCGTCAAAGACAATCTTGAGCATCTCGACACCAACATCTCAATTATGACGAACTCTGGTGCGCGTGGTTCGGCTGGCAACATTAAGCTCGCCTCGGCCGCAGTCGGTATTCAGGTCGACGTCTTCAACCGCGAAATTGAGCTCCCAGTCAAATCGAGCTTTAAGAAAGGCCTGAACACTCTTGAGTCGTTTATTGCAACCCGCGGCGCGCGTCAGGGTCAGGTGTCCACGGCGCTTCGTACTGCCGACTCCGGCTATCTAACACGTCGTCTGGTCGATGTATCACAAGACGTCTTTACTGTCGAGGGCGAATATGAAGATCCTGGTTTCCGCATCTACAAGTCCGAATCAGAACTAACGGGCATCAAGTTTGCCGAGCGTATTTATGGACGCTATTCGGCCGAAGATGTTGAGAAATATGGCATTCAAGCCGGCGAAATCATCACGCGTGAACTTGCCAATGCGCTCGATGAAGACGCCGATGTTGACAGCCTAAAGATTCAGAGCATCTTGACTACTGAATGCAACGACGGGATTCCGCGCAAAGCCTACGGCATCGATATGTCGACGCGCCAACCAGTTGCCTATCATGAGCCAGTCGGCGTCATCGCCGCACAATCCGTTGGTGAGCCTGGCACCCAGCTGACGCTAGACACCAAACACAGTTCTGGTCAGGCAGGTTCAGGCGCCATCTCGCGTGGTTTGCCGCGTGTCGAAGAGTTGCTGGAGGCACGCTCACCAAAAGGCCAAGCCTACATTTCTACAATCGATGGCGTAGTCAGCGTCTGGGAAGAAGGACGTTATAATGTCGTCCAAGTAACGCCAGATGCTGGCAAAGCGGAACACTTTGTGCTTGACGGTCGTAAAGCGAAAGTCAAAGACGGCGCAAACGTGAAGACCGGTACGGTAATTGCCAGCAAGCCGCGCGGCAAAGACCCCATCATGGCGCCATTTGACGGTATTGCTGAATTGACCGAAAAAGAAATAGTGCTAGTCGCAAATGCCGGCACGCCAATTAAAGTCAACGTTCCATCCGATTACGCTCTGACGGTCAAGGATGGCGACAGAGTAGAGGCGGGCGATCGTCTGTCCGAAGGTTCGCTGAACCTCCAGGATTTGATGAAATACAAAGGCATCGAAGAGACCGAGCGTTACATCTTGAACGAAATCCTCACGATTTACGCCGCTCAGGGTCACGAAATTTCCGCAAAACACCTTGAGGTGATTATCCGCCAGATGTTCTCGCGAGTAATGATTGATGAGCCTGGCGATACGGGCTTCGTGACGGGCGACATCGTAAGCAAATCGTCAGTCTACGAAGAGAATGCCGCCGCAGAAGCCAACGGTAAAAAACCGGCCATGTTCACGCAAATGCTGCTCGGTATCTCGAAAGTATCGATTTACTCTGACTCATTCTTGTCGGCGGCGTCCTTCCAGGACACAACTCGCGTGTTAATCTCGTCGGCGATTTCTGGTCGCATCGACCATCTGAAAGGCCTGAAAGAGAACGTGATTATCGGTCGCAAGATTCCAGTGGGCACTGGCGTAACTCCTCTTCACATCGCAGAGGATGCGGTGCCGGAAGCAGAGCAAGAACAGGCGGAAGCCGAAGTAGAAGCTTAAGTAGGAGGTTGCAGGGTGGAAGATTTCGACTACCTATCTGAACGCGACGTCTATCTCGATAGCGCCTGCCAGTCATTGCGTCCACGCACCGTAATTGATGCGCTCAATCGCTACTATACGCAGCATAATTCCTGCGGCGAACGTGTCAAATATGCCTGGGGGCGCAAAACCGACGAACTCGTCGAGGATACGCGCGACGCCATGCTCAAATACCTAAAGCTAAAGAAGCGTAACTTCTGTGTCTCGTTTACTCTGAACACGACTTACGGAATTAACCTGCTATTGAACCAGTTTAAGCCAGGATTGTTCGGTAAAGTCATCACTTCGGACATCGAGCACAACTCGCCCTTTCTTTCGACGATGGCCTTCGCAAAGAAGCATCAAATTCCGCGCGAAATCGTTGCACGGAACGACGATGGTTCGCTGCCGCTTAATGGCGACTTTCATGAAGCGCTGGTGGTCGTAAATTGTGTCTCGAACGTCGATGGACGCAAACTGACGAACTTGACGCAACTGATTAAACAGGTGCATAAACAGGGCGGCACTATTATTATAGACGCCGCCCAGGCCTTGGCGCATTCGCCAGAGTTGCTGTACAAGACGGACGCTGACGCAGTTTGCACCTCGGCACATAAAATGTACGGACCGTCACTTGGCGTGATGGTCGTAAAGCGACAGCTTTTCGAAAAGCTTGAGACGAGCTTCATCGGCGGTGGTATGGTCGACGACGTAGATTCCGAAAGCTACGTGCTTTCTGCTACATCACCGAATCACAGCTATACGAAATTCGAGCCCGGACTGCAAGCCTGGGGCGAAATCGTGGCTTTTGGCGCAGCACTCGAGTGGCTAGAAAAAGTCCCAAAGCGGGCAAAGCGCCAGCTTGAAATGCAATCGGAAAAATTGTACGAGTATCTATCGAAGAATCCTAAAATTCACCTTGTCAACCAAGCGCCTAGCCCAACCATCTCGTGCTACATCGAAGGCCTCGACTCTCATCGCGCCGGTGAAGCGTTGTCGTCGCAGGGCATCATGGCGCGTACTGGCTATTTCTGCGTGCACTATTATTTAGACCACAAAATGCACTATCCGCCATTAATACGCTTCTCGCTGGGGCTACATAACCGCGATAGTGATATTCAGCATTTGATCGACGTTCTAGAAAGGATGACGCGTTAATGGTTTGTATTGCGGCATTTATAATCTTGGCACTCGCCGGCATCATCGTTGCCTTTGTGTCGATTTTTCGCCCAAAAATCGGCAAACGCTACCTGAAGATTCTGAAAAAATCGTGGGGCTGTTTTGGTAAGCGCGTCACATTGCAAAAATGTGAAACCGGTTTTGGCGACGACGTCAAAAACAGCATTCTCGGCAGGGTCGCCGTAAGTCGCCCGAAAATGGTAAAACCGCTTTCGGCCGGCATCGAAATCATCTCGATTCTAATCGTATTAATCACCGCCTGGTCGCTCGTCGAAGGCGTCAAGGCCGGAATGGCACTTTGGACGCTCGGAACGTGCAACGTGAAGCACGCCTCGGCTTGCAGCCTTGGTGCGGAAGTTTGCAGCATTGACGACAACACTCAGCCCGACAATTTAGTCGAGCGAGTCGGCCTGTGGTTTTCTGATTGGGGTGAAATCTTTAGCGCAATCCCCGACAAGTTTCGTGATTGGTCGGTCGACAACTTTAAGTTTGATGGTGTTTCTAAAACATCTGAAGCCCAGCAATACGAAGCGATAGATATCTTTGATCCTGGCTGCGAAGTTTGCCTGGTATCGTTCCGCGCACAGCTCGATAGCGGCTTTTTCGATACGCACAATGTGCAGCTCGTGCCGTTTCCAATTCAGGACTCGGCGGGTAAATTTAAATACCCAAATTCTAACATCATCGCTCGCTATATGCTGGCAAGTTATCGATATGGCGAGCCGCGTGACGCCGCCAGCCAGTCCGACACGGTGGCTTTTCAAATTATCAAACGTATCTATACCGCCAAAAATACTGACGGCATTAACTGGCAAAGTGTCCTAAATGACGATTATTCTGCCGAGCAAACTGAGGCGACGCTCTTGCAATGGCTGAAAGATTTCGGCTATCATAGTGATGAGCGTGCCGCTATCAAAAACCTTGCTATGAGCGCAGAAATAACTGAAATCATTCAACATAACAACGAAATCGTGACAAATGACATTCATGCCAAAGGTATTCCTACGATGATCTATGACGGTCGTAAACACACCGGAAAGTTCGAGGCTGAATAATGTTGTGGTGGCAGGCTTTTTGGCTCGGGCTAACGCAAGGGTTGACGGAATTCCTGCCCATTTCCAGCTCAGGACACCTCGAGATTATGCAGAGCTTGATGGGCGGCGCAACCGATAATTCTCGCCACCTCCTTGAAGTCCTCAATATTGGCACTCTGCTCGTCCTCATTATCTATTACCGACACCGCATCGTTGAAATTGTGCAAGATGTCATTCGACATAAAAAATGGGGCCTTCTGGTAAATATCATCATTACCTGCATCCCGGCGGGACTGGCCGGCCTTTTACTGTCTGATTTTATAGACAACTCGCCATTTTTTGCGAGCGAGGTCGTGCTGGCGATAATGATGGCGCTACTGGGCATCGTCATGATTGTAATCGACCGGCTACCACGGCTCTCGCGACTAAAAGACGAGACAAAACTAAGTCACCGGCGAGCACTTTATATCGGCTTAGCGCAAATGCTGGCCCTGATTCCCGGCACCTCGCGTTCCGGAACCACGATTGTCGCCGGTCGCCTAGTCGGGCTCGATAATAAGTCAGCCGCAGATTACTCGTTTCTAGCCAGTATCCCATTAATGATAGGCGTTGTCTGTCACAGCTTATTATCAGAAGAAACCCGCACTTTTATGGCAGAAAATCTGGCGATGGTGCTCTTCGCGAACATATTGGCGTTCGCGGCCGGCGGCTTGATAATCAAATGGGCACTACGCTTCCTGCGCCGCAAAGATGCCCTAAAATATTTTGGCTGGTATCGTGTCATATTAGCGACGACAATAATCATCTTCCTCCTCTTAAAATAAGGCAATTTGCGCTTGACAATATGATAAAATAGATGCGTGGATATAGATAAAATTAGAAATTTTTGCATAATTGCACACATCGACCATGGCAAGTCAACATTGGCCGACCGTATGCTTGAATTGACCGGCACAGTGCAAAAACGCGAAATGAAGTCGCAATTGCTTGACAGCATGGAGCTGGAACGCGAAAAGGGCATCACCATTAAGCTCACGCCAGTTTGCATGACCTACAAGGGCTTTAGTCTGAATCTGATTGATACGCCGGGGCACGTTGATTTTTCCTACGAAGTCTCACGCAGTTTGCAGGCGGTAGAGGGCGCGGTTCTGGTAGTGGACGCAACGCAGGGCATCCAGGCTCAAACCTTGGCAAATGTTTATCTTGCGCTGGAGCAAAATCTGCAGATTATTCCTGTTATTAATAAAATTGACCTACCGGCCAGTGATGTTCCGCGCGTCTCGGCCGAAATCATAAACTTGCTTGGCTGTAACCAAGAAGACATCATCAAAGTTTCAGCAAAAACTGGCGAAAATGTCGACCAAGTCCTGGATTCAATTATTGCGCGTGTACCGTCGCCACGACAAAGTAAGCAATTTGGCATGCGCGCGCTCATTTTCGATTCATACTTCGACGATTATCGCGGCGTTGTGCTGTACGTACGGATGTTTGATGGTGTTTTGCATAAAAACGACAACATTGAGATGATGGCTACCCAGTCAAAGGATATTGCTCTGGAAATCGGCACGCTCCGCCCCAAAATGTCCCCCCAGAACGAATTGCATGCAGGGGAGATTGGCTATATCGTAACAAACCTCAAAGCCACGCGCGAAGCAAAAGTCGGAGACACCGTAACGCTGGCGAAAAAGCCCAGCCAACAGTCGCTTCCGGGTTATAAAAATGTCCGACCTTTTGTCTATGCAGGGTTTTTCCCAGTTAGCAACGACCAGTATAAAGACCTCAAAGAAGCCATCGAGAAAATGTCTCTCAGCGACTCCGCACTGCAGTATGAGCCCGAGAACTCGCCCGTGCTTGGCTTCGGCCTCCGCATTGGTTTTTTGGGCCTGCTCCACATGGATATTATCCGCGAACGCCTCGAGCGCGAATTTAAGCTGGACCTAATCGTCACTAATCCGTCCACCGATTACCATGTCGTCCTAACGACTGGCAAGGAAATCGATATTCGTTCGGCGTCCGATTTACCGGACGTTACAAAAGTCTCGGAAATCCGCGAGCCATGGGCGACGGGTGAAATTATTGCCCCCAAAGAATATGTTGGCCCAATTCTCGACCTCATCATCAAAAAACGCGGTATCCAGAAGAACATCAGCTATATCGACACGCGCGCCATCATCGACTTCGAGGCACCGATGGCCAACCTGCTAACCGACTTCTACGACCAGCTTAAGTCGTCGACTTCTGGCTATGCGTCATTTAATTATGAACTGTTAGCCTATCGAGCCGAAGATCTGGTGCGGATTGATTTTCTGGTTGCCGGCGAAAGAATCGATGCGCTGAGCGTGATGGCGCACAGAAGCGAAGCCGATGCCATCGGGCGAACCGTGACGAAGAAACTAAAAGAGGTAATTCCTCGTCAAAACTTTGAAGTTGCTCTGCAGGCCTCGATTGGCGCCCGCATAATCGCAAGAGAAACCCTTGGCGCCTATCGAAAAGACGTGACGGTCAAGATCCATACCGGCGACCGCGACCGCAAGGCGAAATTGATGCAGAAGCAAAAACGCGGTAAAGCCCGCATGAAGCGTTTTGGTAAAGTTGATATCCCGAGCGAAGCGTTTACCGTGATGCTGAAGCGCGATTAGTCGTTCGGATGGCTACGCGCATACTCCGCCAGTTTCTCAACGATTAATTGATAAACGGCCTCTCGCTCACCGGTAGCCTGAATCGGGATAAGCAGACCACGCTTCTGATATGTCTCAATCACCGGCATGGTTTTTGCGATAAATTCGTTAATACGCTGGTCAAGCACAAGCGCGTCTTTATCGTCAACACGCTTGCCTCTATCCATCAGGGTCTTAGCGGCGAACCAACGGTTTTTGGTTTCTGACACAGAAATATTAAGCAAAATGACGGCTTTTATGGGGTGCCCTGAGCTCTTGCAGTTATCAATGACGGTCAGCTCCTCGCCACTCCAGCGCCCGACGCTACTCAGGACAAGGGCAGATTTTTTTAATTCAGGTCGGTGCAGGTATGGCGTTACGGCATCAATAAACTTCTGGCTCGTCGCCAACAGGCCCGCATTCATTTCTTTGGCGAGTTCGCTATCGGACTCTGCGGCGGTGCGCATAATTATACCAGAGCTTAGAAATTTCGCTCCTAAGTTTTCCGCCAAACGTATCCCCACCGTATCTTTGCCAGAAAACGGCAAACCAAAGATGTTAATACTGCCCGTACCCAACCAGTTGCGTATTTCGCTTATGTTCTGTTCCATTTGCTATAATAATAACATATGGAAGACGGCAATAAAGGGTTGGGCATCGGCTCGGCCGGCAAGAAACTTGGTAAAGCATTTAAGGAAGGCACTTTATTTCGTAAGTCAAACATCAAAACGGGTGGCACCGGCTACGCGCCAAACGCTGACCAGACCAAGCCAATCGACGACACCGATGAGTTGCAGAAAATCGCTGAAGGTGCCGACCCGGAGGCAGTACGGCAGATGGCGGCTCAAGAACAGGCAAAAGTATATAATCCGCAGGAATACGAAATGGCCCGCTCGCAGAGCCTGGTATTTTCGCAGCGCGAAATAACCGAAGCGCAGCTCGAAGCCGTGCGCGCCCAAAACGAGGAAGCTATGCGCGCTCAGCAGCGTCAAATTGCAGAGAATAAAGCAAAACGCACCGGGCTGAAAATTACCGCGATTATTATCGCCATCGCCGTAGTTATTGCCGCAATCGCGTTAGTAGTTGCAATTTTCATCAATCGCCGCAAGCCCGTTTCGCCAACTATCGAAGATTCGACCGCTGAAGAAACGGAGCTGTCATCGGTCGACGGCTACAACTGTGAGACTAGCCTATGCGGCAAGGCCGCTGACTTGCCCGATGGTCGCATACTGCTGCGCGATACTGAATACTATATATATGACATCAAAAAGCAAGAACGTAGCTCGACCACTATTGACACGCAAGATTACAACAGTATCCGAAGTTTCAATTGGAGCGGCAAAACTTATCTTGAGCTTGACCCGAACTCGGACCCGTCCGCGCTTTACTCAGTCAGCGACAATCGCTACATCACCTCCTACGGCTTTGACACATTTTATGATGACATTAATAATGCCGGCTATGACGGTATGCGCGACATTGTCAGCGGATATATATTAGCGCGCGCCAATGGCAGTTATAAACTAGTTGACCTGGACACCGGTAAAGCGGTTGTATCCGGCGCAAACCGTGTTTTTATGCATGACGGCTTCTTCTTCGGTTACGAGGCCAACAATATGGTTTATGCATACACGACCGGCGCGAAAGCTATCGTCAGCATCCATCCGGACAGCCAAAACAAGCTCTTCACGCGCAACGGGATATTAATCGTCGTCACGGATGGGGAGGACCTAGTACTCTATTCGCGCAGTGGCGCAACGATTACTGAGGGTGCAGTCTATGATGAGCTCTACGATCATAGCGGCGAAGAGTGTATGCCGTATCTATTGAGCAATGCGAACTTCTATCAGATTCCCGAAAACTAGCAGACCTTGCCAAAGAGTGCTAAAAGCATTACAATGACAATATGACAGAACGACAGCGTCAAATTTTGTACGCCATCATTGAAGAATATGCCGAGCTGGCCACTCCGGTTGGAAGCGTTACGCTTGCGAAGCTGTTTGACGTTTCTTCGGCCACGATTCGTGCCGAGATGGGCAAACTGGAGCAAATGGGCTACTTGATGCAGCCACACACATCAGCGGGGCGTATCCCGACCGATGCCGGCTATCGACTATACGTCAATTCGCTGCAGGAAAAGCTAGAGTCGTCGCCTCGACCCGCGCAAGCCGAAGAAGCGCCGCAGGGTCTCGACCGCACCACGCGCGCACTAACCACGCGCATTCAGTCCCAAACCCGCATCGACTATGCCGTACGCGCAGCGGTTGACAGCTTGGTCGACCTGACCGGCAATTTGGGGCTCGCCACGCTTGGCGACCAGCTATACATCTCTGGTTTCGGTAACTTGTTTGCCCAGCCGGAATTTATGCATGCCGCCCAGGTACAGGCAGTCGGACAACTGCTCGACAATATCAAACCGTGGCTCCGTGAAGTGCAGCCAAACGAGGCGATTAACGTCTATATTGGCACCGAAAATCCCGTCGGTAAAACATCGAACGTATCGTTAGTGATTTCGCGTTTTCGCTCGCCGTATTCAGACAGGAGCTACATCGGCGTCCTCGGTCCGACCCGCCAATCGTATAAGCGCGTGATGTCTCTGGTGCGCCATGCCGGATTAATGTTAGAAGAGGTAATATATGAGTAAAAATCCAAAAATCACAGAGCTGACTAACGATCTGCAGCGTACGCGCGCAGACTTTGAAAACTACCGTCGACAAGTCGAAGCACAGAAAGAACATAGCATCGAAATCGCCACCGAACAAACCGTCAAAAAGGTGCTCCCTTTGATTGACGATTTTGAACGCGCCACGAAGGCCCAACCGGAAGTAATGGCTCCTTTGGCGAAAAACTTCGAAAAAACCCTCTCGGCGCTCGGGTTGGCGAGGATTGAAAGTAAAGACGGCGCCAGCTTTAATCCCGAGCTGCATTTCGCCACTAGCGTCGAAGGCGAAGGCGACAAAGAGCTCATTGCAGAAACCTTACAAACGGGATACTACTATCAGGGAAATGTGCTCCGACCGGCGCTAGTTAAAGTGAAAAAATCATGAATTTTGTAATTATCAGCCTCTTCCCCGAAATGTTCAAGGGCGTATTTGATAGCTCAATGCTCTGGAAGGCGCAAGAACTCAAGTTATGCAAGTTTGAGTATATCAACTTGCGAGATTTTGGTCTTGGCCCACGCAAGCAAGTCGACGACACGCCATACGGCGGCGGCGATGGTATGTTGCTGCGAGTTGAGCCGATTTTTGCAGCTGTCGAGTCCGCCAAACAGCGATATCCAGATGCTAAAGTAGTTTTAATGACGCCAAAAGGCCAAACCTGGACACAGTCGCTTGCCAAGCAATACGCTAACAGCCAAAAAGATTATATAATCATCTGCCCACACTATGAAGGATATGACGAGCGCATACTAGCGCTAGTGGACCATCAAATATCAGTTGGGAAATTCATTTTAACGGGCGGCGAAATTCCCGCCATGACAATAGTTGACAGTATCGTACGGCTGATTCCTGGCGTACTGGGCGGCGAACAATCGGCAGAAATCGAAAGCTTTAGCGACGGCGATAACTACGAATACCCTCAATACACGAGGCCAGAAGAATTCCGCGGCATGAAAGTGCCGGAAATACTCCTTTCGGGCAATCATGGCGCAATTGCCAGTTGGCGCGCCGCAAATGCGCCGACCAGGCCCGCCGAAGACTAGAATGCGCTAAAATATCATTATGAATTTTAGCTCACCAGTCGATGACGTAAAAGGCGTTGGCCCAAAAACGGCCGAATTATTGCATAAGGCTGGTATATTTACGTTTCGAGATTTAGCTTATTATCTACCACGTTCATATGAGAATTTTCAGCAAGCTCAGCGCATTGCAGATCTAAAGCCAGGACAGGTTACGGTCAAGGCAAGAGTCGAAGCCGTCTCGCTGAGCCGCAAACGGCGCGGCCTGACGCTTGTTGAGGCGACTTTGCGCGACAAAAGTGGCGCAATTCGCGCAGTTTGGTTCAACCAGCCGTACCGAAAAAACCAGTTTAAAGAAGACGCAGAATACTTTTTTTCCGGAAAGCTAAATTTCTCCTACGGGCGTTATCAGCTACAGAATCCAGCCGTGAATCTTGCCGCTGACATCGCATCCGAAGATCGGGCCGGAATCCAGCCCATTTATTCCGCCAAAGGCAGTCTAAAATCCGCCAATTTCAAGAAAATCTTAAAGCAAATTGCCGGTGCAATTAGCCAAGCCCCAGATTTAATACCAAACTTTCCAGGGCGCGCAGAGGCCTTGTTCTCAGTACATTACCCCGAAAACGAACAAGCCGCAAAACAAGGCAGGGAATACCTTGCTACGGAAGAGCTGTTTTGCCTAATGCTGGCATCCCAGTTGAATCGTCGCGCCAACCAACGGCTCAAGACAGCTCCTATCCCGACCGACCTAATCAAACTACGTCGGTTAGTCGGTGAGCTACCGTTCAAGCTAACTAATGCTCAACGCAAAGCGACCTGGGATATTCTACAAGATATGAATTCTGAAACACCCATGAACCGACTGTTGCAGGGCGATGTTGGTTCTGGCAAGACCATGGTCGGTGCGCTAAGCGCCTTTGTGGCGTCCTGTGCGGGCGTACAGACGGCGCTAATGGCACCAACGGAAGTTCTGGCGGCACAGCATGCCGAGAGCCTGAGCAAGCTATTTGGCGACAAGATACGGATTGCGCTGTTGACCGGCTCAACCAAACACAAGCCCACTCTCAAGAAGCATATCGAAAGCGGGGAAGTAGACTTGGTTATTGGGACGCACGCATTGATAACGGACGACACAAAATTTGCCAATCTGGGACTAGCGATCATTGACGAACAGCACCGATTTGGCGTAAATCAGCGCCAAAAACTGCTCGCCAAGGCGCACACATTGCCGCATCTGCTATCGATGACTGCGACACCAATCCCGCGCTCTCTGCAACTCACAATATTCGGTGATTTGGCGGTCTCGGTGCTGGACGAGCTTCCGGCTGGCCGTAAGGCCATCAAGACCGTGGTCGTACCGCAAAACTCTCACGAAAAAATGTGGCGCGACGTCGAAGATGAGTTGGCTAAAAAACACCAAGTATACTACATCTGTAAAAAAATTGACGATAAGGGTGCCAGCGAGCTTAGTTCCGTTAAGCGCGAATATGCGAAAATCTGTCGACGCTATCCAGCGCACTCCATCGGTCTTCTGCATGGAAAAATGAAGGCGGCCGAGAAAGAGGCCATCATGACGGCGTTCTCGGAGGGCAAAACCGACTTATTGGTCAGCACGACCGTGGTTGAAGTCGGTGTTAACGTCCCGAACGCAACGGTCATGGTAATTGCCGACGCCGACCAGTACGGACTGTCGCAACTGCACCAGCTACGCGGACGAGTCGGGCGCGGCGCTAGTGCTTCGTATTGCTACCTTCTAAACTCGCAGGATGCTCCATCGCGCCGCTTGCGCGAAATCGAAAGCTCGCAAGACGGCTTCTATCTCGCGGAAGTCGACCTGAAGTTGCGTGGACCGGGCGAAATATACGGTTCGCTGCAGCACGGCGCTCTGGACCTACGGATTGCAAGTGTTACCGATACGAAGCTCGTGCGCAAGGCAAGTCAACTCGTAGATGAATTCATTAAGCAAGAGTATAATGTGCTAGAATATAAAGAGTTAAGCGCCGCCGTGCGTAAATATCAACGATTAACTACCCTAAACTAATGTACGCATCACTTTGTCTGGTTGAAAACTCAAAACACTCTGGTGAACTAATTGGTGTTCATCAAAAATTGGACCGTACTGCACGCTGGCTGCTTGCCAAGAATCTATCAGCGACGCACGGCTTCTTTCCGACCACCAAACAGATTTTACATTTTGAGGGGACACGCGGGCCAGACGGGCTAAAAAACAAATCACCCGGCAAAGACGAACCAGAGCATTTCATCCAACCCGACCACGACGACGGCAAACTTATCGGCTATGTCCTGGATCATCGCCACAACCTGATTCAGGCGCTAAAAAACCACAACGAAGAGCGTGCCGCATTTGAGGCTGCGTGGATGGCGCACGCAATCACCGATGGCCTTACTCCGGCTCATCACTATCCATTTCGTAAAGTCGTAGACGAACTGATGACCGACAAGGACTATAAACGCCTTTTTGGTAAAGAGGTCAAAGGCATCATGCGTGGCAATAGCATGGCGCAGGCCGCCCGCAACAACTGGTTATATTGGGGCGCCGGCGGCGTAATGACCAAGCACATCGCCTTCGAATACGGAGTCGCCTATGCAATTGCGCCGATTCCGTACAAAAAAATGGCGCCAAAAGATTTTGCGCGGGATAATCTAAGCGCACCAGACGCAAAGACCGCCTTTTACAATTCTCTGGAAAAGATTGCAAACCTGAAAATGTATGATCGCTTCCTCAAGAAGGGCTGGAACACGCAACTAATTATCGAAACACGAGAAATTCTTATTCCAGAAATAGTTCGCGCCATCACGCTGGCGTGGGCCGATAGCATCATCTCGGCAACAGAAAAGGAGAATGCGTAATGCGAGGCAAAACACAACTCCGAATAGCAACCGGTAAATTTGGCGGACGTATCATCAACTCGCCGCGCAACCATGGCACTACTCAACCGATGGGGGAGCGGGAGCGTCTTGCAATTTTTAATCGAATCCGGAGCAGCCTAAAGGACGCCACAGTACTGGACGCATTCGCGGGCAGCGGCGCCCTCGGTCTGACCGCTTTATCCGAAAACGCCAAGAGCGCAGATTTTCTGGATAATGACGCTAAGGCGCAAAAAACCATCAACGAGAACATTGCAAAGTTGGGCTTGCAACAACAGGCACGCGTAATCAAGCGCCTAACGGCGCAGTATGACGTGATTTTTGCTGACCCGCCATACGACAAGCCGCAATATGCCAAAATAGAAAAACTCATCGACCATCTACGACCCGGGGGATGGCTAATTCTTTCGCACCCTGGCACGCCGGAACCGCCCGCTTTTCTCGGTCTGGCCATGGTCAGTAACCGTAGCTACGCCTCCGCGCATATCAAAATCTATCAAAAAATCTAGCAGAATACTCCTAATTTGCTACAATATAAGCAAAAGGAGAAATGCATGAAAAAAGCAGGAAAAATTATTGGCATCATTGCTATCGCCGTTGTTGCGCTAGCGGGCTACTTTATCAAAACCTATAACTCAATCGTCACAATCGAACAAAACGTCGATACGCAATATTCGAACATCAAAGTTCAGTTACAGCGTCGCGCTGATCTCATCCCAAATCTCGTCGACACCGTTAAGGGTTACGTCGCGCACGAAGAAAAAGTCATCCAAGACATCACATCTGCGCGTGAAAAAATGACAAATGCCGGCAATATCAAGGAGCTCAGCGAAGCAAACGAACAACTTACTGCCGCGCTGAACAGCCTTAACGTCGTAATCGAAAACTATCCCGACCTGAAAGCCAACCAGAACTTCATCAGTCTTCAGGACGAATTGTCCGGCACGGAAAACCGCATTGCAACCGCAAGACGCGATTATAACGAAGTTGTGCGCGAATACAACACCAAGATTAGTCGCTTCCCGACCTCCATCGTCGCCGGCATTGCTGGCAAAGACAAAAAAGATCTCTTCGACGTCACAGATTCATCAAAAGAAGATGTCCCGACTGTCAAATTTAGCGAGTAGTCTATGAAGAAAATCGGCGGTCTGCTTGCTTTATTATTAGCTTTCTTGACGACGGCACCAACTTTCGCCGTCGTCAAGCCGACTACGGATTTTTATGTCAACGACTACGCTGAAGTACTCAGCGAAGAAACTGAGCAATACATTGTCGAACAAAGCGCAAAACTCGCCGATGCCACCAAGGCGCAAATCGTCGTCGTCACCGTAAAAAGCCTAGAGGCGCAGGACCTCGAAAGCTACAGTACGGAATT
This sequence comes from Candidatus Saccharimonadota bacterium, assembly GCA_017430725.1. Classification (GTDB taxonomy): domain Bacteria; phylum Patescibacteriota; class Saccharimonadia; order Saccharimonadales; family Saccharimonadaceae; genus UBA2834. Next base: position 1,045 of record JAFRMK010000002.1, on the reverse strand, counting down.
GTTCCGCAGCTTCGGTATTGGCGATAAGCAGCAAAACAACGGCCTGCTGATGCTTTTGGCGCTGGAAGAACGTCAATCACGCATCGAGGTCGGTTATGGTCTGGAAGGCGCACTACCAGACGCTAAAACTGGCCGCATTCAAGACGAATACATGATTCCGTTCTTCAAAGACAACAACTTTGACGAAGGAATACTCAATGGCTACAAGGCACTCTACCTCGAAGTCGCCAATGAATATGGCTATGATGCATCGTCGGCCGAGGCGCCCATCGAAGCCGCAAAAGACAACGATTACAGCGAAATAAGCTCCAGCCTGTTTTCGTTGAAAATATTTGCTACTCTGAGCGTGCTCTTCACCTACATAAAAAGCAAACGAGGCCGCATCATCTGCTTTATTGTACTAGAGCTTCTTACCGTGATGATAACTCTCTCGGCCATTTCTGGCGGCGGCCTCCTTGTCTGGGCTGGCCTTTTGATGCTTGGTATCGGCACCATCATCAACGCGATAGCCACATATCTATACATCCCCACAGGCGACGGCAGTTCCCTTGGCGGCTTTTCAGGCGGCGGTTTCTCGGGTGGTGGTTTCTCGGGTGGCTCTTCCGGCGGTTTTTCGGGCGGTGGCGGCTCATCGGGCGGCGGCGGTTCGTCGCGCGGCTTCTAGCGCATCTCTCGGTACCGACAAGACTAGTTCATCTAGACGCCAAGCCAAGGCAAGCTGCGCAAAATATGCTATAATACCACAGTAACCATGCGCGAGTGGTGAAATTGGTATACACGTATGCCTTAGGAGCATATGCCTTCGGGCGTGCTGGTTCAAGTCCAGTCTCGCGCACCAGAATTTACAGAAAGCGATTCAAGCAAAGTCTTAAAGGGCTCATTCCAGAGGAAAACGGGCTCTTTTTTGTTGTCAATTTCAATGTTCAAAAGCAAAGTTCGTGCTAGAATATCTTTTTCAACACTCGTGCCAGCCCTCATCTTATTTTCGCCATTATTTGCCAAGTTCAAAAATTCTTCAATAGAAGTCTTCAAATCGTCTGGATTT
>JAFRMK010000010.1 GCA_017430725.1 Candidatus Saccharimonadota bacterium | reverse complement strand
TTCCCGGGTCTTGTACACACCGCCCGTCAAACCATGAGAGTCACCAACACCCGAAGTCCGATTCGTCGGCCTAAGGTGGGGGAGATGATTGGGGTTAAGTCGTAACAAGGCATCCGTACCGGAAGGTGCGGATGGATTACCTCCTTTCTTGAGAAGGAATTGATGCGCACGAATCCGCAAGGACGCGTGTAGCTAGGTCGGTTGCAGTAATAGATATTAAGCTTAATCTATTACGTTTCTGGCTTGCCAGATGCAACATAAGCTTGATTAGAACGGATGAGAACAGATTGCACAACTAAGTTGTTAAACCAGAAAGTCGCCCCTTTGAGGGGCGCTTTTTGAGCTGCGAAAACGATGCTATAATCAAGAAAAAGGAGGTTATAAAATGGAGAATGGTGAAAAACGGCCAATTCCGGGGTCGAGTTCAGAATGGAACTTGGATTTGCCAGAAGGAATGGACAATTCTTTGGTGGACGAGAACGGGAAGAGCTGGGATAACGGCTATAATTTCGACGAGAAGGCCGATGACGACGAAGAGGCGCTTGGGAGCCCAGAAGAGCCAGAGAAGGCGTCTGAGGGGCCGGAAACGGCCGAATAATGGCGTTTCGATTGTGCTTATGTTAAGATAAAGTCAGACATGAACCGAAAATTGGTGGTGATAGTCGGTCATAGTGGGGCGGGAAAGACCACGCTGGCGCGGATGCTGGCGGAGAAGAACGATTACGCTTTATTGAGCGAGAATGATTTTGTGTTCCAGATGAATCCCGCCAGTTTACAGCGCAAGCTGCGCCGAGACAGTGACAGGATATATGGACAAAATATCCTGAAATTGGCGTTGACGGTCTATCTTGGCACAGGGCGTTCGACGGTTGTAGAGGGGGATTTCGTGGGTGGACCGCTATATTTGGATGATTTTCGGCAACTGGCAGAGAAAAATGACTTCCAGTTCGTGCCAGTGATGCTAGTGGGCGAGGAGTTGCGCCGGCGCCGACGGCGGTTGCGCGCTGGGGGCTTTCCGCCGGTCAGTCAGGCGCAAGATGCCAGGATGCGGCGGGAGGCGCGGAAGCTGGGCTATCCAGAGGAATGTTATCAGATTGACACGACAAAGCAGAATTTGGCCAAAACCTACAGTTTGTTGGATGAGCACGTGCAGAATTGGCCGTTTTTGGATTTGGAACCGAAATAGTAGGGCAAAGAAAAACTCCGACTACTTTGATGGCTCTGAGGGAAAGTAATAGCCATAGACTCTAGTCGGAGTTTTTTGCAGTTTTTTGTTTTTGTTTGGTTTTTGTTTTTGCGATGGTACTGCTCTTATAAACTGCGATATTTATAAAAGCTAATTTAACTATAAGCGAAATAAATTGAACTGTCAAGACTTTTGAATAAAAATCTTATACAAATTTTACAGGGGTGGAAATTGACTATTTTGCGGAAAATGCAATTTTGGCGAAAAAATATGGTAGCGACTTCGCGGCTATACTGCGGCTTGGCGGTGTGCTAACATGGAGTCATGAAAACTGAATTGTTTGGCGAGACGGATGGGGTCCGTGCGAAAGTGGGCGAACAGCCATTGCGGCCGGCGACAATGCGGCGGTTTGGTCGGACAATGGCAAAATATTATGGCGAGAACGCGACGATATGGATAGGGCGAGATACGCGCGAAAGCGGAGTCTGGATGGAGGACGAAATCGTTAAGGGGGGCAAGGAAGCGGGCCTGCGCTTTTACGAGGCAGGGATTTTGCCGACGCCGGCACTCTCAAAGATAGTTGGCGAGAGTGGCAATCAAGGTGGCATTATGCTGACGGCGTCGCATAATCCGGCAAGCGATAATGGTATCAAACTGTTTCGTGCTGACGGCGAGAAACTCAGCAAGGCGGAAGAACTGGCATTTGAGAAGATTTATTATGGTGAGGCGGAAGATGCGGACCGAGAACTGCCCCAGGTGAAAATTGACGAAGTAAGGGCCGAGCAGGGCGCTTTGGCGTTGTATGTCGAGCCGTTGCAAAAATACTTTGGTGATTTGCGACTCGATGGCGAGCTGTTGTATGACAGTGCATCAGGAGCGGGACACGATTTTGATATGAAGGTTTTGGCGGCGTTTGGTTTGCAGGTGGAGCGATTGAGTCCAGCACCGAATGGTCGGAATATTAATGACGGATACGGCGCTTTGCATCCGGAAAAACTCAGTGAGGCGGCGAAGGCGCAAGGTTGCTGGGGGGTGGCAATGGACGGCGATGCGGACAGAGCATTGTTAGTGGATGAAACGGGGCGAATCTGGAACGGAGATAGGATTATTAGCTTGTTGGCGATGGATTTGCAAGGAAAGGGCCAATTGCCGAAAAATGGTGTCGTGCTGACGGAGTATAGCAACCTGGCGACGGTGCAGTTTTTGACAAAACAGGGAATCCGAGTCGAAAAAGTGGTGAATGGCGATCGCTTGGTGGCGCAAAAGTGTGATGAGCTGGGCTTTGTTTTGGGGGGCGAAATGTCGGGCCACGTTATCTACACGCCGTGGCTTAGCAGCAGCGATGGTTGTTTTGTGGCTTTGATGGTGGCGCGCTTGTTGCATGAGCGTCAATGTCGGTTGGCGGACTTGTGGCCGGATTACGTCGACATGCCGAGCAAGCAATGGGCGATTCAGGTGCGAGAAAAACGACCTTTGGCGGAGATGCCGGCTTGGACTGCGCAGCTTGCGGCGATTGAGCAAGAGTTGCAGGGGCGTGGGCGTGTATTTTGTCGTTATTCTGGCACGGAGAACAAGTTGCGGATTATGGTGGAAGCCGACGATGCGGCGGTGGTGGAGCGAAGCGGCGAAGCCCTCGCAGAAATAATTAAGAAAGAGGTTGGAGCATGATTGATATTGCAAAGATGACAGAGTACGACGGTGAAATTGCGAGCGCGATGGGGCGGTTGCGTCAACAGCTGAGCGCGCGGCACGATGGTGCGCCGATTGCGCGAGAATGGCTAGAGGAGCTCATCGAATCGCCATATCACGACATCTTGTTGGCTATGAACGAGAAAGATGAGGTCGTGGCGATGGCGGTCGTGTCGGTAGTGTTTGCGACGATTGACAGGAATGCGTATCTGGAAGATTTGGTGGTCGACGAGGCCTGCCGGGGGCAGGGCGTGGGCGGCCAGATGCTTGAAGCAGTAAAGCAGTGGGGGCGCGACAAGGCTTGCCGGCGATTGGAATTTACTTCATCAAACCGTGACAGCAAGGCGGGGGCAAAAGAATTTTACGAAAAACACGGCGCAACGGTGCGGGCGACAAATTTCTTTCGCATTGAGTTGTAGTTTCTAGAACAAATCCGGCAAAATGAGGTGAAGGAAGAGTCGGATGAGGGTAGTGTGTAGGCAGGTCATGAAAATGAAGCCGATGCCGGAAATGATGAGGCCGGCGAGTTTGACTTTTTCATAGCTATTGAAACCATTGACCAGGTTGTCGCTGATTTGGCGATGAAAACGCACGACGAGGACGCCCGCAATCATGATTAGAATGCCAGCGATGAACCAGCCAAATGAAAATTCCCAATACATAAGCTCATTGTAGTAGATTTCTTTGCTTCTTGCAATTGGAGGGGTTTTTTTGTAGAATAATTTGAAGACGGGGATATAGCTCAGCTGGTTAGAGCGCGTCACTGATAATGACGAGGTCTGTGGTTCAAGTCCACATATCCCCACCATTTGTTGATACGTGGGGTATGATTGGGCTTCGGTCCAATCTACTCCACCATTTTTTATGGTGACGGTATATAATAAGGGCATAAAAGGAGAATTCGATGGATAAAGATAAAATCATCGCAAGCGTAAAAGACAAGGTTAAATTGCCGGATGGGGTGGCCGATAAGTTGGGCGATTTGCTGGACGGCGATTTGTTTAAGGGCAAAATCGACAAAGACGAAATTATGAAAACTTTGAAGGATAAGCTGAAAATCGACGAAAAGAAGGCCGACGAAGTTTATCAAGCGATTAAGAAAGCGCTATCGAGCGGAATTTTGGACAAGATTAAAGGATTTTTCAAGAAGAAATAGGGGTCGAGCGCGTGAGAGGCCGCGAGAGCGGCTTTGCGCGAAAAGTTGGCCGATAATACCTCCCGCAGGGCAACTTGCGGGGGTATTTTTGTGGTGGAATTGTGATTGTTCAGAGGTGTTCGCATATTATGCCATATTTTTAAGTAAAAACGACTTGACAAAATGTAAGCATTATGATAATATCTAGCTAAGCACCTGAAAAGGGGCGTCTCTTGTTGAGTCGCGACTTTGATAAGGGTGGTTGTATTAATAAAATCATTAAACGGTGGGCAGAATGGAAGGAACGATGGCTGGAACGAAAGCTGGTGGCCGGAAAGCTGCCGCCACGAACAAGAGCAAGTACGGCAAAGATTTCTATGCGGAAATCGGTCGTAAGGGTGGCCAGAATGGTCACACTGGTGGGTTTGCTGCGAATCCAGAGCTGGCGAAGATTGCCGGTGCCAAGGGTGGTCGGATTTCGAAGCGTGGCAAGGCGAAAAAGAACGCCTAATTATCGAGAAACACTCCGCGGCTATGCGGAGTGTTTTTTTGTTCTTAATCTGCGGGGCGACCGGGGCTGGGCCAGCGTTTGTGGCAGAGTGGACAACGGTAGTGTCCCGAGTTGTCCTGATAGCCGTTGACTTGGCAATTGGGGCAAAGTGATGCGAAATGGAGGTAGTCGCGGTAACTGTCGAGTCGGCTTTGAGCGAAGTCTTCGTCCCAGGTGACGTGATAGAGGTCGCACAGTTGTTTGGCTTGCTCCCAGGCTAGCGCCTCGATTTGGAGCAGTTCGATGTCGGAATGGAAGTCGCGCTGTGCGAGACGGTAGTGCCCTAGTTCGTGCAAGAGAGTAAGCGGCGCGCAGTCGGGGGCGTAGATGATGGTATGAGGCGGATGAAAAGTGTCCCGGGGGCCGGGCTCGAAGTGAAGCTCGGGATAGTCGGCGCGGAGTTTAGCGAGTAGCGAGCTGAGACTTGGCATAGAGGTAGCATCCATGAATTACAGAGAATTTGCCGTATTTGGCGCACAGGAGACGGGGCAGTTCGACATTGTCACCCAGAGCGGTGCGGAGCAATTTGCGCAAAGGAAGACGATAGTTGTCGAGACAGAGGCCGAGTGGTCCGCCGAGGATGATGCGATTGGGGCGATAGCGGCGGATGAGTGGAGCGAGTCCCAGCGCGACGCGGGCCGCGATGTCTCGCCAATCGTCCGGGTCGGTGATTTCGTTGACATATTTGCCATGGAGGCGAACGATGGCGTTGGCTGAGGCGATGTCTTCCCATTCGGCGCTTTGGCCATGGTATTCATAGACGAGGTGGCCGGGTTCGAAATCGTTGTGGCGCTGACGGATGACGCCATCGTCGACGATGCCGCCACCGATACCGGTGGAAAGGGTGAGGTAAAGCGTGCGACCAGAGGCCTGGCGGGCTTCGGCGAGGCCGGCAAGGTTAGCATCGTTGTTGACGAAGACGGGTTTGGCGAAATCGGCGGTCAGCTGGCTAGCGATGTCGAAGTTTTTCCAGGGGAGATTGCCGAGATAGATGGCGCAGTTGTCTTTGACGATGCCGGGCATGGCGACGGCGATGACTTTGACGCGGGATAGCACGAAGCTGGCACGGAGTTGCTGGCGGAGGGTTTTGTAGAATCTTGTCTGGTCGTCGATGGTGGGGAATTGGATGGAATGGAGAATTTTGCCGGCGGGGTCGAGCAGGGCGATAAGGGTTTTGGTGCCACCGATGTCGATACAGAGAAACATGGTTTTATTATAAACCGCTAGGCGAAACGGTGCAAAGCTGATAGGGGTGGAAAGTGCTTATGCTTGGATAGAGGTGAGAACGGTGGTATAATTAGGGCAATTTTAGGGAGATGTGAAGATGATGGATACGAGCACAAAGTATCGACGGTGGGGTTGGGGGGCAGTAATCGGGCTGATTGCGGTAATATTGCTGGCGGGCCTGGTGGTGGCGCTTTCGATGGGCAAGAAGCCAAAAGTGGCCGACACGGAGCTGAACGCCGACACGAATAGTGGTACGGTGGCGGTTGAAGATGGCGCAAGCCAGGACCAACAGAACGGCGAAACCGTAAATGGCGGCACGACCAAGAAAGATGAGTCGGAGACCAAGACGGAGTCGGAAAACAAGGCCGAGACGGAAAAGAAGGCCGAAGATGAAAAGAATACGAACAACAGTTCGGCTAACAAGCAGAACAGCGATAGTGGCGCGACGGCGGAAACAGAGAAGAACACTAAGCGGGACAATGCTGTGGCCGGCAACAGTGGCGAAATGCCAAAAACCGGTCCAGTTGACGCAACGATGGCAATCGTAGCGGTGGCAGTATCGGCTTATCTGTTGAGCCTGAACGTGGGGTGGGCACGCGAAGACGCCCGCAAATAATCATTAAACACTTTACCTGAGAGGTGTTTTGGGGTAAAATAGTGAGCAGTAGGGGATGCTCACTATTTTTTTGTGATTAGACCAGAGAAGAATAGTGAGCATTCCCAACGGAAGGAAAGAAAAAATGGCTACAAAAGCTAAACTTACGATGGACGAGCTACTCGCGGGCGTTGAGAGCGGTCCAGCAACAATGGGGGACACAATAACTGGCACGGTGATGTCAGTAAAGAAGCACGAGATCTTGATTGATCTTGGCGCAAGGGGCGTTGGCTTGGTGCCGCGTCGTGAAGTGGCCTTTGGCCGACAATTGAAAGAAGGCGACGAAGTGTCTGCTTCGGTAATTGACGCAGAAATGGCAGACGGCATGGTGCTGTTGTCATTGCGCAAGGCCGTGAAAGAGAAAGGTTGGGATGAGTTGGCGGCGAAACTTGATGCCGGCGAAATCATCGAGGTGCAACCATACGATGCCAACAGAGGCGGCTTGCTGGTAGAATACGAAGGAATTCGGGGATTTTTGCCAGTTTCACAGTTGTCTGCTGAGCACTATCCGCGGGTTGGCGGTTCAGATAAAGATGAAATTCTGCAACGGCTGAATACTTTGGTGGGGCAAACAATTCGCGTGCGCATCTTGGATGCCGACCGAAAGACGAATAAACTGATTCTATCTGAAAAAGAAGCTATCAAAGATGGTTTGGCCGAGCGCTTTGCGCAATTGGCAGTCGGTGATGTCGTGAAGGGCATAGTAACCGGCGTGGTAGATTTTGGTATCTTTGTCAATGTTGACGGCATTGAGGGCTTGGTGCATATTTCCGAGATTTCTTGGGAGCGTGTGAATAGTCCGGCCGATTACGTCAAGGTGGGCGAAACGGTCGAAGCGAAGATTATTGCGATTGATAAAGACCGCTTGAGTCTGTCGATGAAGCAGCTGCAAGAGGACCCGTGGCTATCGGAGATTGCTAACTTCAAGAAGGGTAGCAAGGTCGAAGGTACGATTACGCGCATTACGCCGTTTGGTGCTTTTGTGCAGATTTCGCCGGCGGTTGAGGCCTTGGTGCACGTTTCGGAACTGGGTGAAGGCAGCGACGTGGATCCAGAGAAGATTTTCACTCTGAACGAGCGAAAAGAATTTAAGATTTTGGATATCGACAAAGAGGGCCGAAAGATTTCGCTGAGTTTTGCCTCGAAAAAGTAACATAAAAAAGAAAGGAGCTAGAAAATGGAAGAGAAGATAATACAGATTTCTGGCTCGATTACGGTTGACGAGTTGGCGAGCGCCTTGGGCGTTTCGGTAACACATCTGATTGGCGAGTTGTTCAAAAACGGGATTATGGCAACGATTAATCAACGCTTGGACTTCGAGACGGCACAGATTATGACCGAAGAGTTGGGCTTCAAAAATGTGCGCTTCGAGCGAAAAGAGAATTCGGCAAAGCTGCCGGGGGCCAAGCGTGAGCTGTCGAAGGACGCAAAGCTGCGGCCACCGGTGGTGGCCGTGATGGGGCACGTCGACCACGGTAAGACTACGCTACTAGACACGTTGCTGAAGAAGAAGACCGTAGACGATGAGGCTGGCGGTATCACGCAGCATATTTCCGCATATCAGCTGGAATATAAGGGGCGAAAGGTGACATTTTTGGATACGCCGGGGCACGAAGCGTTTGCGGCGATTCGTCAACACGGTGCAATGCTGACAGATATTGTGGTGATTGTGGTGGCGGCAGATGATGGCGTGAAGCCGCAGACGGCAGAGGCGATTAAATTTGCCGAGGCCGCAAACGCCAAGATAATTGTGGCGATTAATAAAATCGACAAAGAGGGCGCGAATATTGGCCAGACGAAGGCGCAATTGGCGACCGAATTTAACCTGAACCCTGAAGAGTGGGGTGGCGATACGGTGATGGTGCCGATTTCGGCCAAAACCGGCGAGAATTTGGACAAGCTGCTGGAGATGATTTTGCTGACGGCTGATATGGACGAGCTGAAGGCGGATGAAAAAATTCCGGCAGAAGGTTTGGTGATTGAAAGCCATATGGAAACCGGCAAAGGCTCCGTGGTGAATCTGTTGGTGACTGGCGGTGAATTGAAGGTGGGTGAGTTTATTGTGGCCGGAAAGACCTATGCCAAAGTGCGAACGATGTTGAATTGGCAGAATAAGCCAAAAGGGAAGGCCTTGCCGTCAACGCCAGTGATTGTGACTGGGTTCAAGGAGTTGCCAAATTTTGGCGATAAGTTTGAAGAGGTCGCAGACGAGAAGACGGCGCGGAAGTTGGCGCTGCTCAACGCGCAAGCTGAAGCCAATGCCGGCGCGAATGCGAATGTGACGAGCACCGATTTGTTGCGTATGATGAATACGGCAGATAACACGAAAACCTTCAATGTGATTGTGAAGGGCGACGTACAGGGATCGGTCACTTCGGTAGTGGATTCTTTGCGACTGATTGATACGCAAGGCGAGATTACCCTGAACATCGTTTCGACCGGTGTGGGCGCCGTATCGGAGAACGACGTCTACATGGCTTCGGGTGGCAATACCGTGATTTATGGTTTTAATGTTACGGTGCCGAATGCGATTGCGCGAATGGCGGAGCGAAACGGTGTGCCGGTGCGGGTGTTTCGAGTGATTTATGAATTGCTAGATGATGCAAAGCGCGAGATGGAGGGGATGCTCGATGCCGAGGTTATCGAAGAAGAAATGGGCGAGCTGGAAGTGCAGGGCGTGTTCCGCACGGATAAGACGGAAATTATTGCCGGTGGTCAGATGAAACAGGGGCGAGTGTCGCCAGGCATGTTGTGTAGATTTTTCCGCGGCAAAGAGAAGCTGGGAGAAGGCGAAGTCGTGAATGTGCAAGAGGGGAAAGTCGACGTGGCATCGCTTGCCGAGGGTGAAATTGGCGGCTTATCTTTCAAGACGACAAAGAAGATTCAACTGGCGCTGGGCGACAAGATAGAGTTTTACGTGCGCGAATTCAAGAAAAAGAAAATCCAGTAGAAGTGCTTACGCTTTTTGTGTTACAATGATGGAAATAGGAGGAAGTCATGTATCAATTTGGCGATGAATTCCTGGAAACCGTGGGCCTATCTTCAATGCCAGAGGCACAGCGGGCGGGATTTCTGGGTTATGTGCGAGATCAATTCGAAACGCGAATTGGCGAAAAAATGAGCGAAGGCCTGAGTGAGGCACAGATAGCGGAGTTCGGCAAGATTGTCGATAATGATGAACAGACGATTAATGATTTGCTGGCCAAAGCGGGTGACTACAAAAATGACCCAGTTTACCAGTCGTTGCTGGAGAATGGCGGCGAAGATGGCAGCGCGACGACGCTGAACGATTACGTGACGGCGACTTGGCTGAACCAGAATTGCCCAGATTATGCCAAGATTCTTGAGGCGGCGATGAATGAGCTGAAAGCCGAAATCAAGGCCCAAAAAGAAGCAATTTTGGCGACACTATAGAATCAACTATTTCTTGAAGCCGTTGAGGAAGCTTTTTGCATCCATCTCTTTGGAATTTTCGGGGATGAGGCGGTCGATGACAAGGTAGCGTCCGTCGGCACAGCGTAAATCGAGCTCAGTGGTGGGTTGGTCGGCGGCATGAGCCTGAGTGATGATGCAGTTTTTTGCTAATAAAACGGTGCGAGAACGAGGGAAGCCGGCGAAAGCTACGACCTCACGTGCGAGCTCTGAAGCTGGTTTCTCGGCGTTTTTTATGACCGACTGGTCTTTATCTAGTTTTTCGGTAAAAGTTGCTCGTGCGTCGTCCTGTGGCCTCTCAGGGGCATTTTTTGTGGGGGTTTCACCATTTAGGACGCTTATTAAGAGTTTGGCGCCAAGTTGAGCGAGTTGCTCATAGAGCGCTTGTTTGGTTGTTTCAGGGGTGATGCGCTGATTGGCCTGAGCAAGGATTGGGCCGGCATCCATTTTGGCAGTGAGGCGAATAATCGAGACGCCGGTTTCAGTGTCGCCGTTTAGCAGGGCGCTTTCGATGGGGGTGGTGCCGCGGTATTTCGGTAGGAGCGAGGGATGGACGTTCAGGATGCCGTTTGGAATGGCGTCGAGCAAGCTTTGGGGGATAATTTTGCCAAACGAGGCGAGGACGCCGGTGTTTGGCTGATATTTTTTGACGAGTTCTGAGATTTCGGCAGTGGTCGCGACATAATGAACGGGTATGTTTTCGGCTATGGCGCGGAGTGCAATGGGATAGGGTTGACGGCGCCGAGCGTCGGGTAGGACGAGTGCGCAGATGGGAAAACCGTGCGCCAGGAGTGCATCAAAAATTGGCGTTGTGGGGCGAATTCCCTGCGCGAGCTGTTCGTTGCCGAAGAAGATGAGGCTAGGCTTCGTCGTCATCGGGGAAGAGTGCCTTATTGCCTTTGATGTGTTTTTCGTAGTCGAGCGGAATGAGATCGCCTTTGTCGTCGAGCCGATAGAAGGCCTGCGGGTCGTCCTTGATGTGGTCGATGAAAAGAATACCATCCAGGTGGTCAATTTCGTGTAGGAGGGTGCGCGCCAGGAAGCCGGCCGGCTTGAGGCGCACTTCGGCGCCGTCGAGTAGGGTGGCTTTGATGCGGGCCTTGCTGGGGCGAGGCACCTTGCCATAGATTGCGGGTACCGAGAGGCAGCCTTCGTAGTCGTAGTCGATTTTGCCTTCGGTTTTGATAACTTCAGGGTTGATGAGAGCGATGAAGTTGGCGTTGGCTTTGTCGGACATGTCTTCGCGCACGACAATGATGCGACGGTTGAAGCCAAGTTGCGGCGCCGCCATGGCGGCAGAAAGCTCGTGTTCGTGCGTCTTTTCCCATTCGATGCAGGCGCGATTCATCTTTGCGACGATATCGCGTACTTCGTCGTCGATTTCGTGGACTTTGGTGGACTTGCGACGGAGACGAGGGTCGGGCGTAGTGAGCAGTTCATAGTCGGCGGATTGTTTTGTCATGTCCTAATTATAACAGTTTTGGGGGCGAGATGCCATCGGTGGCATTTAGAGCAGGGAAATGGGGTCAAGCTCGAAGTGAAGATAGGGTGATTTAGGAACGGCATCAAAGAGCGTCAGTAAGGTGCGGCGCGATTTGGCTCGGACGATGATTTCCCAAGTGAAGCCGGTGCGACTGCGTTCGTGGAAGGCGGGTAAGGGCGGAGTGGCCGAAATGTTGGCGAGATGGAGCTGCTGGATGTTTTGAATAATTTTTTTATACAATTTGCGTGAGTTGGCGACAGCGGATTTTTCGGTTTTGTAGGTCAGCGAAAATTTGAGCAAAAAACTGAAGGGCGGTAGTGCACTTTGTTGGCGCTTCTGAAGTAAATATTTATAGCAGGCGGTGTAATCGTTGGCGATGGCGAAGTTTATTATGGGGTGGTCGGGCTGGTAGGTTTGAATAAAGATTTCGCTGTCCTGATGACCACGACGGGCGCGGCCGAGTACCTGGGTGAGTAATTGAAATGTTCTTTCTTCTGAGGCGAAGTCCGGCAGGGCGAGTTGCGCATCGGCCTGGACGACGCCGAGCGTGCGGAGATGCGGAAAATCGAAGCCTTTCGCGATGCCTTGAGTGCCAATGATGATGTCGTAATTGCCGGCGCGGACCTGTTCATAGACTTGGCTGAGTTGCCGTTCGGGGGCGGTGTCGGCATCGAAGCGGGCGATGCGGGCGCGCGGGAAGAGGCGCTGAAGCTCGGTTTCGAGGTATTTTGTGCCGAAGCCCTTGTGGCGAATGCTGGGATTGTGGCAATCGGGACAACAAGTTGGTACGGTTTGGTGATGGCCACAGCTGTGGCAACGCAGCGTAAAGGTGTCGGCGTGCAGAGTCATTGGTAAATAACAGTTTGGACATAGTGCCTGCCAGCCGCAGTGGTCACAGATGGTGAGTGGGGCAGTGCCGCGACGGTTGTGAAAAATCATGGTTTGGGCTTGGGCGGTGAGAGATTCTTTGATGGAGTCGAGGAGGGGTGTGCTGATAAGACGGCTTTGGGAAAAATGTGCGGTGTTTTTGAGGTCAATGACGGCGAGTCGGGCGGATTTTGCATGAGGCAATGCGAGTCGGTCGAGTGACACGATGGCGTCGTGCTGGTGGCAGATGTAATAGTCGGAAATGAGCGGCGTGGCGGTGCCGAGAACTGTTTTAGCCATGATGGAGGCGAGGCGGAGCGCGGAATATTTGGGGTTTTGGTCTTGTTGGTAACTTGGCTCATGCGCTTCGTCGATGATGATGAGGCCAAGGTCTTTGACGGGCGTGAATAGTGCGGAGCGAGGTCCAATGACGACCTGGGGCTGCTCGGCTTGAAGGGCGTGTTGCCAGATTTGGTGTCGAAGCGACTCGCTTTGGCCAGAGTGGATTAGTAGGATATCTGCGAAGTGATTTCTGAAATCGTGCACCAATTGAGAGGTGAGGGCGATTTCTGGCACGAGCAGAATGACAGATTTGCCGGCGAAGAGTTGAGCTTGGACGAGCTTGAGGTAAATGTTGGTTTTGCCGCTGCCGGTGATGCCATGCAAAAGGATGGTGTGCGAGGAGTGGTCGGATATGGCACGCAGCGCCCGTTTTTGGGCGGAATTGAGCGGGATGGTCGGGTGACTGGGGGTGTGAGTTTGAGCGAAGACTTGGGGGCGGCGTCGTTTGGTGATGCCACGCGGTAAAATAGCCTGAACGACGGCAGACATCGGACAACGATAATAGTCCGTTAACCAGTCGAGCGCTTTGATGAGCTGGCGGGGGAGTGGCTGGGGGTAAATGATGCGTTGGACGGCTTTGGTGACGAATGTGGGTTGGCTGGTTTTTGCGACGACGATGCCGATACAGGACTGTTTGCCGAAGGGAATTTCGACGATATGGCCAATTTTGAGGGCATCGGCGCTTTCGTAGGTCAGAAGATTTTCTGATTGATTGAAGCTTTTGGCGGGCGCAATCAGATAGTAGTTCATGTGTTTATCTTAGCACAGCGAAAAACGCATGATTGGGTGTTGTGAAAATTACAAAAATCACATAAAATGAAGCACAGAAAGGAGGCTAATGTTAGACGTTTTTGTGACAAGTCGAGTCCGACGCAAAATAATTGTAGTGTTTGCAAAATATCCTGATTTTAAGACGCACGTGCGGGGCTTGTCGAAACTGATTAAAGAAGATCCAGGCAACATCCAGCGTGAATTGCGACGTCTAACGAAGGGTGGCTTCTTGATTACGACGAAAAAGGGAAATACGAGTATTTATCAAACAAACAAGCAGTTTCCTATCTTGAAAGAACTTCAGAGTATCGTAATAAAGAGCTCGCAGGCATCTTCTGGCAAGAACCCTCCGCATAAGACTATCGGATGACGGAGCTATTTCGACAATTACTTGCAAAACGGAAGTTGGGCAAGGATTTTTTGCATCCACGCTATGAGGATTTATTTGACCCCTTGAAGTTGCGTGGCGTGAAGGCGGCGGTGGCGCGGATTGAGCAGGCTCGCGCCGAAAAAGAGCAGATTGTGATTTACGGGGATTACGATGCGGATGGGGTGACGGCCAGTATCGTGATGCATGATGCGTTGTGCGAATTTGGCTGCGTGGAGCCAAAAATTGTCTTGCCAGACCGATTTAGGGATGGCTATGGCATGAATTTACCGGCGGTGGATAAGATTGAGTCGATGGGGGCGCAGCTGGTGGTGACGGTCGACTGTGGCTCTGGCTCGGAGGAGACGATTGCAGCCTTGCGCAAAAAGGAGATAGAAACCATCGTAACGGACCATCATGAGATTCCGCAGGTGCCGAAATCGGCAGTAGCAGTTATCAATCCGCAACAGGATAGGGGGCTGGGAGCGAAGATGGCGGGCGTGGGGGTAGCATTTACGTTGGCGCGAGCGTTAAATGCGCACAAACATGGTGGTAAATGTAACGGTCAAGAGAAGTGGTTGTTGGATTTGGTGGCGATTGGTACGATTTGTGACTCGATGATTTTGCGCGACGAGAACCGTATAATGGTGTTTTATGGCATGAAGGTATTGGCGAAGACACGTCGGATTGGCTTGCGCATGTTGGCGCAGCGAGCGGGAGTGCGACTCGATAAATTGAATGCGCATGCGATTGGTTTTCAGCTGGGGCCGAGGATTAATGCGTCAGGGAGAATGAAGTCTGCTGAGTTGGCATTGAAGCTTTTGATGACTGACAAGCGGGCCGAGGCCTTTGCTTTGTCGGAGGAGTTGGAGGGGCTGAATCAGGAGCGGCGAAAGCTGCAGGAATTGGCAGTGAAAGAAGTGGCGGGGCAGTACCGTGAAGGAGATAAGGTAGTGGTGGCGCAGGGGGAGTGGCACGAAGGCGTTATTGGGATTATTGCGGGGCGAATTGTCGAGCAGTACCACAAGCCGGCATTTGCGTTGACAGAGGTGGAAAAGGGGGTTTGGAAGGGTAGTGGGCGGAGTTTTGGCGATTTTTCGTTGGCGGATTTCTTGGCGAATTGTAAGGATTTGTTGTTGGGCGGTGGCGGTCATGCAATGGCATGTGGGGTGAGCCTGAAGGGCAGTCAGCTGGCGAAGTTTCGCCGGCGTGCGCAGGAGTACTATAAGAGCTTGAATCTGTCAGAGCAGATGCATTTTTTGGAACAGAAATCGGACTTGCGCCTGGATGATTTGGCGGGCTTGACGCTGGAATTTTACGATGAATTGTGCGGTTTGGAGCCGTTTGGCGAGGGTAATTTGGAGCCGGTGTTCGAGGCGGAATTAACGGTTGCGGGGAGACGGGTTTTGAAGGATAAGCACTTGTCTTTGCGCCTGCGTGATAAGGCGGGGCGTGAGTTGAGGGCAATGGAGTTTTTTGCGCCGGCGGACGATTTAGCGATTGCGGCTGGGGCGCGGGCGCTAGTGCAATTTAATTTGACGCAAAATGAGTGGCGCGGGACGAGAAGGGTTGAGGGCGCAATTATCAGCTTGAAACAGCTATAAAAATATGCTAGAATTATAGCTAATATGGCAATCAAAGTAACACGAAAAGACCAGAACGAGGCGAACGAGAACGTAATTCGTCGCTTTAATCGCAAGGTTTTACAGAGCGGCGTGATGGCGACCGCAAAAGAGGGGATGCGGTTCTCGAAGCCGATTTCGAAGCGTGAGCGTCGAGCGAAGGCGATTTTGCGCGAAAAACGCAAAGCCGAGAAGGCCGAGCGAATGAAGTTAGGTCTGAAATAACGAAAATTGCCCCGAGCGGGGCATTTTTGGTTAAAATAAAACAAAAAGGAGAAGCATGTTTGGATTACTTGGTTCGGCGGGGAGCGGTAAGAGTCTGCAGGGGCAGACTTTGGCGCAGAAGTATGGCTGGCGCTGGCTGTCGGTCGGGGAACTGTTGCGTGGTCAACATAATGCGGAATTAGAAAAAATTATGCTTCAGGGTGGACTAGTGGACGATGAATTAGTCGTGCGTTTGATGCATGCGGCGATGGCCGAAGCGGAAGCGAAAGGGCAGGCGGTGGTGCTGGATGGATACCCGCGCGACGAGTGGCAGGCGCAATGGCTGGTGGAACAGGGCGATGCGCAGAAATTGCGCGGCATGATTGTCTTGCGAGTGTCAGATGACGAATTGTGGCGGCGGTTGGAAGAGCGCGGGCGGGCAGACGATACGCGTGAATCAATCGAGAAGCGTTGGCAGATTTTTCGCAACACGATAGCGCGGATGCGGAATATCCTGTCAGAGGCGGGCGTGGCATTTGTGGAGGTTGACGGCGAGGGCGCGATAGAGACGGTAACGAAGCGGATAGAGGTGGTTTTGAAGGATTGGGAGTTAATTAAGGAATAAACATGGACACAGAGAAGAAGATTGCGGCAATGCGGGCGGGTGGAAAAATTATGGCGAAGATTTTTGCGGAGCTGAAAGAATATACCAAGCCCGGCATGACCGGAAAAGAGATTGACGCCTGGGTGGCGCAAAAGATTACGGAATATGGCTGCGGTATTGCGTACTATGAGCCGGAGGTGAATTTTCCGGGAGCGATTTGTATTTCCGTAAACGACGAGTTGATTCATGGCACGCCCAAAGATATTCCGCTCGAAGAAGGCGACAAGGTAAGCTATGATTTGGTCATTAAATATCAGGGGTATTATGTTGATTCGGCGTTTACGATGGTGCTAGGGAAGCCGACGCCGGCGCAAAAGCACCTCTTGAGTTATACGGAATCGTCGCTGTATGAGGGGATTGCGCAGGTGCGGCCGGGTGCCAAATTGGGCGATATCGGTTACGCAGTGCAGAAGGCTTTGGAGAAGGGTAAATTGGGCGTGATTCGAAATTACGTGGGGCATGGTATTGGTAAAGAGATGCATATGCCGCCGGAGGTGCCAAATTATGGCAAGCGTGGGCACGGACAAACGCTTAAGGTCGGCGATACGATTTGCATTGAACCGATGTCGAGTCTTGGCAAACCCAATACGATAGTGGTGGAAGATGGCGATGATGGCTGGACGGTGTGCCTGAAGGACGGCTCATTGGGGGCGCACTTTGAGCATACGGTCTTAGTGACGGAAGATGGCTACGAAATCCTGACGCAAGCATAATCAGGTATGCTACAATAAGCTTATGGAAGATAGAGCTCGTTTTGTGGTGGGGGTAGATATCGGGACTAATTTTGTGCGGGCGGTGATTGGCGAAATGACGCACGATGGTGTTCGGGTGGTCGGTTTTGGGGAAGCGCCGTCTGATGGCGTGCGTAGAGGCGTAATTGCCGACATCAATGCGCCTGGCGGGGCAATCGATAAAGCCCTGGCGGCGGCGGAAAAAATGAGTGGGCTTGAAGTCTCGGATGTGGCCGTCAGTATCAATGGGGTTAATATCTCAAGCACGAAGGTTGACGGAATGATTGCCGTGGGCGTAGCTGATCATGAGATTGGTGAAGAAGATTTGAATAGAATCATCAACGCCTCGGTGGCCGGAAAAGTGCCGGCGACGCGCCAAATATTGAGTAATATTCCTTATGAATACATCCTGGATGGACAGGGCGGCATCAGGGAGCCGATTGGGATGAAGGGGGCGCGACTGGAGATGCGCGCAAACGTGGTTTCGACCATGAAGTTGGATTTTGAGAATGTATTGAAGGCCTGTGATGCGGCGAATGTGATTGCCTCGACGGTTGAGCCGGGCGTTATGGCGGCGGCGCGAGCGGTGTTGACGAACCAACAGAAAGAGAATGGCGTAGCGGTGCTTGATTTGGGCGGTGGGACGACCAGTATTGCGGTTTACGACGAAGGCGAGTTGCAGTATGTCGGCGTTTGCCCTTGTGGAAGCAACGATGTGACAAATGATTTAGCGGCCTATTTGAAGACGGTGCCAGATATCGCGGAAGAGATTAAGTTGCGTTTTGTGTCGGGAGAATTTAGCGGTAGCGGCAAAGATATCGTGATAAAGCGGGGGCGAGATGAGTACAGTTTCAGCAGAAAAGACGTTGATGAGGTGGTGGAATCGCGCCTGGAGGAAATCTTTGAGATGGCACGTAAGCATCTGGTTCATTCTGGCTATGACCGTCGATTGCCGGAGGGGATTATCCTAACAGGCGGCGGAGCAAAGATGCGCGATATTGAGAAGTATGCCAGTAGCCAGATGGAGCTGGCGGTGCGCATCGGGCAGCCACGTCAAATCAGTGGAGGCGTGAGCGATGATGTGCGCAAGCCGGAATACGCCACGGCGATTGGCTTAATGTACGCAGACAATGAGGCGGCAGCCTTGGGCAGAATCGGGGATTCGCATCAGAAGACTAAGGTCAAGAAAGCCAAAAACGGTGGCGGCATCAAGAAGTTCTTGAAATTATTCAAGTAAAACTGATATATTATAGATAGAATTGAAAAGCGAGGAGTAATACATGCCTGAAGTTAAGCCTAGTGAGGTGGAAAGCACAGCCAGCATCAAGGTAATCGGTGTCGGTGGTGCGGGTGGTTCAGCCGTTAACCGGATGCGTGAAGCTGGTTTGGTTGGTGTTGAATTTATTGCGATGAATACAGATGCGCAGGCATTGCACAGCTCGAAGGCGGACAAGAAGGTTTATCTCGGTCGAGATACGACGAATGGTTTGGGGGCGGGGGCAGACCCGACAATTGGCGAAAAGGCCGCCGAAGAGAGCCGTGACGAGATTCGCGAAGCACTTGATGGTGCGGATATGGCTTTTGTGACTTTTGGTGCTGGCGGTGGAACCGGCTCTGGTGCTGGTTATATTGTTGCCGAAGAGGCGCGCAAGCAGGATATCTTGACGGTTGGTGTAGTGACAAAACCGTTTACGTTTGAGGGTGCCAAGCGCAAGGCGAACGCCGATTGGGCGATTGACCACTTTGCGCGCAACGTCGATGCGTTGATTACGATTCCGAACGACAGGTTGCTACAGACGATTGATGCGCGGACGCCGCTGACCGAGACTTTCAAGATTGCCGATGACGTATTGCGTCAAGGTGTTCAGGGGATTTCGGAACTGATTACCGATGAAAATGCCTTGATTAACTTGGACTTTGCCGACGTAAAGACCATCATGAAAGACGCCGGTTCGGCACTGATGGGGATTGGTCGTGCAAGTGGCGAAGGTCGGGCGACGGCAGCCGCACAACAGGCCATCGAATCGCCGTTGATTGAGGTGTCAATTGATGGCGCACGGGGTGTTTTGTTTGCGGTGACTGGCGGACATGACGTCAGGATGGCCGAGATGGAAGAGGCGGCAGAACTGATTACGGCGAGCGTCAGCCCAGATGCCAACATTATTTGGGGTGCGAGTATCAGGCCTGAGCTCGAAGATGAGATTATCGTAACGGTCGTTGCGACCGGTTTCGATTCGGAATACTATCGCGATGATCCGCGAGCAAAGGAAGCGTTCGAGCAAGACGCAAAGGCGAAAGAAGCCAAAGAAGCCGAGAAGAGCGCAGAGAAGAAAGCCGAGGAGACGACAGCCGCGAAGTTGGATAAAGATGACGACATGAAACCCGAAAGCAGACCGGCAGATTTTGCAGACCCAACAACGGTTAACATGTGGGATTCGATTCGGACGGATGACGTGAACGAGAATAATGACATTCCGGCAATTTTGCGTCGACGCAAGAAAAACAAGTAGTTTAAGTAAGGAGACTCGGTGATGGGTGGCCTGAAAATTGGCGAAAGCAAAGTGATTGAGAGCCGCGAAACCCAAGATGGCACCATGATTCGGCGCCGTAGGGTTTCGTTGGACGGAAAACACCGGTTTACGACCTATGAGCGAATTGAGCGTCCGGGTATGATGGTGCTGAAGCGGAGTGGCAGCCGAGAGGTGTTTGATCACGAAAAACTGATGAGTGCGGTGCGCAACAGTGTCGGTAAGTATTTCGAGAGTGACTTGGACGTGCAGAACGTGGTCGAGAAAGTAGAAGAAGCGATTTACGCGATAGGGCGAGACGAAGTATCTTCGAAGGCGATTGGCGAGAAGATATTGGAGGTTTTGTCTGAAACAAACGACATGGCATATGTGCGTTTTGTGAGTGTATTCAGAGGCTTTAAGACACTAGATGAACTCGAGCAGAGCATTGCCGAGCAGCGCAAACGGCTGCAAGAAAGAAAGAAACGAAAGGACTAGAAAAATGCGGGTGGTAGTATTGTGGCGAGATGATCAAGATTATTCGCGAAGTGTGGCGGAATGGTTGCGTGATTTGGAACGACGTTGCGGTAAAACTGCAGAAAGTATTAGTCCGGACGAGCCGGAGGGCGATAGCTTGGCGCGCGCCTATGACATTGTGGAGTATCCGTCGATTTTGGCGATCGACGGAAGCGGACGGCTGATTCAATTATGGCGAGGTCGTATGTTGCCGAAGCTTGATGACGTCGCATATTATTTGCTCAACGATTAATTAATTTTTGCTTTTTGAATAATTGTGCTATAATGCAAGCATAAAGCGTTTGAGCGGTTATCGCCCGCGAGCTGGCAAAAGAACAGTTTTATTAAATTGCGAGGCTCCCACTCGTGTAGCGGGAGGATAAAACTCAGTAGAATTGCCCGTGAATCTGCGTGAAGGATAAGTGAGTGCCAACCGTTGGGGGAATGGTTGGAAATTGGATGGTACCGCTCAGAAAGAGTTCCAATGCAAATTGGAATTTTTTTATTCAGACAGAAAGGAGATGTGGGCATGAAATATAAATATGGTGTACGACGTCGTGCGAGTGAGTACGAAAAAGCACTGATTGAAGATTGGCGGAAGAATCGCTGTTTCGAAAAGTCCGTTGAACAACGTGACGTGACGGACAGTTATGTGTTTTATGACGGGCCGCCTTTTATTACGGGCAACCCGCATCATGGTACGTTGTTATCGAGCATTGTGAAGGATGCAGTGCCGCGGTTCTGGACGATGCGCGGTAAGCGGGTGGAGCGACGTTGGGGCTGGGACTGCCATGGCTTGCCGGCAGAGAATTTTGTCGAGAAGCAGCTGGGCATTACGGACAGAAGGGAAATTGGCACGAAGTGGCCGCTTGATGTCTATATTACGAAAGCGCGTGAGTCAATGGTGGCAAATTCCGAAACATGGGAATCGACAATCGACCGAATTGGGCGTTGGGTAGATTTTAAGGGCGCATACCGAACGATGGATAAGGATTTTATGGAGTCGGTTTGGTGGGCCTTTAAGACCTTGTACGAAAAAGGGAAGATTTATGAAGGCGAAAAAGTGTTAATGTACGACACGAAATTCGCGACTCCGGTTTCGAAGGCCGAAGTTACCATGGATAATGACGCATATCAGACCGTGACGGATCCGAGTGCTTATGTAAAGTTTAAGTTGGTGGACCGCGATGAATATTTGTTGGCTTGGACGACGACACCTTGGACTTTGCCGGCGAATATGGCTTTGGCGGTCAGCCCAAAAATGAGTTATGGCGTGTATGAGCTAGGAGACGACTCGGTGATTGTGGCCGACGAATTGGCGGCAAAAGTACTCGGCGATGGCGCCAAGGCAACAAAGACTTATCGTGGCGAAGAATTAGTGGGGCTGAAGTACGAACCGCTATTGTCGCTAGCCGACGAGTTAGAGCAATCCGAGCAGGCACACCGTGTATATGCGGCCGATTTTGTGAGCGCCGCTGAAGGGACGGGAATCGTGCATATTGCACCAGCTTACGGCGAGGATGATTATGAGCTGAGCAGGCGCGAGAAAATTCCGGTACGGCATACGATTGACGACAACGGCTATTATTATGCTGAGTGGGCAGACAAGTTGCACGAGATTGGCGTGCGCGATACGGATGAGAATGGCATTGAGGTGTGGGCCGGAAACAAGTTTGTCGCAAAGTGTCTGGAGGCACGTGGCGACATCTGGAAGATTGAGTATATCAAACACGAATATCCGTTTAATCCACGCAGCAAGCAACGGATTATGTACCGGGCTTTTCCGAGCTGGTTCTTTGATGTTGAGGGTAGCAAAAAATTGATGCTGGAGAAGAACGAGGGCATAAATTGGTTCCCGGCGCACTTGAAACATGGGCGCTTCGCGAAAAATATCGAGCAGGCGCCGGACTGGAATTTATCGCGGGATAGGTTCTGGGCGACGGCCATGCCGGTATGGAAGGGCGACAAGGGCGGCATACACGTGGTTGGTTCGTACGATGAATTGTACGAGCTGTCGGGCGTACGACTTGAAGACTATCACCGGCCGTGGGTAGATGAGATTGAATTTGATATCGATGGTGAGCATTTCAAGCGCGTGGATAGGGTGTTGGATTGTTGGTTCGAGTCGGGTTCGATGCCGTTTGCGCAGTTACATTATCCGTTCGAGAATAAAGAGAAATTTGAAAAAAATTATCCAGCAGATTTTATCGTGGAGTATGTGGGGCAAGTACGAGCGTGGTTTTATTACGTCCATGCGGTAAATACGGCACTATTCGGCGACAAGGCGTATAAAAATGTGATTACAACTGGAACGCTGGCCGGTAACGATGGCCGCAAGATGAGTAAATCTTTGGGTAATTATACCGACCCGAATGAATTGATGGATAAATATTCGGCCGATGCTTTGCGTTTCCAGTTGTTGTCGAGTCCGGTGTTGGCGGGCGAGGATTTTGCGCTGATTGATAAAGACGTGTCGGACACGGCGCGGAAGTTGACGATGATTTGGAATGTCTATGACTTCTTTACGATGTACGCGAGTGTGGACGGTTGGGAATACCGAGGGGCAGAGCTGAAGGCGCCGCTGAAACTCGAGAATCCTTTGGATGCATGGATTGTGAGCCGGGTGTATCAGTTGCGAAACGAGTTGACGGAGCAGATGGAGAACTATAATCTGCCGGCCGCTCTGGCGGGCGTGTTGCCGTTCGTGGACGATTTGTCGAATTGGTTCGTGCGTCGGAGTCGTCGTCGTTTCTGGAAGGCGGAATCCACGGCGGATAAAGAAGAGGCTTATCAGACTCTGCATTTCGTGCTGAGCTATTTGGCGCTGATTTTGGCGCCATTTGTGCCGTTTTTGGCCGACGAGCTGTGGCGAAATATGATGGGGGGCGAGAGCGTACATTTGCAGGATTGGCCAGAGGCTGGCGAGATAGACGACAATGTTTTGGCCGAGATGGCGCGTTGTCGGGCCGTGATTACGGAAGGTTTGGCCTTGCGCATGCAGCGGGACGATGGCTATGGACAAATTAAGGTGCGACAGCCGTTGGCGCAGCTCAGCTATGGGGGAGAGCGCATGGCGGAGTTTTACGAGCAGATTATTGCGGAGGAGGTAAACGTCAAGAAAGTTGTGCAAGGCGAAAAAACTTTGCTCGACAAGGAGTTGACCGACGAGTTGCGTGACGAAGGATTTGTGCGGGAATTAATTCGCTTTGTTCAGGCGGCACGCAAGAAGGCGGGCTTGAATGTGGACGACAGGATACGTTTGAGCGTGTCGGTAGCAGTGCCGGAACGCTATCAGGAGCTGTTGACGCATGAAGTGTTGGCGACGGAGTTTAATCAGGACGGCAATTATGCTTATGATGAGCTAGTGAAGCTTGCTGGCCAAAATGTGACAATTTCGCTCGAAAAAGCCGGTTGATATACTGATTTTGATATAGTTTGATGTTGTGGTGCGTGGGGCAGCGGTATGATTTTTGGCGTTTTTGTGTGGTTTTGACCACTGTTATATTTGACAAAAATTAAAAATCGGGCGTAATTATGCTTGACAAAAAAGCATAAACGTGATAACATGAAGACAGTTGGCAAGCAAAAAGCAAAAACCAACAAACAAAAACAAAATTTCCACGGGTATCGGAAATAAAAACAAAACACAGAAAGGAAAAATAAAAATGGAAGAATACAAACTACCCGGGGAAAAAATGGGCGAAGACTGGTCCGCATTGCAAGATTTCGACCCGAAAGAGCAAGAGCTGGTCGATAAGAATCAGGATTTTGACGACCTGAAAGACGTCAAGGAAAAACAACTTAAACCAATCTTGCAGCCAAAGACAATCGGCGAACGAGTTTTGCGACTGTTTAATTAAGATAAGGAGCAGCGATATAAGATAAAGCCAAATAGAGAGCCCGCAGACGTGCGGGCTTTTTTGTTGGTGGCCGTTGGCGCAGGTCTTGACTTTTTGAAAACGCTAGTGCTATGATGAGGGAAATTAGGTCAAAAATAAAAAAAAGGAATAACAAGATGGCTGAATTTGAAAGAAGATGGAATGAGCCCACTGGTTCTGAAGCGTTCGGGAATGTCGCGGATGATTTGGAGCGAAGTAGTGCTCCGGAGGAGACGGCTGAACAGGCAGAAGATCCCAAAGAACGAAACCAGAAATTCGGTAGTCAAATGCGGAAGAATGCGATAGCGCTTGGTCTGGGTATCGCAATTGGCGCTGGGGCGGGTGCCGGGCTTGCGTCGTCGCATGATGTACTCAGCCAGAACTCGCCGGATGATTCAAATGAAGCATTGGGTAATCGTACTGCAGTGAGCGAATCGTTGACGCAGGAAGCTGCAGATTCAGGCGCAGTTGAACAGGGCCCAGAAACATCTGTTCAGGATGATATTTTGGAGCGATTGGGAAATCTTGAGCTGCGTGATGGCACTTTCGAGGATGCCGAGAAGGACGGAAGCGGTTTGGACGGTGAGCTGAGAGAGGGGCTCGCAATGACGGCCGAAGGCCTGTATGGTGACGAGAATCGCAGCAACGAGTTTGCCGTAGCCAACATGTCCGCCGTGATGGAATATTTGTATGACGATGTGCATAGCGCCGCTGAGGCAAGCGAAAACCAGTTGAAGGGCGCGATGATTTATACGGCGACTCGTGAAGCGCCCGTCGCGGCGGCGATTGCGACCGAGAATGGCCTGGACGGTTTTGAGAACTTTACCGATTTTAATGATGCGGCGGCTTATGTCGATAGCATGACCGATGAGCAGCGAGCGGATTTGTCGCGCGAAATCACGGACTTGCTGATTGGTGCGGATATTGATGTCAACCAGATGGGTGCAGAAGGCTTTATTAACTCTGGTTTGGTGGTCGAGAATGGTCATCTACGCTGGATTGAGTCGCAGAACGAGCAGCATGCCGAAGGGCAGAGTTTGATTGAGGTTAATTTCAACCAGACCGATGCCAACGGGGGGACCAAGAGCGTTCATATGGAATTTAAGGGCGGCTGCGTGAACTTGTTGAAGTTTGAAGTGAAGGACGATAAGGATGGCGTAGTTTATTATTGGTCCGAGAAACAGGAGACGCCGGCGCCCGAAACCCCGGCGACACCAGAAACACCGGACACGCCGGTGGTACCAGTAGTACCGGTAGTGCCAGTAACGCCAGATACGCCGGTGACACCCGATATTCCAGTAACGCCGGATATTCCAGTAACACCAGATAATCCAGAGATACCAGACATCCCGGATACTCCGGATATCCCAGATAAGCCGGACACGCCGGATGAGCCGGAACCCGAACCCGAGCCCGAGCCCGAGCCGGAGCCAGAGCCAGAACCAGAACCAGAACCCGAACCGGAGCCAGAACCAGAACCGGAGCCAGAACCCGAACCGGAGCCAGAACCCGAGCCCGAACATAAGAGTCCGGCCAAGGATGGTCATGGTGTGGGCGGCGTAGAGCAAGGCGGCACAGGCGAGATTACGCAGCTAACGGTTGAGGGTGAAGCCGACAAGGTCGCGCCGCAACCGAGTGCGCCAGTTGAGACGCCGGCAAACGGCGTAGTCGAAAATCTTGGCGGAGAGTTGGGTGGTCAGCAGCAAACCGGTCGAGTCGAATTGACGGACGAACAGCGTGAAGTGATTAATAACGCCGACACGAGCGCCCAGCTTGAGCGAGTTAACCAGGCGGAAGCGCAGCGTGAGGCGGCGGCTCAGGCCGAGCAACAGGCGGCAAACCAAGAGTTTGAGGCGCGCGGTGGTGCGGAAGCGATTCAGGAGGCACTGAATCGAGCACAGGAAGCGCAAGCTGGCGGTGTACAAGGTGATTCAGCGGAACAGAATGCAGCGGATGCTCAGGCGTGGGCGAATGGCGATTTCGCAAGACCGGCGCAGTAGGGCGCAGTCGTTAATTATGGTTTAGTTTTCTAACAAAGGAGTAAAAATGCAAAAACACAAAAATACCAAATTTAAGAAATGGCCGTTGGCGGTCGGGGCGGTAGCGACGTTTGTTGCGATGGCAGTGGTGCCGACAACTCCGGCTGCGGCGTGGGGTCCAGAGCGAAGCACCTTCACGATGGAGAACCCTGCCGACTATGTGACCTTTAACTCGATTACCAATAACAACATGTTGGGTGACGAGCGTAACTTTGTACGGGTAGTCGAAGCCGATACTGGCAAAGAATACCGTGACGAAGCAAAGGTGACGCCGGGCAAAGAATATGAAGTCTATATCTATTATCACAACAACGCTAAATCAAGCTTGAACCCATCGGGTAAAGGCATCGCGAACGATGTCGTGGTGTCGTCGCAATTCCCCAGCTCCATCAATTCGCAGAGCAAGGGTAAGGTTTGGGCGAAGATTAGTTCACCGAGCGCAAATCCGACCGAGGTATGGGATGAAGCGTATTTCACTACTGATTCGGATATCGACATCAGCTTGCGCTATGTGACTGCTTCGGCACACATCTGGAACGATGGCTTTGGTACAAATGGCAAAGTTCTGTCGGATAACCTCTTTAACAATGGCGTCTTTATTGGCGTGAACGAGTTGGATGGTCGTTTGCCGGCCTGTATGGAATACTCCGGCCACATTATTTATCGAGTGCGGGCTGAGCAGGTTGGTGCGAAAGTCGTAAAAAGCGTTTCATTGGACGGTATCAACTTCTTTGATAAGGTTAGCGCGAAGCCAGGTGATGTGCTGACTTATCGGGTAGAATTTGAAAACACGGGCAGTACTCGTCTGACGGACGTAACTTTCCATGACAAATTGCCAGAAGGCGTGACCTTAGTGGAAGGTACGACGGTGTTGAAGGATAGCGTTGGCAACGAGCAGAAGCTATCTGATTTGATTGGGCAAAATGGCTATAATACGGGGACTTATGGTCAGGGGGTGAGCGCAGTTTTGACCTATCAGGTGAAAGTGAATGACGATATTCTGAAAGATTTGGCTTGCGGCATGCACAGCTACTCAAATCGTATTTTCGTCGATCACAATGACGGTGAAATTAGCGATGATGCGACTTTCACGGTCGAAAAGACTGGCTGTACGCCGGATGAGACCTGCGAAGAAGGCGATGAGAATTGCGTGCCGGGCGAATTGCCAAAGACCGGCCCGGCCGAAGTGGCTTTGACGGTGACTGCCTTGGTGGCAGTAGTCGTGGGGGCGACCTATTGGTACCACAGTCAAAAGGCGCTGGAGGATGCCCAGGCCGTAGCGACTGGCGCAAAGAAGAGCGCGAAGAGCGCCAAGAAAAAATAAAACAAGTTTTACTCCTTGTTGGATAAATAGCCTCGGAAAATAGCCGAGGCTATTTTCTTGGGGTGACGATTTGCTTTTTAGGGAGTTTTTTGGTAAAATAGAGCGGATAAATATAAAAGGAATAATATGAAGAAAGCAGTCATAAAGGTCGGCGGCAAGCAGTATGTTGTGGCCGAAAAAGAGACCCTACGGGTGGACCTCCTCCCGGAAGGCACAAAAGAGCTCGCTTTGGATGCTTTACTCGTGATTGACGGCGATAAGACTACGGTCGGCGCGCCTGCGGTTAAGGGAGTGAAAGTGAAAGCGAAGGTCGTGAATGCGAAGGTCGCTGGCGAGAAACTCCGCGTAATTCGCTACAAAGCAAAAAAGCGCGTTCACAAGGAGATTGGGCACCGCCAAAAATACTCCGAAATCGAAATTACGAGCATCGGAAAATAGGAAATATGAAAATACGGTCACGAAAGCGGGCCGTATTTTTTAAATGAAAAGCATAAGCAAAAACTAAGCGTACGTGCTATTATTGATAGTAATGAGTGTTTTTATTGGTGTAATTATTGGGATATTAATGTTAATGCTTCTGGTGACGGCGCACGAGTTTGGCCATTTTATCATGGCGCGACGTAACGGAGTAACAGTCAAAGAGTTCGGGATTTGTTTTCCGCCGCGTGCGGTGGCCTGGCGCAAGGTTGACGGAAAATGGCGCAAACTGAAAAAGGCCGAATGGGATAATCCGCCGGGGAAGGGCCTGATTATTTCTCTGAACTGGTTGCCGATTGGTGGTTTTTGTCAGATGTACGGCGAAAGTGATGCGGATAACCGGCGTGGAAGTTTTGGAAAGGCGAGCTATTGGCAAAAGACGAAGATTTTGTTCGGTGGGGTGGCGATGAACTGGTTGGTGTCTTTTGTGGTTTTGACCGTGTTGGCGTTTATGGGGATGCCGCATTTTCTAGAAAACCAGTTCGTGATTGAGTCTGATGCGAAAGTAGTGCCAGTGGTGCCGGTGACGATTGGCTCAGTGGTGGCGGATGGGCCGGCCGAGAAGGCTGGGCTGAAGGCTGGAGATATCGTGAAGCGCGCGCAGACGGCGCTAGGTGACGATGCCACGGCGATTATACTGACAGAAGATTTGCTGGACTTTAACCAGCGCCATGCGGGCGAAGAGGTGATATTGAGTGTTGAGCGAGACGGTGCGGCGCTGACGATTCCCGTAGAACTGAATGAAGCGTCGGCGGAATACTTGCTTGGGGCCGGTATTGGGGGGTCGGCGAATTATCGAAGTACTTGGAGTGCGCCAATCGTCGGATTGGGTACGACATTGCAATTGACCGGTGAGACTTTCAAGGGGCTAGGTACTTTGTGCGTGAATCTTGTGGACGGGCTGGCGAAGAAGCTAAGCCAGAACTCGGACACGCGTCAAGAGGGCACAGAAGAGCTTAAGGTGGCGGGTGATTCGGTAAGTGGTCCGGTGGGAATTATCGGGATATTGTTCCCGGCGTTCACGGAAAGTGGTGCGCGCAACCTGTTCTTCCTGGTGGCGTTAATATCGGTGTCTTTGGCCTGCATGAATGTATTGCCGATTCCGGCACTTGATGGTGGGCGCTGGTTGATGATAACGCTGGCACGCTTGAAGAAAAAACGCCTATCGAAGGCGACAGAAGAGAAAATCGTCGGGCGTTCCTTTATGGTGATATTGGTGTTGGCGCTGGTGGTGACGGTCTTGGATATTTTTAGGTTGATTGGAAAGGGCTAATGAGCGCAAAAAAACGCTCTCGCGTTAAAAACTGGCTAGCAGTTTTTGGCTTGGCGGCCTGGGTGCTGGTGGCGATGTTCGGCGCGGCGGTGGTGGTCGGCCTGGTGTTGGGTTGGTTGGAACTGGCGGGTTGGCCGATTGACGAGGAAAATCCTTTGACGGTCATGATACTAGACGTAGCGATTTATGTACTGGCATTAGTTGTGACGGTATTTGGGCCGTGGCTGGTATTGCGAAAAAGTATGAAGACCACGCGTGACGAGATGGGGCTCAGGGGGTGGCCGACCTGGATGGATATTTTGTTGGGGGTTGGTGGCTTTGTAGTATCGGCACTGGTGGGTGGACTGGCGATAATTGGTCTTTCGGCGGTGTTGCCGGGAGTTAATTGGGAGCAGGAGCAGGACGTAGGCTTTAATAATATCTATTTGACGGGTGATTTGATAAAGGCGTTTGTGGCTTTGGTGGTGGTGGCGCCGATTTGCGAAGAATTGATTTTTCGGGGTTGGCTGTATGGCAAGTTGCGGGCGAGAATTGCGGTGGCGCCGGCGGTAATTATCGTGTCGTTGCTGTTTGCGTTGGTGCACGGACAAATGAATGTTGGCGTGGTAGTCTTCTTCATGAGCGTTGCAAATTGTTTGATTCGGGAATTGACGGGCACGATTTATGGCGGATGGATAGTGCATGTAACGCGAAATGCGTTGGCTTTCGCCAGTATGTTCAGCTGGATGCTATAATTACAGAGATATGCCAGAATTACCGGAAGTTGAAACGATTCGGCGTGGGTTGTCGAAGTGTATTTTGAAGAAGCAAATTAAGCAGATTGTAGTACTGTGCGATAAAAGTTGGCGAGGGCTGGATAAGCAACGCGCGCAGGGGCGAAAAATTTGCGAAATTCAGCGACGGGGCAAGGCTTTGTTGATGCGCCTGGATAACGATTTATGGCTGATGGGGCATTTGCGAATGACGGGGCAGATGATTTTTATCGGTAAGGAGAAGTTTGCGGGCGGGCATCCGGATGATGGCTGTGTGGAGGAGATGCCGGGGCGACACACGCGAGTGTATTTCGAATTTGATGATGGTACGCGACTGTTCTTCAATGACCAGCGGAAGTTTGGTTTTTTGAAGCTGATGGACGAATTAGCGATGACGGAGGATGCGTTTTTGCGGAAATTGGCGCCGGAGCCGTGGGATTTGACGACGGATGATTTTTGGGAGCGGTTGCAGCGGCATCGTCAAGCGGTAATCAAGGCGGTGATTTTGGATCAGCAGGTGATTGCGGGGGTTGGCAATATTTATGCCGACGAAGGATGTTTTTTGGCGGGCTTGTATCCGGGCACACGAGTGCGGGCAGTATCGCGCGAGCAGGCGGACGCTTTATTGCGTGGGATATGTGAAGTGATGCAACGCTCAATTGACAGCGGCGGCTCAACGATGAAGGATTATGTACGGGCGGACGGCACAAAAGGGAGCTATTTGGAGAAGTTTGCGCAAGTGTTTCGGCGGGAAGGGCGGGCGTGTCGAAAATGTGGCACAGAGATAATCAAGACCCGCGTGGCGGGACGGGGAACACATTATTGTCCGAAGTGTCAGCCGAGGGGAGCGAGCGATGCTTAAGATATTTGGCGGAACCGAGCGCGCCAGAGCGGAGTTGGCCGTAAAGAAAGTACTGGGTGACGACTACGAGACGATTGAGGCGGATAATTTGAGCTTACAGGATATGGCGTCGGTGTTTCTGGGGACGTCGTTGTTTGGTGAGGAGCGCAGGATATTATTGAAGGGTTTGGATGAAAATAGGGAATGTTGGCGGGAATTGCCGCGATATGTCGATACGCCGCATCGGGTGGTGATCTGGAACGAAAAAACGCCAGACAGGCGCAGCGAGCCTGGTAAAAGTCTGGCGGCTAATTCAGCGGTTGAAATAAGAAGTTTTGATAGAGAGATTAGCAAAGACGAAAAATACGCGGCATTTAATTTGTACGATGATGCGATGCGGGGGCGATTAAAAAAGGCTTTGGCGAGCTGTGACGAGATGGCGCAGGATAAAACGAAGGACCCCTATGCGACGCTCGGAGCCTTGGCTGCAAAGGCGTTTACGGCGCTGGAACGACGCGAGCGACGAGCTCCGGCGGTGTTGAAGATTCTAGCAAAAACTGACACAGAAATGAAGTCTACAGGCCTAGACGCTTGGGTTTTAGTGAAGAAAGCCCTCGTGGAAATGTCGATGTTGAAATAGGTTTAGGCGTGCACTTCGACGCGGGTGCGTGGTAGGCTTTTGCCGGAGAAGTGGGTTTTTTTGGTTTTGACAAACACGACTTTGCCGTCGATAGCGGCGTGAATGGTGTAGTTTCGGCTCATGAAGGTGCCGGGGCCGGCGATTTTGGTCGCGCCGGTTTGACGAACGAGTACTTCGCCGGTTTTGACTTGTTGGCCACCAAAACGCTTGACGCCGAGTCGTTGGCCGGCATTGTTGTGTAGGTTTTTGCTGGTACCGCCAGCTTTGACATGCGACATATTATTTCTTCCTTAATACTATTATTTGGCGAGCAACAACTTGATTCTCTCGGTGATACAAGAGTTCATCGTGGCTCGCATAACGATACTTCTTGGCATTATACCCGAGTTTTTCGATTTCGTCAAGGAGATTTGGGATGCCGAGATAGCTTCCGTCGGGGCGTTTCCAGGCTGGGATGGCAAGTGCGATAGTAGTGGATGTCGGGAGCTGATTGGCGAGATTGCGCAGGAATCCAGATAAGAGCTCGCGTGCTTCGTGCTGAAGCTGGAGGAGTTGGGTTTTGCTTGGCGTGCGCGACAAAGGACGGCCGAGGAAGATTTCGCTGGCGATAAAGTTAGGGAGAGGTTGCCAGTGGTGCGAGGTGGCATCGCCGACTTCGAGTTTGACGGGGGCGAGCAGTGCGGGCTTTTGCTCGCTGAGCCAGGAGAGGTTGCGCCTGGAATAATTGACCATTTTCTTTGAGAGGTCGCTGCCGTAAACGGCGAAGCCCATCAGGCTAGCCTCTTGGAGGATTACACCAGTGCCACAGAAGGGGTCAAGCAGCAGGCCGGACTGTTGGTCGCCGACGGCGAGGTTGACAAGGATTTGGGCGAGTTTGGGTGGGAGCATGCCAACGAAGGCGTCGCGAGCGGGGCGGGCTTGGTCGCGTTTGGCGTAGGCAGTGATGTTTTGAGTGCCGATTGAGCTGGCGAAGAGTTTTTGGTATTTGATGATTTCGAGATGATTGAGTTTTTCGCCGAGTTGATTATGGTGGGCGGCGGCAGAGGAGACGATGGGCGAGGTGCGATTGGGAACAAGGCGAACATTTCGACCGTGGCGGCGGAGAAGGTTTTTATGTTTGAGGGCGAGTTGCCAGCTTGCGTGGGCAGTGGCGCGATGGGAATAATCTGAGACCCCGAGCGTTAGCTTGCCGGCTGGTTGGGAGGCGAGAAACGACGACAGCGGTTGGTCGAGAACTTGAGCGACTTTGAGGCAGCCACCAAGTCGTTCGAGCTTGACGGGGCGTTTGGTGTCGACGAGGGCGATGTGTGGAGCGAGCAACTGGAGGTTTTTTGCGCCAAAAACGGATTCAAGCTCAACTAGTGACAGTTTTGGTTCGCGGCCAAGTATGAAGAGATATCGCATTGCGCTTATTGTAACATGGGGAGCGTGATATAATCTATGCATGTTTAAGAAAATCTTGAGCGTCATTACCTTGGTTTTGGTGGTCTTTATCGCCTGGAAAGCCTTTACGGCGAGCGCAGGCGTGGCGGTAACGCCCGAATTGGCCGAGAATTACCCGATTGCGACGAGATTCACGGCAGAGGTTGAGGGGCGGCAATACTTGAGCTTTCTGGGGGCGACCTTCTATGCGCTGAAGAATATCAATATTGGCGTTTTGTTGCTGTTGATTCCGGAGCAGATTTTGATGTACTACGCAGCGGGGCAAATTTATTTTGCTTTTTTGCGGCAGCGACGTGGTTTTAAGCTGTCGCAGGCCAAGCTGACGCGCATTTCGCTTGAAATTAACTTCGTGAATCATGCGTTGCCGAGCGGCGGAGCGAGTGGGCTGGCGTATTTGATTTGGCGCCTGAAGGATTTAGATGTGTCGGCGGGGCAGATTAGCTTTATTCACGTGTTGCGTTATGGCATTTGTGCATTGGCGAATACCATTCAGACTTTTATTGCCGTTGCGATTGTATTGATGGCTGGAACGACGTTGGAGAACGGCTATTGGGCTCTGTTGTTGGCAGTTGTGATTGCACTTGGCATTCAGGGGATTATCGTTTTGGCGTGGGCGATTGTGCGAAAACAGAAGCGAGTGGACTGGCTGTCTGAGAAAGCGACGTCTTTCGTGAATAAGTTGGTGCGCAGCCTAACTAAAGGTAGAAAGCGTAAGTTCCTAAAGGATGATAGTGTGGCGCGCTTTTTTGGCGATTTGCGCCGCGATTATCTGACCTTGATGCGCAACAAGCGGATATTAGTTAAACCGGTAATTTGGGGGGCGTTTTATTCGTTCTTGGAGTTGGCGACTTATTGGGTGGTGGCTTGTGCTTTGGGGCATCCAGAGATTTTGCCGCAGATTATGATTGCGGAAGGTATTGCTAGCGTGGTTGGCACGGTGATGGTGACGCCGGGCGGAATGGGCGGTTATGAGGCGGCGATGGTGGCAGTGATGGTAGCGACGGGCGTGGACTTGTCGACGGCGACGATTACAGTGGTCGTGACGCGCGTATTCGTGTTGGTGGGGACGATTTTGAGTGGTTATGGCTTCTATCAGCAGGCGCTGATGAGTCGAAAAGATAAGTTTCGGGCGCCGAAAGACTAATGGCGGTCGAGCAAGTCTACAGCGTTAAGGACTTTCGGGCGGTCTGCAATCAGATACTCGAGACGGCTTTTGCGGGGGTGACTGTCGAGGGTGAGGTGGCAAGCTTTAAGGTCAATCAGGGTAAATATGTCTTTTTTGACCTGAAAGATGATGAGGCGAGCGTAGGCTGTTTTATGATGAAATTTGCGCTGCGTTTTCCGCTGGAGGATGGCATGAAAGTCAGGGTGCGCGCTTTGCCAAAACTGACCGACAAGGGGCGCTTTTCTTTGACGGTTCAAGCGGTGGTACCAGTGGGGGAGGGGAGCCTGAAAAAGAGTTTTGAGTTATTACGAAAGAGGTTGGCGGCGGAGGGGCTGTTTGCGGCAGAAAAAAAGCGGCCATTGCCGGAGCAGATTCGGAAAATCGGGGTAATTTCGAGCACGCAGGCGGCGGGATACGCGGATTTTTGTAAAATTTTGAATGAGCGGTGGGGTGGACTGGAAGTGTTTACGGCGCATACGCAGGTGCAAGGGATGGGAGCAGCTGATCAGATTATCCGGGCCCTGGATTATTTTAATGAACGGGCGATGGTAGACGTTATAGCGATTATTCGAGGTGGCGGTAGTGCGGACGATTTGGCGGTGTTTAATGATGAGGCTTTGGTGCGCGCGGTGGCCGGCTCAAAGATACCGGTGATTACGGGGATTGGGCATGAAGTAGATGAAACTTTGTGTGATTTGGCGTCAGATGTCGTGGCGTCGACGCCGTCGAATGTGGCGCAGCTGCTGACGAAAGATAAACGTTTGGTCAAGCAGGAGTTGCGCAGCGATATGGAGCGAATAAAAAATTTGTTCAATTCGCGGGTCGATGAGATGGTGGCAGAAAACAGGGGTGAAATGGCTAAAATCGGCCGAGAAATTTGCGCAAGAATCGCGTCAGAGCAGAGCGAGTTAACAGGAATTGTGCGCGCTTTGGCGGAGTTGAATCCGGAGAAAGTGCTGGCGCGGGGCTATGCGTTGGTGAAGGGGGCTTGGCGAACGGGCGGCGAAATTGAAGTGGTGAAGCAAAATGAAATTGCATATGCAAAAATAAGGGAAATAAAGGAGCGAAACTAGTGGCGAAAAGTATCAACGAGAAGATCAATGAATTGAAGACGGGTGTTGAGTGGTTCTATTCAGAGGATTTTAAACTGGAGCAGGCAGCTGAGCGCTATCGGGATTTGACCGCCTTGGCGAAAGAGATTGAGCACGATCTTGACGGGCTGAAGAATGAAGTGAAAGTTATTGAGGAGGATTTTAGCAAATAAACTTGCGAAAAAGCTAGCGCTAAAATATAATTTCAAGTATGGATCAGAATTCGATGATGGGCGGAAACCCAGCGCCAACGATGAATCAGCAAGCTGTGATGCCTGCGGGGCAGATGCAAATGCCTGCGCCGAATCCGGGAATGATGCCGACCGGGCCAATGCCAGCTGCGGCACCGCTCCCACCTGCGCCAAGCGGCAAGAAGAGCTCAGTAGTTGAGACGGTGATTTTGGTGATAGTCTGTCTGATTGCGGCGGCAGCGATTGTGGTTGCAGTCATGCTATACATGCAGTGGGATGATTTGAAGACGAATTTTGACGCAAAGGTTGGCCTGGAGGCCGCAGCGGCTGAAAAGGCGGCTGGCGATAAATATGTCGAGCAGCTACAGGAAGAATTAAAGCGCGAAACGGTGCAATATACCGGGCCAGATGACTATGGTCGAATCAGCTTTTCGTACCCGAAAATGTGGAGCGTATATGAGGCGCAAGACGGTACAAAAAACAGTGACTATGAGGCCTATTTTGCGCCAGCGCCGATACACTCTTTGGAAGATGAGACGGCGCGCTATGCGATAAGATTCAAGATTGTGAATCAGTTATACAACGATGTGGCCGAAGAATACGCAAATGACCTGGAGGATAGCGAAGGTGCGCCGGCGAAGGGGATTTTCTCGGCCGACAATAGCCGTATTTCGGGGGTGCGTTATGACGGCCAGATTGCGGACGGAATTGATGGCACGGTGGTGATTGCGAAGATCAATGACAAGACGATGATTATTCAGTCCGATTCAAAAGTCTATAGCGATAGTTTTGAAAAAGTTTTGAGCACCTTGCGTCGCGGTAATTAGGCGCTTGTGCTTTGCCGGCCTTGCTTGGCTGATGTAGAATGTAGTCATGGAAAGCGAGGTGTTTGGTGTAAATTCAGGCGTGACGGTGGTGGCGCATGAATTGAAGGCCCCACTGAGCTTGATGAGGCAATTGGCCTTGTCGATGGAGCTAGAAGAGGACGAGGCGGCGTTGCGACGAACGGGCGAGCGAATTGCGACGACGAGCGAGCGGGCACTGCGCCAGGTGGAGGATTTGACACGTGTGGCGCGACTCGATGACGCGCTGTTTGAGATGGAGCCGGTCAACCCGCGCTTAGTTTGCGATGATGTGGTGCGGGAGTTGTGGCACTTCTTCGAGTTTAACCGACGCGAACTGCGCCTGGAATATCGCAATAAAAAGCGGTTGGTGGTGGCGAATCGACAGCTGCTTTATTCGGTAATCTATAATTTTTGCCTGAATGCGATGAACTATGGCGGCGAGGAATTGCCGAGCATTGTGACGATCTGCGACAAATATGGGACCAAGGTGCGAGTGGCGGTACGTGATTTTGGGCCAGCGATTCCGACGAAGTTGTGGCGCGAAATCAAGAATGGCTTAGTGCGTCAGCCGGTGGAGATTGCGATGCGGCCCGGTTCATCTGGGTTGGGGCTGTATATCGCCTCAAAATTTACGCAGTACATGCACGGTGATTTCGGATTGATTCGGCATCGTGACGGGACGAGTTTTTATATTGATTTGCCCGTGAGCGGGCAGCTGAGTTTTGTTTAGATGATTGCGATTATTGAGGACGATAGGGGGTGGGAACAATATTACCGAGACCTGTTGAAGGGCTATGAGTTGAAGTGTTTTCATGATGGCCTGGCGGCGGTGAAGTGGCTGGATGAGACGAAGCCGGATTTGATTATTTTGGACATTTTATTGGTTGGCCCGACTGGCTTTGCAGTCTTGAATGAGCTGCGGAGCTATCCAGAGCTGGGTGACGTGCCGATAATCGTGGTAAGTAGCGTGAAAATGTCGGCGTCTGAGCTCGTAAAATACGGCGTACGGGCCGTTTTTGATAAAGGTGAGATGATGCCGCAAGGGCTCGTAAAAAGCGTCCAGGCGGCCTTAGATGAGCCGAGAAGGGCAAAAAATGGTGGGGGTTCGGCATGAAAAAGGTCGCACCGGACAGGCGGACGCGCGCAATTGTGCTGAGGCGCACGAATTACGGTGAGGCGGACCGGATTTTGCAGCTATTGACGCCGGAGGGGAAAATCGCGGTAATGGCGCGCGGCGTTAGGCGTGAGCGGTCAAAAATGGCGGGCGGAATTGAGCTGTTTTCGGTGTCGGATGTTACATTGCATCGAGGGCGCGGTGATTTGGCGATTTTGACGAGTGCGAAGCTGGTAGAACATTTTGATGCGCTGGTGGCGGACATTGACTTGATTGAGCGCGCAGGAGTGATGATGAAAGAGGTGGGACGATATGCTGAACAGATAGATTCGCCGGAATTTTTTGATTTATTGCGACAGGCTTTGTGGGCGATGCAGGCGCATGCGACGGAAGAAGGGCGCTGGCGTGAGCTGTTGCGAGCCTGGTGGAGTCTCAATTTGGCGCGCGCGGGGGGCGAAGATATCAATTTGCGTTTTGACGTGAATGGCACGAGATTGCGTGAAGAGATGCGGTATGCCTGGGATAGCGACTTGATGGCGCTACGCGGCGAGGATAGTGGCGGAATCAGTGTTGAGCACATCAAGCTGATGCGCTTGATGTTGGTGTCGCCATTTGAGCTAATTTTGAAAGTGCGAGGCTGGGGCGAGTTGCTGGACGAGGTGACTTATGTGGCAAAATGCGTGGAGCGAGCCAGAATATAATGATAGAATAAGGTTATTATGACAGTGAAAATGGAAGATATTGTTAGTTTATGTAAGCGGCGCGGTTTTGTGTGGCCGGGGAGCGACGTTTATGGCGGTATGGCTGGGACGTGGGACTTTGGCCCCTTGGGTGTGGCGCTAAAGAAGAGAATCATGGACGCCTGGTGGCAGTATTGGGTGGAAGAACGCGACGATATCTATGGGGTGGATGCGGCGATTTTGATGAATCCACGCACGTGGTCGGCGTCTGGACATACTGCGACCTTTGCTGACCCATTAGTGGAATGCGGAAACTGTCATGGACGTTTCCGGGCCGATAAGATTGCGGAGGGCGTGTCCGAAAGCGTAACGACGGATGAGTTTCGCGCGCTGAATGTGCCATGTCCGACTTGTGGGAAGACCGATTGGGGCGAAATTCGGCAGTTTAATATGATGTTTCGGACGCACGTGGGGCCAGTTGATGATGACAGTTCGATTGCCTATTTGCGTCCAGAGACGGCGCAGGGGATTTTTACGAACTATAAGAATGTAGTTGATAGTTTGTATCCGGATTTGCCTTTTGGTTTGGCGCAACAGGGGAAGGCGTTCCGCAATGAGATTTCGCCGCGTGACTTTATTTTGCGCGACCGCGAATGCTCTCAGATGGAAATTGAGTATTTTGTGGCGCCAGAAAAGTGGGAGGAAGAATTCGAGAAGCTCCTGAAGGAGCAGCATGCGTTTTTGAAAGATGTAATGTGTCTGGACATGGAGCGCGTGCATGGCCGTGAAGTCGAGGAAGGCGACAGGGCGCATTATTCCAAGCGGACGGTAGATATCGAGTTTGATTATCCGAATGGTCGCGAAGAGTTGATGGGGCTGGCCTACCGAACGGATTTTGATTTGATGAATATACAGCGCGAAAGCGGTAAGAATATGGAATATATCGTGAAGGGTGGCGGAGCACGATTTGTGCCGCACGTGCTGGAGCCGTCGATTGGCGTGGAGCGGCTGTTTTTGGCGGTCTTAACTTCGGCCTATGCAGAGGATGAAATAAACGGCGAAAAGCGCACGGTGTTGCGTTTGCCGGAACAGTTGGCGCCATATCGATTCTGTGTGTCGCCACTCCTGAAGAACAAGCCGGAGCTGGTGGCGAAGGCGCAGGAAGTATATGCGTTGCTGCGCCAGAAATATGGTAACGTGACATGGGACGATTCGGGAAATATCGGTAAGCGATATCGCAAGCAAGACGAGATTGGTACGCCAAAATGCGTAGTGATTGATTTTGATACGCTTGAGGACGGTACGGTGACGGTGCGCGATCGTGATACGACCGAACAGGTTCGAGTGAAAATTGAGGAGTTGTAATGGATTATACAGACCTGAAGTTGCCGCGGCACGTGGCAATCATTGTGGATGGAAACGGGCGGTGGGCCAAAGAGCGAGGAATGTCGCGCCTGAAAGGTCACGATGCCGGTTTTGAGAACCTGAAAACGCTCAGTAAGTACATTTTGTCGAAAGGCGTGGCCTATCTGAGCTTATATGTGTTTTCGACGGAGAATTTCAAGCGAGACGCCAAAGAAGTCGGGCACTTGATGGATTTGTTTGTGTTGATGTACAAAAAAGAGCTGAATTATTTTGCCGAGAATAATATTAAGGTGGTGTTTTCGGGGCGCGACGAGCCTTTGCCGAAACGAGTGATGGAGGCGCGTGACGAGCTCGCGGCCAAGACGGCACACAACACCGGCGGAGTACTGAACTTTTGTCTGAATTATGGCGGTCGAGCAGAGATTGTCGATGCGGTCAAAAAGATTGTGCGGGCGGGAATTAATGTCGAGGATTTGAGCGAAGCGGAGTTTGCGAAATACTTGTATCAAGATTTGCCGGATGTGGACTTGATGATTCGGACCAGTGGCGAATTGCGGTTAAGTAATTTCTTGCTGTGGCAGAATTCTTATGCGGAATTTTATTTTCCGAAGACGAAGTTTCCGGACTTTCATGCCGAGGATTTTGATCAGGCGGTGCTGGAATATACGAAGCGCGACCGGCGGTTTGGCGCGATTAAAGATTCTGAATAGCTATTTCTTTCGAGAAGTGGGTTTTTTGGCTTTCGTCTTGTGGGCGGATTTCTTATCGGTCGATTTGGCGACGCTGAAATCGGGCAGGATGGCGTGGAGCTGACCGCGCAGCTTACTACGGGCGTGTCGGCTGAAAACTTTGTCTAGCCAGCCGGGATTGGGTTTAGAATTTTTGGTTGTAATAATCTCGACGACATCGCCTTGCTTGAGTTTGGTTTTGAGGTCGACCATTTTGCCGTTAACGATGGCGCCAGTACATTGGGCGCCGATTTCACTGTGCAGACGATAGGCAAAATCAAGCGGCATGGAACCTTTGGGGAGGTCAATGATGTCGCCTTTGGGAGTATAAACGAAGATTTTATCGGCAAAGAGGTTGAGTTTGAGCTTTTCGGTGTCGACTTTTTCGCCAGAAGCAAGCTTGGCGGCTGATTCTTGCAAATCGCGAATCCAGAGCAGATTTGAGGGGAGTTTACTGACGCGACCTTCGGTGTAGGCGGAAGTGAGTTTTTGCTCATTGTAGAAGAAGGTCGCGGCTAACCCGCGTTCGGCGTATTCGTGCATTTCTTTGGTGCGGATTTGGAATTCAACGATTTGCTTGTCATTGGTGATGACGGTAGTATGGAGGGACTGGTAGCCGTTTTGTTTGGGCATGGCGATGTAATCTTTGACGCGGCCGTCCATCGGATGAAAAAGGGAATGAATAATGCCGAGTACGAGGTAACAGGTGGTAGTGTCTTCGACGATAAAGCGTAGCGCG
This sequence comes from Candidatus Saccharimonadota bacterium, assembly GCA_017430725.1. Lineage (GTDB taxonomy): Bacteria > Patescibacteriota > Saccharimonadia > Saccharimonadales > Saccharimonadaceae > UBA2834. The sequence goes on along the minus strand of JAFRMK010000010.1, from coordinate 70,665 downwards.
ATGATGTCGTAGATGCGGTCAATATTTTGGTCGTATTTGGCAAGTTTTTTGTGGAGAGAGTAGATGGATTTGACGCGACCGTCGCATTTATATTTGATATGCTCGCGCTTGAGGGCTTGCTCGACGGCCTCTTGGGCGCTTTTGAGTTTTTTGTCGGCCTTTTTCAGGCGTTCAGCGGTGAGTTTTTTCAGCTCTTCATAGCGTCGGGGGTCGACATATTTGAAGCTGGTTTCTTCGATTTCGACGCGCGTGCGTCCCATCTGAAGGCGGTCGGCGAGTGGCGCAAAAACTTCGAGCGACTCGCGGGCGATTTTCTTCTGTTTTTCGGGAGGGAGAGCGCCCAGGGTGCGTAGATTGTGAAGACGGTCAGCAAGTTTGATGATGAGAACACGGATGTCTTGGCCGGTAGCAATGAGTAGTTTCAGGAGATTGTCGCCGGTTTGAGGCAAATATTCGTCGAGGTCTTTCATGCCGGAGCGGGCTTTGCCGAGCTTTGTGACGCCGTTGACGAGAAAAGCGACGTCTTTGCCGAACTGCTCCTCGATGTCTTTAAGAGTGAGGCTGGTGTCTTCGACGGTATCGTGTAGTACGCCGGCGATGATGGTGTCTTCGTCCATGTTCCATTCTTGGAGGATTTTGACGACGGCCAAGGGATGAGTGATATAGGGCTCGCCGGTTTTGCGGAGCTGTCCTTCATGGGCGGCAGTGGCAACTGCGATAGCCTGCTTGAGGCGGGGCGCTGTCTTCGTCATAATGCTATTTTAGCATGATGATATAATTGAAACTGATGAAGTTATATTCGTGGAATGTGAATGGTTTGCGGGCGATTTTGCGGAAGGGGACGCTTCAGACGCTGATAGCAGAGCAACGGCCGGACATCCTATGCCTGCAAGAAACAAAAGCTAAGCAAGGGCAGGCAGAGGTGGATTTTCCCGAGTATGAGGAGTTGTGGAATTCGGCAGAACGACCGGGATACTCCGGGACGGCGATTTTTACACGGATTCGGCCGCTGAGCGTGCAACGGGGTTTTTCGTCCGCTGTGGAGGCGGCGATTGCGGGGTGGACGGACGATTTTGGTGATGCGCGCAGTGAAGGGCGGATTCTGATAGCGGAATATGCGGATTTCTTTTTGGTCAATGTCTATGTACCGAACGAGAAAGACGATTTGGGGCGTCTGAAATACCGGGAACTGGTTTGGGATAAAGCGCTCCTGCTGCAGATGCAGGAGCTGGAGAAACGCAAGCCCGTGATAGTGTGCGGTGATTTCAATGTCGCGCATGAGGCAATTGATTTGGCGCGGTCGCAACAAAATGAAGGTCACGCAGGTTTTACGAAAGAAGGTCGGGCGGGCATGACAAATTATTTGAACAACGGCTTTATCGATAGTTTTCGGGCGCTGCATCCGGATGAGCAAAAATATTCCTGGTGGTCTTACAGGGGTGGGGCGCGCGTCAGGAATGTTGGTTGGCGGATTGACTACTTTTTGGTTTCAGGACAATTGCGCGAGCGGATACTACGAGCGGATATTTGTGACGACGTGATGGGTTCGGACCATTGTCCGATTATGCTGGAGCTGAAGTAATGGCGGATTTTGATTATTGGCAAAAACAGGGTAAGCGAGCGCTGTTTGGCGAAGTTGACTGTTTGCGGCCGGACCAAAAGCGATTGGCGGGGAAGTTTTTGGTGATTGGCGGAAATACGGGCGCGGTTTTTACGGTATCGACCGTCATGCGCGAGGCGACGAGGTTGGGCGCCGGTGAGTGTCGGGCGGTGTTGCCGGAGTCTTTGCGAACAGTAGTGCCGGCCACGCCGGAGCTGTTGTTCGCGCCAGCTGAGGCGTCGGGCGGCTTTGGCAAAAGTGCTTTGCCCTTGTTGTTGGAGCAGGTAGACTGGACGGATATGGTGTTGTTGGTGGGGGATTTTGGCAAAAACGACGAGACGATGGCCGTGATTGGTCAGTTGTTGGCCGAGATGGATGAGCGGAAACCGGTTTATGTGATGCGAGACGGAGTTGATGCGGTAGTGTTGCGGGCGCAGGATTGGGCGATGCGCGCAGGCGATACGGTGTTGCTGGCGACGGTGCCGCAGCTGCAGAAACTACTGCGGGCGCTTTATTATCCGAAAATAATAACAATGACGATGCCGATGAACCAATTAGTTGAAGTGTTGCATAAAGTAACCCTGAGTTACGGTTTAACGATAATGACGATACATGACGGGCAGTTGGTGGTGGCACAAGATGGCGAAGTTATTTCGATGGCGATGCAGGATACTGGCTATACGATGTTGACCCTGTTTGGTGGTGGCTTATTTGCGAAGATGGCTGTGCTGGGGCAGTGGAACGAAGGCGTAAAGAAGATGCGTAGTGTGGCGACGGCTTGGGGATGGCAATAAAAAACCGGCCTCCTGAGAGGCGGTCGATTGTGCGGAAATGTGGTCGGGGCTACCAGGATTGAACTGGCGACCTCACGTCCCCCAGACGTGCGCGCTACCACTGCGCCAAGCCCCGGTAGGTCTTTGATTGCGACTTGGTGGGCGAGGAGGGACTTGAACCCTCACGGCCGTGAAGCCAACAGATTTTGAGTCTGTCGTGTATACCAATTTCACCACTCGCCCAGAGCAGTGCGTGCTTATATTCTATCATGAAAGAGGAGTTTATGCTAGAATAAGGACAATGGATAAGCAAGATGGTGGGACGGAACAAGGTGCGACTTCGCAAGAGGCGTTGAGCTCTGCCGTGCGACAGCAACAGACGGTGGCGGAGTTGGCGCGCAAAAAAGTTTTGGCCACTTATCAGCGCCAGCAGGGGCAAGACTATCGGGCGCCAACGGCGACATCGCCGACGCCCAAGGTGAACAATGAGGATTGGCGCAAGTATCACTCGGCGTGGCAAGATTATTATCAGAAATATTATGGGGAGTATTACGGCAAGGCAGCGCGCGATTATGTGGCGCGCGAGCGAATGCGGTTGGAACGGCAGATTCAGGACAGACAGCGCAAAGAGCAAGAGTCGTTGACGGCGCCGGTGCCGCCGGCCATGCAGGTGCAGACAGATGCGCAGGAAGCGCAGCAATTGCAAAATGATTTCAAGGCGAAAATCCAGGCAAAGGCACAAGCGCGGGCGAAGAAGTTTCGAAAATCTAAGCACTTTATTCCGCTGACGATAGGCGGCGTGATTCTAGTATTGGGTTTGCTGCTACAATACAATCAGGTGATTGCTGCCAATATTGTGTCGTACATCTCGCCGGGAAATAGTGAAGTGACGGAGATTACGGAAATTGACCCGACGGTGGCGGTAGCGGTGCATGAGACACCGACTCTGATGATCCCGAAATTGAATATTGAGGTGCCGATTAGTTTTGGTTCGGCGCTAGATATACAGTCGATGAATGTTGCAATGGCGAACGGCGTGGCGAATTTTGCGGTGCGAGGCGCCTCGGCCAAACCGGGTGAAATTGGGAACTTTGTCGTGTCCGGTCATTCAGCGGGTAACGTTTACGGTACAAGTGACTATAAGTTTATTTTCTCCGGTCTGACGCGAATGGGCGAGGGCGATAAGCTGTATGTGGACTATAATGGGGTGCGTTATACGTATCGCGTGACTGGAACGAAGGTAGTCGAACCGACTGATGTGCAGGCGCTCGTGGAGATTGCGAACGAGAACGAGGGGGTGCCAATGATTACATTGATTACTTGTACGCCGCTGGGGACATCGAAGCAGCGCTTGTTGGTGTATGGCGAACAGATTAATCCGAGCTACGAAGACGCGATAAGCGCCGAGCCGGCGGATGGCGATGGCGAGGCGATCTCGATGCCGGCCAACCAAGATACGCCGTTGGCCAGTTTCTGGAAATGGCTAACGGGGCAACAATAAAATAATTAGACGTTCAATTTGAGGCGTTTTAATACGATGGTTTGGGTGGTCGCCATGGGGTTTTCTTCGGTCGGCGCGGGCGTAGTAATGGTTTCAAAATAATAAAGCCACTGGTTGTTGCCAGAGATAATGGCGTGGCTAATTGGCGCATCTGAGGCGATTATTTCACGGCGGTTGTTGCCGTCGAAATCGCGGACGACGAGTTTGTTGTCGTGGCTTTCCCAGAGCAGGTAATTATCGAGCCAGTCGATGGAGTTGCTACCATCAAGCTCTAGGTCGTAATAATCGCGAGTTTCAATATCGAAACTGGCGAGGTCTTTGCCGGACCAGAAGGTGATAATGCGGTCGCTGGCATTGACATCAATGGCAGTAGGGGCATAGGGAAGATTTTCATGAGAGATAAAGCGCTCAAGTGTATTACCTTCGTTCTTTTTATAGTTAGGGTATTTGCCGGCCAGGAGATATAAATCTTGATTGACGGCATAGGCAATCCATTCGTCGCCCCAGTAAGTACCCATTTCGAAGATAATATTGTCGCTTTCTTTGAGGTCGAGGATTTTGACGGCGCCTTCTTCGCCATCTTTATAAGTGTAGAGGGCGTGTTCGGCGAGATATGCAACAGTGTCTTTATTGTTGGCGAAGCGCTCGACTTTGGTGGCGAGGGCGTCTGAGATTTGGGTGGTGCCGAGGTCGATGAAATAGAGATTGTTGTCGGCCAGCGCCCAGAGTTTTGATGCGGAATCATTGGCGGCGGCAATTTTGGTGAAGTTGAGGGCGAATTGATTGTTGAGATTGATGGACTTTTCGGGGGCGGTTAAATCGACTAGATGCCAACTGGTTTGTTCCGCGCGAGTCCAGCGCAGCAGGACTTTGTTGTTGCTGTCGTTCCATGATTCGACCTTGAAGCTGCCCTGGGCGGTCATGACAACATCATTCGTGCCGAGCGCCTGAGTGAGCGGGATGACCGCACGTTTGACGGGGTTGCTTTGGAGGTCAAGATAATTGAGTGTGGCGCCGTTGGTTTCTGCGGCGAGCAGGTGTTTGCTGTCGGCGGAATATGAGACCAATCGGAGGGATTTGAAAGAGTCAACACTCTCGATGTTTTGTTCGACGGGAAAGAGGCGGACCCATTCGATGCGCGTGAGCAGGCCAGCCTCGAGGTTGATTTGGCGACTCCAGTTGTCGTAGCCGGATTTAGTAATCTTAATTTCGTGCGGACCGCTGGCGACCATTTTATTGACCTCTGTGGTTGAAAGTAGAGTTTCTTGGTCGATTTCAACGCTTGCGCGAGTGGGCTGAGAGGTGATTTGGAGCAGGCCGGATTGCTGGATGTCGCCCGATTCGTTGAAGGAAAAGCCCATGGCGATAAGCATCAGTACGGCGACGATGGCCACAACGGAGATACTCATAAAGATGTTGGTCGCAACAATGCGCGCTGAGCGGATTTTTTTGGTTTTCTTTCTGTCCATAAGTTGCCTATATTATAGCATTATTGTTCGCGAAATGCTTATGTTTAAAAATTTAAATTTTTCTGAATAATATTTTTAAAATGCTTATTGATTTCTTGTGGCTTATGTTTTAAGATAACGTTAGCAGTATAAAGCGAGGTAAAATGGACGGAGTCAAACGAGTTTCGAAAAAAGGGATAACTGCGAAGCACGCCAGTTCTGTTGACCACCGTCGTATTCAGAAATCAACAACTTTGAATCGACGTTTTGTACGTCGGCCGAATGCGAAACAATCGGTCGGAACGTCGGGTGGCCAAAAAAAGACAGCAACAGTAGTGGCACCAGCTGCAAAAGTGCGTAGCGTTGCGGGCGCAGTGCGCCGACCAGCCAAAGGTCAGGGCGGATTAATTCAGCGTAAACAGACTGTACAGCTAAAGCCAAGCGACAAGAAGCGACTGGCGCAAATTCAGGAACAGGCTAAGGCGGAATTGCAGAAGACGCGTAAGGTGCAGGCCGGCCGGGTCGAACAGCATCAATTGGCGAGCGCGGCACGTGCGAAGATGGCGGCGCGGCGGACGCCCGTTGTCGCAACGGTTACCCCAAAAGAACGAAAGGATCAAGCGATTCAGCAGGCGTTGAAAAATATGGCAAGAGCGGAAGCTAAGCAGGTAGATTTTGGCGCACCGGAGCCGAAGAAACAACATTTTTGGCAGAAGCGGCGTTTTGCGATAGCTACCGGTATGGCCGTAGTGTCGTTGGCGTTGTTGGGCTATCTGGTTCACCTGAATTTGCCGGATTTGTCGGTGCGAGTGGCAGCAATGCAGGCGGGTATTTCGCGTGTTTATCCTGGCTATTTGCCGAGTAATTATCGCCTGGATGGAACCGTGAAAGAGGATAATGGTACGATTACGATGAGTTTTAAGAACGACATCGGCAAGGTGTTTACAATAACAGAGCAGAAGTCGAGCTGGAATTCGGTGGCGGTGTTGGCAAACTATGTAAAGAAAAACTGGGGCGATGATTATTCGATTGCAAAAGGTCAAGGTTTGACGATTTATGTTGCTGGTTCAAAGGCGGCCTGGGTAAACGGTGGGGTGTTATATGTGATTGATGGCGAGGATGCCGGATTGAATTCTGGCGACTTGCATGATATCGCCGTTAGCCTATAGAAACGGAGGAAAAATGATTGACGTAAAATGGGAACTTGGCGTAAAGGCCAAAAGCGATGATTTTGAGGCGCTGGTTGCGGAGGCACGTGGCTATGTGGCGCGGGCGCAACAGGCGGATTTCGGTGCCTGGGTCGATTTACCGTTGAAATACGACAAAGACGAATTTGAGCGTATTCAGCGAGCGGCGGAGCGAATCAATCAAGATTCGGATTATTTGGTATGTGTGGGGATTGGCGGAAGCTACCTGGGGCATCGAGCGGTCATTGAGGCTTTGGGGGGAGAGCGTGGTCGAACAAAAATTTTATACGCCGGCAATTCATTGAGTGCCAGGGGGCTAGAAAAGGTATTGGCGGAACTGGAAGGTCATGATTTTTCGATTAATGTGATTTCTAAGTCTGGCACGACGACAGAGCCAGCGGTGGCTTTTCGGATATTGAAGCGACGATTGCTTGAGCAATATGGCGAAACGGCGGCGAAGCAACGCATTTATGCTACGACCGATGCGGGCCGTGGCGCGTTGCATGACGAGGCAGTGGCGATGGGCTATGAAAGATTTGTGGTGCCGGATGACATTGGCGGCCGCTATTCGGTGTTGACGGCGGTGGGTCTGTTGGCGATTGCGACAGCGGGCTATGACATTGCGGCGTTGCTGGATGGAGCAGAAGAAGAACGCATGAGTTTGATTTCGGATGGCGGAAAGGCTGCGGAGTATGCCGCTTTGCGAAATATGCTGTTGCGACAGGGTTTCAACGTTGAAGTTTTGGCGAATTTTGAACCGCAGTTTGGCTACTTTAATGAATGGTGGAAGCAATTGTTTGGCGAGAGCGAAGGAAAAGATGGGAAGGGGATATTTCCGGCCAGCGTGATTTATTCGACGGATTTGCACTCGATGGGGCAATATATGCAGGAGGGACGACGTGAGCTGTTTGAGACTTTTGTAGAGCTTGCCGAAGAGTATGACGGTGTACGGGTGCCGGCGGAGCCGGAAAACCTAGACGGTTTGAATTATCTTGAGGGGAAGAGCTTGGATTATATCTGTAAAAAAGCTAACGCGGCGACACGTGAGGCGCATTTAGCGGGAGATGTGCCGGTGATTGAAGTGATAATGCCGCGTTTGGATGAGCAGGCTATGGGTGCGTTAATCTACTTTTTCGAGATGAGCTGTGCGCTTAGCGCATATCTGTTGGGCGTAAATCCGTTTAATCAGCCAGGGGTTGAAGCCTACAAAAAGCGGATGTTTGAATTGTTGGAAAAGCCGGGTTTTGAGGCCTAGTTTAGGCCTCAAAGGGGTTTTTAAGCGAAAGATTCCGGTTCGCTTCGGCGATGCGCATGAGCTCGTTGTATTTGGCGGTGCGTTCGCTGCGGCTGAGTGAGCCGGTCTTGATTTGGCCGGCACCAAGTCCGACGGCGAGATGTGCGATGCTAGTGTCTTCGGTTTCGCCAGAGCGGTGAGAAATGATGCAGTTGAAGTTGTGCTGTTTGGCGAGGAGCACGGCGTCGATGGTCTCAGTGAGGGTGCCGATTTGGTTTGGTTTTACTAAGATGGCGTTGCCGGCCCGTTCGTCGATGCCGCGTTTGAGCAATTTGCTGTTGGTGACAAAGAGGTCGTCGCCGACTAGTTGAATGCGGTCGCCGAAACGTTCGGTGAGTTGTCGCCAGCCGGCCCAATCGTTTTCGCCGAGGCCGTCTTCGATAGAGAGAACGGGGTAGTTGTCGATAATCCATTGATACCAATTGGCGAGATCGGCGCTGGACTTCCAGTCGCCGTTGGTTTTGAGCTCATAGTGGTCGTTGACGGCAAATTCGGATGCCGCAATATCCATTGCGATGGCGACGTCCTTGCCGGGCGTGAAGCCGGCGGCCTCGATGGCGAGCTTGATGAGCTCGAGCGGTTCATTGTCGCCGTCTTTGACGAGAGGAGCATAGCCGCCTTCATCGCCAACGGTAGTGGCGTAGTTGCGGGTTTTGAGGATTTTTTTCAGCGCATGGAAGATTTCGGCGCCCATGCGTACGGCGGTCGCGATGGAATCGGCGCCAACGGGAATGACCATGTATTCTTGAAAGTCAGTTGACCAGTCGGCGTGAGCGCCGCCATTCATGACGTTCATCATCGGCATCGGTAGGCACATTTCATCTTGAGTATGTGCAAGGTCGGCAATGTATTCATAAAAGCGACGGCCTTTGGCGTGGGCGACGGCTTTGGCGGCAGCTAGCGAGACGGCGAGTGTGGCATTGGCGCCAAGGCTGGATTTGTTTTCGGTGCCGTCAAGGTCGAGCATGAGTTGGTCGAGCTTGCGCTGGTCGCTAGCGTCATTGCCAACCAGGATGTCGGCGATTTTGTTGTTGACGTTCCAGACGGCTTTCAGGACGCCTTTGCCGCCATAGTATGCGGCATCATTGTCGCGCAGTTCGAGTGCTTCGCCGGCGCCAGTTGACGCACCAGACGGAACGGCGGCGCGACCAGCGTGCCCGCTCTCGAGAACAACGTCGGCTTCGACTGTAGGATTGCCGCGCGAATCAAGAATTTGGCGCGCGTGAATAAATTTTACATTGCAGTTTTGTTCGTTCATTAATGCCTCACCCTTTGTACTGATGTAATAGTTAATATAATTATAGCAAAACTTTTATGTTTATCGAAAAATGTGATATATTTTAAGCAATAGTATTATTAAGGAGGGTGCTGGAACATGGCGACTAAGGCCACGACAAAGAAGCGCGCGACAGCAAAACGAAAGACGGTCGCAAAGAAAACAAACACGAAACGTAAGACGATGCCAATTGGCTTGACGACTGAACGTTGTCCGGAGAACCATGCGATTAAAGGAAAGTTTGTTTTCTTTTATTGTCTGTTTGCGTTTACGACGCTGGTTTTTGCGGGTTTGGCCGTGTGGCTATTCTTCTTCTCGAGTAAAATGTTGAACCAATATGAGTCGCTGGAGGCTTGCGCGCGAACGCACGGTGCCAGTTGCGAATTGATTAATTACGATAGCATCGATGACGCTGAGGTCGTTGAAGGGGCTGTGGAGGAATAGAGGCCATGGACGAAGAAGCGAGAGCCGAGGAAGCCTTTGTGAACGATGCTGAAGACAAAGTGTTTAATCCGATTATTGATGCGGCGACGGATAAAGCAGAAGAGAAGACGGTCCTGGAAGCTACTGATATGGCGATTCCTGGAGCAGTCGGTTCGGGCGACTTAGAGACTGTGGTACCAAACGAGCCGGTAAATAATGAGGCGTCGCTGAAAAATGAAAAGTCAACAGAAGGGGAAAAAATAACAGTAAGAAAGGAGCAAAAAATGAAACCCGAAGAAAGCGTAGCTCCGGCAACGTCAGTGCAGCCGGCGGCAGAAGAAGCTGGGGCGCAGATGGACGATTTGCTGAAGGGAGCGGACGAACAGCCAACGGTAAACGAAAACGCTAGTGCGTTGGTCGATGCAAAAAAACCTGCCAAAAAGAAAACAGGAATGATTGTAGGGATTGTTCTTGCCTTACTGTTGTTGATTGGCGGTGGTATCGGCGCAGTTTTATTCTTTAACTGGCACGAGTCGAAAGACAAGGTTGCCGCAGATGCGTTTGGCAAGCTTTTGTCGGTGAAATTGGAAGACGGCAAATACGTCAGCGTGGATGACGGCGTGGGTGTCAGTAAGGTGAATGGCGAAATAGTCGTCCAGAACAAGAATGTCGAAGAATACGACGAAGAGCTAGAGAATATCGAATTGTCGAAAATCACGCTTTCGGTTGATTCGCAGTCGGAGGCCGTGAAGGGCATCGGAAAAATGAACGTAGCGGTAGTCACGAACGACGACAAGGAGTTTAAGTTCTCTGCAGAAGCGATGTATGCCGGCGATGCGAAGCTGTTCGTGAAGTTCGCCGATTTGACCGACATTAAGGACAAGGTTTTGGAACTGATGGTGGCCGAAGACGAAGATCTGACCGAAACAGAGAAAAGCGCGGTGACGGAATTCTATGAATCTGCGATTGGTAATATCGTGACGGCGATTGACGGTCAATGGGCAGAGGTGTCAGATGAAAGCCTGAAGGGTTTGTTGGGCGATAAATATGACAACCAGTTTAGCTGCATAATGAATGCTTATGAGAAGGCGTCAGAGGGTAGCAAAGAACAAGTGATGTCCGCCTATAAAGATAATGCGTTCTTGTCTTTGAGCGATGCTGTGAAAGATTTGGATGGCGCAGAGAGCGGTTTGACGTACTATCAGGTCGAGGTCGATAAGGAAAAAGCCGAAGCGTTTACCGAAGCAATCGAGGATATTGATGCAGCGGAAGAAATTACGCAGTGTATCAGTGGTGTCGAAGAAGAATTGGAGTCGGAAACTGCGCTGAACGAGCTTGATAGCGAGAGTGCCTTGGTGGAAGAGGGTGCTGATGCAGAGGAATACTTCGAGGAAGAAGATCTTGATGCGGCGGAAGACGTAACTGATAAAGTTAAGGTGTATGTAGGCATTAAGGCCTGGTCACACGAAATTAAAAATGTTTTGGTACGGGGCGACGACGAAGATATGGCGCTGAACGGTGATTTCGACTTGGATTATGGCACGGTGACGGTCAGCGCGCCAGAAGGTGCGAAATCCTTGAAGGAGTTTGGCGAAGGCATCTTCGACGGATTTAAGACTGCGGCGGTTGAGCACAAAGATGGCTATGCGCTACAGTCATGCAGCAGCTACAAAGCCTATGCCAGCTACTATGAGAACTGTCTAACTGAACAGCGGACGGCGGTTGATGAGCTGAACAATATAACTTTCGACGATTTCTTGAAAGAGATGTTGGGCTCGTTGGAGGATACTGATACGGCGCGAGTCGAAAGCGCGCTTTAGAAAAACAAACAAATGATGCCGAAGAGCGCCCGTGAGGGCGTTTTTCGGTTGCGGTATAATGGTGATAGCATGAAACAGTCAAACATGACAGAGCGCCAACGTGCGCATTTGAAGGAGCTGCCGGCCCAGCCAGGCGTTTATTTTCATAAAAATGCGCAAGGGGAGGTGATATACGTCGGAAAGGCGGGGGTTTTGAAAAATCGCGTGCGTCAATATTTTCAGTCGCCGCGGTTGAAGGACGCAAAGACGCGGGCGCTGGTGGCGGAGATTGATTATACGGACTGGATTGTGGTTGACACCGAGATGGATGCGCTGTTTTTGGAAAGCGAAATGATTAAGCGCTATCGGCCAAAATGGAATATTCTACTGCGCGATGATAAATCGGTGACCTATGTGCGAATTGATATGAAATCTGAGGTGCCGTATGTGTCAATGACGCGAAATCCAGATGATGACGGGGCAGAATACTACGGACCGTATTATGGCAAGACGGCAATTGCGCGGGCTTTGCGGATTTTGCGAAAAATTTTTCCATATTATGACAAGCCATACACTGGGCGAAAAAGCTTGAACACCGATTTGGGCTTGACGCCGGGCATTGAAGTGGGGCGAATGACGCCGCGAGAATATAAGGTGAATCTGCGCCAGTTGATTAGTTATTTGAAGGGTAACCGCAAGAAGTTAATCCGCAGTTTGGAAAAGCAGATGTATGAAGCGGCGGAGAAAGGTGAGTACGAGCGGGCAGTGGTGCTGCGAAATCAGTTTTTTGGATTGAAGGGGATTGGCACGAAAATCGTGTTTTCTGATAAGGAGTTTTTGGATATCTCGAGCGACCAGGCGCTGCGGGATTTGCAGGCGATGTTGGGGTTAGAGAAGGCATTGGTGCGCATCGAGGGTTATGACATTAGCCATCAATCGGGCACGAATGTGACGGGCTCGATGGTGTGTTTCGTGAACGGCGTGGCGGACAGGAAGAAATATCGGCGCTTTAAGCTGCGTAAACAGCAGAACAATGATACGGAAAGTATACGAGAGGTTTTAGTGCGGCGAATGAATCATTTGAAGGATTGGGGGAGGCCGGATTTGATTGTTTTGGATGGGGCACAGGGGCAAATTTCGGCGGTGCGAGACTTGGTGGAGCGAGAGGGGATTGCCTTGCTGGGGAGAGATAAAAGCGGCGATCATGGCCGGAATGCGCGCGTGAAGATTGTGGTGCCAAAAACAGATGGTGGTTATGAGGTGCACGAGTTGGCGCGCGATAGTCATGTGGCGAAGTTAATTGGGCGGATTGATGAAGAGAGCCACCGCTTTGCGGTGCAGTACCACGTTTTACTAAAACGTAAAAATGCATTAAAATAGAAGAAGTTTATGATTAAAAAACAGATATCGACCTTCATTTTGCGCTGGTTTTTGTCGGTGGTGGCAATGTTCGTGTGCATCCGTTGGTTTGCGCATTTTGAAGCAGGCTATGAGCGGCTGGAGCAGAGCTGGTGGTATTATGTTGTGGCCGGTCTGGTGTTTGCTTTGGTGAACTCAATCGTGCGGCCGATTGCCACCTTGTTCGCGTTGCCTTTTTTGTTCATTACGTTGGGGCTTTTTACCGTGATAGTAAATGCGGGGATGGTGGGGCTGACGATTTGGATTATGCCGCACCTGTCGATTAGCTTTGGTGGAGCGCTAGAGGCGTGCTTATTGATTTCATTGATGAACTTCCTTGTCAATTTAATGCTTCCTGATGTAAAATAGATAGCATGAATATTGGTGTGATTTTGAATATAACAGTATTTGCATCGGCGATTTTGCTGGTATTGCTGATTTTACTGCAGCAGCGTGGGGCGTCTTTGGGTTCGGGTTTTGGTGGCTCGGGCGAGTTGAACACGGAACGACGTGGATTGGAGCGCTCGCTATACAACGCGACGATTGTGATGGCAGTGATTTTTGTGCTGTCGATTCTATCAATCTTAATTGTGCTATAAATGAAAAAACTTGATAAAAGCGTGGGCAAAGTAAAGAAGCGTAACAAAGAGATTTTGACGCGCGCAAATGAGTTTGGCGAGAAGGCCAGCGACCATTTTTCGGCGCTGTTTATTCAGCGCTTGAAGAATGTGCGTGAGGTGCGCTTGTGGGTGGTAGAGTGGGCGCTGTTGATTTTGGTCGTGTTGCTGCTCGCGATTGTACAAATTTTTTGGTACAACTCGTCTTACAAGATGCAGGCCTTTGTGGCAGGCGGTGAGTTTACTGAGGCCAGTTTGGGCGACGTGAAGAGCATGAACCCGCTGTATGCGACGACAAATTCGGAGAAAGCGTTGGCGCGTTTGTTGTTTGCGAATTTGGCCTCACCAGATAAGTCGGGTCACATGAAGATGGAGCTGGCGGAGAGCGCCACAATGAGTAAGGATGGCAGGACTTGGACAGTAACTTTGCGTGACGGCCTGAAGTGGTCGGACGGGGAGCCTATTACGGCGGATGATATTTTGTATACGGTTAAGTTGATGAATGACGAGACAGCAAAAACCACGGTCGCAATAGATTTTTCACGCATCAAACTGCAAAAGGTTGATGAGCGGAGCGTGAGTTTCACTTTGCCGACGGCCTATACTGATTTTACGGATAGCTTGGAATTCCCGTTGATTCCGGCGCACATTCTCGGCGAGGTGAGCCCGGCGCTGGTGTATGAGCACGATTTTTCCAGTAATCCGGTCGGCTCGGGGGCCTTTGCGCTGAAGGCGGTGCAACCGGGAGGTGGCAATAACCGGTTCTTGCAGACGATTTATATGAAGCGGAATGAGAATTTCTTTGGCAACGAAAGTAAATTGGCCAGCTTTAATTTGCGTTCGTATGAGAAGGTCGAGGATATCGCGTCGGCCATGAAGGAGGCGACGGTGACTGCGACGGCTGAGGAGGTGGAGCTGAGTGATACGAAGGGCGTGAATCGGCGTACAACCTTGCTGAACGGCGGTGCGTTTGCGTTTCTGAATACGAAGAGCCCGGCATTGAAGAGTTCGGCGGTGCGGAGAGGCATTCAGCAGGGCGTAGATATGAGTGCGGTGCGGGCAGAAATCGATGAGATGCGTTGGCTGGACTATCCGATATTGGAGACGCAGGAAGCAAATCTGGAGTATCCGGAACTGGCGAAATATGATTTGGAGGCGGCGAAGAAGCTGTTGGTGGACGGCGGCCTGAAATATAACGAAGAGGGGCGATTGTGCGACGAGGCGGGCAGTTTGGCTGAATTGCGCTTGGCGGTACGCAAGCGCCAGCCAATTCAGAGCGTGGCAGAGCGTTTCAAGGAAGAGCTTCAGCAGCTTGGTTTTACGGTCAGTTTGAGCGTGTTTGACGATACGCAGCCGAATATGGACTTCTTCGCCTCGGTCTTGCGGCCGCGCGACTATGATGTGTTGTTTTATGAGATTGATTTGGGCGTGAGTGCGGACCCGTTCGTTTACTATAGCTCAACGCAGGCGAGTGGCGGCGGATGGAACTTCAGTAATTACAGCAACGCTTTGGCGGATGATGCGCTTTTGACGGCGCGAACCAGTCTTGATGCGAGTTTGCGGGAGACAAAGTATAACAGCTTCCTGCAGCGGTGGGTTAACGACGTGCCGGCAATTGGCTTATATCAGTCGGCGATGAATTACTATTACCAAGATGGTGTGCGGATTTTTTCGGACGACGCGCTCTTGACGGATGTTTGGGATAGATTTGGCGACGTGGAGTATTGGGCCAGTTTGCAAGAAGCACGCATGCAAACGCCATAGCTTTTACTTTGACGGTGAAATATGTTAGAATAGGGCTGTTGCGCCCGTGGTGGAATTGGTAGACACGCTAGCTTGAGGTGCTAGTGGCCACTTTTACGGCTGTGCTAGTTCGAGTCTAGTCGGGCGCACCAGGCTTGAACCTCTCGGGGTTCTTTTTTTATTGCCGCATGGCGATGGGGCAGGCCTTGATTGACATAAGTTGTTTTCTGTGCTATAATTATAGGTAATCCGACGCGGTCGGGTAGTATTTTAAATTTTAAAAAAGGGGGCATGAAAATGAAGTTAGTGAGCATTTTCATGGTAGCAATCGCCGTTTTACTGATTATTGCCTTCATTGTGATGGTGATTCAGATGGCCGAGGCCGTCGTAAAAAAACGACGACTCGCTCGCGCAGAGTCACTTGAGCTACGCGACATGTTCGAGGAGCTCGGGATCGATGATTCGCTTGTGCTGTTTAATAATGAGGCGTCTGCCGCCTATTTTGGCGTACGTATCATCAACAGCAATGGCGAATTTGAATTGCGCCGATGCGTGACTTTTGTCCGCGGGCCAAAGGAAGTGATTTCGTATATTGAAGTCATGTCTGGCGTGGGGCGAAGCAGTTCGCGTCGTCTGCCGTCGCCGATGGAGACTGGCGTATGCGCGTTGTACTATCGCCAGTGTTTCGTCGGGTTTACGAGTCAACCGGGCCTCGATGTAATCTACCGGGCCTTTAGGGGTCTAGGTAAGTGAAAGGGGTGCGGCATATGAAGCGGTGGTTCGGATTTAATAGTATGAGCCAAGGCGTTCGTTGTGCCGTGGCGATACTGTTGGCGGTGGCGGTGCTGTCTCTGGGTTTGATTTTACTCCCAGAGACGGAGTCGGCGCCGATTGGGCTGACCCTGATGATATGCGCGCTAGGGATTATTGCTCTGGCGAGCTCAATGATGGGGGATTAGCTAAGGAAAATCCTCGGCCGTTTGGCCGGGGACTTTTTTATGCTAAAATATAAGCATAAGTAAAGTGAGGGTGTAATGAAAAGAGTTTTCGGAATAATCTTGATGGGGCTGGCTTGTTTGTGGCCGATAAATTGCGTGGCGGCAGAAAGCGCCCTGGAAGTGCCGAAAAGCTTGGAATTTGGGCGCGTATCGGAGTTGGGGAGTAGTTACACGAGCAGTCTGAAAGTCAAAAACACGAGCGAAACTGATGTGAGGATTGAGATGAGCTTCGCGCCGAGCGAGTACGAATTGCCGGATGACGCCAAGAAGGCGGTTGATTGGTTGGCGATTGTTGGCGGGGAAGTGCGCCAAACAGTGCCAGCGGGCGAAGAGAAGGCGATACGGATACGTGCGACGATACCGAGCGATGCGCCGGCGGGCAGTCAGTATGCGACTTTGGTAATGAAGACGGGGGATGCCGAGGAGCAGAAGATTGCGGTGCGGGTCGACGTGATGGGGGACGATTTTAAGGTAGCTGGTAAGCTGTTGAAAAGTGGAGTGCGTGCACTTGGTTTTGACGAACGGGTACATACGAAGGCAGAGGTCGAGAATGTCGGGACAGCCGGCTTTGTGGTAAAACAGGTGATTCGAGCGAAAGCGGGCGTGAGCGGGACGGCCGAATGGCGGACACTGCTGGAAGAGAGTGCCGAAGTCGTGCCGGGAGGAAAGCTGCAGATGAACAGTGATGCGGCGGAAAGCCTAGGCTTTGGTTGGTATACAGTTGAGCAAAAAATTAGCTATGTGAACGATAGCGGCGAGGCGATTGAGATGACGCGAGCGCAGTTAGTGTTGAATTGTCCGTGGTGGCTGGCGCTGCTGGTCGGCTTGGTCTTGGTTGGCCTGGTGGCCGGTTTGATTATCGTGAAGCGCAAAAAGAAACAAGAAAAATAGCGTCCTTGAACAAAAAATTACCCGTTGCCGGGTAATTTTTATAATCGACATGGTGAGTCCGGTGAGGCTCGAACTCACGACACCCTGCTTAAAAGGCAGGTGCTCTAACCAGCTGAGCTACGGACCCATGAGCGATTGCTCATGCAATTATACGCTAAAAGAGCGGTTTTGGCAAGGATTCGGTTTGCGATAGAGGGGGAGATGTGGTAAGATAAGGTAGGCTGTGCGGGCGGTTAGCTCAGTTGGCTAGAGCGCGTCTTTGACGTAGACGAGGTCAGAGGTTCAAATCCTCTACCGCCCACCATTTCGGCATCAAGAAATGCCCCAATCGGCATTTTTTCTTGTCAAATTGTAAGAGTGATTTTGCAGATGAAAGATAAAAGTAAGATTCGTAATGTGGCAATTGTCGCACACGTCGACCACGGTAAAACGACCCTGGTGGATGCTCTATTGAAGCAGAGCAATACTTTTCGGGCAAATCAGGCCGAAATGGCACAAACCCTGATTATGGACTCGGGGGAACAGGAGCACGAGCGAGGGATTACGATTACGGCAAAACAGACGGCCGTGTTCTATGACGGATATAAGATTAATATCATTGATACGCCGGGCCATGCTGATTTTTCGGGAGAAGTGGAACGAACCCTGAATATGGCGGATGGCGTGTTGTTGATCGTGGATGCGCAAGAGGGGCCGATGCCTCAGACGAAGTTTGTGTTGCAAAAAGCGCTGGAGCTGTCATTGCGGCCAATTGTTGTGATAAATAAGATTGATAAGCCGGCGCAGCGGCTTGGTGAGGTGGAAGACGAGGTTGCGGATTTGTTTTTGGAATTAGCGACCGATGAAGAACAGTTGAAATATCCGGTTTATTATGCGATTGCACGTGATGGTCGGGCCGGCAAAACACCAGAGTTGGATGACGACCTGAGGGTGATTTTTGAGGCGATTATCAATGAGGTGCCAGAACCGCAAGTGGAAAGCGATAATTCTCGTGGGGCGCAGTTGTTGGTGGCGGCTTTGGCGGCGGATAGTTATTTAGGAAAATACGCAATTGGTCGGATTTTTCGGGGCAAGTTGAAGAAGAACGAGGCGGTGACAGTGTTGAAGACGAACGGTGATGTGTGGCGCGGCAAGATTGACGGACTCTTCACTTATCGGGGGCTGGGAAGAGAAGAGGCGCAAGAGGCAATCGCGGGTGATATCGTGGCCTTGGCCGGAATCAGCGAGGCAAGCATCGGTGATACGATTGCGACGGGCGATGCGCCGGAGGCTTTGCCGACGATTGAGCTTGAGGCGCCGACTCTGAGCATCTATATTGGTCCGAATACGTCGCCACTGAAGGGGCGAGAGGGCGAATTTACGACTTCGCGCCAAATTGGCGATCGCTTGAACAAGGAGCTGGAAACGAATATTGCGCTCAGATTGGAGCCGCAGGGTTTGGGCTATAAAGTATCAGGGCGGGGCGAACTGCATCTTTCGGTCTTGATTGAGACTTTGCGCCGTGAGGGCTATGAGATGGAGGTGGGGCGACCAGAGGTAGTTTATAAAACTGAGAATGGCGTTACGCTGGAGCCGGTCGAGGAATTGACGATTGAAGTGGCGCCCGAGTATGTTGGTGCGGTGTCGCAAGAACTGGGCATACGAAAGGCGGAGCTGCTTGAACAAGAAATTACTTCAAGTGGCGCAACGCGATTTCGCTATAAGATAACGACTGGGGCGCTGATTGGTCTGCGCAATAATTTACTGACCGGGACGAAGGGTACGGCGATTATGAATACTTTGCCGAAGGGGTATCAGCCGGTTTCGGGACACTATCAGCAAGAACGGAACGGGGCCTTGGTGGCTTCGGAGGCAGGACAGAGTACGGCCTATGCGCTTGACGCAGCGCAGGCGCGTGGCGTGTTGTATATTCCGCCTCAGGTTGACGTTTATCAGGGTATGATTGTTGGATTGTCGAAGAAAGACGAGCTGGATATTAATGTCTGCCGTGAAAAGCAACTGACGAATATGCGTACGCATGCCTCTGATGGGGCGATTCAGTTGACGCCACATACGCAATTGTCGCTTGAACAGTGCCTGGATTTCTTGATGGAAGATGAGTTGCTGGAAGTGACTCCGAAGAGCCTGCGCTTGCGCAAGAAAGAGCTGAATCCAGTGATGCGCAAGCGGCAGCGTAACCACCGTGTTTAGTTTTGGTGTTTAGTTTTGCTATAATAAAAATATAAGATGGAGGTAATATGGCTGAAGCAGAAGTGTTTTTTACGAAGGATATTTCGCCAGCGGGACTAAAAAAGGCTTACGAAGCCTTGGGTGTTCAGCTGACGGGCAAGATTGGCGTGAAGGTCTCAACAGGGGAACAGGGCGCGAGGGGGTACTTGAAGAAGGAATTGATTGCGCCTTTTGTGCAGAGTTTGAACGGCACAATTATTGAGTGTAACACCTCTTATCCTGGTGCGCGGACGAAAACAGCGGAACACTTAAAAGTGGCGGAAGCGCACGGCTTTATGGATTTTGCCGAAGTGGACATCATGGACGCGGAGGGCGAAATGAAGATTCCGGTGAAAAATGGCCAGCATCTTGAGTATGACATCGTCGGAACGCATCTTGACGATTATGATGCAATGGTGAATTTGGCGCACGGCAAGGGGCATATGATGGGTGGTTTTGGCGCTAATCTGAAGAATCAGTCGATTGGCGTGGCTTCACGGCACGGTAAAGCCTATATTCACAGTTGTGGGCATACGAAGAATCCGGTTTTGTGTTGGCAGCACAAGCACGCACAGAAGGACTTCATCGAGTCGATGGCGGAGTCGGCCAAGGCGGTGGCAGATTATTTCGCCGAGAAAGGGAAACCGATTGTTTATATCACCGTGGCGAACGCGATATCGGTGGATTGTGACTGCGACTCAAAGCAGGGCGACCCAGTGATAGGCGATATTGGCATTTTTGCCAGTCTTGACCCGGTAGCCAACGACCAGGCTTTTCTGGATGCAATTTGGGCGACAGAGGAACCGGGGACGGCGGCGATAAAAGAGCGAATTGAGTCACGAGAAGGGCGACATATCACCGAGTATGCCGAGAGTTTGGGGCTTGGTTCGACAAAATACAGATTAGTCAGCCTGGACTAGGGCGGAGTAGGCCACATTGATGCCCCTGAAAAACAGGGGTATTTTTGTTATTTCACGTTGTTTTTTGTTCTTTGTCAATGAGAGATTGGGCGCTAACTTGTTCGGTTTTTATGTAATTATTATTGGGTTTTCGCAAGTGTGGAGAAAAATGGAAAATCGATTTTTTTGTTCGGGTTTATATCTGTTATTTTGTGAGTTTTTGCACCAAAAACGTAAAAATGTGCAAAAAATGCCTCTTGCAAAAGTCGAAAAACTTGCTTAAACTAAGGGCAAGTGGAAACAAACACAAACACCACGAAAAACAAAAAAGATCGATGAAGAGTATTTTCTAAGAAGAAGCTGAAAAGACTTGAAGCGGGCTTTTTGCGTACCTTTACAAAGTTCGAATCCGACCATCTAGGAGTTTTGGGCGCGTTAGGAATACGCGTAATCTAATTCAATAAGTTCTTTTGCGAAATACACACCTCCCAAACAAATAACTCACCGGTTAAACATACAGATTAAGTCTCTCAACGCCGTAGTATTGCGTCAGCTATACGCTGGTAGGACTACGGGTCTTAATATGTATACAAAACAAACAACAAAAAACACAAACACCTGAAATTTCTAGATGAACGGATTCGAACAAGCTATAATGAAGGAATGAACGAAATTCATATTCCAGTGTTATTGTCACAGGTTGTGCAGTATCTGCAGCCGAGCGTAGGTGAGAAATATTTGGACCTGACGGCGGGATATGGCGGCCACGCTGATAAAATTTTGGAAGTGACGCAGAATTATAATGGGGCGGTCCTGAATGACCGTGATCAAAATGCGATTGATTTCTTAAGTGCGAAGTACCAGAAGGTGAAGCCGAAATTAATTCATGGTGATTTTTATAATACGGCGCTACTACTTGTGGAGAAGAAGGCGAAGTTTGACATGATACTGGCGGATTTTGGCGTTTCTTCACCGCAACTGGATCGTGCAGAACGGGGGTTTTCGTTTGCGCATGATGCGCGTTTGGATATGCGCATGGACGAAACGCAGGCTTTGGATGCCTGGGAAATCGTCAACAAGTGGAATGAGCGCAAATTGGCGGAGATATTTGTCAAATATGGCGAGGAACGAAAGGGGCGTGCTGAGATGTTGGCACGGGAAATATGTTTAGCTCGACCGATTGATACGACAGTGCAGTTGGCTGAGCTAATAAAGAGAAAGTCACCGCATACGCACATGCATCCAGCAACGCGCATTTTTCAGGCGATTCGAATCGCCGTGAATGATGAGCTAGGCGAGATTGAGCGCACCTTGGCATTGTTGCCGGAATTATTGGCGCCAGGTGGCCGAGTGGCTGTGATTGCTTTTCACAGTCTAGAAGATCGCTTAGTTAAAGAATGGCTGAAGCTGGAGAGTACGCAGGGAATGGAGTCGAGGCTGAGAGTTTTGACGAAAAAGCCGGTGGTTGCGGAGCAAACGGAGATTGATAACAATCCACGCGCGAGGAGTGCGAAGTTGCGGGCGGCTGAGAGAATTAGCTGATAGTTGCCCGGAGCAGAAGTGCGACTCGGGCATCGAAAAATAAAAACAAAAAGGAGTGTAAAATGGCCAAGATTCAGGTGACCAACAAATCTCGGGCACAAAAAGTCGCTGTGACTTTTCGCTAGGACGAGTGCAGGGGGATTCAACTATAGACATGCCCCGATTGACCTAAGGGGTACCATATAGGTGAATTATTTGAGGGAAAGTGTACAATTTTTGACCTGCTTTGGTGGTGGATTGGACGTCTTTGACCTGCGTCCAATCCGGACCGAAGTTAAACACAAACATAAAAACGGAAAAATATTTGGAATAATTTTGATGTCAGCATATTATGGAGTGGCTAGAAGAGCTGGAAGTAGTGCGACGAGCGCAGGAATCTGGGCGCCCAATCGCAACGCAGTACGACACAATGCAAGAATTAGTCTTGGCCCGGCAACCCGATTTGTTTTTCTGGGGATGCTGGTAGTTTTGATTGGCTTAATTTCGGTATCACAGAGTGCGCGCATTACGAGTTTTGATGTGGCAATTGCAGGGTTGGATGACGAGATTACTAACCTTGAGGCGCAGCGGGACGCTTTGGCGGTTGAGAATGCGAAATTGACGGCGCAAGCGGCCAGCGAAGAGGGGAACACGGCGGCTGGCGACATGGTTGTGGCTAGTGCGGCCGATTTTGTGGCAAACTGATAGTTTTGGTAGAATAATCTTATGTTTAAAGTTTCTGTGCGCTATGCGATTCTGCGATGGGTGCCAGTGATTTTGACGGCGGTGGTGGCTGTTCGGTTGTTTGATATTCAGATAGTGAATCACAGTAAATACGTTGCAGAAGCCAAAGAATCGCGCGTGAAGCAATATGAGCTAGTGGCGAAACGGGGCGAGATTTACATGATGGACGGCGAGGAAGACGTCGTGCCGGTTGTAATCAATGAGCGGACCTGGACGGTTTTTGTTGATCCGAGTTATGTGCGAGACAAGCAGCAAGTCCAAACGGAGTTGACGAAAATTTTGGGGGACCAGATGGATACGACTTGGGAAAAGGTCTGGGAAAATATGCGCGCGCAATATGTTGAAATTGCGCACCATGTGAATTATGACACGGTTGCTGCCGTAAAGGCGGCAAATTTGCGGGGCGTGGGGCGAAAGGAGACATCGCGGCGCGTTTATCCGGCTGGCCAGTTGGCGAGCCAAGTTTTGGGTTTCGTGAATGCGGAAGGAGTCGGGAGTGGTATTGAAGGGGCACTGAATGAGCGCCTGGCGGGCAAAAACGGCACTTTAAAGACCGTGACGGACGTGAACCAGGTGCCCCTGTCGATTGGCGATGATAATATTGAAATACCGGCACAGAATGGTGACAATATTGTTTTGACGATAGACGAAAATGTCCAGCGCAAAGTTGAGAAAATTCTACAAAATGCGATGGCGCAGAAGAGCAGTATTTCAAAGGCCAGTGCATTGGTGATGAATCCGCAAAATGGACATATTTACGCAATGGCGAATTATCCGGGTTACAATCCGGAAAAATACTGGGATGTAACTGATGCGAGCTTGTATACGAATCGGACCACGGAGAGTACTTATGAGCCGGCGAGTATTTGCAAGACATTCACTTATGCCACAGCGATAAACGAGGGAGTTTTGAGTCCGGATGACCGCTATTTTAATAGCGGTTCGACGACCGTAGATGACCGCACGATTCAAAATGCGAATGGTACGACCTTGCATTATGGAAATATTGATTTTCGCGAAGCTTTGAATTATTCGCTGAATACCGGTAGCGTGGAAGCGTTGCGTCGTCTGGGCGGTGGAAAGATTTCAAAACAGGCGCGCACGACCTTGTATAACTATTTGACGAACAACTTTGGTTTAGGCGCCAAGACGGGCGTGGAGCTGTACGAGGAGGCGGGGCGGATTGTTAGTCCAGAAGAAGATGAAGGCAACGCGGTGCGTTATGCGAACATGACTTTTGGGCAGGGGATGAATTTGACGATGCTGCAGGTGGCGTCGGGTTTTTCGGCGCTGGTGAATAATGGCAGGTACTACCAGCCGACGATTGTGGCGGGGGTAGTTAACGACGACGGCGAATTTGTGCCGAAAGCGCAGACTGAGCCGACACGTCAAAACGTCGTGAGTGAAGCGACCAGCGCAACGATGCGCGAGATGCTGGTGGGAGTGCGGGGCGTAAATGGCGGCGCGGCGGACTTGCCGGGCTATCGGATTGGCGTCAAGACGGGGACGGCTGAAACGTACGATGCGAGTGGTAACTATACTTCCGATCGGACGGTGGCTGGGGCGCTGGGCTTTGGTGGCGTTAATGATTACAATGCGGTGCCGGATTACGTGATTATTGTGCGCCTAGATGGCAATACATTGCTGTGGGGGAGTTATGATGCGGTGCCGATTTTCTCGGAAATTAGCAATTATATGTTGCAATACTTGCAGATAAGGCCGAGTAACTAAGTGGTATAATGGGCTTATGTTTGCAGATATAAATAACAATATCGGCTATGAGCTAGTGCTGGCATTAGGGGCATTCCTGCTTTCGATGTTTATCACGCCGATTTATACGAATTTTGCTTATAAGCACAAACTTTGGAAGAAACAAAAAAGTGTGGCGATTACGGGGGAGAAGCTGCAGTATATGAACAAGGCGCACGCCGAGAAAATCAAGCGGCATTTTCCGACGATGGCGGGAGTGATAATTCTGGTGGCGGTGATTGTGGTGACGACGATTTGTTGTCTGAACCGTGGCCAAACTTGGTTGCCGCTGGCGGCGTTTGTCGGCGGGGGGATGATTGGTTTGATTGATGACGTATTGAATCTGTATGGTAAAAATGCCGTAGCGGGGATGCGGGCGCCGGTCAAGTTTGCGATGATTTCGGCGCTAGGTGTGTTTTTGGGTTGGTTCTTTGCCTGTAAATTGGGTTGGACGGCGATTAATGTGCCGTATGTTGGCCTGGTAGAGGTGGGCGTAATTGGCACGATTTTGTTATTCGCTTTTGCGGTGGTTGCGACGGGTAATGCAGTGAACATTACTGATGGAATGGATGGTCTGGCGGGCGGACTAGCAATGTTGGCATATGGTTCGTATGGCGTGATTGCTTTGCTGCAGGAGCAGTGGTATTTGGCGGGGTTTTGCTTTATCGTGATTGGCGCGTTGTTGTCATATATTTGGTTCAACGTATATCCGGCGCGGTTTATGATGGGCGACACTGGCTCATTCGCGTTGGGCGCAGGGTTGGGCGTGGTTGCGATGATGACGAATTCGTTTTTGTTGTTGCCGGTGATTGGCGGATTATTTGTAGTTGAAGCCGGCTCGTCTTTGTTGCAAATTGGTGCAAAAAAGTTTTTCCATCGTAAGATTTTCTTGAGTGCGCCGATTCACCATCACCTGCAGGCGAAGGGCTGGGAAGAGAGCAAGATCGTGATGCGGTTTTGGATTATTGGTGGCGTGCTGGCGATGTTAGGCGTGTTTCTAGCGATGGGTGGAGGCGTGATTCGCTGATGAGAAAGCATCGCGTTGACGTGCTGTTGGTTGTGCTAGTAATTGCGATGCTGGCGATTAGCCTATTGACGATTTATGCTATCGGGCCGCGCGTGGCGCTCGCTGAGGGTAAACCAGAAAACACCTATTTTATTGGGCATTTGCGCTCGATTGTGGTGGCGGCGGTGGCGCTGACGGTAGGGGCGTCATTGATTTGGCGGGGCAAAATCGGTCAGTTTTTGGCGGACAATCGCGAGAAAATTGCTAAATACGTGCTGTTGGTCGTAATACTGCTAAATGTTTACGTTGCATTGGGGCGATTTGGTGCCCCCTTGGTGCAATGCGAGTTGGGGGCTTGCCGGTGGCTGAATGTCGGAATAAGCCTGCAGCCGTCCGAACTGCTGAAAGTGGCCGTGCTGTTTTATGTGCCGTGGTTGATACAGAGCAGAAAAGAGCAGGGCACGTATGGCGAGAAAGAGTTTTGGGTGCCGTTTGCGACGCTAGCGATGATTAGCCTGTTCGTGGTTGGTTTTTTGCAGAAAGACCTTGGCAATACCGTAGTAATTATTTTTATGATGGCCGTGATGGTGTTCGTGGCGGGAATTAGTTGGAAGCAATTCGGTATCATTTTGCTGTGCTTGGCCATCGCAGGATTGGCCTTGGTTGGCATCAGTGGCGACAGTAGTGGCAACCACCGTGAAGAGCGCTTGAACAGTTGGCTGAACGGAAGCTATCACAGCGGAAATGCTTTGATGAGTTTTGGCACGGGCGGTTTGACTGGTGTTGGCATCGGTAATAGCGTTTCATCAACGGGTTATTTGCCGGAGGCGATATCGGATTCGATTTTTCCGATAATTGGCGAGATTTGGGGATACTTTGGTGCGATGTTGGTGTTGGTGGCGTACGTACTGATGCTTCTGCACATCGAGGCGGTGGCGCATCGAACAGAGGATTTGGCGGATAGGATGATGGTTTTAGGGGTTTTTGCGTGGATTTTGGCGCATGTTATAATGCACGTAGGGGGAATGACGGGGCTCATCCCGATGAAGGGACGACCTTGCCGTTCTTGAGCTATGGCGGCTCAAGTTTGATGTGCGTGGCGTTTGCTTATGGCATGGTGCTACAAAAATCATGCTGGACAAAGAGAGGAACGATTGATGAAGATACTAGTAGTCGGGGGCGGCAGTGGCGGTCACGTTACACCAGTAATCGCCGTCGTACGTGAGATTTGGAAAGAGCGACCACGCGCCAAGATTGAATTTTGGACCGACAAGAAATATTACAAAAACGTCAAAAAGTTGGCATTCGAGAATGAGATGGATTTGCGGGTGCGAAAAATCCTGGCTGGAAAATTGCGCCGCTATACACACTTCACTTTTCTGATGTACTTACAGCATTTTGATGTTATTTTGAAGAACATCGCAGACTCTTTCCGAATTATGGGAGGCTTCGCGCAAAGCTTATGGCGTCTGGCGCGCAACCGACCGGATGTGATTTTCCTGAAGGGCGGGTATGTCTGTCTGCCGGTTGGTTTGGTGGCGCGATTGCTGAAGATTCCCTATGTTGTGCATGACAGCGATGCGACGCCTGGCCTGACGAACCGGATATTGTCGAAGCATGCCGCGAAAATTGCGACTGGAATGCCCTTGAAATATTACAATTATCCCGAAGATAAGGCTGTTTGGACGGGGATTCCGATAAGCGAGGAGTTTCGACCGACGAACGCCGCAAAACAGAAGGCGTTTAAGCGCGAGTTGGGCTTTGCGCCTGATGCGCCGTTGATGGTGGTGACGGGTGGCAGTTTGGGCGCGGAACACATTAATTTGGCGATACGAGAAATATTGCCGGAGCTTCTGAAAGTCACGAGTGTATTGCTGGTGGCGGGGCGCGAGCGTTATCCGGAGATGTTGGATTTGAAGGAATATGAAAAGTGGGAAGACGGAAAACTGCAAAGTAATTTTCGGATGTTGGAATTTTCCGGTGAAATGTGGAAATTGTTTGGTGCGGCTGATTTGGTGGTTAGCAGGGCAGGGGCGTCCACAATGACTGAGTTGTCGAGCATGGCCAAGGCGGTAATTATGGTGCCAAATCATAAGTTGCCTGGTTATCATCAGGTCAAGAATGCGAAGACTTATGCCGAGGAGGGGGCGGCGGTGGTGATTGGCGACGAGGAGATGCACGAGAAGCCGGAATTACTGCTGAAGGAAGTGCGGAAGTTGTTGAAGAACGACGCAAAACGCGCCGAGTTGGCGAAGCAGTTGAAGACGTTTTCGAAGGAGAACGCTGCGAAGAATCTGGTTGATATTGTGCTTGACGTGGCTTTATGTTAAAATATAGACACTCTGGTCACGTCGTCTAGTGGTTAGGACTCCAGGTTTTCATCCTGGCAATCGAGGGTTCGAATCCCTCCGTGATCACCAATTTGTGTTTTAGTTTCCCGATTTGTCGGGAAACTTTTTTGTCGGTTATGCTTTTTTAATTATCGGTGGTATAATTCAGGCATGAGTAAACTTTTCAAGCGAACAAAAATTCTTGCAACAGTCGGTCCGTCGGTCTTTGGCGAAGAAAAGCTAAAAGAGATGGTTTATGCGGGCGTGAACGGTTTTCGTTTGAATTTTAGCCATGGCAGCTATGATGAGCGTGATGAGCAAATCAATTTGATTCGACGCTTTGCGGCCGAGAGAGGAAAGTCGGTGGCGATTTTGCAGGATTTGCAGGGGCCGAAGATTCGTCTGGGCGACGTGAAAGACAATCATTTTGACATTAAAGAGGGCGATGAGCTGATTTTGGAGTCGGCGCCAATCGTGCATGATGGTGGCATGACTTTGCCGGTGCAATATAATTTGGCAGAGAAGGTGCAAGTTGGTGAGCCGGTGTTGTTGTTTGACGGCAAAATTGAGGCTGAGATGATTGAGAAAGTATCGGATTCGGCCATCAAGATACGCGCGAAGAATGATGGTTATGTGATGAGCCGCAAGGGGATTAATTTGCCAGATACCGACATGGGCGGTGACGTAATAACCGAGAAAGACTTGGCTGATATTGAATATGGTGCAAGCCGTGATTTTGACTATGTGGCGATGAGTTTTGTGCAGAATGCGAACGACATCGAGAAGTTGCGTCAGGTGATGGTGTCGTACGGCTCGACAGCGCGCATTATTGCAAAAATCGAAACCAAGCGTGCCGTGATGGACGACGAAACGATGGAGGCGATCGTGCGTGCGGCCGACGGCGTGATGGTTGCGCGAGGTGATTTGGCGTATGAAGCGGGGGCGGAAATCGTACCAATCGTGCAACGCAAACTGATTGCGCTGTGTCGACAGTATGCCAAGATTTGCATCGTGGCGACGCAAATGATGGGCAGCATGGTCGAAAATCCGCGACCGACCAGAGCGGAGGTTTCAGATGTTGCGACGGCGGTTTTGTTGGGCGCGGATGCAGTGATGCTGTCGGATGAAACGGCCAACGGCAAATATCCGATTGAGGCGGTGAAAGAAATGAAAAAAGTGATTCTGTATACGCAATCACATTCGAAGATTTTGCCGCTGAGTAAGGAAGTAACAGGAGAGTACAAGAACTATGACGCAATTTCGCAGGCGGCGGTGCGTTTGGCTGAAAAGATTGAGGCTGATTTGATTGCTGTGGGGACGTCGAGCGGAGCAACGGCTGACGCGATTGCGGCGCAGCGACCGAATATTCCGATGGTGTCCGTGACGAGTAATCCACGTGTTGCAGGGCAATTGGCACTGACTTACGCAAACTCGGCCTATGTGCGGCCATTTGCGGAAGGCTACGTGGTGGATTTGGTGCAAGAATTAAAGGCGAACGGCTATCTAAAGATGCAAGAAGGCCAGAAAGAGCTGACGGTAGTGTTTGTGTCCGGCTTGCGTGACGAGGAGGGCGGCACAAATCGCATTGAAGTACGTAAAATTTAATCATCAATAAAGTAAAAAGGAGGGCTATGAGCTTCAATAAAAAAACAATCCGAGATGTTGACTGGCAGGGCAAGACGGCACTAGTGCGTGTGGATTACAATGTCAGCATAAAGGATGGCAAAGTAGTCGATGAGTTGCGGTTGCGTGAAAGTTTGCCGACTTTGGAATATTTGCGCGAACATGGCGTGAAGCGCATGATTTTGATGTCGCACCTTGGCCGACCAGCAGGGCAGGCCGACCCGGCGTTTTCGCTAAAGCCGACAGCCGAGCGCCTGGCAGAACTGATGCCTGGGCACGTGGTGGCCTTCGTTGATTGGGCGACCGGTAACGTCGCAAATGCAGTTGAGAAATTGCCGGAAGGTGGGATTTTGATGTTGGAGAATTTGCGTTTTGCGCCGGAAGAAGAAGCGAATTCGGCAGAGTTTGCGCAAAAGATTGTCAGCGAGACGGGCGCCGACGTGTTTGTGCAGGATGGTTTTGCAGTATTGCATCGCAAGCACGCTTCGACTGATGCGATGGCGCGTTTGCTGCCAGCCGTAGCGGGCTTGCTGGTCGAGAAAGAAGCGAAGGCTCTGGATGCCGTCATGGAGAATCCCGAACGCCCACTGATGTTTATCGTGGGCGGTGCAAAGGTGGAAGACAAGAAGCCGCTGATTGAACGGTTTTTGCCGATTGCCGACAAGATTGCAGTCGGTGGCAAGATTGCAGTCGATGGCCTAAGCGTGAGCGACCCGAAAATTTATGTTGCGGAAGGTTTTGTCAGCAACGCCGAAGGTGCGAAGTTGGACATTGACGAAGCTAGCACGGCGCATATCATTGATATGATGCGAGATGCCAAGACGATTATCTGGAATGGTACGATGGGGATGGCGGAAACGGCGGAGTTTTCGACCGGTTCACGCAAGATTGCAGAAGCGATGGGGCATCTGAGCGGAGCGAATACCGTGATTGGTGGTGGCGATACGGCGGGATTTGTCGAGTCATTGATGAAAGAAGATCCGAGCTTGAGCTATACGATGATTTTGACTGGCGGTGGTGCCGGCTTGAAATATCTGCTGGACGAAAGCCTGCCCGGACTTGAGGTGCTACAAAATAGCTAAAGCAGATGCGTAGCAAAGGGCAGAGCAAGCAAGCGAAGGCCGCAGACGGGAAATATCGGATTGGCTATACGATTGCCGGCGAAAGCCGACAACGGCGGTATTCAGAGCTAGAGCGGAGCAGGGCGCACCGAAAAAAACATCGACGCAACGGTGTTGCGATTGCGATTGTGACGGTGGTGTTGTTGGCTGTGGCTGCGGTGTTTGCGGTTATGTCTCTGCGCTTGGCCGAACAGCGTGAAGCGGAGCGTTTGGCTGAAATGGAGGCCGAATTAACGCCAACGGTGGCGATTATTGATGAGAATGCGAGCGAGGCGGTGTCGGCGCGTGTGACAGAATTCGTGGCGCACCTAGAGGCCGACGTGAAGGAGTATGGTCTGAAGGTCGAGCGAGTGGTTCTGCCGTTCCAGAAAGCGCGCGAAATTCACGTTTATCTTGAGGGGAGAACAGAGTACTATAAGATGACGATTGACCGGAGCAGTGCGGTGCAGGCCGAGGACATGGCTGAGATGGTAAAGTATCTGAGCGGCAGGGGGGTGGTTTGTGAGTATGTTGATTTGCGGGTGAAGGGCAAGGCCTATTACAAATAGGCTTTTGTGCTCTTTGCGCCCTACTTTGTTCGGTGTTTGTTCGGACGTTTTTGCAAGATAGTTTTGATTGTTTGAGCGAAGCGGCGTTTGCGGCTTGTGGAAAACTCGATGGGGCGGGGCGGTGGAGCGCAAACATATTTTCTTGGCACCAATTTGGCCGATTTTAGGTATAATTATGTTATAATATGTATTTTTACAGGGGTCGTTGATGATTTTGTCTTTTTTGTTGTCAAATTTTGGACTCTCCCGAGCGCTTCTCGCGAAAGCGCGATACGTAGTTTTCTGGGGGTGCGCCCCCTGCTGATTGCGACTTAAAAGACGGCTCTTAGTCGGAGAAGGGTGGCGGCGGTACAGCATTAGTGTTGCTATTGCTCGACTATTATTATAGCGGGGTTGATATATTATATGTCGTGAAATATACATTGTGCGACATTAAAATTCTAGGCAAAAGTTGATTGTCTATACGTCTATTTCAGGTATAAATATGAACCAATGCCGGCAACTTGCTCTATTTGCGCCCTATTTGCGCTTCTGTGCGATTTTTCTTGTTTTTGCTTATGTTTTCCCGTTTTGCACTATAGTTTGCCTTCTGCGCGCTGCTGTGGCCTTGTGCGTGTTTGCACGTAAAAACGTCAGATATGTGTTGTTTGTCTCTAAGGTGGAAAAATGCCGACAAGACAATCAGAGGCCGACCCTTTGTTCGGCTTTTGTTCGGTTTTATGGCCAAATCGGTAGTCGTCTGTCTTGTACTACCGAACGGTAGATAATAGCGTGAAATCTTTTGCATTAAAAAATTTCACGGTATTTTGTTCGGCTGTTTAGTTATGGACTAGTGCTTGCGCTTTTTGGCTTTATTGCGCTTTGGCGCGTTGTTGCCAGAGCTGATGACGGGGCGGCGTGGCGTGTCGCTGTCGTTATTGGACGACGCATGGTTATCGGTGTCGACGTGGGTGATTTTGATGTTGGGTGATTTATATTGCTGTTGTTCGATGAGCTTGCCGAGGTTTTTCAGATTGTTGCCAGAGTCGGCTTTTTCTTCGGCGGCATTGGGGGAGATTTTCTGTTTGCGGAAGTCGGTCTGGGGCGTGAATTTGAAGCTGTTTTTGGCCTTTTTTGCACTACTCTCCTGGCTGCGTTCGCCGGCGGCGCGGCCGGAATCTGACAAAGCCTTTTTCCATTTATCGGCGGCTTCGATGTTGGCACGGATATCTTTCTCGACGGCTTCGCGACTGCGAGCATAATTGAGGCGACTATTGCGGATAATTTGCGCCGTCAGATCGTTGGGGGCTTTGGGGATACTGAGCGTGGTAGCAGAGAAAGCGGGTGTTTTTTCGCCGTTGATAATCATGGAGGTGACAAAGTGGCGGTTGTTGAGATTGAGTAGATCCTGTGCCTCAAAGATTGGCTCAAATTGTTTG
Organism: Candidatus Saccharimonadota bacterium; assembly: GCA_017430725.1. Classification (GTDB taxonomy): domain Bacteria; phylum Patescibacteriota; class Saccharimonadia; order Saccharimonadales; family Saccharimonadaceae; genus UBA2834. The sequence goes on along the minus strand of JAFRMK010000010.1, from coordinate 38,550 downwards.
GCGAGAATAGGCGCGTCATCGGCGGAAACGCGGAACGAGATGGTGGTGCCGACGTTGCCGAAGACGGCGTCGCGTACGGCATCGGTCATCTGTGAGGTGTATTGATTGGCGACCGTGAGATTGAGGCCGTATTTGCGTGCTTCGGACAAGATGACAGCAAAGGAGTCGGTAGCGAAGTTTTGGAACTCGTCGACATAGAGATAGAAGGGTCGGCGGTCTTCGACGCGCGGACTATCGGAGCGAGACATGGCGGAAAGCTGGACTTTGGTGACGAGGAAGGCGCCGAGGATGCCGGCGTTATCCTCGCCGATTAGGCCCTTCGAGAGGTTGACGACGAGAATTTTGCCTTCGTCCATAATCTGGCGAATGTTGAAGCTGGACTTGGGCTGACCAATGATGTTGCGGATAATTGGGTTAGCAGTGAAGGCGCCGACTTTGTTGAGTACTGGGGCGACTGATTCGGTGACTTGTTTTTCGCTCCACGAGCCGAACTCCTGCTTCCAGAATTGAAGTACTGTGACGTCTTTGCAGTAGGCAAGAGTTTCTTTGCGGAATTCTTTATCGGTGAGCATGCGAGAGATGTCTAGAAGTGTCGCCTGTGGTCGGTCAAGCAGGGCTAATAAGGTGTAGCGTAAGATGTGTTCTAGGCGTGGACCCCAAGAATCGCCGAACATCCGCTTCAAAACGCCGATGACTTCTGAGGAGATGTTTGGTTTGCGCGCCGGGTCGTCGATTTCGAGCGGATTGAAAGCCATGGGGTATTGAGTGTCGGCGGGATTGAAATAGACGACGTCTTTGACGCGCGATTCTGGGATGAAGGAGAGATTATCGGTGGCGAGGTCGCCATGGGGGTCGATAATGCAGTAGCCCTGGTTGTGGTAGATGTCGCTGAGTGCGAACAGCGTGAGAAGGCCGGATTTACCGGAGCCGGTTTGACCGATGATGTAGACATGACGCGAGCGGTCGCGGCGATACATACCAAACTGATGTTTGATGCCGCGGAAATCCGTTAGGCCGAAGGCGGAAATGTTTTCGTCGTAACTGTCGTTGCCGGTGAGCATCGGTAGCTTGGCGGGCGGCTCGGCGGTCTTGCTGGAGGCCCAGACGATATTGGGGGTTTCAACGCTGGTGTGCGGCAGATGATAGACGGAGGCAAGTTCGGAGATGTTTAGGACAAAGCCACTGTCGGAGAATTGGCGCAACTTGTAGGCGTCAAGTGCGTGTGGGTCGCGTGAAAAACCGAGCGCCTTGAAACCATTCAAGTTGGTGGAATTGAACTGTTTGAAGGTGCCAATCAGGGCTTGCATATTGAGTTTGGCGTCAATTTCGTTCTGGCCGACATAGGCAATGCGGATCTTGACTTGATAACCGAGTTTGGTGGCTTTTTCTTCAGCTTTGGCGATGCGAGTTTTGTCGCGGTCGGAGAGTTCTTTGCCCTCTGTTTCACTACCCTCTGGTGGTCGCCAGAGCGCGGCGATGATTTGCGCGAAATATTGCCAGTCGAAGCGGAAGCCGCCAAGGGTGCCGTTTTTGACTGAATCAATCCAGCGCTCGCTCTTCTTGTGCCAATCGTCGGCAATGGGGCGTGTGAGGATTTGTATCCAGAGCTCCTCTCCCCCGTTCGGGTTGAGTTTGGCGAGCGTACCGGTGATGCCGGCCAAGGGGTCGACCTCGAATGTGTCGAAAGTCTTGATGGGTAGCGCCTCGTTCTCTGTTAGGACGATTTCGGTACTGAGGTTAATGGGATAGTTTTTGCGCCGGTCGACGTAGTCCTCTTTGATGCGGTAGATTTGCACGCTGGGATATTGGGCGTAAATCTGCCCTTCTACGAATGATTGGAGGATTTTTGGCGTCCATACGAAGAAACGAATCTGGTTGCCAACAGAGGCGATTTCGAAGGAGAGATGCTCTTGTACGCCGCCGGAATTGCGCAAATCCTCGGCGTCACGCAAGATGCCGTGCAGCGAGGCGAACAGTTGTTCGGCGGACAGTTCCTTTTTGTCATTATCTTTCGGAATTTCGAGCATCAAAAGAACGCTGTCAAGATTGAGCACCTGCAGCCGATTGCGTTTTTTATAGTTTTGGTAAGTCGCCACGCCGAGGATTGTCACGATGGGAATCCAAACGATTGGCGAGAAAATGAGACCTAGCAAATTCATAGCTTTATTTTAGCATAAATACAAAGGTGGAACCTAGGCGAGCTTGTAGTTGTCCTTGCCGACTTTGGCAAATAGTTTCTTGTTCTGGAGATTGAGCAGGACAGTGGTTTCTTTGACATAGCGTTTTTTCAGGACGCGTTTGACGATTTCTTTGCGCGAGAGGCCTTCGTCGCCGGCTTTTTTGAGTACTTTGACGATGATGTCGCTGACGGTGCCTTTTTCGTAGCCCCAGCTGCTGAGCGCGTAAATGCCGCGGCCAATCAGGACGAAGCGATTATCCTTGATGAGTTCGTTGTGAATTGCCTGGACGGTGACGTTTTTGCGGCGGAAGTTCGAAGCGCTGATGGCATCAGCGATTTCGGAAAAATGCATCGGTTTCTGAGCTTCTTGCAAGACGACAAAGATCTTGTCGCGGATGTTTTTGGGGTTTACGGTCGGCCATTTGGTGAGTCCCCACTGCCCGTTTAGTACCGAGAGCTGCTTGCTCAGCTTGGCGATTGCTTCGATATGGCTGGGGTGTTCGTAGTTGAGTTTTGCGTCGAGCTCCTCGATATTCATGGGTGCTTTGTTGGCTTTGATGATGCCGACGATTTCATCAATGCGGGTGCGGATTGTTTTGCTGTCGCCGTATTCGGCGATGCCGATGGCGCCGTAGTATTTGTCGTTTTCCGACAGGACGGTCAATGCTTGCGAGACTTCGCCCAAAAAGGTGAAATTGGCCTTGTCTTTGGCGGTTGGCTTGCGACCGAGCACTTTGGCGGCTAATTCGTCGATGCGGGCGACGCGGCCGGTTTCGGTTAAATTGCGGATGATGATTTTTTCAGCGGGAGCAAGGTTGGCAATGCGGTTTTCTTCGGAGGCGATTCTGAGACGGATGAGAATGGCCTTTTCGAGTTGACGGACGCGTTCGCGCGTAATCGACAACATTTCGCCGATTTGTTCAAGGGTTTCTTTGTGTCCTTGGAGACCAAAACGCCGAGCGATGATTTCTCTTTCGCGCTCTTGTTCGATGATGTCTAAACTGCTTGAAATTGCCTTGGTAATTGTTTCCGCATTATTCATGCTGATGTATGTCCTTACTGCTCCGTCTGCTTAGAGTTGCTATCTTATTTTTTAATATCGTACCATTTTTGTTGTGAAATGTCAATAACCTGTCGGTAAGTTATCTTGCACCTATTTTATCATAATTTTGACACGTTTTATAATCTTTTGTTTAAGACTTTTTAATTGCTAGTTTTGTGGCATAATTGTTATGCTTTTTGGGCGCGGAAGTCGCCTAATAGGCGATGCAGCGTTCCCAATATTCGGTCGTATTGGGGCTGACTACGCCGACGTGGCTCTCGATTTGTTGAGCAATTGATTTTGCTTTTTCGTTTAGCGGATAGCCTTTGGCATAATAGGCGGGACAGCTGCCACGTGTGACCATGTCGGCAAAAATGGTGGCGCGATCTTCCAGGTAGTTGGTTTTGCCATAAGTACTGATGAAATAGGCGTTGGTGGGGTTGGCGCCCGTGAACACGTAGGCGCGACTGCCGGTGTCGCCATAGTTATAATTTGGTGGATTTAATGCGGCCATGCGCGAAGCGGCGGTATTGTCGCCTTTGGCGATGCGCATGAAACCGTCGATGTAGTGCATCAGTTCATGGTGCATGGTTTCAGGGAAGTAATTTCCGTCATCGGTTTGCAACATCACGGTGACGCGGCCGTTCTCCCATGTCTCGGTGAGGCCGGAGATGTTGCCGCCGATGCGCTTAACGAGATAGATGGTTAAGTTCATGCCGCTATTCATGGTTTCAGGGAAGAAGCCGCTGGGATAAACTGCGAGCGCGGAGTCGATGATGCGCAGATATTGATAAATGACATTGGCGTCGTAGATTTTGACGGGAACATAGCGTTTGACGGGTGCATAATCGCCATTTTCGTCGCCGTATTTGACGGTTAAATGATATTTGCTCTGAATCTGTTGGCGGTAGCTGTCGTTGATGCTCTCTTGGGCGACGACGGGTGCGCTGTTGCCGCCAGAGTTGGTGCTGCCGGAATTGCCGCCGCCGGTGGTGCTGCCGGTATTGCCGCCACTAGTAGTACCACCCGTATTGCCGCCGCCGGTATTAACGGGCGTGCTGTTGCCGCCGCCAGTCGGCGTGCGTCCGCCGAATGTGCCGGTCGCAGAGCCAGTGCCTTTACTAGTACCACCTTTGCTGCCGCCGGAATTGCCGCCACTAGCAGTACCACCCGTATTGCCACCACTGGTGCCATTGTTGCCCGCATCGCCGGCCGTAAGGTCTTCGCCGACAGGTTCTTCGGTATTATCGGCATCGGCAGGGTCGCTATGGTCGGCCGTGGCGTCTTCTGGCGTAGCTTGGTCGGTTGCCGCAACTTCGTCTTGTGTGTCGACAAAGATGGTGGGAATTTTGGGGACGATTTTGGCGTCGGGGTTGAGTTTTACTACGAGATAGCCGGCGCCCAAAACAACGATGACCGAGCAAAAAGAAATCAGAGCATACAGGACTTTACGCTGGCGTTCCAGCCTTCTCTGTGACGGTGATTGCAACATAACTAACAACTATATTATAGATGAAAAGCCAAAAAAGATTAAGCTTTTTTGCTTTTTGCGGAGCGTTTGGTGCGTTTTGTGGGGCGCCGGCTGCGTTTTTTTGGCTTGTTTTCAAGATAGGATTTGGCCTGCGCTTCGGTGACGGTTTTGGGGTCAACGTCTTTGGGGATGCGAACAAAATTGCGACGGCCGGGGCCTTTTACATAGGGGCCATAAGCGCCCATGATAATTTGAATCTCGCCCCAGTCGGCGATGTAGGAGTCGCGTTTTTTGATGTAGAGTGGTTCGGCTTCGGCGAGCGTGATAGTATAGGGGTCAAATTCTTTGCTGAGTGGGACGTTGTATTTTCCGCCCTTGAGGTATGGCCCGAAGGGGCCGGAGCAAGCGATGATTTCGGCGCCGTCCTTGGCTTTGCCGAGCGAGCGCGGTAGCGCCGGGAGGGCGAGCTGTTTGAGAGCCTGTTCGAGCGTGACGGTTTTGACGCTTTTGCGTTTCGGCAAGGGCGCGAAGCGGGGTTTTTCGCCAGAGGTTTTTTCGTTGTCGCCGAGCTGAATGAAGCCGCCGTTTTTGCCAACCTTGGCATAGATTGCTTTGCCGGTTTCGGGGTCATGACCGAGCAGACGGGCGTTGTTGTAGCGCTCGATACCTTCGGCGGAGAGAATGCTGTCGTTGAATGGTCCGTATAAATCGCGCAGCATTTTGACGCGTTCAAGTTTATGGTCGGCGACGAGGTCGAGGTCTTTTTCGATGTTGGCGGTAAACTTGTAATCGACGATGTTTTTGAAGTTGTCAGTGAGGAAGCCTGCGATGAGCTCGCCGATTGGTGTCGGTAGAAGCTTGCCCTTGTTTGCGCCAAAGCGCTCGGTGACGGTTTCTTCTGATATCTTGTTGTCCTTTAGAACGAATTCGGCGACCTGGCGTTCTTCGCCTTCGCTCTCCCCTTTTACGACGTAGTTGCGAGCCTGAATGGCACTCATGATGCCAGCGTAGGTGCTGGGGCGGCCAATGCCGAGTTCCTCGAGTTTTTTGACGAGTGAGCCTTCGGTATAGCGGGCCGGGGCTTTACTGAAAGTCTGGCGTGCGACGATTTGTTTGGCTTCGACGGTCTCGCCAACGGTGAGTTTTGGTAGTTCGTTTTCTTTGAATCGGCCATAGACTTTTAGGAAGCCGTCGAAGCTGACAACTTCGCCTTTGGCTTCAAAGAGATAGGGGGTGGGTGTTGTGATTTTTACAACGGTGTTCTCCAATTTGGCGTCTGCCATTTGCGTGGCAAGACTGCGGTTGCGGATTAGCTGGTAGAGTTTTCGCTCATAGTCGTTTTTGCCAGCGGTTTCGCGCGTGATGTCGGTGGGGCGAATTGCTTCGTGCGCCTCTTGCGCGCTGGCGTTTTTAGTGCGGAAATTGCGCACTTTGACATAGGCTTTACCGTAGCTTTTTTCGACATAGTCAGCCATGGCGGCGATGGCCTGCTTGCTGAGGGTGAGGCTGTCGGTGCGGTGATAGGTGATAAGACCAGCCTGATAGAGCGCCTGGGCGGCATTCATGGTCGTGCGAGTCGTGAAACCGAGCTTGCTGTTGGCTTCAATTTGCAGCGAGGCGGTGGTGAATGGTGGCGCCGGTTTGCGAGTGCCGGGACTAGTTTCGACGGCAGAGATGGTATATTTGGCGCCAATGAGTTGTTCGAGAAAGCTACGCAAGCTTGTCGTGTCGTCGAAATCCTGATTGAGTTTGGCCTCGAAACCGAAGTCGCCCTTCACCTTATAGCTGAATTTACTGTTGAACTTTTCAATTTGTTGCTCGCGCTCGACGACGAGACGTAGCGCTGGGCTCTGGACACGACCGGCCGAGATGGCGCCGGGTACTTTTTTGCGCACGATGCCGGATAGGTCAAAGCCGACGAGCATATCCAGGGTTTGACGCGCCTGTTGACTGGCAACCATGTCCATGTCGACCGTGCGCGGAGACTTGATAGCCTCTTCGAGTGCGGATTTAGTGATTTCATGAAATGTGATGCGCGCGGTGTCTTTGGGCAGTTTGAGGACTTCGCAGAGGTGCCATGAGATGGCTTCGCCTTCGCGGTCTTCATCGGTTGCGAGCCAGACTTTGTCGGCGGCTTTGACGGCTTTTTTCAGTTCGGAAATGACTTTTTTGTGGCCAGGATCGATTTCGTAGGTCACGTCAAAAGTATTTTTGTCGACCTTGGTATCCTTGCGGACATGGCCGACGGAAGCCAAAACTTGAAAATCAGGCCCGAGGTATTTCTCGATGGTATGGGCTTTGGCTGGCGACTCAACGATAACGAGATTTTTGCTCATATGCTAAATAATATCATACATGTTTTGGCAAGAAAGCATAAACGTATTGCTTTTTCATGGCACTAAAAAGCCCACAGGTAAGGGTGGGCATCACCTGTGGGCTTTTTGGCCCTTTAACACACCTCTCCGGTACCGGTCAATCGGAAGCGTGACCCACCTCACAATTCAATTGGGCCCGCCGGTTAAAGGGGTTGCTAGCTTTAGAAAACATCTTTCTAAGTGGAGGTAATACTTTTCACTTCAAGCCGATAAGAAACTTGAAGGCTGAAAGCTTTTCTAAAGCCCGCAACAAATGCTGGTAGAACCAACATTGTTTGGTTATTTAGGTGCGGTTTTTTGATGCTTGCGCAATCAAAACTGTCCTAATAATAACACAGATTATTTTATACGTCAATACTTTTTTAACGATTTTATTAAAAATCAATGGATATTTTCAAGGTTTTTGCACCTAATTGCCTCTAATAACTGGGGTCAAACTGCTTATTGTTATTTGCAAAAAATATGTTTTAAAACTAGTAATTTTCCACAAAATCGGCTATTTTTTTGAGAATTTGTGGTAGTTGCGCGTGTTCTTCTGGCGTGAATTTCGAGAGGACGAAATCGGTGTCGCCAAGTTTGGCGCGTAATGTGTCATTGCCAGTGCCGAGGCGCAAGCGAGGAAAATCGGTGCTGCCGAGCTGGGCGATGGCGGATTTAAGGCCGTTGTTGCCGCCTGCACTCCCCCGTTCGCGGAAGCGAATTTGGCCAAAATCGAGCATAAAGTCATCGCAGATAATCAGAAAATCGGTGGGCTGGAGCTTGTAATAACTGCGCAGCGAGGCCAGGCTTTGGCCGACGTCGTTATAAAAGGTCTGGGGCTTGACGAGCAAGACATCATCTTGTCGAATATATTTGACTTGGTGTTTTTTGGAGTCTTTCCATTCGAGATGGTGAATTTTGGCATAAAAATCCAGCGCCAGGAAGCCGAAATTGTGGCGCGTAAAGTGATAGCGACTGCCGGGGTTGCCGAAAGCTGCAATGATTTTCATAAGATGATTTTATCATAGAAAAACCGCCCTCAGGACGAGAGCGGTTGTTCAGTATGCATGGGTTTTATCCGCTGAAGCATTTTGCGATTTCGCGAGCAGCCTTCGAGCGAGTGATTTCGGACTCGTTCATCGTGACGACGCAGGCGTAGGGGTTTCCTGCGAGCCGTGAAGCGGCGTACATCAGTCCGTTGCTGTGATAGTTCATGTGTCGGTGGTAGACCTGGTGGGGGTCACCAATGACGATCATCTTGGAGCCTTCGCCGATACGCTTCATCAGCTGGTCAATCTGGAAACGTTCCATGTCCTGCGCTTCGTCGTAGATAATCCAGTTGTCTTCGATGGAGCGGCCGCCCATGTTGATGATGGGTACGAAGTCGACGTAGCGGTCGAGCATGTCTTCGACTTTGGCGTCGATGTCGCGGATGCTCATCTCTGCTCCGCCCTTTTTGCGGTCGCCGCGCTGTTTGATGTAGCTGCGGACGGCATCAACAATGGGCTTGGCCTTGGCAATCGTTTTGGCGCGTTCGTCACCTGGCAGGAAGCCGATTTCGTCGCCCAGTTCGGCGTCGCGCGGTACGACAAATATTTTGTCGAATTGGGGCTTTTTGCCGGATACGAAGTTGAGGCCAACGGCGGTGGCAAGGTAGGTTTTGCCGGTGCCAAATGTGGCCGGACAGATTACGAGCGGAATCTCCTCGATTGGTGCAAGCATGGCTTCAAGAAACATGGCTTGGCCGGCAGTGCGTGGCGAAATCATTCGCGGCAAATCATAGATATGGTGAAGCGCGCGCAATTCGCCCTCCGTGCCACTTTCGTCGATGGGCTCAAAACGGCCGATGGTTTTGGTGTAGTCGCGCAAATTATGCGCGCCACAAACTTCTGCCGTGAGTGGGTCGAGCTCAAACTCGACGAATTCATTGATGAGCAAAGGCGATTCATCCGGGAACGCTTCAGCCAATTGTGCGGCGTCGAGTCGGCTGTTCTTGAGCCACGGATAATGCAAATTTTCGGGGAGCGTCAGTTTCCGTCGGCCGAGATAGACCTTGGGGTTGACCTTGGCGACGTTGACGCCATTGGTGTAGGCCTTAGTGGCGGTATAGCTGTCGCCGGTGAGAATTGCGATATCTTCCGAAGCGAATTTTTTTTGCAAATAAAGCGCGGCGGCCACCGCGTGGGTGGTCGAACCGTTGCGCGAGAAAACACTTAGGTCCAGTTTGTAATCTGGGATAAAGTGGATGCGCATGCCGTTTTTGCAAGTGTAATAGCCGCCATTGTTGCTCTCGTGGATTTTGCCAGAAATTCTGCCAAAATCGTTGAGCAGCTTGTTTGACGCATCGCCTCGACTGCTTTGCTCGTTGCGAAAATCGCGCACTTGGTTGATGTATTGAGCCGGAATATAGAGATCATCTGCCCTGAGCGTGTCAGTAGCTTCAGGCGAAATCAACAGTGGGTTTCCGATGAGGGCGTCGAGTGCGGGGACGACAATGGGATAGAAATCGTGCGGTGTGGACATGTAATCCCTCCTTTGTGTATGCATACTGCTAAGGTCCGAACAAAATAAGCCACTTCCCGAACGGGATGGCCCACCTTGTCTGTCTTTATCTTAGCATGTTTAGTCGCGATTGCGGAAGCTGAAACAAATTGGCGTGCCGGTAAAATCGTAGCTTTCACGCAAGCGACGCTCAAGGTAGCGTTTATAGCTCCAGTGGAGTAGACTGAGGTTGCTGCCGTAGACGACGAACCAGGGCGGGCAAGTGTCGGTCTGGACCATGTAGCGCAGTCTTGGATGGGTGTTTTTCAGGCCGGCCGGTGGGTGGGCGTTGACCGCTTGCATGAGTAGTTTATTGAGGTCGGCGGTTTTGAGTTCGGCGTGACGAGCTTGGTCGATTTGGAGCGCCAATTCAAAGATTTTCGTGACGTTTTTGCCGGTTAGACTGGAGGTCATAACGACAGGGGCGTATGGCACGAATTTGAAATCATATTCGAGATGGTTGAGAATAGTGTCGCTGTCGGCGTGTTCGAGGTCGGTTTTGGTGACGACGATAATGATGCCTTTGCCAGCATCAACAATTTGGCCGGCGAGGCGCTGGTCGAGTTTGGAATGTGGTTCGGTGGCGTCGACCAGTAAACAGCAAATATCGGCCTCTTCAATGGCGGACAGGCTGCGCAAAGCGGAGAACTTTTCGATGCCTACTTCGCGTTTGCCGGGACGGCGCAGGCCGGCGGTGTCGAGCAGCTCGATGTGACGTTTTTTGTAGCGTAAGTCGGTGCGGTTTACGTCGCGGGTGGTGCCGGAGAGGTTTGCGACGATGGCCTGCTGTTTTTTGGCAAGGGAGTTGAATAGGCTGGATTTGCCGACGTTGGGGCGACCAATCAGGGCGAGTTTTAGGGTGTCATCGGTGGAATCTTGCGGAGTGGCGCTGAAGCCGGCGGCTTGCAGTCCTTGCAAAATGCGGTCGCGTAATTCGTTCAGCCCCTGCCCCGTGGTGGCGGAACTGCGAATCGGCGATTTGATGCCAAGGCTGAGAAATTCTTCAATGGGCAACGCTTCGCCGAGATCGGATTTATTGAGCAGCAGGATGGTCGGCTTGCCGCTTTTGAGGGCTTTCTTGGCGATAAGCTTGTCGTCATGGTTGGGGTATTTGCTGCTGTCCATCGCAATCAGGATGAGGTCGGCAGAATCAACCGCGTCGGTAATCTGGTCCTGGATGTGCGCCTCGAACTCATCGGCAGGGTCTTTTAGGCCGGCGGTGTCAATGAGTAGGTAGCGGTTTTCGACTTTGCCGACGACGTTGTCGCGCGTTGTTCCCGCTTCGCGCGCAACAATCGCCTGCGACTTGCGAACGAGGCGATTGAACAGGCTGGATTTGCCGGCATTGGTTTGGCCGATAATTGCGACAACGGGTAATTTCATGCTTATATTCTAGCAAAATTGACAAAAAGTCGCAAGTGTGATATAATAAGAATATTAGATTGATTTCTTGTAGAAACGGTGGCGGAAGCGCAACCAGACGAGACAATAGAAGGCAATATACAGCAGGATGCCAGCAAGGCCGGCGAAGGTGTCGAGGACTACGTCGGAGAATGTGCCATTGCGGCCGGCGACTAAGAGCTGATGAATCTCGTCAACGGCGCCGTAGGCGACAACGATAACGAGATTGTGCAGGAGCGACTCGTAGCGGGGGTAGCTGTGCGGGAAGCGACCCTGGCTATAATAGGCGAGGCTGGTGCCGAATAGTAGATAAAGGATTACGTGAGCAATTTTACGGGTCAGGCTGTTTGGCCAACCGAGCGTGTTGGCAATACTGAGTGATTGGTGGTGTGAGGTGTCGCCACTGAGGGCGGAAAAGTACCATATGATTAAGGCGACAACAATCGGAACGATAATGCGCCAATAGCGTTTGAATGTGACCATGCCTTCATTATATACCGCTGAAAATGCTGGTGTTTAAAAAAGTTTACAAGAGAGGTTTTTTCTGTTAAGATATGCCTTGGCTGGCCCCGTCGTCTAGCGGTTTAGGACGCCTGGTTCTCATCCAGGAAATCAAGGGTTCGAATCCCTTCGGGGTCACCAAATAAGCACTAAATCTTTTACTGGAAAAGCCTTTATTGGGGCTGTTTTTTGTGCGTGCCATGAGCTTGGAAACATAAACAGACTTTAGTTCTTTATACTTCTAATTGTTCATTATTTTTTCTTAAGGAGGTTGCGGATGATTTTGCTGATGGTGCTGGAGATGGCATTGGTGACGCCCCGCTGAACGCCGGTGCCGATGGTTTTGGTAATAAGGTCGGCGGGGCTGTCGGATTTACCGGACTTTGCGCTGCCCTGCTTTTTGGCGGCCTTTTCGGCCTCGGCGACCTGTTTGGCTTCGGCGGCTTTTTGGGTCGCCTCTTCGCGTATTGTGGCAATTTTTTCGGTTGCGGTTTCGCGGTTGGTGGTTTCGTCATATTTGCCACAGAGTGGGCTGTTGTTGATGACTTTTTGGCGGGAGCTTTCAGATATGGTGCCCATACAGCTTTGTGGTGGTAAGATGGTGGCGCGCTCGACGATGCTGGGTGCGCCTTTTTCGTCGAGGAAAGAAATCAGAGCCTCGCCAGTGCCAAGCTCGCTGATGGCTTTTTCGGTGTCAAAGGCTTTATTGGCGCGGAAAGTGCCGGCGGCGACTTTGACGACCTTGAGTTCGCTAGGCGTATAGGCGCGGAGTGAGTGCTGGACGCGGTTGCTGAGTTGAGAGAGGACCTCGTCGGGGATGTCGGTCGGTTTTTGGGAAATGAAATAAAGACCGATGCCGCGAGAACGGATGAGTTTTACGACCTGGACGATACGTTTGAGGCGATAGCTGGGCATGCCGTTGAACAGCAGGTGTGCTTCGTCGAAGAAGAAGACCATTTTGGGTTTGTCGAGATCGCCGACTTCCGGAGAGGTGGCAAACAGGGTGTTGAGAAGCCAAAGTAGGAACGATGCATAAAGGTCGGGATTTTCAAACAGTTTGACCGAATGAAGGATATTTATCATGCCGCGCTGGTCGGTGGTGTGAGCAAAGAAGTCTTTGACGTCGAGCATTGGCTCGCCAAAGAAGCGGTCGGCGCCCTGTTTTTCGAGCGCCAGCAGGCTACGCTGGATGACGCCGAGGCTTTGTGTCGTGATGTTGCCATACTTTGCGGCATATTTGGCGCGGTTTTCGGAAACGTATTGCAAGGTGTTGCGCAGGTCGGCGAGATCGATTAGTTCGAGCTGCTCATCTTTGGCGACCTCGAAGACAATATCGAGGTTGCCCTCTTGGGCCTCGGATAGACCAAGCATCATAGAGAGGACATCCGGGCCGACGCTGTCGACTGTGGCGCGGATTGGGTGGCCGCCTTCGCCATATAAATCCCAAAAACAAACCGGGAAGCTTTTGGCGTCAAATTCCGTGATGCCGAGTTTATCGAGTCGCTGTTGGATGTTTTCGTTGATTTCGCCGTCAAGTGCGGTGCCGGCCAGGTCGCCCTTTACGTCTGCGAGAAACACGGGTACTCCGGCATCAGAGAAACTTTCGGCCATGACTTTGAGGGTGATGGTTTTACCCGAGCCGCTGGCGCCAGTAATTAGGCCGTGGCGATTGGCCATGCTTAAAAGAAGGTTTAGCTCCGTTGTTTCACTTTTACCAACCAAGACTTTGTCGTTTACAAACATTTTGCACTCCCGCTTATTAGTTTAATTGTATCATCATTGCGCCTCAATGGATTTGGGGAAGGAAAAATATGGTTTGGCCTTTGCGTGTCGGGCGTCTGCGGTTTATTGCCATTCGACGTTGCGGCCGTTTGGATACATGCTAATCCAGGTTTGGCCGCGATTCAGCTTGATGATTTGGCCTTCATTGTCATAGAAATTCAATTCGGCGTTGGCGTTTTCGCGCTTCCATGTACCAGTCGTGACGCCGCCGTTTTGGAAGACGAACGCTTCGCCTTCGCCGGTAGTCACATAGTCGGTATAGCGGTCGGGGCCGGGACGAGTGTAGCCATTTACTTTCATAGCGATAACGACGGTCGGTGTGATATTGAGCGCTTTGCCATCGCTGGCGATGGAGAGGTGCGGTCCGCCGTTGGCATGGGCGCGACTATAGGTGTTGCTTTCGGGGTGATAGGTGAAAATGGGGTTGAATAACGGGCTGGACATGTTGACTTTGATGGTCGTGGCGGTCTGTTCGGTTGCGACGGGTGGTTGGTCGGGACTGACTCGTGCAAAGCCGCTAAACTTGGATTCGTTGTAGCCTTTATTGAAATTGAGCGCATCAAGTTTTTCGAAGCTGGTGTAGACATTGTGCGGTGCATAGCGACGTTTGCCGGCGATGGGTGAGCTGTGTCGCCAAACATAGCGGTTTTCGTACCACATCCCTTCAAGGTCGCGGAATTCGGGGTTATTGCGGACGAGGCCGATGGCGTTGTCGGCGCCGCCCATGTGCAAGAGTGAGCAGTGATAGGGTTTAGCCATCTCGGCGTAGGCGATGCGCAGGCTGCGGACGGGGCCGATGAATTGTGGTTTGGCTTCCTGGAAGATGGCCATGAAGCGTGTGATGCCGCCCTCGGCGACCGCCTCATAAACGACGCCGGCTTCGGCAAGGCCGGATTGGGGGCGAGCGTCGGGGCTGTTTTCAATCATGACGCAGGTAGCGGCGGCGGTGGTGATTTCTGGCTTGGCGACTTCGAGCCCGGTCAGGGTCGAATAGTAGATTTTGTCGGATTCAAGTTCTGCCACTGCGGCTTGGTCGATTTTTGCCTCACTGACATGGGCGCGAAACACAAAGAATAACAGCCCGCCAACTAGTAAGACGGCGCCACCGAGTAGGAGTAGTTTTTTGGTTTGTTGCTTGGTTTTGTCTTTACGCAGAGCCCGTTCTTTGCGTTTGTGGGTTTTCTTGTCGGTTTTTTCCGGCACCTCTGCGGTATCGGTGTTTTTTGTTTTAGCTAAAAAGTCGGCAATGTCGCTGCCGGAACCAACAGGTTCTGTAGTGCGTCCATCCATGATTCTAGTATAGCATAAGCGCGATTAATCGCGGGCATAGGCCGCAATTACGGCGTTGAGGCGGGCAAGCGTGGTGGCTTTGCCAAGGACATTAAGCGTGTCGGGTAAGGCAGGACTGAAGGGGGCAAAGCTGACGCTGAGCCGAATCAAGCCAAACAGCGTCATTGGCTTTTGAGCGGTTTCGGCGAGGAGCTCGTTGAGCGCGTCTTGAAGATGTGCCGGCGTCCAATTGTCGATTGCTTGAAGCTTGGCGATGCTGCGGCGTAAGAGCTCACAGATTTCTGCTTCGGAGAGTTTTTTGAGGGGCTTGTTCTGCTCTATCATGTCGAGATTGATGGCAGGGTCGACGAAAAAGTAGCTGGTCATCGTCTTGAGGTCGCCGAGCGTTTTGAGGCGGTCGTAAATGATGCTGAATACTTGAAATCGGCGGTCCATATCGGTGGCTTCGGCCGGCCAGAACTCTGCCGTGCGCGCGAAAAGTGCAGGCGCATCTTCGGCAAAGAGGCGACGGATCCATTGGCCATTTAGCCAGATGAGCTTCTGTTCGTCATAGCGTGCGCCGGCGTGTTGAATGCGACTGATGTCAAATTTTGCGATGAGGTCTTGTTTGCTGTAGAGTTCCTGCTCGCTACCGTCGTTCCAGCCGAGGCAAGCCAAAAAGTTCAGCATTGCTTCTGGCAGGATGCCGTCGAGGCGATAATCGTTGGCGGATTTGGCGCCATCTCGTTTGCCGAGTTTTTTATTGCCGGTGGGGGCGAGAATGTGTGGTAGATGGACGAATTTCGGGCGCTCCAGACCCAGCGCCTCATAGAGCGCCAGATAGTTCCCCATGCTGGGCAAGTATTCTTGGCCGCGCAAGACATGGGTAACGCCCATCGTAGCGTCATCAACAATGTGCGCAAAATTATAAGTTGGCAGGCCGTCGGCCTTGATGAGGATGATGTCATCTTGGGTTTCGGGTCCCATGTGGAGGTCACCGAATACTTCGTCGTGATAGTCATAATCTTTTGGCATGGCTTTGAAGCGAAGGGGCATGCCGATTTCCCAGGCCGGCGAGTTGGCCGGTCGGTGATTGCGGTAGAGGAATGGTTGCTTAGCGCGGTTGCTGGCTTCGCGGTATTTGGCGATCGTCTCACTGGGCGTGGAGTCAGCGTAGGCGCGGCCGCAATCGATGAGCCTTTTTGCCCACTCATGATAGATTGTCCGGCGTTGACTTTGGAAGTAGGGGCCGTGTTCGCCTCCCTTGTCGGGGCCTTCGTCCCAGTCGAGCCCGAGCCATGTCAGGGTTTCTTTGATGAGGTCGGTGGCGCCTGCTACGAAGCGGGCCTGGTCGGTGTCTTCGATGCGCAAAATGAAGCGACCGTTGCTTTGTTTGGCGATGAGGTACGGATAGATTGCGGAGCGGACATTGCCGATATGGATGTAGCCGGTTGGTGATGGCGCAAAACGAGTAACTGCTTTCATGCTGTAATTATACCATCTTCTCAGGGGCTAGGCCTTAAGTGCGAGTTTGATGTCGGCGATTTGGTCGCGTAGTTCGGCGGCACGTTCAAATTCGAGGTTTGCGGAGGCGAGCTGCATTTGCGAAGTCAGCTCTTTGATGATTTGCGGGTATTCCTCACGGGGGATTCTGCGAAGATTGAGTTTTTTGCTCTGCTCTTTTTCGGGGATAATAGCGCGCAGGCCTTGGCCGATTTCTTTGGCAACACTCTGGGGTGTGATGCCGTGCGCCTCGTTATATGCTTGTTGAATTTTGCGGCGGCGGTAGGTTTCCTCAATGGCGCGCTGCATACTGCCGGTCATGTTGTCGGCATACATAATTACACGGCCTTCTTGGTGGCGGGCCACACGGCCGATGGTCTGAACGAGGGCCGGCTCGGAGCGCAGAAAACCTTCTTTATCGGCGTCAAGGATAGCCACGAGCGAGACTTCGGGTAGGTCGAGGCCCTCACGCAAGAGGTTGATGCCAACGAGTACGTCATAGACGCCGCTGCGCAGGTCGCGAAGGATGTCGCCCCGCTCCAATGTGTCGATATCACTGTGAATGTAGGCGGTTTTGATGTTGAGTTCTTTGAGGTGCTCGGACAAGTCTTCGGCCATGCGTTTTGTTAGGGTCGTGACGAGGACGCGCTGACCTTTGGCGATGCGCTGGTCGATTTCTTCGATAAGGTCATCGATTTGATTTTCGCTGGGGCGTACTTCGATTTCTGGGTCAAGCAGGCCGGTTGGACGAATCACTTGTTCGGCGGGCTTGGGGCTGTGCGTAAGTTCATATTCGCCAGGCGTGGCGCTCGTGAAGATAACTTGATTGATGTGGCGCTCAAATTCGGCGAATGTGAGAGGGCGGTTGTCGAGTGCGCTGGGGAGACGGAAGCCGTATTCGACAAGGGTTTCTTTGCGAGCGTGGTCGCCGTTAAACATGCCGCGTACTTGTGGCAGGGTCATGTGGGATTCGTCAATTATCATCAAGAAATCGTCTGGGAAAAAATCCAGCAGCGTGGCTGGCGGCTGTCCGGCCAGGCGGCCTTCTAGGTGGCGAGAGTAATTTTCGATGCCTTTTACGAAGCCAGTCTGCTCAAGCATTTCGAGGTCGTATTTGATGCGTTGACTGAGACGCTGAGCCTCGAGGTACTTTTGATGGCGGTTGAAGAAGGCGAGTCGCTCTTTGTATTCGGCGCGGATTTTTGTGATGGCGCTGTCGAGCGATTCTTTGGGCGTTGCGTAGTGGGTGTTCGGAAAGATACCGATTTCTTCTGGTTCGGAGATAATTTCGGCGGTCAGCGGATTGATGACCTTGATGCGCTCGATGCCGTCAAAGCCGAATTCGATGCGATAGGCATGTTCGCCAGAGGCTGGAAAAATATCTACAACGTCGCCACGGACGTGGAAGTTGCCCCGCTCAAAGGCGATATCGTTGCGATGGTACTGAATTTCGGTCAATGTGCGGATAAACTCGTTGAAATCATAGGCCTGGCCGACGGCGAGCCGAATTGCCATTTTGCGGTAGTTTTCAGGCGAGCCAATGCCGTAAATGCAGGATACCGAAGCGACGATTAGTGTGTCGCGGCGCGTCAGGAGAGCCTCGGTGGCGCCGTGGCGCAAGCGGTCGATTTCTTCATTGATAGCGCTGTCCTTTTCGATATAAGTGTCGGTGTTGGCGATATAGGCTTCGGGTTGGTAATAGTCGAAATACGACACGAAGTAGTGCACTTCGTTTTCTGGGAAGAATTCACGAAATTCGGCATAGAGTTGCGCGGCGAGAGTTTTGTTATGCGCAAGGACGAGCGTGGGGCGGTTGTATTGCTCGATAACATTTGCCATCGTGAAGGTTTTACCAGAGCCGGTGACGCCCAGCAAAGTTTGTGCCCGGTTGCCGGCACGCAAACCGTCCATCAGAGTCTTGATGGCTTGTGGCTGGTCGCCGGTAGGCTGATATTTGCTGTGTAGTTTGAAATTCATCTCTAATATTATATAACAAAATGCTCACTCAGTTGAGAGTGGGCGAGTGTCGTGATTGTTTTGCTCGTCTAGTCGCTGAACGGTCGTGTGCCCCTTATTCGTCTGTGTTCTTTTTAGCATAAGTGGCAACTTGCTTACGGAAGTCTTCGCCCCGCTCCTCGAAGTTTTTGTATTGATTGTAGCTGGGGGCGGACGGCGAAAGCAGGCAGCTGTGGCCGTTTTGGGTGACGACAAAAGATTGTTGGACGGCCGTTTGTAGATTAGCGACGTCAGTCAGTGTGCCGGCATATGGTGCTTCGGCGAATATTTTTCGGAGGGCCTCATTGGTGTCTGGCAACAAGAAGATGTGTGTAACGGGATGCTGGCGTAAGTAGTTGACGAGCGGATGGTAGTCGATGCCTCGATTCATTCCGCCAAGAATAAGCGTGTCGACATCGGGAATGGCTTTGAGGGCGCCGATGGTGGCTTCTTGAGCGGTGGCGATGGAATCGTTGTAGAACTTAATGCCCTGAAAGGTGCCGATATATTCAAGACGATGTGGTAGACCGTGAAAAGTGGCAACGGCGTCAAGGCAGGCCGTTTCGCTTAGGCCGAAATGTTCGCAGGCGGCAATCGCGGCGCAAATGTCGTAACGATAGTGCGCGCCGATGAGAGAGGTTTTGATTTTGTCGAAGTCGACGATGTGGTCGTGATAGAGGTCGATTTTGTGCATGGGGAGGCGGTCGATTTCTTCGTGCGTGGCATGTTGGAAAATATCGCCATAAATCAGCAGGTCGTCGGCATTTTGATAGCGGTAGATTTGTTTTTTGGCGGTGAAATAATCTGCAGGCTGGGCAAAATGGTCAAAGTGCTCTTCGTACAGATTGAGCAGAATGGCGACGTGCGGACTGGCCTGAATAAATTCCAGTTGATGGCCGGAAATTTCTAGCACGACGATGGTGTCGTGCGCTAAATCATCGATAATGTCGAGGCATGGTTTGCCGATGTTGCCAGCCAGAATGCTGGATTGATGATTGGCGGTGAGGATATGGTGGATGAGTGAGGCGGTCGTACTTTTACCTTTAGTTGCCGTGACGCCAACAGTTAGGTTTCGGCAGAAGCGAAGAAACAGGTCGGTGCTTGAGGTGATTTTGGCTCGCGTGGCAGAGTCGAGTGCGTCTTTGATGGCGACGCCGGGCGATTTGATGATAAGGTCATAATCGGCGCAGTGGCTGAGATAGTCTGGCCCACAAAAACAAGTAAGATTATCGACAGTGACTGGGTTTTGGTCGGCGATAGCGACGTTGGCATCGGGTAGGTTGGCTTGAATAAAGCGCAGCGCGCTTTGCCCTTCCCTGCCGTAGCCGAGAATGAGGATGCGCTTGTCGCGCAGAAATGTGACGATGTCTTGTTTCATGAATCAGACTCCTGGTCGGTGAGCAGCTTCAGGTATTCTGGCGGAATATTGTGTTCAGGGTTGAAGAATTGTTCGATGTCGTCGTCGACTTTGATGCGTAATTGTTTGTCGTAGTAATCATACAGCGCTGGGCGTTGTGTGGGCTTGAGAGCGAGGCCTTTTTCGATGGCATAACAAATTTCTTGGCGCGTGCCAACACAATCGAAAGGCTTGGTTGCGTCGGGGTGCGTTAGGCCGCGCAATAGGCCGACTAGTTCGGTGTCTTCGAGCATATTGCGACCAAAGATTTGCCAGAGTTTGGTATCGGGTACGAAGGGATATAGCATGATATAGACATAAAGACACTTGGCGCAGTGACCGCACCAGCGGTTGTCGCGCTGGCCGACGTTACAGCTGCGGAACACATCAAGATAGAGCGGGTGTTTGATGAATATTTGAACGATTTGGTATTCATTGAGGCAGCGCAGGAGACTGAAATAATGGATGCGGTCGGTCAGGAAAGTTTTCACGTAATTGTCGAAATCGCGCTCAAATTCGAAACTCTTGGAATATTGGTGGTTGATAGTGGTGCCAGCGACGTTGCCTTCATTGGCGGAAGCCTCGTTTGACAGGACGATGTATTTTTTCTGGTTGAGGAAGGCCATGATGAGGCTGGCGAAAGCGAGGCAAGACGAAAATGGCACGTGGCCATTATAAAAGCCCATTTGGTTGAGCTGAAGCATTAGGGGGTCAAGCGTGAGGTTGAAGTTGACGATTTGGTTCATGCTGTAGCCGGCCAGTTTGGCGCAGTCGATGGCGGCGATATTGCGCGGATAAATGTTGCGGTTGTATTGCAAACAGAGGCTGTCTTTTTGCATCGGTTTGAGTGCTTCAAGCGTGACAACGGAGTCTTTGCCGCCGCCGACCGGGATGAGGTTGCCATGGAAGATGTCCGGCAGGTCGAATGTTTGCACGGCCGTGGGAGCTTCGCAGATTATTTCCATGAAATCGTCATAGGCGATGTTCAGTTCGTTGCGATACATGCATTCTTCGAGTCCGTGATAGAAAAGTTTTTTGAAGAAGTCGCATTGTTCGGCGGTGAGTTTGCCGGCGCGAATGATGAATTTTGGCGAGAAACTGAGTTTGTAGTAATTGATGGCGTTGATGATGCCGAAATTGAAAAAGAGCGTGTGCAGGAAATCGTCGTTTAGCTGGAGAGAATCTTGGGTGTTGATGTCTGAGATGGCAATGAAGACTTCTGGCGTGAACGCGTGCTCGCCGAGGCGATAGACGTAATGCGCATGCAGGCCGTCGGCTTGGCGCTCGAGTTGGAATGATTCAAAGATAAATTCGGGATAGTTTTTGCGTACGGCATAGCGGTCGCGCGTGTCGTAATCGTGTTGCTGGAGCTGATAGTCTTGGATGACTTTCGAGATGGTGCCGGTGAATTGGGGGTCGTTTTGCGCGAACCAGTCAAGATTGCCGGCGTTTTGTTCGACGATGGGCCAAACGGCTTGCCAGCAGCGCTCCGCGAGGTCTTCCGGCGTAACGACCGTGAATTGGTATTGTCCAACAATGTTGGAGATGTATGCTTTGCAATCTTCAATTGAGGTAGCCATTAGTGGTATTATAACATGCTTGACCTGTTTTGCCGAAGGAGTGGCGGAGTCTACTAGATTGACTTTTTGGGAGTTTTGGTGTATAATAAGCGCTTATGGATAACGACTTGATAAAGATTCGTGGTGCTCGGGCGAATAATCTGAAAAACATTGATTTGGACATTCCGCGCGACAAGTTGGTCGTTATTACTGGGCTGTCTGGTTCGGGGAAATCGTCTTTGGCTTTTGACACTTTATACGCAGAAGGACAGCGGCGTTATGTCGAGTCTTTGTCGAGTTATGCGCGCATGTTTTTGGGCGTGATGGACAAGCCGGACGTTGATTTGATTACCGGTCTTTCGCCGGCCATTTCGATTGACCAAAAATCGACTTCGCGCAATCCACGGTCGACGGTGGCGACGGTGACGGAGATTTACGATTATTTGCGTCTGTTGTTTGCGCGTATCGGTGTTCCGCACTGCCCGATTTGCCACAAAACAGTGGCGCGTCGTACCGTGCAGGATATTATTGACCAGGTGCTGACTTTGCCGGCGGGGGCAAAGCTGATGGTGATGGCGCCAATCGTGGCACAGAAAAAAGGCAGTTTTTCGCATTTTGGTGAGCAGTATTTGGCAAAAGGCTATGCGCGGGCGCGCGTTGACGGCGTGATTTATGCGCTGGACGAATGGCCGGAGTTGGATAAGAATTTGCGCCACGACATCGAGGTCATCGTGGACCGCTTTGTAATGGGGCCAGGCATGGAAAGCCGCATTTCGCAATCCGTGGAGCAGGCGCTGGAGCTTGGCGGCGGGGTCATGCAAGTGTTGAAAATTGACGACAATAGCGTGGCGCTAGGACAGAAAAATCTGCGGACCGACCATGCTGAAGTGATAAGTTATTCGCAGCGTTACGCTTGTCCGGATCACCCCGATGAGTTGATTCCGGAATTGGAACCGCGGCTATTTTCGTTTAATGCGCCGCAGGGGGCTTGTCCGACCTGTACCGGCTTGGGTACGAGAATGGAGATTGACCCAGATTTGGTACTTAATCCGAATTTGACGATTGCCGAAGGTGGAATTCGTCCCTATAATCGCATCAATCAGGAGTCGTGGTGGCTGAAACGCTTGACGGCGGTGGGCGAGAGGCACGGCTTTTCGGTGCGTCAGCCGATTCGGGAGTTTACGGACGAGATTATCCAGAAGATACTGTATGGCACGGGCGACGAGAAATATCGGGTCAAATTAAGTAACGGCTATAGCTATGATGCAGTTTATGAGGGAGTGATTCCGAATTTGGAGCGACGCTACCACGAGACGGAGTCGGACTTTGTGCGCAAAGATATTGAGCGATTTATGCGCGAGCGACTCTGCCAGACTTGTCATGGGGCGCGTTTGAAGCCGGTCGTATTGGCGGTGACGGTGCACGATTTGAATATTATGGATATGTGTTCAATGGATGTCGAGCAGACGATTGAGGTGTTGGACGGTGATTTAGGTTTGAGCGAGAACGAGATGCTAATTGCAAAGCCGATTTTGAAAGAGATTCGGGCGCGCGTTGGCTTTATGCGTGATGTCGGATTGAACTATCTTGAGCTGAGTCGTTCGGCCTCGACATTGTCTGGCGGCGAAGCGCAGCGTATTCGGTTGGCGACGCAGATTGGCTCTGGCCTGCAGGGCGTGCTTTATGTTTTGGATGAGCCGTCAATTGGCCTGCATCAGCGCGACAATGACCGTCTGATTGCCACGTTGAAGCATCTGCGCGACCTAAAAAACACGGTTATCGTGGTGGAACATGACGAGGAAACGATTCGCGAGGCGGATTATCTGGTCGACATTGGGCCGGGCGCTGGCGTGAAGGGCGGGAACGTCGTTGCGGCGGGTACTCCAGATGAGGTTGCCAAAAACAAGCGGTCGATAACCGGTCAGTATTTGTCCGGTGCCAAGAAGATTGCAACTCCCAAGAAGCGCCGCAAGGTGACTGAGCGCACCAAGTATTTGGAAATCATTGGCGCACGGGAGAATAATCTGAAAAATATTGACGTCAAAATACCACTGGGGCTTTTGACGGTCGTGTCGGGCGTGTCTGGGTCGGGCAAATCGACTTTAGTGAACGATATTATGTCGAATGAATTACTGGCTCGCTTGAATCGGGCGCAGACTGTTTCGGGGGCGCACGAACGTATCGATGGTATCGAAAACCTAAACAAAATTATTGTGATTGACCAATCGCCGATTGGTCGTACGCCGCGGTCAAATCCGGCAACCTACACGGGTGTTTTTAATAATATTCGTGAACTGTTCGCCAGTCAGCCGGAGGCGCAGGTGCGCGGCTACAAGCCGGGGCGGTTTTCGTTCAACGTGAAGGGCGGGCGTTGTGAAAAGTGTCAGGGTGACGGCGTGTTGAAGATCGAAATGCACTTTTTGCCAGACGTATTTGTGACCTGCGATGTTTGTCACGGTAAGCGGTACAACCGCGAGGCGCTGGAGGTGCGCTACAAGGACAAGACGATTTCGGATGTTTTGGAGATGACGGTGGACGAGGCAGTGGAATTTTTCGAGAATCATCCATTGATTGCCGGAAAATTGCGCACTTTACAGGAAGTCGGTCTGGGATATATTCGCTTGGGGCAACCAGCGACGACATTTTCGGGCGGCGAGGCGCAGCGCATTAAGTTGGCAACGGAGTTGTCGCGACGGTCGACTGGCCGAACTTTGTATGTGCTAGATGAACCGACGACCGGCCTACATATGGACGACGTGAAGCGATTGTTGTCAATTTTACAACGTTTAGTTGACGGGGGAAATTCGATGGTTGTGATTGAGCACAATCTTGACGTCATAAAGACGGCGGATTGGATTATTGACATGGGGCCGGAAGGTGGTCAAAATGGCGGTAAGGTTGTGGCGACTGGGACGCCCGAGGATGTTGCGAAGAATGCCAAGTCGGCAACCGGCAAATATTTGAAGAAAATTCTTTAGTATCTAGAGAACTGCGCAGTTTGCGACGAGGCGAGCCGTGAAGGCCGCGCGGGCGGCGGCGAGCTTGGCGTTGTTGCCCTGCCAGGCTTCGAGTGCTGGTTCTTGAAGGGCGCGGGCGTAGGAAAAAGATATGGGCCACGGGAAGGGGCCGTGCTGCTTGATGGCGGCGAGGTTGGCAGTGGCTTGTTCGACGCCTTGACCGCCGCTGAGAAATACGACGCCGGCAAGTTCGGCTGGCACGTGGGTGCGCAGTAATTCGGCGGTGGCTTGGCCGACTTGATCGACTGTGGACGGTTCGGCGAATTGTTTGCCAGCCAGCACCATGCTGACTTTGAGCAGACAGCCAGCGAGTAGGACGCCCTTTTGGGCGAGCGCAGCAAACAATGCGTCGAGGATTTTTCCTGTGTATTCGGCGCATTCTTCCAGGCTATGGTCGCCGTCAAACACTAATTCCGGCTCAACGATTGGCACAATTTCGGCAGCTTGGCAAAGTCTGGCATATTCGGCCAAATCGGCGGTGTTCTTTTGGATGGCTTGGTCGCTGGGCTTTTGGTTAGGGTTTAGTTCGAAGGCAGAGCGCCATTTTGCGAAGCGCATGCCCATTTGATAATATTCAGCGAGTCGCTTTGGTAAACCGTCGAGGCCTTTGGTGTATTTTTCGGGTGAATCGGGGAAATTTTCGAGGCCCTGGTCGACTTTGATGCCGGGAATGATGTGCTTTTTTTGCAGTAATTCGACAAAAGTCGAGCCGTCGTCGGCATGTTGGCGAGCGGTTTCATCGAACAGGATGACGCCAGAGACATATTTTTCGAGTTCTGGCGTATCAAGGAAGATGTTGCGGTAGTCTCGGCGGTGTTCGGCGTCGTCCGGAATGCCAGCGGCTTCGAATTTTTTGTGGATAGAGCCACCGGATTCGTCGGCGGCGAGAATGCCCTTTTGGGGCGCCATTAACTGTTTTGCGGTGCGAAAAATTTCGCGTTCGGTGCTAGTCGAATCAGTTTTGATGCCGTCTTCAATCATGCTTTCCTCCAGAGTGTTTAGGTTTGCCGTGCCGCTGAGCGTGGCGCGCTCAACGTTGTATTTTGCTAGATTCATCGCCCAATGGGGGCTTTTATCAAGGGCAAGTCCGGCCACGATACTGGCGCCGATAATCAGGTGGGCGCTGAGATGGGTGATATATTGGTCTTTGCCCCGCAGATTCCAGGAAACGGTTTGGCTATCCGTGCTGATGTCGGTTGGCGTGATATTGAACTGCCCGGTTTTTGCCGTGGTGTCTGAGATGACGAGCTGGGCGTGCTCGATGAGAGCTTGGAGATGGGCAGCGGCGGCGTTGCTGCGTTTGCCGAGAAAGATGGCCAATTGGCAAGACGAGTGTTGGTCGAGATAGCTTAGCAGTTGTTCGGCGAAGGCGGCGGAAATGATGGCCGAGCGGTCAAGATAAATCCAATCTGGAGTTTTGGCGGGCGTTTGCCAAGTGTTTTCGGGAAACTTACTGGGCGAGAAATAGCTGACGTCTTGATTGTGGCAGAGGATGTAGCGGTGGGCGAGATTGGTGTTGGGTGCAACTTGGAGTTGGCCGTTTTCAAAGCTGGAAGCTGAGCCCATGATTGTGGCGTCAAGCCCAAACCGTCGGCAAACTTCAAGGCTGATGCTGGCACCGCCAAAGATGGCGACGCGCGAGAAATAGTCGTGCGAGGAGCCGTTGAAAGCTAAGTCTAGCCAGCCGGTGTGTTGTTGGTCGATTTCGAGCGGAGTGCTTCTTGGGTCGAGGCGCAGATAGATGTCTTTGGTGAGATTGCCAACAATCAGGACGCTTTTCATGCTCTTATCATACCATTAGCGGTATTAGTCGTCCAACAGGTCGAAGTCGAAATCGTCGAGTGGGCGGTAGAATTGATTGACGGTATGTGTGACTGCGGGATGCTCGTCATTGTAGCTGAGCATTTTTTTGATGGCACGTTCGACATCGTAGTCGACATCGAGTTGTTGGTAGCTGATGCGGCGGCCTCGTAGCTCTAAAATGCCGGCAGAGGCGGAATCCGTGCCGATAGGACAGCCAACGCTGCCCGGATTGATGTAATAGTCGCCGTTGCGGCCGATGCGGAGCGTGCGTACGTGCGTATGGCCAAAAAGATAGATGTTGGCGTGCGCAAAACGAAAGATTTTTCGACATTCGCCGAGGCTGGGCTTCATGAAAAACGGCATGAATGTGCCGGTGGGGTGTACGGGATAGTGTGAAACATAGATTTTTGTGCGCCCTAACCTGATATTTTCTTGACGAGGAAACTGACTTAAGAAATTGATCGATTCTTGGCTGATTTGACTGTGATTCCAGCGAAAAAGGTCCAGGATTTCTTCGGGGAGTTTCGCGGCGTTTGCGTCGTTGTGGTTGTGGACGGGGAGTTTTTTGAGCAAATAGTCTTCGTGGTTGCCGCGCACGATGGAGAGTATTTTCCCCTGCTCGACTAATTCGCGCAAAATGGTGACGCAGGCTTCGGGATTGGCACCCAGCCCGATAATGTCGCCGAGGCAGATGATTTGGTCGACGTTTCGTCGGTCGAATTCGTCTAGAACGGCACGAAAAGCGGCAGGGTTGCTGTGGACATCAGAAATCAGGCCAAGCCGAATTGGGTAGCTCACTACAGTTCGCCCCAACTGTGGCCGACACTGACGTCGACGGCAAGTTTAATTGGTAGCTCTGGCGCGACTGACTCCATATTCTCCCGTAATATTTGGCTGACTTGTTTAGCGAGTTTTTGAGGGCATTCGACCATCAACGAGTCGTGTATCTGCAGGACGAGCCGGGCGGCGGATGGGAGTGCTCGGTCAATGGAAATCATGGCCCGCTTCATGAGGTCGGCTTCGGTGCCCTGAATTGGCATATTGGCGGCAGCGCGCTCGGCGGCGGCGCGGACGACACGATTGGGTGCGGAGAGGTCCGGCGTGGGACGGCGGCGGCCATAGTAGGTTTCAACATAACCGTATTTGCGACCGCGTTCAAGGGTTTGGTCAAGATAGCGTCGAATGGGCGCTCGGAGCTCAAAATAGTTTTTTATAAAGCGGCTCGCTTCGCCGAAAGACATATCAGTCGCATCGGAAAGGCCCTTGGGGCTCATGCCATAAAGGACGCCGAAATTGATGACCTTGGCGGTGCGTCGCTGGGCCTTGGTGACTTGTTCCATGGGAATATGGAAGGCGTCAGCGGCGGTCTTGGTGTGGATGTCGAGATTTTGATTAAAGTCATCAATCAGGGCTTGGTCACCGGCCAGTACGGATGCGAGTCGGAGCTCAAATTGTGCGTAGTCGGCTGAAACGAAAACGTGCCCCGGTTTTGCGACAAAACAATCGCGAATTCGTCGGCCGTCATCGCTGCGCACGGGGATATTTTGGAGATTAGGGTTCAAGCTGGAGAGGCGACCGGTGGCGGTGACGTTTTGGGTGAAGGTGCTGTGGATACGATGTTCGGAGTCGGCCAGCAGAGGTAGAGGCGTGACGTAGGTGCTGAGTAATTTGTTGATTGCGCGGTAGCGTTCGAGTTTGCCGATGATGGGGTGGCTTTGGCGTAATTTGTTGAGCTCCTTGGCGCCAGTGGAATAACCGCGCGAATTCTTTTTGATGCCACGAGTTGGTAGCGCCAGGTCTTCGAACAGGACTTTGGATAGTTGAATGGGCGAATTAATATTGAAATTTCTTCCGGAAATTGAATAAATTTCTTGTTCAAGTTTGCTCTGCTCTGTGGAAAACTCGTGCGCTAACACCTTAAAACGCGCCGTATCGATGCCGATGCCAGCACATTCCATTTTGTAGAGAATTGGGATGAGCGGTAGGTCAAAATGCTCGACGATGTTGGCGACTTTGGGGAGCTGCTGGAGTTGTCGGCGTTGCGACAGGTAGGCGGTGTGGTTGTCGGCGGTGTCGGCGAGCGTGAGTTGGCGATTATATTCGAGCGGATTAAGGAGAAAATCGACCTGATCAAGGTCCCAAAATGGTCGACCAGCCAGAATTTCCATGGCGAGCTGGTGATTGTCGTGCATATCGGTTTTGACTTGGCGGCTCAAATAGAGGTTGGCGGGAGTGTCGATCGCTGCGTCGGGCTGAAGGTCTGGTGCTTCTGGTGCTTTTGGCATTTCCGGCGCTTTTGGCGTGGATGCGGCCGGCGCAGGCGCCGTTGTTTTAGTTGGGAAGAGTTTAGCGAACTTGCGGAGAAGCGAGTTAAAACGGAGTTTTTGTAGCTCGGCGACGACGGCGGTGGGTTGGAAATCGGCTAAACGAGTCGCCGCGGGGTCGAACTTGACGGGCGCGTCGAACTTTATTTTGGCGAGTTCTTTGCTGATGAAGGCGAGCTCTTTGCCGGCGATGAGTTTTTGTTGGGTGCTGCCGGTAAGGTCGTCAATGTGGTTATAGACGTTTTCGAGTGTGCCGTAGCTCTGAAGCAGTTTGGCGGCACCTTTTTCACCGATGCCGGGCACGCCGGGGATGTTGTCGGATGAGTCGCCTTTGATGGCTTTCAGATCAAGGAATTGGTCTTTGCGGAGCTGATACTTTTCTTCCACGGCGGGAATGTCGAATTCGGCGACGTCGGAGAAGCCGCGCTTGAGTTGATACATTTTGATATGTTCATCGACGATTTGTAGCATGTCGAGGTCGCCAGAAATGATTTCGGCACGAACGCCTTGGCTTTGCGCGCTGCGAGCGAGGGTACCAATAATATCGTCGGCTTCATAGTCGTCAAACTCGTACAACGGAATGTGGAATGCTTCTAGGAGTTCCATCAGGAACGGGATTTGCGCATAAAAATCGGGCGGCGCAGGTTTGCGATTGGCTTTGTAGTCCGGATAGATGGCGCGTCGACTGCGGATATTGGTCTTGCTTTTGTCCCAAGCGACGGCGATGTATTCGGGTTGGAGTTTTTCGATAATCTCAATCAGCATACTGGCAAAACCGTAGACGCCGCCGGTCGGCGTGCCGTCGGGCAATGAGAGATGCCCCATGGCGTAATATCCTCGGTAGAATACGCTTTTTCCGTCAATGATTGTCAGATTGTCTTCGAATGCCATAGTTCTATTATACAGAATTCTAGGTGATTGAGCGGTCGAGGTAGCGAGTGGAGCCAAAGGGGATTTTGGTTTTGACGTGGTCGGTGCCGCAGCTGGCGGCAAAATGGATGCGGCGGTTGCCGAAGCGGAGATTGATAGTGTCGGCGGCCTGACACAGGGCGGTTTCGGC
This sequence comes from Candidatus Saccharimonadota bacterium, assembly GCA_017430725.1. Taxonomy (GTDB): domain Bacteria; phylum Patescibacteriota; class Saccharimonadia; order Saccharimonadales; family Saccharimonadaceae; genus UBA2834. The sequence goes on along the minus strand of JAFRMK010000010.1, from coordinate 9,353 downwards.
GTCTAGGCGAGGTTGTTCGAGGCTGAGTTGGGCATTGGGTGCGGTCTGGATGCGATATAGGGTGATGCCGATAATTTGCAGTGGGGCGGGAAAATCGGCGAATAGTTCACGGGCGTGGCGAAGAATGTCCTGGTCGGTGTGAAAGGCGGTCTTTGATAGGCTGCGACGACGGAAAAGTTGGCCGTCATAATCATAAGCCCAAACGAGAACGCCGCGAGCGAAAAGCCGCTTGCTGCGCAGGCGATAGCCGACGTCTTCGGCGAGGTGCATGATGCGTGCTTCGAGGGCGCGTTTATCGAGGCGGCGACTTTCAAGGACGTATTGGCGACCGATGGTCTGGATGTCGGACAGATAGTCATCGACCTCGATGCCCCGCAGGCGTCGATACCATTTTTGGCCGTCGATGCTATGGCAGACGAGTTTGACAAGGGTGGATTCTTCGGCATCTAATAGATTGAGTGGCGTAAAAATGCCGACGGCATTGAGTCGGGCTTGCATGCGCAGGTTGATACCAGGTAAATCGGTCAATTTAAGACCAGCAAAGATTTGGCGCTGATTGGCGGCGGTAATTTCGTCATAGCCGTCGGGTTTGTGGAGCTCGCCGGCTAATTTTGCCAAGAAGCGGTTGCTGGCGACGCCAATATTGCAGCGCATCCAGTTGCCGATTTCGGCGCGGAGACGGCGCTTGAGATCGTGGGCGATTTCGGCTGGTGGTGCATTGCGCCACTTTGGCGGTGCCTGTGCAAGGTCAATGAGTCCTTCGTCGATGGATTTCATGGTGAAACTGGGCGAATAATCGGACATGATGCGTCGTAGTTGGCGGTGGACGAAGATATATTTGCTGGGTTCGGCTTCGACGAAAACCAGGTCGGGGCAAAGGTGGAGCGCCTCGATGCGCCGTTGGCCGACTTTGACGCCGCGTGCTTTGGCTTCGTAGCTGGCGGTAATGATGCAGGAATTGGGCGAGATGCGATTGGTGACGGCGACGGGGCGATTGCGCAGGAGCGGGCGCGCCTGTTGTTCGATGGTGGCGAAACAGGAATTGAGGTCAATATACATGACATGGTTGGCGGGACGTTCAAGCTTCATAGCGGTCCCCTTCGAATTCTAAGAACCAGTTTAGGCTGTCGGTGTCGAGACAAATGCGATAGTCGGCGGAGCCGTCCGTGACGTCAAAGGCGAAGATGGTTTTCAGTCCATCGTATTTGGGGTGGATGAGGCCGATTTCGCTGATTTGCACTTCTCTGCCGGTCGCGGTGCGAAAAGCCAAAGGGCGACAGTGTCCAAGAAATTGCCGCGAAAAGCTTGCGTCGACGGCAATCGGTTGGTGCAGGTGGTGATTTTCCGGAAGAGTGTTTTGATTCATAAAAAATCCTTTATTGCGCGTAGTTTGATAAATAGTAGAATGACGCAATATTGGCGTCGGTTTTTATGAATCAAGGTCAGGGGCCGAAGCGTGACCAGATAAGAATATTATAGCATGAAAAAGCCCGCTCTTGGTGTCTTGCGACACATTGAGCGGGCCACGAAGAGGATAACAAACGGCCGAAGAAACCGTTTTGCCCTAAATTACGCCACTTCCGCCACAGCGTGGACAAGCTACTTCTCCGCCAAGAAAAGAGTACTTTTTCCCACTGCCACGGCAGTCTGGACACTCGCGCGTGCCGATTCTGGCATAATGGCCAGGGGCATTTGCGCAGTGCCTTGCGGCTTCGCGTGGGTCGACGCATGGTTTGCCGCAAACTGGGCAGGGATACCACGCCATCGCCTCACCTCCCTTCAAAAGGTACTTGGTTTATGCAAAAGACACGTTAATACTATATCATGTTTCTTCGTCTGCGACAAGTTGGTCAAAGAAGGCTTTGGTGGGGTTGGATTTTTTCATGATGGCTTCGATGTCTGGGAAGTCGAGCGTTTTGATGTGGTGATAGACGACAGAGATGAGTTTTTTGATTTGCGCGGCTTCTTTTGAATTGAAATTGAGCACTAAGGATACGGTTTCGCCGAAGTCGTTGGGCGCAATCCAGTCGATGCGGCCTTGGGTAACTTTGTAGTTGCGATACTCTCGGCAGTTTTCAATGAGAAACTTATAGAAATATAGTTGGATTTTGTAGCCGAAAGTTGAATTGTCGGTTCGCCACTGTTCGCGCGTGTGGCCGGTCTTAAAATCCGAAACGATGATGGTCTTGTGGGCATCATCAATTTCGATGCGGTCGATTTTGCCGGTGAGCGGAACGCCGTCAAGCACGATGTTTTCTGAAAAGAAGCTGCGTTCGGAGTCGGCATGGGTTTTGCGGAGTTGGTCGCCGCGTTCGGCGAGGAATTGTTTGAGCTGGGCGTCGCCGCGTTCGTGCAGCTTGGTCTTCTCTTCAGTCTCGATGTCGGCGTCGTCAACAAGCTGATGGAAGCGCGCCATGGCTTCGGTGTTGTCGATTTGTTCTTTGTTGATTTCGTCCATGATTTCATGCACAAAGTTGCCGTAGTCGAGCGAGGCGGAGCTGTCGCTCGGTACATTGATGATGTAGCGTTTGATGAATTCCTCTGGACCGGCATATTTTAGGTCAATGAAACAATTCAACTGAGTTGGCGAGAGACGGAAATGTTCGACTTTTGGTGACAGCAGGTTGCGCCTGACGTCGTCGTCTGGCAGATAGTTGTCAAACCAATTGGCGGGAGCAATGGCGTCGATTGCCGGTGCCGCCGAATCGTCAACAATGATTTGAGCAAAGTGGTTGGGTAGGATTTGGCTGACGGAGTTGCCGTCGGGAGTTTCGCGAATGTCAAGGAATTTGAGGCGTGTGGCGGTGTGACCGGCGAAATCCGATAGACTATATGTCATAGTGAGTTTCGCTTTTGCGCGCGTGATGGCGACAAAGAATACGCGTAGTTTTTCGTCGAGGCTGTCGCCGACATGACGGACGTGTTCGAGATTGGCCGGTAGCGTAATTTGGTCGCGGTTGCCGCTGGCGTCGCTCCAGTTTTTGTTATCAGTGGCAATGAGAAAAACATGTTCATATTCGAGGCCTTTGGCGGAGTGGACGGTCTGCAATACCACGGCGTCATCGGCTTCATGATAGGGGGATTTATTGAGGATTTCAATTTCGGCCGCCTGATAGGCGCGAAGCGTGTCGACGAATTCGGCAAGGCGGAGTTTTTGGCTGCGCCGAGCGTCTTTGCTGAGCAAAAGGTCGCGCAGGGTGTTTAGGTTGCTGAAATAGTTATAGTTGTCAGTGTCCGGGAAGAGTTTGTTGCTGAGTGTGGCGATGTGATATTCAGCGGAAAAATTGTGCGCTTTGGCGGACAGTTCGCTGAAGAATTGGGCGATTGGTGCGGTGGGCGAGGCTTCATCGGATAGCAGCTCTTCGATGACGCTATGGCGAGCGGTCTTGGCGCGCTGAAGAACGTCAATTATCTCAGCGGTGCTGAGTTTCCAGCACGGGAGCGATAATACTTGGAACCAAAACGGGTCGGCGTTTTTGGGGCTTTTAGCGAGCGCGAGTACCAGTTCGCAGGCGGCGAGCAGATCTTGGATTTGGGCTTCGTCAAGGATGTTTTCGCGCTTGACGTAGGATACCTTGATGTTGGCTTGATGCAAGAATGGCAAAATGGACATAAGGTATTTGTGTTTGGGCGCAATGATAGATATTTTGTCGCCGCTGACTCCACTGGCGAGAAGCGAAGCGACTTGCTGCGCGACAAAGGCGTATTCGGCTTGATAGGACTTGAATTCGCGCAGTTCAATATTGGTATCTGCGGGTGGGTTTTCGGCAGTGATGGTTTTGTCGATGTCGACGTTTGGAGCTTTACAGAATCGGTCAATGCCCTGCTCGATGACATTGTGTGCGAGGTCGAGGATGGCGGCGCTGGAGCGATAGTTCTTTGTGAGAAAAATATGCTCTGGGTGATACCTGTTGTCAAAATCGAAGAAATTTGAAGTATTGGCGCCTTGGAAGCCATAGATTGCCTGATCGTCGTCGCCGACCGCCATTATGTTTGGCTTCCCCTCATTGCTGGGGTTATCGGTTAGCAAAGCAACCAGTTTGGCTTGGGCATCATTGGTATCCTGAAACTCGTCGAGCAAGATGTATTGGAAGCGTTCTTGGGCGTTAAAGCGTGCTTCGGCGTCATTTTGTAACAGGTCGATGGCAGTAAGAATCATGTCGTCGTAGTCGAAAAGACCGGTCGAGGTGAGTGCGGTTTGGTATTTTTCCATGATGTTGGCAAGACTTTCGATGCGCAGAATCGGTAGCACGTTGAAAACCCAATGATTGTTAGCATCTTTGCGAAAATGTTTGTTGCGCCAATCGCGTAGTTTTTTGGCGGGACTCGGTGCATCGGTTTCGCCGAGCAGAATTTCGGCCAGCGTGCGATAGTAGATGTGTGCAAGCGGTTCGACTTTGGGGAGAATCGGTTGGGGCTGCGCATCAACGAAAACCTTGAGATGTTCGAGCAGATTCTCGTATTTGGCGGGACTGTGTTTTTTGTTATACTTTTCGCCAAAAATATCCTCGATGAGGGGGCGAATGTCTTGAAGGATGGCGGTTTGGCTTTGGCGATTGTGCTGGGCGATGGTACGCAAGTCCTGGGGGGTAAGCGTGGCAGATTTGAGGTCGGAGATAGTCTGGCGGATATTTCCGGTCAAATAGCCGTGACGTAAGATGTCGTTGGGTTCAAGCTGCGATTGGATGTCGCGAATAATAGTGAATTGGTCTAGTTCATCAATGGCGTTGCGCAGGTCGGGGCGGTGTTCTTGGAGAATGTATGAACCAAAAGCGTGGTAGGTCTGAATTTGGACCTTGTAGGCTTCGGGGCCGATGAAATTAATTAAGCGTTGGCGCATATTGCTGGCGCCAGTTTCGGTGAAAGTGAGACAAAGGATGTTTTCAGGGTTGACGTCGCTTTGGCGCAGAATGTTGGCGACGCGGACCGACAATAGTTGTGTTTTGCCGGTGCCGGGGCCGGCGATGACTAAGAGTGGTCCGTCGATGTGGTCGACGGCGTTGCGTTGAGCATCATTGAGTTTGGCATAGGCTTGTTCAAAATCCATGCCTCTATTATATAGGATATTATTTTTGGTTGACCAGTTGGTAGATTTCCGAAATGAGCGGATAGCCTTTGCGGTCGGCGCGCGTGGCGGCACTGATTCCCTCGACGGTTTGGAGCTTGCGGAGGATTGTGCGCTTGCTCTGCCCTTTGCGCAGCAGTTGGCCGGCGCGGAAATTGCGCGAAGTGCGATTTGTGCAGGTTAGGATGAGGTCGCCCAGTCCGCAGGATAATTCGGCGGTGGCGGCTTGAGCGCCGTGACGAGCGAGGTAATCTTTGGTTTCTTGGTGGGCGGACTGGATATATTTGGCGAGTTCGTCGGGTGCTTCAGCGCGGTAGCCGGCGCCGATGGCGTAGATGTTTTTAAGTGCGCCGCAAATAGTGATGCCCAGTGCGTCGTCGGATAATTCGATGTCAATTTGTTGGTTGTGTAGTAATTTGGCGCAGAATTGGCTCGACGCGGTCATCGTTGCGCCGTGGCCGGCTAATATTTCGTCGGCAAAGGCTGGTCCGGAGACGATTGAGAAATTGGGGAATTCCTTGAATAGTTCGAGCGAAAAGAGTCCTTTGCTGGTGAGGATGGTTGGAAGTTGTTTGAGTTTGGGAGGATAAATGGCCAGAAAACTCGTAATGGCTTCTGTGGGGATGGCGATGATGACGGCTTCGGCTCTACGGCAGGCTTGGTCGAGGCTGATTTCGGGGAAAAGTAGCGGGTCATAAAAAGTGCTGGCGTGATGGTTGTCTCGTAAGATTTTAGCGAGCGCTTGGCCAAAAGCACCCGCGCCGAGTATGGCGATTTGCATGTCTGTATTTTAACATAAGCAATTAACGGCGTTCGAGAACGGCGAGATTTTCGATGTGGGGCGTGCGAGGGAAGAAATTGAATGGTTGTAGCGCCGAAATGTGATAATGCTCGCGCAGAAGGCTGAGGTCGCGGGCCTGCGTGATGGGATTGCAGGAAAGGTAGATAATTTGAGCTGGTTGGATTTGGTTGAGGGCATCAATAAGCTTGTTGTCGCAGCCGGCGCGAGGTGGGTCAAGAATGACGCTATGGTTGGCAGAGATGTGTGCGGTGACGTCTTCGGATTTGGCGAGAATGCACTCGGCCTGGCTGCCGGCGGCATTGGCTTGCATTTCGGCGAAGGCGGCGGCGTTTACTTCAACCATAGTCAGGCGTTTGTCGCGAGCGACGGACAGGCCGATGCTGCCGACGCCGGCATAAAGGTCGATGACGGCTTGTCCGGTGAGTCGCTCGGCGATAGCCTGGAGCGCCAGTTCGTAGACCGGCAGGTTGATTTGGAAAAAGCCGTTGGGTGAATAGCTGTATTGATGGCCAAGCAGTTGGTCGTGGAGTTTTTGCATGACGGGGTGCGCTTTGTGGTTTTCAAAAAGCGCTGTGCTGGTGTTGCCGTGCTGGTCGCAGCGGACGAGGATGGATTGGTAGTCGCGCGCCGCGGCGTGGCGGGCATTCAGTTCGACAATAAGCCGGGAGGCCGCCGCGAAAATTTCGGGGCGCTCGATGGAGCTTTGGGCGATGGGGATTTTGCGATGCGTGCCGCGTTGATGGAAAGCTGGATATATTTTTGAATCGTCGTTGTTCCAATAGAGCGAATACTCCATTTTGTTGCGGTAAAAGAAGTCTTGGCCGTCAGTGATGGTCGGTAGAACTTCGAGTTGAAGTTGGTGCTGCTCGAAACAGGCAGACACGAGCTGTTGTTTCTGGCGAAGCTCTTCGGCATAGTCGATGATTTGCCAAGGGCTGGTCGCAAGATAGCAATCGTCGCGCGGTGAAATGCGCGCCGAGCTGGCATGAATGATGCGCGTCGCAACGCCTTCGCAATAGCTGGATTTTTGCTTAGTGATAGTAAAGTCGACGGTTTCGCCAGGCAAGGCGTTCCAGATGAACGCTTTTTTGCCGTAGGCGAGCGTGGCGATGCCCTGCCCGCCCGGTACCAGTTTTTCGATTTGGGCGGTTTCCATACTATTCGTAGCGCAGGGCGTCAATTGGGTTTTTGCGTGATGCCTGGCGGGCCGGTAGAGTGCCGGCAATAAAGGCAATGAAGATGATCAGAATAACCACATTTATTATATCATGAATGGTATAAGTTGCTAAATTAAAGGTGGGAAAAGCGGCGAGGAGGCCATTCTCGGCGTGAAACGCTGTGTTGGCGAGGTGGCCGATGGTCATTGAGACGGCGATACCGAAAAGTGAACCCCAAAAGCCCAGCGAAATGGCCTCGAGCGTGAAGCCGAGAAAGACGTGGCGCGACGACATGCCGAGCGCCTTGTCGAGTCCGATTTCGCGAGTGCGCTCCTGTACGGACATGAAGAGAGTGTTGACGATACCGATGCCGGCCGCAAGCAAGGCGATGAAGCCGAAAATCTTGAAGACGCCGAGGATAACATCGAAGAAGCTCTTGATTTGGCCAATAATGTCTTCGACGGTCATGGCGCTGAGGCCAATTTCTTCAAGTTCGTCCTTGATTGTGGCGATGTCATAGTTTTGGTAGTCGTAACTGGCGGTGAGGGCGAAAACCTGTTCTTTGAGCTCTGCGGGGTAGTATTTGCTGTTTTCGGCATAGATGTCGTCGGCGAGAAATGTGTTTGTGTAGGCATAACCGAGCGAAACGACGCCGGGAGCGATAACGCCGACAACTTTTGGTGTAAATTTTTTTGTTTCGTGACGATATTGGTCAACGACACCTAGTGTGACGGTTTGGCCAATGATGGCAGCAGCATCATCGTAACCGAGTGCCGATACATAGTCTTCGGGTAGCAGGATTTGGTATTCGTCGCGGTTGTTAAGGTCGGGGGTGGTGCCGGCGACGGTGTCGACTTTGATATGCCCCGGCGGGAGTGCCTCGGCGCTGAGGATATATTTTTTGTCGGTTTGTGCGCTGGTGATGTAATCGACGCTGATGGTTTTTTGTTCTTGTACGCTGTCGGGGTCGATGCCGGCGATATCTTTGAGTTTGGCGATGGTGGCCGGCTCGATGGCGGTGGCGCCAGTCTGGATTTTGTCGGGATTATATTCGAGCGGGCCATCACTGGCGTTCTGGAGGTTTTCGATTGCTTCGAAGGAATCTTTTGAGGCGATGGCGAGATAGCCTTCGCCGCCGTAGCTATTGACTTGCCCATCGATGAAGTCGTTGACGCCTGCCTGGATGGCGGAAGTCGAAATGATGGAGAATGAGCCGATGAAGATAGCGAGAATTGTCAGGAAGCTGCGCAGTTTATTGCGTAAAAGATTGCGGTTGGCGTCTTTGATGATATCAATGAGCTTCATTAGGCTTCCTCCTTGTCGGTATTAAGTATGCCGTCGGCATCAGTATCGCCGGTGTCGTGCGTGAAATAGCTGGTCGGTTTGGGGGTACGGCGTTTGGGGTTTGTGCTTTCGTCGGCAACGCGTCCGTCGACCAGTCTGATTTGGCGGTCGCATTTTTTTGCTAGTTCGGCGTCGTGCGTGACGATAATGAGCGTGATGCCCTGTTTGCGATTGAGTTCGAACAGCAAGTCTTCGATTTTGCCACCGGTGACGGAATCGAGATTACCGGTTGGCTCGTCGGCGAAGATGATTTCCGGTTCGTTGACAATGGCGCGAGCGATGCAGACGCGCTGTTTTTGTCCGCCAGACAAATCATTGGCCTTGTTTTTGGCCTTGCTTTCGAGGCCGACGGTCTTCAAAGCGTGCATGGCTTGGCGGCGGCGGCGATGTGAGCGCAGCCCGGCGATTTTGAGTGGCAGAATGACGTTATTGAGGACGCTGTCGTTGGCGTTCATGAAAAAGGACTGAAAAACAAAGCCGAATTTTTTGTTGCGAAGGCGGTTGAGCTGGCCTTGGCGCAACTTGCTGGTGTCGGCGCCGTCTAGCTCAATGATGCCCTTGGTGGGTTTGTCGAGCAATGCAAGCAAGTGCATGAGGGTCGACTTGCCGGAGCCGGATTTGCCAACGATGGCGACTGTTTCGCCCTGTTTGATTGAGATATTGATGCCGCGTAGGGCCTCAAAGCGATTGTCGCGCTTGCCGTAGCTTTTGCGCAGGCCGTGCGTGCTGAGAATGACGTGATTTGACATGAAACTATTATAGCAAGTGTTATGATGAAAGTATGAGTGAAATAGACGAAGACGCGGCGGCGCTTGAAGAGCTCGAGGCGGCGGAAGCAGACGAAGACGATTCAGAAGAATTGTATGCTTGCGCAGAGTGATTTGCTTGACGTCGACAGATGGCGCAGAATGTGTTAGAATTAGCCCTGGATTGGGCCGTCGCCAAGCGGTAAGGCAACGGGTTTTGGTCCCGTCATTCGCAGGTT
>JAFRMK010000009.1 GCA_017430725.1 Candidatus Saccharimonadota bacterium | reverse complement strand
ATCCTGCCGGCCCAGCCAAGCATAACTGTTTTCGTTGAATATGCCCAAAAGCAAGGGCATTTTTTGTATATATTACACAAAGCTACGCCAACAAAAGGGGTGGTTTTGCTTATGTTTAAATGGATAACTATTAAGCGGCAATCCTGCCCCGCTGCTTGCGGGGCGTTATTTTTTTGTCGTGCGGCGCTTGCGGCGGATGCGACGGCGAAGTGGGGTTTTGGTTGGCTTTTGCTCTTTGGTGTAGCGCCGACGTGAATCGATGTAGAGGCCGGCGATCTGCTTGACTACGCCGGTTAGAACGTCGCGGTCTTCTGGCTTGACTTGGCGGTAGCTTTTGACGAGATTGGGGAGTTTGCGAAGCCAGCTGTCGCGAATGTCGTCCATGGAGTCGAAATCGGTGGAGCACAAGATATCATAAACTGTGTCGACGAAGGTTTTACGGTCTTTGAGGTCGCGGTTTTTGAGGAAATCGATGATGGTCTGGTTGAAGATTTCGCTGGAATCGGCGATTTTTTCGGCGCGCGTGATGATGGGGCCGCAGACTTGCCAGGAATAGACGTCGTGCTGATAGAGGCCATTTTCGCGACTGAAAACGACCGTACGGTCGCCGTCCTGTTCGAGCAGACGGCCAAACATAGAGTCTTGGGGGATGTAGTTGTGGACTTTCTGGAGCATTTCGGCGCTGCGATGGAATTTGACTTTGACGAAGTCGGGAATAAAGCCTGGGCCGTCAAAATTGATTACGTCGATGATGCGCTTCTGCACTTGTGTGGAGATGCTGAGCGCGGCGAATACGGCGATATTACCGCCCTTGGAGTGCCCACAGACGCGCAGTTTGTGGGTGGGGTACTTTTTGGCAATGCGCTCTAGGTATTCTAGCGCCAGCTCCTGTGATGGAATAGTCGGCATAAAGGTCATATTGAAGTCTTCTTTCCAGCCGACGAGACTGGCGTCGGTGCCGAGATATGACACGCAGAGTTCGTTGTTTGGTAAGTGAATGGTGATGGCGCCGAATTGTTTTTCGGTGGCGCGGTCGTTACGGGTAACGCAATCCGAAACGATGAGCTTGTTGAAGCGAGTGGAATTAATCAGTTCCTTGACCAAGCGCGTGTCGCCATAGATGTTATAGTAGTTGCGCCGCACTTCGGACATTTTCTTGCAGAAACTCTTGATGCTTTCGCGTGGGGCAAGCGTGATTTGGTGATAGGGGAAATAGGAGAGCCGGGCCATGATGAGATAGTCGACCTCGTTTACGGGGTTGTCCGGACTGATTTTGACGTCGCCGCGCCATTTCAGGTAATCTATCATGTCGTTTTCGAAAGTTTTACTGATTCTCATGAGCATTATTATAGGTTTTTTTGCAAAAAAATAACACCCGGGGGTGTTACTTTAAGTGTGCTAGTCCACCATGATAGGCTGAAACCTTATCCGCCTTCAACACGCCCGCAGCGAAGCGACCAGCCAGGCTAGCATAACAAAGATTTTTGATATTGTAAAGACTTTTTTGCGAGTTTTTTGCCGATTCTTGCCGTTTTAGGTGTGTTATGTTATTATTCGGGTGAGGCAAATCGCCCCCCCGATTTGCCTCTTTTTTCGGATGGGGCATTAGCTCAGTTGGCTAGAGCGCCTGCTTTGCAAGCAGGAGGTCAAGAGTTCGAGTCTCTTATGCTCCACCATTTTTTTATTGCCGATTAACCACGACGCTTTGGCTTGCTTCGTCGTAATGATACTCAAACGAATAGACCGGGTCGTCTTCGGGCGGTAGCTCCTCGACATCGTCGGTGATTTCGAACTCGTAATGGCCGGTTTTTGTACCTTCGAGTTTAACTGTGTATTGCTGTGCGCCGGCATCGATGAGCTCGGCTTTGCCCTCGCCACTGGCCGTGAAACTGGAGACGTAGGGTTTGCCGACGAGCGTGACGTCGTTTTCGCGCAAGAAGCTGTTATTGTAGACCGTATATGGTTTGTCGAACACGCCGTTCATCAGGATGAGGGTGATGACGGCTAGGATAGCGATGGCGCTGGCGATGATGCGAGGCACTTTTTCGCGGAAGATGCCGAAGATAAAGATGGGGATGATGCCGAGACAGTAGATGATTGAGATGAGGTGATTGGGGAAATTGTCGGGATAGTCGTGCGGGTAGCCGAAGGCGGTATAGATTAGCAGTAGCGTCATGACCGAGAGGATAAGTGCGGAATACCACTTGTCCTTTTTGATATACCAGCCGAGAATGGCGCCGGGAAAGGTCAGGAGTGTGGCTATAAACCAATAGCGGTAGTAGCCGAATAGCGACCAGTCGGAGCCAAGCAGGATTTGGACAAGATAGACCAAAGGCTGAGAAATGAGGAAGAATACGAAGACTTTTAAGCCCGCATCAAGCGGCTTTTTGCAGTTGACGATGATGAAAATGGCCGGAAGGACCCACCATTCGGGCGTTACGGCGATGTCGTGGAACGAGTTGCCGTCTGGGACGTATTTTGCAACGAGGGCCGTATAGATACCCATAATAATAGCGATGATGATGATGGTTGGCCAGGACAGCTTGAGTTCGCCAAATATTTTTCGTAAGCATTTTTTCATATTTTTATTGTAATGAATAAAACGTAAAACGTAAAATCGTTGTAAAATAGAAGCGAAAGGAGGGGTGATGGCGAAGTTTGGGAAATGGGCCTCACGGATCATTATTGCGCTGTTGGCGATTGGGGCGATTGCAGTGGTGACCTGTGCAGCGCTTGTTTGGTTTCGACCGCAGATCTTTGAGATAAAACAGGAAGATGAGGTGCCGGCGGAAAAGCTTGAGCCGCAGATTAAAGCCGTAAGTGCAAAGTATCTGTTTGCAGGGACGACTTTTTGGGGACGACGTACAAATACGATGGCACGAGCATCAGAATTAGGCGTGAAATATCCTTTTTCACAATTGGATAGTCTGGGGCGCGACAAGTATCAGGCGTGGATTGCGGGGCTGGAGTGCCCGGTGACCGACAAAGGCGGCGTGCATAACCAGGCCGAGGAAGAGCAGATTTTTAAGTTTAATTGTGACCCGGATTATTTGCCGGAGGCGAAGAATTATTTTACGGCGTTCTTGCTGGGCAATAATCACACGGACAACCAGGGGCCGGAGGGTTTCGCCGAGACGCAGCGCCAGCTGGCGGCGGTGGGGATTCAGTATTTTGGCAGCTATGATTATCAAGATGGCGACAACAACTGTGCGCCGGTGTTTTTGCCGCTGACGGTGGAGTTTGACGATGGGGTGATTGAGGAGTACAAGATGCCGTTTGGCTTTTGTAGCGCGCACGGTGTTTATGGTATACCGCGTCAGGCTGTCGAGGGCATGCGGCGGTACGCCCAGGTGCTTCCGACGATTGCGATGCCGCACATGGGGGCAGAATACCAGGCGACGCACGATGCGATTCGGCAGAATTTATATCATGCGATGATTGATGCGGGTGTTGAGATGGTGCTGGCGGACCACCCCCATTGGACGCAGGACACCGAGGCGTATGCCGGGAAGCTGATCGTGTATTCAATGGGTAATTTTATGTTTGACCAAACATCAAACAAAGAAGTATCGCGCTCGGCGGCGATTACGACCGATTTGAAGGTGACGAATGCTTCGGAGGTTGATTTTGCGGCGTGGGATGAGCTGAGCGCAGCCTGTGCGACTTTGTCGGCGCAGGCGTGCTTCGAGAAAATTCAGTCCGCCAAACTGGTAGCGCCGAAATATGACTATCATTTTGGCTATATTGCGACAACATCGGCAGAAAATCGCATTACGCGGCGCGCTAGTGATGCCGAGCAAGCAGAAATGGCCCAGCGGCTGAACTGGTCGGCGACGATGGCGGCGTTGGGGCAATAGACTAGCGAGGACGTTTTGCGGCAACGCTGTGAGCATGCAGCTCGATGCTGTCATTGAGAGGGGCGAGTTTTTTGATGCTGGCGTCTTTGCGCTGGAGTGCTTTGAGCAGCAAAAAGTCGGCCAGGCGAGGGTTTTTGGGCAGGATGGGGCCGTGCAGATAGGTGCCGATACAGTTTTTATAGAAGGCGCCTTCGGTATAATCATTGCCGTTGTTGCCGGCGCCACTTACTACGGTGCCGAAGGGTTTGGCTTGAGGTGCGAGCGTGGTCAGGCCGGAGTGGTTTTCGTAGCCGACGACTTCGCCGAATTCTGGTGAGTTGATGACGATATTGCCGATAAGGCGCTTTGGTCCGGCCACGGTCTGGACCGGGAGGATGTTGATGCCGGCGATTTTTTGGCCATCACCGGTTTGGAAATATTCGCCAAAGAGTTGATAGAGGCCGCAGACGACAAGACAGGGAGTGCCCTGCTCGATAAGCGTTTTAAGCTCTGTGGCGTGGGCGCGCAAGTCGGCTTCGATTTTTGATTGGCCGGAGTCTTGCCCTCCCCCACCGAAGATGATGTCAATGTGATTTGGTAGCTGGTCTCCGACGTGGTACTCGGTGACATTAACGCGAAAACCTCGCCATTCGGCGCGTTTTTTGAGCGTCAGGATGTTGCCATGGTCGCCATAAAGATTCATTTCTTTTGGATATAGATGGAGGATATGCAATGTGGTCATAGGATGCTCTTTCCTGATATTATTTTGCGGATTTCTAGCATGGCGGTATAGGTAGCAAAGATGCGTTTGGGGCGGTCGCTGCTGGCGGAGAAGATTTTCAGGGCGGTGGCTAGGTCTTCTTCGACGGTATCGACGTCAATTTCGTCATATTTGAGACGTAGCGCCATGTCGGTGGCGCGACTGCCGCTGGCTACTTTGACGCGTGGAAGTCGCAGAAAATCAACATTCCAGAGCCACGATACGTCGCGTCCGTCGGCGACTTTATCGTTGATGGCAATCATATAGTCATGGTCTTTATCGGCGAATGAGGTGAGGCTGAGTTGGAAGGCGGATGGGTTTTTGACGAGTAGCAATTCGATGGTTTGGTCACCAAAGTGCAGGCTTTCGCCGCGGCCGAATGCCGAGGTGATGCCGCCGAGCTGCTCGATTAGTGTTGAGGCGGGAGCTTTCGGCAATATGCTATGACATAATGCCAATGCGCCGGCCGCATTGAAGGCGTTATAGATGCCTTTGAGGGCAAGTTGGCAACGATAGTCTTTTTGGTTGATTTTGTAGACGGCTGTTTGGCCATCTAGGCTTTGTAGGCAAACCGTGGCGGTGGGGGCTTTAGTCTTGTTTTTGCTGGTTTTTGACAGTAAGTCATCGTCAGACGGAAAAGCGTCTTGGAGCTTGCTAGAGAGGCCGAAAAAGACGGTATTTTTGGCGGTGAGTTTTTGTACGCGGGGGTCTTCGCGATTGAGTACGCAGGTTTGGCGGGTCTGTTTGGCGACTTTCTGCAGAAGTTCGGCGGTGTGGTCGATTTCGCCGAAGCGGTCCAGCTGGTCGCGTTGAACGTTCAAGATAAGGGAATAATCGATTGGGCAGACTTCGCAGAATTTGACGGCGTGCGCTTCGTCGAGTTCAAGGACGGCGATGTCGTAGTCAAAGCTGCCGTTGAGCTTGATGTCGCCTAGGATGGCGGAAATTACGCCACGCACGAAATTGCTGCCGCTTTTGTTGGTGAAGACTTTGAGTCCCTGTTTCTCGAGCAGCTCGCTGACGATTTTGGTCGTGGTGGTTTTGCCGTTGGTGCCAGAGATGACGACGACGCCGCGCGGAAGTCTGCCGAGGGTTTTCTTCAGGAATTGTGGATTGCTCCGTTCGACGACTAGCCCTGGTAGGGCCGAGCCACCGTTGCCGCGGAGTTTGGTGATTTTTTGAACGGTTTTACCGAGAATGATGCTGAATTTTTCCATGGTCTAGCTATATTTTACACGATGATGCGAAAACATTGAACTCGTGCTTTTGTCGTTGCCGATTATCTGGCATACTGCGGGCATGAAAAAAGTTTGGTTTAGCGTTTTGGTTTGGTTTGGGCTGGGCTATTGCCTGATTGGCGGCGGGGCGAACGTTGCGATTGCCGCCAGTGAGGCGGCGGAATATCCTGACGATTGTGCGGATTTGCAGTTCGTGTTTGCGCGCGGTTCAGGACAAAAGCTGAACGCAAGCGATGAGTGAAGAGAGTTCGCGACGCAGATGCGCCGTGTGGCTGAGCGGGTGGGCTACAGTTATGAGGTGACGGATTTGCCTTATCGGGCGGTGTCGGTGGCGGACTTTCGAGTGTTGTTGGGCGCGTACGTTTCTGCCGGAAAATACTATGAATTTGGCGCCAGCGTGGCCGACGGCGTGGATTTATTGCGGCGGCGCTATGATGACGTGATGACGGTTTGCGGTCGGACGCGATGGGTGTTGGCGGGCTATTCACAAGGAGCGATGGTGGTCAGCCATGCTGTGACGAGTTTTGCACCGACTAGTGTAAGCTATGTGGGCTTGTTCGGTGACCCAGAAACGAATCTGCCGGAGGGTCGAGGTGTCAGGCCGCCCGCCTGTCGCGGCGCCGGTTTGTCGAGTTATCGCGTGTATGCGCCGAACTGCCGGACTGACAGCGGCGTGTTGGGGGTTCGCCAGCCGTATGTAGCAAATGGACTGGAGGGGAAATATGGCCTGTGGTGTAATCGGCAAGATTATATCTGCGGCAGTTCCGGAAATCCGTTACGAAACCAGGGGCACGCAAAATACAGTGATTTTGGCTTTTTCTGGATGAGCAAATTGGTGTCTTTGCGTTTGCCGGAGCGGGTGGCGTCTCGCCAGGTAAGTCAGTTGCGCCTGGCTGCGGTGCCACAGCCGGACGACGTGGTATTTGCGAGCCTACCGCTGGAAGAATACTACGTCGAGGCGGGTCAGCCCGTGGTATTTGACGCGTCGGCTAGCTATAGTTCGAGTGGTCAGACTTTGCGCTTTGAGTGGTTGACGGGCGATACCTGGACAGAGGGGGCGGCGACGCACGAGGCGGTGTTTCAGGACGATAGCATTATGGCCGTGCGGGTGACTGATGAGAGTGGCGCAAGCGCTGTCGCCAGGGCGAGCGTGATTATTGGCGCGCCGCCCCAGTCAGACATGACTGCGCCCCGACTGGAATTGACGCGAACAAGTGATGGCCGCTTGACGGCGCACGCCCTGGAGCGACCGGCGTGGGCGAAGTACCTTTTGGTGCGGCTGAATGGTTTTGATTTGGGTTATGCGCCGGCAGAGGAGGATTTGCAGATAGGTGACTTGCGTTTCACGGATGATGAGTTGTTGAGTTTTGCGTGGTTGGACGAGGATTACGAGCTTAGCGACGAGTATTTTGTACGAGCCGATGAGTTGCCGGTGACGGAGGAAGCAGCTGGGATGCCCCAGGATAACGGCGCAGTGGTCGAAACGCCGGGTGAAGCCACGGAAGAATCGGAAACGGGCGTTGATGGCGTGCCGAAGACTGGCATAGCGGGGCGGAATTGGGCGATGGGTTTGGCCGCGGTGATTGCCGCTCTGACTATTTTGGGATGGCTGGGCTTGCGCAAACATTACACAAAAAAGGCCCACTGTGGCGACAGCGGGCGGAAGACCGTGGGGGAGATTTAGTCTTCGTATAGTGTCCAGCCGAGCGACTGCGGGTCAAACTCGAGCCGGTACGATAATTTTCCGGCCATGCAGTGGAAGATATGCTTGGCGGAATTCCCGATGAATCTGATGCGTTCGTTCAGAGTCTCGGTGATTTCGACCTCATCTGCTCCCTTTTTGCGAAAATAGAGTGGCTGACATGGCAACTGGCTGTAGTTGAACAGCGCCATGACTTCTACTTTTTCGCCGGTTTGGGTAGGTTTGTTAATGTTTTTCATAAATTACTCCTTAAATGATTAGATTTTTGGAGTCATTTATGTGAGCCATGCTTTGCGGCTCGGTGCCACTCATACAATGACGGGATATGAGCGACTGGCGTATACTCCGACAATCAGGGACCGAAGTGTGATGTCGTAGTTCTATTATAGGATGACGCTTGTGCTTAGACCAGTCTTGAAATATAGATTTTTGGTGTCATTTTGGGCTAGAAAACGGAAATGCATCGCTTGGTAGCGATGCATTTGCGTAAAAGGTAACCTTGTGCATATATATTAGCACATAATTGATTATTTGTCAATACTATTTTTACCACTTGATTTCTGGCATGCCCCATTCGGCGAGTTTGGTATTGCAGCGACTGAACGGTTTTGAGCCGAAGAAGCCGTTGTGGGCGGAAAGCGGCGAGGGGTGGGCCGACTCAATGATGAAGTGTTTGGATTGGTCGATTAGGGATTTTTTGCTACGAGCGTCGCGCCCCCAGAGGATGAAGACGAGATGAGGCCTGGCTTGCCCCAAATAGGTGATGACGTGTTCAGTGAAGATTTCCCAGCCGTGTCCGCGATGACTGCCGGCGTGATGCGCCTCGACCGTGAGGGTGTTGTTGAGTAGGAGCACGCCCTGTTTCGACCAGCGCGTGAGGTCGCCGTTTGTTGGGATATTCGCGCCAACATCGGCTCGTGCTTCTTTGAAGATGTTTTGCAGCGAGGGCGGAATGCGGATACCCTGATGGACCGAAAATGCAAGACCGTTGGCCTGCCCTGGTCCGTGATAGGGATCCTGGCCGAGAATCACAACTTTGATGGCGTCGAGGTCGGTAGTGAATGCTGAAAAAACCTGCCGTTTGGGCGGGTAGATGGTTTTAGTATCGTAGGCTTGATGAAGGAAATCCGAGAGTTCGCGGAAATAATCTTGCGAAAACTCGTTTTTCAGAAACGGTTTCCAGGACTCGTGCATATTGAGTCTATTTAGTATATTGTGGTGGTTCCGGCTGGACTTGAACCAGCGACACAAGGCTCTTCAGGCCTCTGCTCTACCAACTGAGCTACAGAACCGCGCCCACATATTATAACACAGGGTGCGATATCAGACAAAGAATTAAAAACCGCCCCAGATGGGGCGGCGTCGTGGCTGGCTAGAGATTTTGCCACCAGTCACGCAGGTGAGCGATCCAGCTAGATTCGGCCGCGTGCGGTTTGGCGTCGGCTTGCGGTTTGACGTCGGGTGCGTCGTCGTCTTTGAGCGGTGCGCTCATCGGGACAATGCCAAACCAGCCTCCGAGCCATGTGCGCGGATAATACATGCCGTAGCCGCGGAACCAGCCGTGGTATGGTGCGCCATAGAAATAACCACCCATCGGACCCATGGGGTCGTGTGGCCGACCGAAGTAGAACTCCGGGCCGGCGGTTCCGTGGTATCCCCAGTATGGACCGAACGGCCTTCTTCCGGTCCCATGGTGGCCCGGGCCGCCGTGTGGTGGTCCGAACGGGCCGGGTGCGCCATGACTGCCATGGGGGCCACCGTGACCGCCGGGTGGACTACCGTGCCCTCCCCTCGGGGAAAAGAGCGAAATATTTCTATGGGCATTTATCGGCGCGCCGCTCGCTGGGCTGGGTCGTGCCGGATTGCTCGAGCTAAAAAAGAACATTGCGAACCCCCTCTTTCTTGCAAAGTATTTTATATTATACACTATATTGTGCAAAAAGTCAATAGCACGGTGCGAAACAGGGGTGGTTGGCGAGATGAGTCGGATAGATTATACTGAAAGGAGTATGAAAGATGTGATTTTTGAATTGATTGAACAAGAACGCGTACGTCAACGCGAAGGCTTGGAGCTGATTCCGAGTGAAAATTATGTTTCGCGAGCGGTGCTAGAGGCGATGGGCTCGGTTTTGACGAACAAGTATGCGGAAGGTTATCCGAATTTTGAAGGCCTGGATGGCAACGATGACGAAGTTCTTGCTCGCACGAATGAAGGTCATCGCTATTATGGTGGTCAGGAAAATACTAATAAAATTGAGCGTTTGGCGATTGCGCGCGCCCGTCGCTTGTTTCATGCCGACCACGCAAATGTGCAGCCACACTCTGGTGCGCAGGCTAATAACGCTGTCTACTATGCATGGCTGAAGCCCGGCGACACGGTGTTGGCGATGAGTTTGGCCGATGGCGGGCATCTGACGCACGGGGCGCCCGTGACGCAGAGCGCGCAGGTTTATAATTTCGTAAACTACGATGTTGGCGCTGATGGTGAGATAGATTACGAGATGCTGGAAAGGCTGGCGCGAGAATGTCGGCCGAAGATTATTCTGGTGGGCTATTCGGCCTATATGAAGATTCCGGATTTTGCGCGCGTGGCCAAGATTGCTGCCGCAGTGCCGGACTGCCTGCTGATGGCCGATATGGCGCACGTGGCTGGCCTGATTGCGGGTGGCGTGCATCCCAATCCGCTCGATTCTGGTTTTCATGTCATGACGACTACGACGCACAAAACATTGCGTGGGCCGCGCGGTGGCTTGATTTTGAGCCGTGGCAAGGTATCGAATCCCCTGAAAAAGCCGGAGCGGACGCTCGAGAACATTCCGACCTTGATTGACCGAGCGGTTTTCCCGGGTACCCAAGGTGGTCCGCTTGAGCACGTCATTGCGGCGAAGGCGGTAGCATTTGGCGAAGCGCTGCGTCCGGAGTTCCAGTCGTATGCCCAAAAAGTTGTCGCCAATGCCAGAGCGTTGGCCGAGGCTTTGCGGGTGCGGGCTTTTACGATTGTAGGTGGTGGGACAGACAACCATCTGCTGTTGCTAGATGTGATGAGCTCGCATGGTATTGATGGGAAAAGCTTTGAGCGCGCGCTGGACAGGATTGGCTTGACGCTGAATGCGAATGCGATTCCTCGCGACAAGCGCAAGGCTTTTGCGCCGTCTGGCGTGCGTCTCGGTACGCCTGCGGTGACGACCAGGGGCTTGGATGAAGCCGATATGGTGACGATTGCGGATTGGCTACAGCGGACGGCGAAGCTGTGTGCTGGTGGCGGAGATGAGGCCGCATATGCGGCGTTGCGAGATGAGGTGCAAGAGTTGGCGCTCAGCCATCCTCTGCCGAGCGATAATTAGATCTTTGTGCGATTTTTCAGTGCGGATGTGAGCGTGATTTGATCGGCGTATTCCAGAGAGATGCCGAGTGGCAGGCCGCGCGCTAGGCGAGTGATGTTGAGTTTGGGATATTTCTCGCGCAGAAGTTTGTCGAGTAGCACGGCCGTGGACTCCCCTTCTACGGATGGATTGGTGGCGATGATGATTTCGGTGGCCGCATCGTCGGCAATACGCTGGATGAGTTCGGCGATGTGGAGTTTGTCGGCGGTGATGCCGTCCATGGGCGAAATGGCACCGCCCAAGACATGATAGGTGCCACCATAGGCCTTAGTATGCTCGATGGCATAGATATCGAGCGGCTCTTCGACGACCAGGATGGTTTTGCGGTCGCGACTGGGGTCGGCATAGAGCGGCGAGACGTCGTCGTCGGCGTCCATCAGCGCGAAGGTTTTGGGGCAGGCTTTGACACTGTCGTGGAGGACCGACAGAGCGCCGGCGAGGTTGTGGCTGAGATTTTGGTCGGATTTAAGCAAAAAATAGGCATAGCGCTCGGCCGTACGCGGCCCGACGCCCGGAAGTCGTCCGAGTGCCTCAATAAGGTCATTTAGCGCGGATGGCAGCATAATTACATGCCGAGGCCGCTGCCGCCCAGCATCCCCATCAGTGGCTTCATTTTTTCGGTTGCAATTTCTTGGGCTTTTGCATAGCCGTCGCGGAAGGCGTTTTCAATCCAGCGCTCGAGCTCAGAGATGTCGTCGAAATCAATTTTCTCTGGGTCAAGCGTGACGTCTTTAACTTTTAGCTCGCCGGTGATTTGTACGACCACTGCGCCGTCGCCGGCTTCAACTTCGACAATTTCGTTCTTAAGTTCCTTCTGGAGCTTGCGTGCCTGATTCAGCATTTTCATCTGGTCCATCGTTTGGC
Source organism: Candidatus Saccharimonadota bacterium (assembly GCA_017430725.1). Taxonomy (GTDB): domain Bacteria; phylum Patescibacteriota; class Saccharimonadia; order Saccharimonadales; family Saccharimonadaceae; genus UBA2834. Next base: position 79,321 of record JAFRMK010000009.1, on the reverse strand, counting down.
TCATCTGTGTTTTCTCCCGTTCTCTCTTTTGTTGCAGATTTGTATATGTACAGTCTATCAGAGTTTCGGCTTTTTGGCGATGTTATGATACGGGTAAGTTCGAGTTTTTCGTCGTCGGTGGTTTTGCCGAGATAGGCGATAGTTAAATCTTTGCGGTCTGGCGTTTTGTCGGTGACGGTGATGCTGTTATAGTTTTCGAGGAGTTTATAGAAGTCGTAGTATTCGGTCTCGGGGTTGACGACCAATACGGAGCCAGAGTCAAGACTGTCGGTGATGTAGCTGATGTCATTGGAGAAATTATCGGCAACGTGTGGCGCGTAGCGATAGCCGTAGATGAAGTGCGAGAGGTCGGATGCGAGAATGATGCCGACTACGACGATGATTGGCAGTGCACCGACGATGTGGGCGTAGGGGTTTTCGGGGAACAGCTTGTGCCATTTGCCAATAATTGATTCGATGCCGGCAGCATTGAGAATAGCGATTGGCACGATGACGGAAATGGCAATTGACTGATTCAGTCCAGAGAAGATGATGGCGAAGATGATGAGCAGGCTGACGACTGTGTTGCGCGAGGTGAATAGTTTGCCAATGGAAGCGAGAGTACCGATTAGAATCATGGCAACGGTCGCAAGCCCGAACAGCGGCGCGAGATAGATGCTGTCGTAGGCCATGCCGAAGGAGAAGAAGGGCGCAAAGGCGGTGGCGGAGTTGTTGATGACAGTTTGGAGGCTGAAATTGTCGGTGAACAGGAGTTCGCGAATCACGCTATGTTCGGCAATGCAGGAAACGACGAGTGGCGCGAGCAGCGCGGCCATAATCGCGACGATGATGATGATTTGGTAGATTTTTAGCTGTTTGAGTGCGAAGCGAAGGTGCGGATGGATTAGTCCAGCGACGGCTATGGCGAGTGCGACATAGAACATGTGCGGCGTGTAGATAGACAGCGCAATGGCGGACATGAAGCAGGCGACCAGTACGGGGTGAACGTGGCGGTTGCCGACGATTTTTGAGCCGAGCCACAAGATGAGTGCAAGCCAGAAAACATACATGATGGCGGGGGTGCCATTGCCGGCAAGAAACAGAAAAGCGGTTGAGAGCGTGGTGAAGATTGAGCCGATGATGGCGACGTCGGATTTGAACCAGCGGTTGAGGAGAAGAACAATGAAGAAGGCGCCAAGAATCGCAAAGATGACGGACGGTAATTTGATGGAATAGAGCGAGAGGCCAAACAGGCCGATGGAGGCTTTTTGGACAATGAGATATGGCAGATTAACGACTTTGCCAGAAGCGATAAAATCGTTGTCGATTTGACTGGCGGTGACGACCGATTCCATTTCGCCGCGGTTAAGCCCGTGCGGGGCGATGCCTGGCAGAATTGCCAATAGGTAGACAAAAGCAATAATCAAAATCGCATAGCCAATCACGAAGCGATTACGAAATAAAAAAGACTGTTTAGTGCGTTTCTTCACTGTTTTTTATACTAGCATAGATTGAAGATAAGCGCTAGCTTTCCTGGTGTTTATTGTCGAGCGACATGAAGCGAGTGCGCGCCTTGTCGAAGTATAGTTCGACGCGGCCAGTAGTACCTCGGCGGTGCTTAGCGATGATGATGTCGGCAATGTTCTGGCGGTCGGTATTTTCGTCGTAGTAGTCTTCGCGGTGGATAAAGAGGACGATATCGGCATCTTGCTCAATGGAGCCGGATTCGCGCAGGTCGGACAGCATCGGAATCTTCGATTCGCGACTCTCGACTTGACGGGAAAGCTGGGAAAGTGCGATGACGGGAACATTGAGCTCGCGGGCGATTAGCTTTAGCCCCCGCGAGATTTCGGAGATTTCCTGAACGCGGTTTTCTTGAGCGCGGCGCGATGAGCCCTGCATTAGCTGAAGATAGTCGACCACAATCAGCCCGAGTTCGCCGTTTTCGTGGAGAGCGCGGCGCGACTTAGTCAGCATTTCCATAATCGTGAGGCCAGGCGTGTCGTCGATGAGGATAGGTAGTTCTGCCAGGCTATCCATGGCTTCGGACATTTGCTGAAAATCGTCTTGTTTAAAGCCACCGGTGGTTAGCTTGAAGGTTTCGACGCCTGAGGCGTCGGAGATAATGCGGTTAATGAGCTGCTCTTTGCTCATCTCGAGCGAGAACATGAGGACGTGTTTTTGGTTGATTTGCGCGACGTTACGCACGAGATTTAGCGCCAGGGCGGTTTTTCCCATGGCTGGGCGAGCCGCAAGAATGATGAGGTCAGATGGGTGTAGGCCGGCGGTAATGCGGTCAATGTCGGGGAAGCCTGTTCTGTAGCCGGCGATTGAGCCCTTGTTCTCATTGAGCTCTTCAAAGCGGTCGAACGCGTCGGACAACAGGTCATTGATGGCGACAAGGTCAGTGCGTAGGTTTTCTTGCGAGACGCCGAAAAGGACTTTTTCGGCATTGCCGATGATTTCTTTGACGTCGTGTTGCGTGTCGAAAGCCTGCTCATTTATCTTTGAGGCGGCAGAAATCAGGCGTCGGCGCGTAGCCGATTCTGCAATCATTTCGGCATAGGCTTTGGCGTGTGCGGACGTTGGGACGTAGCTTGCGAGGCTCGTGACATAGGCGATGCCGCCGGCTTTGGCGGTGCTTTTGCGCCTTTTGAGTTCGTCTTTGACGGTGAGCAAATCGACGGGGCGGCGCCGCTCATAGAGCGACCAGATGGCATCATAAATCTCTTGGTGTTGAGCATCATAGAAGTCTTGCGGTTTGACGATTTGCGTGACATCGGCGAGCACTTCGTCGTTCATCAAAATGGCGCCCAGTAAGGATTTTTCGGCGTCAATGTTTTGCGGAGTAACGCGTTCGGTTTTTTCACTCATTGATTTGGACCTCCTCTCCTCCTCCCATTATATCTGCAATTGCGGCTAATTCGTCGTCTTTCGTGATTTTTTTGACACTGATGGTTAGCTCGTAGTTTTCTGGTAAAGCGCCGGTGAGGATGGCGCGCTTTTTCTCGATTTGCTGTTTTTTGAAACTGCTCTGGGCGTAGATTTTTAGGGTCTGGTCGACTATTTCGTGTTCTCCTGATGCCAAAAAGTTGTAGACGTTTTTGGCCTGATTCTCGGCGGTGGCCAGGACGTTGCGCCAGATGTCTTCAGCAGAAGTGTTAGGGTCTGGTCGGGTGAGTTTTCGTGGCGGTTCCGGTTTTAGTTCTGCTGGCGGCGTGTCGGCTGAATCAGGGACATTTTGGGGTGTTTGTTGGGGTATCGGCGGTGGCGTCTGGCTTGGGTTGAGCTTCGGTCTGGTTGGAGCGATTTGTGTGCTCGGTTCGCAGAGGGCGAGCAAAAGTTTGACTTCGGCATAACTGCTTTGCGCGTCAATAGTGGTAAGTTTTTCGAGCAAGGGCAGTAATTCTGGAGTGGGGTCGCTAATGACGGCCTCGATGAGCTCGCTGGCGATCAGATCGGCTTTGATACCCTGCTCGATCAGGCCGGCGAGCAGTTGGCGGATTGTGGCGATGTCTTGATTTTTGTATGCGAAAATCAGTTGACTGACGGCTTCGTCGCGCGGTAGTCCGAGCGCATCGGTGATGAGTTGGGCAGTTATAGTTTTGTCGCTTAGGCCGGAGATTTGTTCGAGTAGCGAGAGTGAGTCGCGATATGAGCCGCCGCCGCGTTTGACGATGATGCGGAGTGCATCTGTTTCGATGGCGATATGCTCCTTTTTGCATATTTTCTGCAAGTGCGCCAGCATGGTGCCGGGGTCGGCGAGTTTGAATTGAAAAACTTGGCTACGCGATAGGATAGTGATTGGTACTTTGTGCTTCTCGGTTGTTGCCATGATGAAAATGACGTGTTCTGGCGGTTCCTCGAGCGTTTTTAGGAGTGCATTGAATGCGCTTTTGGAAAGCATATGCACCTCGTCGATGATGTAGATTTTGTACTTCCCTACAGTCGGCGCAATAAAGGCTTTTTCGCGTAAATCGCGAATGTTATCGACGCCAGTATTGCTGGCGGCATCGATTTCGATGATGTCGACATAGTCGTCCTCGAGTTCGTACGGGAAGCCGTTGGCCTCGTGCGCCAAGATGCGAGCCACGGATGTTTTGCCGGTGCCGCGTGGGCCGACAAAAAGATAGGCGTGAGCAAGCTTCTGTTCTTTGATGGCGCGCGCCAAAACATCAGTAATCTGCTTTTGGCCGACTACCTCGCTTAACGTTTTTGGTCGATATCTTCGATACAATGCCTTCATTATTACTGATATTATAGCATTTTATGGTTGCGCGGCGGGGCTTTTATTGTTTACGTTTATGGTTATTTGTGATATAATTAATAAACATATTATGGCGAAAACAAAAAACAAAAGATTGACCAAACGACAACTGACAATGATGCGACACCGGATGCGCATTATTGAAGTTTTCTTAGCGGCTTTGGCAGTTGCAGTGGTCTTTTTCAACTTTATTCTGACTGTGACTGGAGGATGGGACGACGTCAATCACGTAATGTTGCTTTTGGCGCCATTGGTAGCAGTGATGGCCTTGGCGCTTGCGCTGTTTGACGTGGTGCGTTATAAAGCCGAACACAACAGAATCATCGCGCCACTAGTTATTGTAGCGATTACGTCTGGCTTTTATTTGATTGTGGCAATAGTCGAGTTAATACTCGTGACAATGGCGAGCTAGCTATAGACTGGCTTCAACGGCAGCCCAAGTAGCGTCTTCGTTGTCAGCGGGGATGATGACGGTGACTTGGTCGCCGACCTTGAGGCGGAAATATGTGACCGAGGCGTAAAGAATCTTGTATTCGCGCCCACTTACTTCGACGAAATATTGGTCGTCGTGACTGGTCAGCGTGCCGATGACGGTTTTGCGCTCAACGGGGCCAATCTGTTTGTACATAAACTTGCCGCTTTCGCCGATGGTGAGTTTCAGGATATCGCCTTCGACGAGCTTTGACTTGCTGGCATAGTTGGCTGGAACAGGATAGTTTTTGCCATCTGGCCCAATCATGATCTGGCCGTCAAAGACGCCTTCGATTACTTTCCCCTCGGGGCTTTCGCTTACGGTGCTGGCGGGAGCCGTAATGGCTTCACCGTCGCCCAAAATTGAGGTTAATAGTTCTTTCGCGGCGGAGAGATTGGTTTCAGCCTCCGTCAGCAGACTTCGTAGTCTTTTTATTTGTTTTTCTGGTAATTCAGACATACCTCGCATCCAGTCTGTTATATATTTTTATTAATTATATGATATAAAAAAGCATTGCATGTTGTCAATGTTTGAAAAAAGATTTTTTCCACAAGAATAACGGTAGTGGCTTGCAAATTGTTGTATTTTTTACCATTGACATTTTGCTAAAGACATAAAACAATGAGCGGCCCTTGCGGGTCGCTCATCGTAAATCTAGCTAGCTTGGTTGTTCTACTTAAGCGAGTTCGACGGTCGCACCGGCGTCTTCCAAAGCTTTCTTCATTGCTTCGGCTTCGTCTTTGGCGACCTTTTCTTTGACGGTGGCAGGGGCGCCATCGACAATGGCTTTGGCTTCGCCAAGGCCCAGGCCAGTGGCCTCTTTGACGGCCTTGATGACGGCGATTTTTTGACCACCAGCGTCTTTCAGGACGACGTCGTATTCGCTCTTTTCTTCAGCGGCGGCACCACCGTCAGCGGCGGGACCGGCAGCTACGGCCACAGCGGCCGCAGCAGGCTCAATGCCATATTCATCTTTGAGGATGGTTTTCAGTTCGTTTACTTCGAGAACGGTCAGTTTGACCAATTCTTCGGCGATTTTCTTCACATCAGTAGCCATGATTGACTCCTTTTATGTTAATGGTTTGATATTTTGCCTTTTGGCGATTAGTTGGTTGCTTTGTCGGCGATTCCATCAAGCAAGGCGTGCAAGTTGCCAGAAAGACCATTCGTGATATCGTTGACTGGGCCGAGGAGCATGTCCACAACTTGGCCAATGAGCTGGTCTTTGCTCGGCAAGTCGGCTAGGGCCTTGACTTGATTTTCGTCAAGTTCTTCGCCCGTACCGCTAAATGCGCCTTTGAGCTCGAGCGCGGCGTGGTCCTTGGCGAATTTCGCAAGTACTTGCGCTGGCGCCACTTCGTCGTCATCGCTGATAGCGTAGAGCAATTGCCCTTCGAGTTTGCTGGTGTCAGCGTCCTTGAAAACGGCAATTTCGCCCATGGCGACACGAACGAGACGGTTCTTGACGACCTTGATTTTTACGTTGTTCTCGCGTGCGGAATTGCGAAGTTCTTGCATTTCTTTGACCGAAAGGCCTTGATACTTGGCGAATACGGTCATTTTTGCATCATTAAGCAACTCCGTTAAGTCGGCAACCAATTGTTGTTTCTTATCTTTGCTAATTGCCATAGATAGAAATCTCCTTTTGGTGTTATTGCTAGCCAGATTGTTAATATCTCGTTTGACACGAGAATACGTCACCAAGTTGTAAGATAAATCTCCTCGGTGGCATGATTAAGCCGTGTCGGCCGCCACTGTCTTTGGTAACTGGGGTAATTATAACAAAATGCTATAATTATGCAAATGATGAAGATAATTGCAGGCGGCAAGGCGTCAAGGGCTTGGGTGGCTGAGTCTTGCCAGGAGTACGTGAAGCGGCTGCGTAAACCATATCAGATTGAGTGGCAGTTTGTGGATGAGGCGGATTTGACCGCCAAAGTACTCGCTCTGCCGAAGCAGGATTTTGTCGTGCTGCTGGACGAGAGGGGTACGATCATGGATTCGGTTGATTTCGCAAAAATGCTGGAGCGTAATCTGTTGGATGGCCGCAATACCGTGTTCGTGCTAGGTGGTGCATTTGGCCATTTTTCCGAATCGTTACACGAGCGGGCCAATTTTGTGCTGAGTTTTTCGAAAATGGTGTTTCCGCATCAGCTGTGTCGGGTGATTTTGGCGGAGCAGATTTATCGGGCGCAGGAGATTATCGAGGGAAGGCCATACCACCACGCATAATTAGCTCAGGCGCAAAGAGTTGAGGTGATGCGATGTCGCCGAGTAACCAGGTGCGGGCGGATTGGCTGTCATAAAGTGTCGCAACGTTTTGGTGGAATGAAAGAATGCTCTGTCGTAAAAGAATGGTGGGATTTTGGCTGATTTTTAGCGAGAAGGCGGTGGTCGGATTTGGGCTGAAATAGTCCAGGTGCATCGTCCCTTCTTCCGAGGTAAGCATCAGGCCGCTGGTTTTTGCGAAGAAATAGTAATGCTCATTAGCGTATACGATATACCAGTGTTGTTGATCGTTATCTCGGGGCGTTGAAAACCAAACTGGGCTTTTCGTTTGGCTGGGATTGGCGGCTTGGAGAGCCTTGTTGCTGTTGAGGTCGATTATTTGATAGCTTTGGTCGGAAAGCCGGCGCAAATAGAGTTCGCGCGTTTGGTCGAGCTGAGCAGAAACGACGACGCTAGAGTCGGTTGGCGGGGTGCCGTAAAGGACGGTTAGGTAATCAAGTCGTAAATTCAGCCAGTCTTTGAGTTCCTGGAAGTCTGTCTCGAAGGGTAGCTCTTCCCATAAGTTGCTGTCGCGCTCTGCCTCGTCGTGCAACAAGAGGTAATGCTGGGTGAAGAAGTCGTCTATCTCGGTGCGGTGTGCGGCAATTTTGTGACGGAAAATGTGGCTGACGCGTTGCCTAAATTCGGCATGGTCAAGCAGGCGCGAGAAGATTTCGTTTTCGGTCGATGCTTGTTCGTTGACGTAGGCCTGGTGCATATTGCGCTGCCCCCAGCTAAAGTACGGCAGTCGATCGGGGTTGTCGTCGAAATTGGTCAGTCTGAACGCAAGGTCGTAGTCCCAGATGGGGCCGGCGTGAATGGGGGTGTCTGGGCCGTTTTGGTACATAAAGAAGCTGGTGGCGAGACCGTCAAGGTTCGTGGATATCTCATACATTAAGAAGTATCGCGCAAAGGAGTCGACGTCGATATATTTCGTAATTAGCGACCAGTCGTTCGCATAGAGCGCTCGTTCAAAATTGCGATAGCTTTTTGTGAAGTTTTGCATGATTTCGCTTTGGGCGTTTGCGTCATTAGTGTTGAAGTCCTTGAATGAGACGGCGTGCCCGCCGATGTGGGTTTTGAAAAACTGGTCTTCTGCCCCCCACAAGTTATCCATTTCGACTAAAACGGCTTGGTCGCTTGTGAGATTAACGGAGTTTTTATTGAGGCCAATTTTGGGCGTAAGGTAATACAGCCCCTGATATTGGTTGTCGATAAACAAGTCAATGTATCGTCCTTGATTTGTGAAAGGGATATCCATTAGCTCGGCGAGGTAAAAAGCCAGCTCGTTGCGAGTGTGGCTGGGGTCATAGGCGTCGGCCAGCAGTACCCATTTTTTGCTTTTGCCCAAATCAAGCAAGCCGGTTTTTTGCTTGAAACTGAGCTGGAAGGGGCGTTTTGGTACGAGCCAGGTTGAATTGCCACGTCCTTTTAGCTCGACGTCTGAAATGGTGGTTGAGGTCATACCGTCAAGCAACCGAACTGTATTGTTGGGGTATCGCTGTTCTTTTGACTGGCTGGCAATTTCACTGAGGCTGGTCTGGTTAAGGTCGATATAGAGTGATGGGAACGACGTGGCGTCGCTGTTTTGCGCGCCCCCAAAAACCAGACAGATGGAAATGGATAGTATTACTATAATTCTCTTGCGCATGTCGCCTCTTACTCTATCTCTAATTTTATCAAAAACTCTGGAGTATTGGTTACGTGTTTTATGGTACAATAAGCTTATGTTAATTAGGTCGGTTTTGTGAGTTTTTTTAGTAAACTTTTTAAGCGTGGGAAAACTGACGCTGTTTATGAGATTAAATCGCCGAATGGGCGCTTGACGATTACTTTTGTGCTTGAGCGGGGCGAGATGACCTATTTTGTCAAAAAAGACGATAAATTGCTATTGCGCCAGTCCCGTCTCGGCTTGGCGCTGCGCGATAATGAGCCGATTGTTGACGGTTTGGGCGTAGTGCGTGCCTATTCGAAATCATTTGATGAAACATGGAAGGCTTATTGGGGCGAACAGCACATTATTCGCAACAACTATAATGAGACGGCGATTTATCTTGAAGAAGTCAGTGAGCCGAATCGATTGCTGACGATGCGTTTTCGTGCCTATGATGACGGCGTGGCGTTCCGCTATGAGATTCCAGCCCAGCCGGAGATGAAGACGATGACGATTGCGGATGAGCTGACGGAATTTGCGGTCGACGGGAATGCGCGCTCTTGGAGTATTCCGGCCTATCAGCCTGACCGTTATGAATATAACTATGAGGAAAAAACTGTACAACAGTTGACCGATTCGGTACATACGCCGTTAACGATGGATGTGGGTGGGAACTATATTTCGCTCCATGAGGCGGCTTTATATAACTATGGCGCAATGACGCTAAAGATGAATGGTCCTGCGCTGAAGGCCGATATTACGCCCTTGTCGGATGGAATGCGTGCGCATGTTGAGCTACCCTTCTCTACGCCGTGGCGAACCATCATGGTCGGTCACGATAATCTGGACTTAGTGACGAATCGAATGACGCTAAATTTGAACGATGCACCGAAGGATGATTTTTCATGGGTGGAGCCAACGAAGTTTATGGGCATTTGGTGGGCGATGTATGTAGGTGAGTGGACTTGGGCGCCTGGCGAACGGCATGGCGCTACGACCGAGCACGCGATGCAATACATTGATGCTTGCGAACGATTGGGCATTAAGGGATTGCTCGTCGAGGGTTGGAATGACGGCTGGGAAGGCGATTGGCTGGAAAACGGCGAGCGCAATAAGTTCACGAAGACGACCAGTGATTTTGATATGAAGGCGGTAACAGATTACGCGCGAGCGCATGGCGTGGAAATTGTTGGCCATCATGAGACGGTCGGCTTCATTGACAACTATGAGTCGCAAATGGAAGATGCCTACAAGTTTTATCGCGACCATGGTATTCGCTATATCAAATCCGGTTATGCCGGTTCGAAGATGACAATTAACGGCCGACGCGAATTCCATCACTCTCAGTTAGGCGTTCTGCACTATCAGCGAGCTGTCGAATTGGCCGCTAAGTATGGAATTATGCTGGACGTTCATGAGCCAATCAAGGGGACCGGCATTGAGCGAAGCTGGCCGAACCTGATGACGCGAGAAGGGGCGCGCGGTCAAGAATATGAAGGCGGTGCTTTGGCGCCATCGCATGCTTGTAATTTGCCTTATACGCGCTTGCTGTCAGGTGGCATGGATTATACGCCGGGAATTTTTGATGTGACGAATTTTGCAAAGCGAGTAGCAACAACCATTGCCCGTCAATTAGCATATTATGTAACAATTTACTCTTCAATGCAAATGGTGGCCGATCGGCCGCAGGTGTATGAGAAATCGCCCGACTTGTTCGAGTTTATTCGTAATGTGCCGGTTCGTTGGGAGCGGACGATTCCGTTGTTTGGCAAGGTCGGCGAAAGCTTCGTGGTGGCGCGCCAAGCTTGGGACGGTGGCGATTGGTATGTCGGTGGTGTGACGAATGAAGTGGGGCGCGATGTTGAGATATACGTAGATTTTTTGGAGCCAGGCATCAATTACGTTGCGAAAATCTACCGAGATAGCGACGATGCGCACTATCGGGACCACCAGCTTGGCTATGAGATTGAGGAGAAGATTGTGCGAAACGGCGACCGTCTCAACATCTATATGGCGCCGGGTGGCGGTTTTGCGATTAGACTGAAAAAACAGTAATTAGTTTAGTTGGACGGAGATAGTGTTGCCGTAACCGAAACGAGAGCGGTGAGCGTAGCCCTGCTCGTCTAGTTTGGTCTTTGCGGCTTCATCAAGCAGCGCTCCGTCGTATTTTAGGCTGAATACTAAGTGATTGTCGGTAATCGTTTGGACGAGGGTGATCTTATTGCCCTTTCGGCAGTTTTTGACGGCAAGCGTCATGCTGGTTTTAAGAAATTCGCGAAGCAAGTTTTCTTGGCGGACTTTGCGCGATGGGTGCGTAAGGTCGAGATTGAGCGCGATGCCCTCACGTTCGCAAAGCTTTAGCAGGCTTTGGTAGATTGGCCCCACGATGTTAGCGATACTGTTCATGCTTATATTTTACACTAAAAGCCGGGTTTGTATTGTTTTAGTAATTGGCGATGGCGCTTGTAGTTTGGGTCGTGGGCACCGACTTCGGCCCAGAACTCGGGCGAATGGTCCATGTGGTTGATGTGGGCCAGTTCATGCAGAATAACATAATCGCGGAGCGCTTCGGGGACTTTCATGAGGCCGATATTGAGTGAAATGGTGCCACTACTGGAGCGGCTGCCCCAGCGAGTGTTGGCATGTGAAAGGCGTAGATTGCTGTATCTGTAGCCATATTTGTGTGCCCAAAATTCCAATCGGTACGGCAGATAGTCTCGCGCCTTTTTGGTTAAAATCTTCTTTTGGGCGTCACGGGCGCGCTGCGTGCGAGGGTCGTTGATAGGGAGTTTGTCGCGAATTTGACGTCGGCTGGCATTTAGCCATCGCTTGGCGAGAAATTCGCTAGTGTGGGCTGGGACTGACATGGAAAGCCGGCCAGATGTCGAGACGGAAAATTTGGGATTTTTGCACCAGGTGCTGCGACGGACGATTACTTCGCCAAATTCTGAATCTTGCAGAATCATCGTTTACTGCGCTTTCGGCTGGAAATGCCGGCGAGCACATTTTTGCACTGAGTTTGGAAAGTGTGTTTACCAGAGATGACCAGGGCTTGTTCGTTGTCGGCTGGCGCCTCGAGTCGTTGGTATGACTTTTCGAGTTCGGCTTTGGCGGTGGCAAGATCGTGATGTTTGTGTCGCATGCGGTGTTTGATGGCGACGATGTCGGTTTGTACCCAAACTAGTACTGGCAAATAGCCGCTCTTGGACAGCAATTGCTTGATTTCATTGCGTTGTTTTTCGGTGTCAAGTCCACCTTCAACTACGATGGTTTGGCCACATTTGGCAATTTCCGAGATGAGGACGGTGGCGACTTTGCGCGTGATGCGGTGTTTTTCGTGCAGTTCAGCGATATTCAAAAAGGGTGCGTGATATTTTTTGCTGAATTGTTCGGCGAAGGTGGTTTTGCCGCTCATCGGTGCACCGAAAACAAGAATTGCGTAAGGTTTTGACTTCCCATTCATGATATTGAGTGTACCTTATGATATGGTTTTTTGCAATTAAATGGCCGTGTAGCCGCCGTCAACTGGGATAATGGCGCCAGTGACGTAGCTGGCTTCTTCGCTTGCTAAGAATACGGCAACGGCGTCAAGCTCCCCTGTCTTGCCATAACGGCGCATCGGCACCATTTGCTGAGCGAAATCTTGGAAATCTGGCGTGTCAAGAACGGCTTTAGTCAATTCGGTTTCGAAATAGCCTGGGCAAATGCAATTGCAGGTGATGCCTTCTGGGGCGAGTTCGGCGGCGACGGCGCGAGTGAAGTTGACGACGGCGCCTTTTGAGGCATGATAGGCAATGGTGGGGATTTTCGTGTTGCCGACTAGCCCGTACATCGAAGCAATGTTGATAATCCGGCCGTAGTTGCGTTTTTTCATGGTTTTGGCGAAAGCACGAGTGACTTTGAAAACAGAAGTTTCGTCGGTGGCGACCGTGAAATCCCACTCTTCGTCAGTCATATCGAGGACGCCTTTGTCTTTGCTGGCACCGGCGCAGTTGATAAGGATATCGATGCGACCAAAATGCTCCTCGGCGGTTTTGGCGGCTTGGTCAATTTCTTCGGTTTTCGTGATATCGCATTTGATGGGCAAAACCTGAACGCCATAGGCTGCTTCGATTTCTTGCTGGAGCTCGACGAGGCGTTCGTGCCGACGTGCAAGAATTACGAGGTTGGCGTTCTGTTTAGCGAGCGCATGTGCGAGTTGGCGCCCGAGGCCGCTTGAAGCGCCCGTGACGACTGCGATGCGGTTTTCTAGATTAAACATTTTCCTCCTATTGTTTTTATTTTATCACAGACGACCGTAGGTATTTTCGAGAATTGGTTGTCATCAAAAAACCACCCCATTCGGGGCGGTTTGATGTTTCCCTAGACCTGGTCCCACTTGAGGGCGATAGAAACAGTTATGCTTTGGCTGGCCGAAGGAAGATCGGAAGCATTGTCTGGTTGGAAAAGATCAATCTCTATACAAAACTCTTTTGACGTATTTTTAGAAAGTGTAACATTTTCGCTGCTTACATCCTTCGTAGTACCTATCGTGACTGCAGTAACAGGACTAAGTCCGGCATGTGCCGTATTCGTACTATAGGCGAATTCCAATGGAGTATTTGCGTCGTCGTATACGTTTACTACTGTATACTTTTGTTGAGCCGCGGTTGGCCCACTGATAGTAATAGTGGAAAGTTTCGCGTCGTATGTACCAGTGTTTTGGGCATCAATATAAAAATAGCACGTGCTGTTCGCAGTTGCTGTTATATCTAAATTGTTGCAAGTAGCAGTAACGGTCGAATCCGTTACATTATGTGATGCAGTTTTGCTTTGAGGGTCAGCAAATGAACTCGCATCCCACTTCACACTCCACACAGAAGCCCCCACATTCGCCGTACCATTAATATTGAGGGTCTGTGTATAAGCCGCAAAACCAATTGCCATGAATAGTGCTACTAAAGCTAAACCAAATAAGCCAAACAACTGAAAGCGTTCTTTCTGTTGTTTCTTTGTACTCTTAATCTTCTTTCTATTCGTCTTTTGCTTTGGTTGTGCCATAGTGTATGCCATTCCTTCTTTTACTTGTTATTTATATGTAAAAACCATAAAAGCTTTACTTATACTTATAGCTTAACCGTTTTTTTTTTCAAGTGCGGGGCGGGGGCGAAATGGATGATGGAGCCGCAAATATCTTCGATGTTTGCTTTCCATTCTCAAAAACCAAGAAAAATGCAAGCATTTTTTGCTTGCTTTTACTCGAATGGAGCCGCAAATCAGACTTGAACTGATGACCTGCCGCTTACAAGGCGGCTGCTCTACCAACTGAGCTATTGCGGCATAAAGTTATATTAGCACACGACAGGCGTTTTTTGCTAGTTATGGGGTGCGTTTTTTGGTCTTGGCGACTTTTTGAGGCTTGGCTGGTTTGGGTGTTTTAACTTTCTTGATTCTTTTCGGCTTTTTGCCGGCGGCGGTTTTGGCGGTCTTGGTCGTTTTGGCGGCTCTGGCGCGACGTTTGGCTTTCTTTTCTTCTAGAGCCTTGGCGGCACGTTCGGCTTGGAGTTCTTCGATGCGGCGTTTGGTAAGCTCAATATTTTCTTGGTCATCGCTGTGTTCGTATAGTTCGAGGAGGTGGCGCAGAATGACCGTGCTGGGATTGAGGCTATAGGCGGTCTCAAGGGCTTCGGTTGCTTTGTTATAGCGGCCAAGCTTTTCGAGGGCTTTGGCGTGGGCGATATAGCGACCGGGTTGGTCCCCCTCTAGTTCGATGGCCTGCGCAAAGGCCATTTCAGCTTTTTCGTATTTGCCGGTTTCGAGATAGATGAGTCCGACGTTGTGGAGGCTAGATGCGTTATTGTCAAGGCTTTGGGCGATTTCGAAGCACTCGATAGCTTCTTTGTAGTGTTTTTCACGGGCATAGAGTATGCCGAGGCGGTTGTAAGCGGCGGCGTTTTTTTCGTCAAATTTGAGGATGGTGAGTAGAACTTTCTCGGCCTTGATCGGCTTGCGTTCGCGCATGGCATTTTGGGCGAGCGTCCAAAGCTTTTTGATTTGGGGGTTTTTGTCGCCGTCAGCCTCAACGCTTTCTTCGGCCGGTGCTTCTTGTACCGACACACGAAAAACAATGAAGAGGGTGAGCAATAAAATTAAGACTGCTGAAAGCATGGCTCTATTATAACATATGCGCTACGAGCTGCAGCTTTAGGTTGCCTTTGGTGAGTTGCTCTTGCGTGGCGAGCAGTTGTCTGAGTTTATGCAGGAATTTGGTGCTACCGGTCGCAAAATAAGAGCGATACATCAGGTCAATCGACGCCGAGACGACTTGCTGGGCTTTGTCGCGGGCGGTTTTGCTGTCTTTGGTAATTTTTTTAGCGAATGACGGCAGCTGTTGTGGCGTGCAGGATAAATATTCTTTGGCAAGGGCGAGGATTTTGGCGTCACAATCGGGCGGTGACTGCAGCTTGGTTGGTGTTTGAAGGCGGAAGATGTGGGCACGCGAACGTACGGTGGGGATAATTTGGCTGAGGTCGGTCGTGAGGAGGACGTAGTGCACTTTAGGGCGCGGTTCTTCGAGGTGCTTGAGGAAGCAGTTGTAGGCTTCGGTGCCGATTTTTTCGGCCTCTTCGATGACGACGAAAAACTCGTCAGCGTGGCGGACATCGACCAGCGGAAAAATATCTTGAATTTGGCTCTTTTTGATTGTGGTGGCGCTTTTGCCGGTAGCGGGGTCGCGGTTGAGGCGTTTTATGCGAACACTCTTTGGGAGAATGTCGGCAAAAAGTTGTGCATTCGGCAATTCGAAGATGCAAAAACCGGATTTTTGGGCAATAGTAGCGATATCGGCGATGTTATTGAACCACATTGCGGAAACTTTCTGGGAGCGCGGCCGTAAACGTCAGCCTTTCGCCGCCGGGAATGGTTATTTCCAAGATATTGGCGTGCAAGTACATTCGGTCGGCGGACGATTGTGGGTTATATACCTTGTCCCCGAGGATAGGCGTGCCGAGATGGGCGAGGTGAACCCGCAGCTGGTGGGTGCGACCAGTGCGAGGTTTCAGCTCAAGCAAAGAATACGTTTGGTTGTGAGCGATTTCTTGGTATTCGGTGATGGCCGACCGCCCGGTTTTGGTGACCATGAAAGTTGTGGGGCGTTTCAGATTGCGCGTGATGGGGATGTCGATGACGGCGTGGGGGATTTTGGGGCGTCCGACGACTACGGCATAGTATGTTTTATGTGCTTTGCGGTCATGAAACTGCTTTTGGAGATAAGTTTTGGCAGCGGCATTTTTGGCGAGGATAATTACGCCAGAAGTATCGCGGTCGAGGCGGTGCACGATTAGGCCGTAATCTTCAAGGGTGTGCTCTGGATTGAAGGCACCCTTTGAGACAGTCAACATGCCGGCGGGCTTGTCGAGGACGATGATGTCGTCGTTTTCGAAGATGACATGGGGTTTTGGCGCGGTTAGGCGCGGAGATGCAAGCCGCAGTTCCAGCTGGGCGCCCTCTGTGATGAGCGTGTTTGGCTTATCGATGATGGAGCCGTCAACCGTAACTTGGCGATTTTTGATGAACTTCTGGATGGTGGCGCGGCTGAAAGCCGGGTATTTCTCGTAGACCGCTAGGTCTAAACGGGTTTTTGCTTCAGCCGTCTCTTCTGTCGTGGCGGGCATGGGAAGGTCGCCGTTGATGCGGCGTGACAGTTCGGGTTTGCTGAATTTCTTAGCCATAATGCTACGCTTTGCGTAGTCCGACGATGCGTTGGACTTGATGTAACTTGCGATTGGCGACTTCGTTGGCATAGGTTTCGTCCTGCGCTAGAATTTGTTCGACGGTGGCATCGTCGATGTCGGCGAGGCGTTCTTGGAAGTCGGCCAGGAAATGCGCAACCGAATCGGCAACCTTTCGCTTGAGGTCGCCATAGCTGGTCTGCCCTGCCCAATCGGATATTACATCCTGGAGTGGCCGATTGTTGATGAGCGCCTCAATTTGTAACAGGTTGCTGATGCCGGGTTGGTTTATCATGTCGAAGCGTATCGTGCCGACACTGTCAGTTGTGGCGGACATGATTTTTTTGCTGGCTTCTTCTGGTCGGTCGTTGAGGTTAATTTTGCTCTTGTCGTTTGGGTTGCTCTTACTCATTTTCTTTTGCGGCTCGGTGAGGGAGCGGATGCGCAGGCCATTTTCGAGATGCATGAATTTGATTTGTTCGGCTTCAGATGCGGGAACGGTGAAGACGTCTTGTTGGAACTTATGGTTGAAGCGTATAGCGACGTTGCGGGCCAGCTCGAGATGCTGGAATTGGTCTTCGCCAAGGGGGATATGGTAAGCATCGTATAGCAAGATGTCGGCGGCCATTAAGACAGGATAATTAAAAAGACCAACCGAAACAAAAGTGTTATTGCTGTCGGATGACTTTTCTTTGAATTGCGTCATGCGGCTGGCCTCGCCAAAAGATGTGAAGCAGTCAAGAATCCAGCACAGTTCGCTGTGTGCGGGAACGCGCGATTGACGGTAAATGTGGACGTTTGGTGCCGTAGCATCCAGGCCGGCGGCGATGTAGTATTTGATGCCATTGATAACTTGTCGATAAAGCTTCGAGTGGTCGATTGGTGTCGTAAACGAGTGAAGATCGGGGATGAACATGTTGATGTGGCTGTCGGCGCCATGTTCGGCGGCGAGTCGAATCATCGGCAAGTATGCCCCGAGAAAATTGCCGAGTGTGGGTTCTTCGTTTACGCGGACGCCGGTTAAGATTGTTTGCATAATACTTTAATTTTAGCATGAAAAATGATATAATTAAAACCGATGGGGCATTAGCTCAGCTGGCTAGAGCGCTTCAATGGCATTGAAGAGGTCATGAGTTCGAATCTCATATGCTCCACCATGATATCGTCACGAGCCGCTGGGCTCCATTTTTTAGCTTACGATTTCAGTGATATAATCCAATCAAGCTTTAGGCAATGTCAAAGATTTTATATTACGACAGTTTTGATACAGATTTCGCCACTTCGCGTGGGCAAGATTATCGGTTGCCAGCAGATTATCAATGGGAACAGCCGGGCTTTGCTCGGAAAATTGCCGGCGTTTTGCTGCATGGAGCGGCCTGGTTGATTGATGCGATATATCGTCGTTTTGTGGCGCGCGTACGTATTAAGAATCGGCGCTTATTGCGAAAAGAAAAGCGTGGTTATTTCTTGTTTTCGAACCATACGCAGGTGTTTGGCGACGTCGTGAACCCTTATGCGCTGTGTTGGCCGAAGCGACCGCGTATTTTGTGTAGTCCGGCAAATCTGGGAATACCGGTGATTGGCCGTTGGTTGCCGCTAGCTGGTGCTTTGCCGATTCCTGATAAGTTGGCGCAGCTTAAGGTGTTTTCGGACGTGGTAGTGCGGCATATTGCCGATAGTCATGCGGTCGTGGTGTACCCGGAGGGGCATGTTTGGCCATATTATACCGACGTGCGTCCGTTCGAGGCTGGCGCATTTCATTATGCATCAAAGGTCGAAGCGCCGGTTTACGTTGCAACGACGACCTACAGAAAGACTCGATGGTTAAAGCGTCCGAAGCAGATAATATACCTTGATGGGCCGTTGATTGCGCCGGATGGGCTGAGACGTAAAGCCTTGCAAGCATGGTATGAACGCGCGGTTCGCCAGTTGATGCAGCGGCGCGCTAAAACAAGTGATTGCGAATATGTTATTTATCGGCGGAAGTCTTAGTTTGGTAGCCGGCAATGTCGTCGTAGGTGAATTTATAGTTGAGCTTTTTGCCGTAAGCCTGTTCGTAGGCTTGGCATTTTTGGGCGTAATCTTGCTCTGCCATATTCCGGCTGTTGGTTTTGTGGCTTTTTGTCGGGTCGGGATAAATTGGGTCAAGTACATGTACGGTATAGGCTAGCTTATTGAACTGCGCGTTGTCTTTTTTGCCAGTATCCTGCATTTCGACAAAACAGGGAATGACTGGCGCGTTGGCCTGTGAGGCGAAGAGAAAGGTGCCACGTTTGCTGGGGCGAGGTTTACGGTAGTTGAACCACAGTTCTTCTTCGGGGTATATTAAGACAAATTCGCCTTGTTTGATGAGCTTCTTGAGTTGGGGGGTGAATTTTTTGATGATATAGTTTGGGCTGTTTTTGAGCGGCAAGATGGGGAGGTGATTCATAAAATAGCCATGGAACCCGGTCATTGCGAGATTGGTTTCTTGGCTGACAATCCAGGGAAAGCGATGAAATTTTTTGCGGATGACTTGGCGCGGGAAAATACTGTCGAGTGGATTGAAGTGATTGGAGGTTATGATGGCGCCGCCTTTGATATTGTCGAGTTTTTCGAGACCAACGATTGTGGTGCGGGGCTGGTGCATTAAAACGGCAAGACTGTGTAGCGCATAGGCGGGGCGGCTGGCTAGATAGTGGCGAATTTTGTGGCTGCAGGCACGTTCATAGGTGGCGATAGCCCGGAGCGAGCCGGCTTCGCTGAGATTTGGGTCGTCCAGCTCGGCTTTTTGGTTGAGTTTGCCCTCATTTGCGAGTTTGCGAATATGCTCAATGACTGCGGATTTGTCGCCACCAATAATCATTTTGCGTCACCTTTCTTGTTTCGATCAGCAATTTTTTTGAAACTGCGTTTGCTGTCAAGGATTTCTTGCACGCGCGTACTCATGAGAGCGAGGCGCTGGTCATCGGTTTTGGCGTTTTTCTTGCTAAAGTTTCGTTTTTCACGCTGAATTTGACGGATAAACGGTGATTTTGCGGCATATTGCCAGAAATATTCGCCGTATGGCGTATTGTCGTAGTGCCAGGGCTTGAAGAAGAGATTGTAGTGGATAATGTTTGGCGTTTTTTCAGCGTGAGGAGCGGACGGCATGGTGTTCCAGGTGATTGGCAGATATTTTACGCGGTTTTTTAGCATAGCATTCAAATAATCTTGGTCTGGCGCAACGGTGTCAAAATCGTAGGCGTTAAGCAAATAAAGGAAGTGCTCGCAAAACTCTTCTGCTCTGAGTTTCTGAAAATCCATTAGCAGGACGCCGGAATTGAAGTACTTTTGTGGGTCTACGCCGATGGCATCTTTGAAGTATCGCGCAAAAAGCTTGTTGCCTTGCGTGGACGTGTCCGGACATGCGGCGATTGGGTGTTTGTCGAGCTTGATTTGGTAAAGATTGGCGACGTCGGTCAGAATGAGCGTGTCGCAATCTAGGTAGATGGCGCGGTCATAGTGGCGGAATATTTCTGGCAGGAACAGGCGATAGTAAATGGTCGGTGTGAAGTGGTCGGCCTTGAGGCGCGTTTCTTTGCGGTCGGAGATGCCCTCGATGTTCTTTTGCATTGGCGAGAAGATAACTCTGATGTGTTTATGCTGTCGTGCCAGTCTGGCGATTTTGCGGCGTGTTCGGTAGCGGAGACGATGGTAGACGATATTGATTTCGTAGTGATTTTGGGGGCTGCTGTGCTCTATTAGAGAAATTATCGCGACGGACAGATATGGCGCATAGCGTTCATCGGTCGTAAAAAAAATTGGAATCACGGGCTGCCGGCTCATTTGGTGATGTCCTGTTTTATAGACTGGTATTCGTCGAGGATGTCGTCGATGCCGTGATATTTGAGAATTTTGTGAACGCGCTCAATGTCCCAGGGTTTGATTTTCTGCGTGTGGAAGACGGGCCAAAAGCGGAAGGTGGTGGAAAAATGTCGAAAGACGGTGGTGGAAGTTGCATTTTTTTGTTCGTTGAAGCGACGGTCAACCAGAAGCTTGCGTTTGGCGTAGATATTGAGCGAGGTTTGGTCAGGCAGGAGCATTTTGGTGCGCTTCACGCGTTTGCGGGTTTTCTGGAATAGCCCGGTGGCGCGGATTTGTTTGAGGTTGAGTAGCAATACGCCGGAATTCATATAGCTTTTTTCGAATGGATTAGTGCGAATCCAATGCTGACCATAATAGTCGAGAGCGCCTACGATTTCATATTCACTGTTATCGATTTGGTAAAGTTGATTGGGGTCCTGAAGCGCAACAACGTCGGTGTCGAGATAGAGGATTTTTTCGGGGAGTTCTTCGACGAGGTCGGCATAGAGTCGAAGCAGGCTATACGGCGTGAAGAGGCTGCGCATGTTGGCGCGTGGTGGGTCAGAATTGAATTGCTGAGTGGCGTCTATCAGATGTATCTTGTGTTTTGGGTTGCGTTTTTGCAGGATTTTTTCGAGAGCCGAGATGGCGCTTTGCGGGATTTCTTTGTAGCCGCGCTGTTTCATGGTCATCACAAAAATATTCAGCGGTTGGCTGCTGTGTTTTGCGAGAGAGAGTGTTGAAATTATCAGGCCGTCAAGGATGTTCTTGTCGCCGCAAAATAATATATTCATCACGATTATGTTCCATTGTAGCAGATTGCAATGAAAAAATCATCCAGGCGCCAACATTTGGCGGTTTTTAGCTTATGGCTGTCGATGTTTTTGAGGCCATAGGCGAGACCAGTGCCGTTTGCTTTGACGAAGCTTTCTTTGAGCGCCCATAATCGCGTAAAGCCGGCCGGGCTGTTGGCCTCGGCGAGTTCGTGGTCTTGGCAGATACGTCGAGCCACGCGTGGCCGATAAGTGATTTTCTGGATGTCAGTGCCGATTTCTTGATCAGCAACGGCGCAGATCGTGCGGCCAGCGCTGTGGCTGATACTGAAGTAAAGTTCGCCGCTTTTCAGATACGGCTTGCCATTGGCGCCATAGCGCAAACGCTTGTCTTTGACATGGTGCCGAGTCAGGACTTGGTCGAGCAATTCCTTGGAGCTGAGACAGTCGGAAACGTAAATTTTAAGCGTCGGCCTGGTGTTGGTTGGCGTATTCGATGATGTCATGGACGGTTTGGAGTTTTTTGATATCTTGGTCGGCGATTTCGATATTAAATTCTTCTTCGAAAGCCGCGACCAGGTCGACCAGATCGAGCGAATCGATTTCGAGATCTTGGGTAAGGCGAGTTTCAGGCTTGATGTCTTTTTCTTTGAGTTCGAGCGTTTTTGCGATGAGTTTGATGATTTTTTTATCGATGTTCACTTCTAGTCCTCCGTTTGTTTGCGAATAATTTTGCCGCTATTGTTGCGCGGAAATGGGCGATTGCGCAGTTTTGCAAATGCGATTTGATGATTGGTCGGCTGGCTTTGGTTGTACTTGTAGATTATATCATCAAAGTATTCTTGGTCGCCGAGATAGCTTTCCGTGGGGAATATTTCGGCGATGATGCGGCCGCTTTGGGCGTACACTTGGATTTCGTCGATAGCGCGGTCTTTGCCGAGTGTCGTTTCGATGGCTTCGGGGCTGAGGTTTTCGCCATTGCTGAGGATTATTAGGTTTTTCTTGCGTCCAGTAATAAAGAGGAAGCCGTCTTCGTCGATATAGCCAAGGTCGCCTGTGAAATAATGGCCATTCTTGAGCACTTTAGCGGTTTCTGATGGATTGTCGTAATAACCGAGCATGACGATGTCGCCTTTGGCGACGATTTCGCCGTCAATGATGTGGACTTCGACGTCGCGGCAGATTTGGCCGATACTGCCGTCGCGATGGAAATTGTTGCGGTTGACGGATAGCACGGGCGAGCATTCGGTGATGCCGTAGCCGTTGAGGATCTCGATGCCGATTTCGCGGAACCATTTGACATATTTTGGGTCGAGGTATGCACCGCCGCAGATGATGTGTTGAAGTTTACCGCCAAATTCGGCATGAATACTGCGAAAGAGCTTGGGGCGAAGGTCGATGCCGAGTTTGTGGGCGTTTTGGCTGATACGGAGAGCGATTTTGAGCCGCTTTTCGCGGTGTTCGCGTCGGGCTTGGCGCCAGATTTGCTTATAAAATGTCTCGACGACCAGTGGCACGGCAAAAATGATGGCGGGGTGAGCGATTTTGAAATCGCTGGTTAGGTGTTTAAGGCTGCTGGAAATAAACGTGGGCACGCCATAATAGAGCGGTTTTAGCGCGGAGGTGTTATAGCCAAAGGCGTGGTGGTACGGCAGAAAGCTTGCGGCGGTGCCATGCGGGAAGAATAAGGATGAAGCGCCGTAGATATCGGCGGCAAGATTGCGCTCGCTGAGCATGACGGCCTTGCCGGCGCCAGTAGTGCCGGACGTGAAGAAGATTACGGCTGGGCGATCGGGGTCGCAGCGATAATCGTTGTGCGCTTTGCGCCCTTTGGCGACTAATTCGTCAAGCTCAGCGAAGCCGAAGCTGTCCTTTGCAAGCGCTGCGACTTCTGGGCAGTAGCTTTCAGAATAACAGATGGCTTTTACTTTGCATTGTTTGAGGCGTTGTTTGATTTCTTCTGGACTGGCGTCTTTGTCGAGCGCAACGCAAGTGTTGCCGCTAAAAATAATGGCGAGGCTGAAAATGAGCCAAGCATAGGAGTTTTCGCCGATGACGGCGATTTGCTTTGATTGGAACGATTGGTTGAATAGCGCGGCGAGGCGAGTGGTGTCTTGATAGACGTCGTGAAAACTACGTTTCTGGTTTTTGCCGTTTTCGCGCCAAAAGTAGGCGGTTTTGGGTGAATTGCGGCGCAACTTGAGGAGTTGGTGCAGGTCGGAGATTTTTGGATGCTCGTAGTACGGGTAATCGGCGTTGACTTCTTTCATATTTGACTCTATTTTACTATTTTTTCAGTTAGTTGTCGTGACTAATGCGCTTATACTGGACTTTTTTGGTAAAATATGCTATAATTAGGAAATGAAGAAGATTGGCTATTTTGGCCTGTTGTGGTTGTTCTTATTCGGTAGCGTGTTGGGTTTTGTGATAGAGGGCTTGTGGAGTTGGTATCGTTTTGGCGCCTGGATGAACCATTCAGCGACCGTCTGGGGGCCGCTTTGCATTATCTACGGTCTTGGTTTGGTGGTGCTTTTTCTGCTGTCGCGCTGCTTTGGGCGATTGAATTTTGTATTGCGCTTTGTCCTATTTGCGCTGAGTGGTGCGGTATTGGAGCTAGTCAGCGGTTTGGCGCAAAATCTGGTGTTCGGCTCGCGTTCTTGGGACTATGGTGGCGCCTTCTGGGGCTTTATTAACCTTGAAATGACGATGTTTTGGGGGATTTTGGGTATGCTGTTCTATTATTTGCTCTACCCTTTGCTGGCGCGAGTGCTGGGGCGGCTTGAGGGGCGCTTGTGGCGCGTTTTGGGTATTATTGCGACCGTATGGCTAGTGATGAATTTTACGATGACTAGCTTAGCGGTATGGCGTTGGGGAGCGCGGCTGGCGGAGCAGCCGGCCAGGAACGGGGTGGACAGTTATCTGGATACACATTATGGTGACGATCGGATGCGCAGCATCTTTCCGAATATGGAATTTCGTAAATTCGGCGATTAAAAAATCTCCGCTGTTTGGGCGGAGATTTTTTGTATGAAGTGCGTTTTAACGCTTGGAGAACTGTTCGCGTTTGCGGGCACTGCGGAGACCGTAGTGTTTGCGTTCTTTTTCGCGTGGGTCGCGCTTCATGAGGCCGGCCTTCTTCAGTACGGGGCGGAATTCTGGGACTTCCGTAACTAACGCACGTGAGATGGCGAGCTTGATGGCGTCAACCTGACCGGCGAGACCACCGCCCTTGACGAGGATGGTGATGTCGTATTCTTTTTGTTTCTGCACCATGGCGAGCGGATCGGTCACTTCGGCAAGCAAGGTCTTGTTGTTGCTGAGGTATTCGAGGGCCGGTTTGCCGTTGATGGTGATTTCGCCTTTACCTTTGTAGAGACGAGCGGTGGCAGTGGCGGATTTGCGACTGCCGTTCCCGTAGGTATATTTCTTGGCTGGCATTACTTAATCTCCTTTGGCTGTTGAGCCGTGTGACTGTGCTCGGCGCCAGGAAAGACGCGTAGGCGTGCCAGACGGTCGGCTTGTAACTTGTTTTTTGGCAGCATGCCGGCGACTGCCTGACGAATGGCGAGACCGGGGTCTTTTTCGATGATTTCGGCCAGAGTCAGGTCCTTCAGCCCACCAGGATAGCCGGAATGGCGGTAATAGTGTTTGTCGGTCATTTTTTCGCCGGTAACCTTGAGGTTTTTGGCGTTAACGACCACAACGTAGTCGCCGTTGTCGGTGTGCGGCGTATAGCTGACTTTTGATTTGCCCATCAATTTATCCGCGATGACTACCGCCAGTTTGCCGAGTGGCAATACCGAGGCGTCGATCATCCACCATTCGCGCTGAATTTCAGAAGGTTTTTGGCTGTAGGTTTTCATGGCTACTTCTCCTCCTTTTTGTCGGCGGACTTTTCTTTGATTTCGTCGACAAAGGAAATGGTGGCCATTTCGGCGTTATCGCCCCGGCGGAAACCAGTGCGTTCAATGCGGAGATAGCCGCTATTGCGCTTGATTTGTGGTGCGATATTGTCGACGAGGTCGTTGCCGAGCAGTTGGTCATTCAGGCGAGCGATGACGAGACGGCGGGATGCCAAATCGCCTCTTTTGGCCAGAGTAATCAATTTTTCGGCAGGACGGCGAAGCTCTTTCGCCTTGGCCAATGTTGTATTGATGGCCTTATATTTAAACAGGGAGCGCATCAGACCGCGTGTTAGTGCAGTGCGTTGGTCGGTTTCGCGACCGAACTTGCGCCCTTTATATCCATGGCGATGCATTTAGATTTGTAACTCCGTAAGTTTTTCGTGAACCTCGTCGAGTGCTTTCGCGCCGAAGCCCTTCAGCTCTTTGAGGTCACTTTCTGATAATACGACGAGGTCGCGCACCGTGTGAATCTCGTTGTTGAGAAGCGCGTTGGCGGTGCGAGCCGACAGGCCGAGCTCTTCGATTGGGAGCATCAGGCCAGAATCGTCCTCGGCTTGAGTTGCGCTGGGGGCAGGTGCTGATTCTACAGTAGTTTTGCCGGCGAGCGCTTGATACTGATTGACTAAAATAGCGGCAGCTTCTTCGAATGCTTCACGCGGGGTGATGGTGCCGTCTGTATCAATCGTTAGCGTTAGCTGTTGTAAATTGGTGTCTTGTCCGACGCGAGTGTTTTCGGCGTTGTAGCGGACCCGTAGCACAGGCGTAAATACGGCGTCGAGCGCAATCATGTCGCTGTGGACGCGTTCTTCGCTGGATTGCTCGATGCTGAGGTAGCCACGGCCGGTGTCGACAATCATGTCCATCTTGAGCGTGAACTTCGGGTCGTCAATGTTACAGATGACTTGTTGTGGGTTGGCGATTTCGATTTCGGCCGGGAGTTTGATATCGCCCGCCAAAACAGTACCGGTACCCTTCTTCTCGAGATGGATTTCGACTGGAGCATCCGAATGGGACTTCAGATGGATGTTTTTGAGGTTCAGCATGATATCGACCGTATCTTCGACGATGCCGGGAATGGCGGAATATTCATGCGTGGTGCCCTCAATCCGAAACGCGGTAATGGCGGCACCTTTGATGCTTGATAAGAGAACGCGACGAAGTGAATTGCCAAGAGTGTTACCGTAGCCATAGTACAATGGCTTGATAACAAAGCTGGAACTGTTTTCACCAAGGTCTTTGATCTCTGCTAGTTCTGCTTCGTGAATTACTTTTGTCATAGTTCTCCTTTAGCGTGAGTAATACTCGACGATTAATTGTTCGTTGATGCCCACCTCGGCTTCTTCGCGCTTCGGTGTTCCAGTGATTTCAATTTTCATTTTTTTGACATCGCTTTTCAGCCAGGAAAGCTGAGTTTGCTCAGTCGAGCCGGCGATGTTTGCCAAATTTGCGAAATAGCTGTTCTTTTTGGCCTTTGGTCGAACCTCCAGAACGTCGCCTGGTTTGAGGCGAATGCTGGGAATGTCGATGCGGCGGCCGTTCAAGGTAAAGTGACCGTGCGAGACGAGCTGGCGTGCGGCACGACGTGTCGTCGCGAATCCAGCACGATAAACTGCGTTGTCGGCACGACGCTCGAGGAATTCGAGGAGCTTTTCGCCCGTCATGCCTTCGGCGCGTTGCGCTTCACGCATTAGTTTTGCAAATTGTTTTTCCAGTAAGCCGTAGATGCGGCGAACTTTCTGTTTTTCGCGCAATTGCGTGAGGTAGAGGCTGCCGCCCCGAATCCGCATGTCGGCGTGTTCGCCGGGGATGCCGGATTTTTTGGCCATGATTTTGGCCGCTTTCGGTGCGAGCGCGTAACCTTCACGGCGAGATTGCTTGCCAATTGGTGATAAATCGCGTGCCATTATGGTTTCCTCTCTCCCTTAGGTCGGCAACCGCCATGCGCAATTGGCGTTTTGTCGGTGATACTGTTGATGGTGATGCCTTGGGCGCTGAAGGCGCGAATTGCGCTGTCGCGGCCGAGGCCGATTCCTTTGACGAAGACGTCAACGCTCTTCATGCCGTGGTCGCGCTTGGCGATTTCGGCAACTTTTTCAGAGGCGATTTGGGCGGCGTATGCGGTGCCCTTCTTTGAGCCGCGGAAGCCGTTGGCGCCAGCTGAAGAAGCGGCGAGGACTTCACCTTTCTTATCGGTTGCGCTGATAATGGTATTGTTGAAAGTCGCTTGAATATGGACTTCACCCGACTGAACAATCCGTTTGCCTTTTTTGCCGCGTTTGGTTGGTGCGGCGGCTTGCTCCACTTCAGGAGCTGATTTGACTGATGTATCTTCTGCCATATTAACTCCTTAAGTTTTACTTGCTGCTTTGGGCTGTGCGCCTCCAACGGCGACTCCTTTGCCTTTGCGGGTGCGCGCATTCGTGCGGGTGCGCTGTCCGTTGACGGGGAGTCCGGCTTTGTGGCGAAGCCCCTTGTAGGAATTGATATCCTTGATACGTTTGATATTGTTGGTCACGAGGCGCTTCAAGTCTCCTTCAACGGAATATTTACTAGAAATAATATCGTTGAGCTTTTGCTCTTGAGCCTCGGTGAGATCTTTCACCCGAGTGGTCGGCTCGATTTTAGCCGCCGCAAGGATGGCTTTGCTTGAGGTGCGACCAATCCCATAAACATACGTCAAGCCAATTTCGACTTGCTTGTCGCTGGGGATTGTAACACCGGCGATTCTGGCCATGCTTAACCCTGCCTTTGCTTGTTCTTAGGTTTTTTCTTATTGATGATACGCAGTACGCCTTTGCGACGCACGATAATATCGTCAGGGCTAATTTTCTTTACACTGGCACGAACTTTCATGTAATGAAAATGTCCTTTCTGGAAAGCATCGTTGTAGTATTTTGCCGAAATCGGCAATTACTGTTATCTCGCTTTCGCTTATCTTTAATCTTTTTGTCGATAGCTGATGCGCCCCTTCGTGAGATCGTAGGGCGTGAGTTCAACGTCGACTTTGTCGCCCGGGACAAGTCGGATATAGTTTTTTCGCATTTTACCCGACATGTGAGCGATAATATTATGACCGTTTTCAAGTTCGACGCGAAACATCGTGCCCGGTAGGGCCTCAACAACCCTACCGGTAAGCTTGATAACTTCCTTTTTAGGTTTGTTTTCGTTCGAAGCATCAGAACGACGCTTCGACTTGATACCTCTTGTCGACTTTTTTCGGCTAGCCATAAATTACTAGTTGATTTTACCAAAAAACTGGCAAAAAGTAAATAGCTGTTTTTGCTGGATTAGTCGTCTTTGCGGACGGCGCGAACGATGGCGACGGAGCTGTAGTTTTCGGCGTTACTCGGCTTGAGGTTTGTTACCAGGACGAGGGTCTCTTTGTCTTCAATTGTCTGCTGGGCGGCAATGAGCTGCTCTTTGGCGTTGCTTTCTTCGATGATGCTCGTAGAACGGACTGCGTAGTGGTATTGTTCGCCGGCGCCAGTCGTGAGCGTGATTTCGTCGCCAGATTCGAGGCTGTCCAGGTTGGCAAAAGCGCCGGCCGCGCCACTATTGCCACTGGCTAGGCCGGAGATGATGATATAGCCACCTTTTCCGGGGCGAGCTGAGCCAGAATACCAGGCGGTTTCATAGATATTGTCTGGAACTTGGAGTACGTGCACGTTGACCGTGGTGCCTTGCACGATGACCTTTTGCAGCTCGAGGCGCGGGATGTCCAGATAGCGCGGCTCGTCGGCAGCGACTTGGTGGTTGTTCAGTTCGTCTTCGCCTGGTTGGATTTCCGACGGATCAATTGCGGCGGCAATTTCCGTGATGACGGCTGGGGCGGTCGCACGGCGCTCTGCGCTCTTATTGGAGTAATATCCGCGCTCCCAGATGAGAATTTTGGCCATCAAGACTATCAGTATGATGACAACTATCCACCCGACAATTTTGATTATATTGTTAGCTGTTTTACTGATTTTGAGGCTCATTCCTTATAGTCGTCGTATGTTACCATTAATGCGCGCGAGTTAATTTGCCTGAGATTTTCGATTGCGACTGTTACGATAATCAACAGGCCGGTGCCGGAAATTGACAACCCGATGGGGTAGCCAAGTGTCATGATGAATATGTAGTCGGCGATGTATGGCAGCATGGCGATGAGGCCAAGCGAGAGTGCGCCGAATAAGTTGAGGC
Source organism: Candidatus Saccharimonadota bacterium (assembly GCA_017430725.1). Classification (GTDB taxonomy): domain Bacteria; phylum Patescibacteriota; class Saccharimonadia; order Saccharimonadales; family Saccharimonadaceae; genus UBA2834. The sequence goes on along the minus strand of JAFRMK010000009.1, from coordinate 50,287 downwards.
GATTAACGACTTGCTTGAAGTATTTTTCGGTGGCGTGGCCGGGGCGAACGCCCTGGATGAAGCCGCCCTGTTTTTGGATATTTTCGGCAATCTCACGGGCGTTGAAGATGATACTGGTATAGAAATACGTGAACATCACGACTAGCAGGAAGTAGGTTATTGGGTAAACGAAACTTTCCCAGCTGAGGCCGGTGAAATTGCTGGCATTTGGCGCCGAGAACCACTTGACGAGGTTTTGGGCGATGGTGCTGTTGGGGTCGTTGCGCTGAATGATTTGGCCAAGGAAGGATGGTAGCGACAAGAAGGCGACCGCAAAGATGACAGGAACGACGCCTGCGGCAATCATTTTGATTGGCATGATTGATTTGATGCCGCCATAGGCGCTGTTGCCGTGTACGCGCTTGGCGTAGTTGATGGTGATGATGCGCTGTGCTTCGTTGAGTTTGACCAAGAAGTAGAGAACGGCGAGCAGGCCTACGCCGATGCCGCACACGATGCCAAACATGGTTGGATTGACCGGTAGCTCGAGCCAGCCAAAGAGATTGAGTGTGCCTTGTGATGTGTCGAACAGTTGAGTGCCGACGGCCGAAAGGGTGGTTGGCAGGCTGGCGACGATGCTGCAAAGAATCACGGTCGAAATACCGTTGCCGATACCCTGTTCGGTGATGAGTTCACCGAGCCACATCAATAGAACGGAGCCGGCGGTCATTGCCGTAACGGCGACGGCCCAGTCATAGCTAGTGAGCGTTAGGGTGCTGTTGGTGTTGGCGCTGATGACGTCCTGGAACAGAATATAGACATACGCAAAAGACTGCATGATGGCGAGCGGAACGGTTGCAATGCGTGTCCATTGGGAGATTTTGCGGCGGCCGGTTTCGCCGTCGTTGTGTAATTCTTCCATGCGGGGAATGGCCTTGGTCAGCAATTGCATGACGATGGACGAGGTGATGTATGGCGAAAGGCCAACTAGGATAATCGAGAAATTCGTGAGACCGCCACCGGAAATCAGGTTGATGAAGCCGCCGAGGTCGGTGCTGTTAATCAGATTGTCTACGGCTTGTTTGAATGTGCTGGCGTCTCCAAGTGGCACAGGGACGTGGGCGAGAATGCGGTAGGCGACAAGAATGCCAAGTACCGTCAAAATTCGCTTGCGCATCTCCTTATTCTTGAAAGACTTAAAAATCGTCTTAAAATTCATAATCCCTCTTATTTACTCATCTTATATTATCATAAATCATGTTGTCTGTGAAATCTCATAGAAAAAATCTCCCTGATGGGAGATTTTCCCGTGGATTGAGGCCAATTAGTCCTGCTTGCTTTGTTTTTGGCGCGCAGGCACGGCGACTTGCTTGTATTTGCCGCCGGCTTGCTTGATGGCCGCAACAGCGCTTTTGCTGGCGAATTGCGTTTCAAGTTCAATTTTGGCTTTTAGCTCGCCGCGGCTGATGATTTTGACTTTCGCGTATGGATTGGCGATGAGTGATGCATCGGCCAGGACGAAATTGTCCACTTTGCCCTTCAATTCATTCAGTGCATCTGTGTAGACGATTTGTGCTTTCGGATGAATTGACTTGAATCCTTTCAGCTTTGGAATCGCCTGCATGATGGCGCGTTGACCGCCCATGAAGCCGGCCGGCATTTTGCGGTGACCAGTGCGTGATTTTTGACCCTTGGTGCCGCGTCCGGAAGTTTTTCCCTGTCCGGCCGAGATGCCGCGTCCGACTCGCTTGACGGACTGGTTTTTATTGGTCTCGAGTTCATGGTATTTCATTATTTGGCCTCCTTTTTGGCGTCGTGCCATTGTTCGCGAGGAACTTGTTGGCGCAGGCCTTCGATAACGGCGTAGGCGATGTTGGTCTTATTGGTCGAACCGAGCGATTTGCTGATAAGGTTCTTAACACCGGTTAGGCCAATGATAGAGCGAACTACCCCACCGGCAATAATCCCAGTACCAGGTGAAGCCGGTTTCATCAGGACGTGTGCGCCCGTGACTTTGGTTTCGACTTCGTGGCAGATGGTGTCGCCGTTTAGGTTGATAGTAATCATATTCTTCTTGGCGCGACGTTCGGCTTTCTGGACGGCCGAAGTGACATCGGAGCCTTTGGCCATCGCGACGCCGACGCGGTTTTTGTGGTCACCGATGGCGACGAGTGCCTGGAAGCGCATCCGGCGACCGCCTTTGACGGTGCGGGAGACGCGGTTGATTGAGATGTTGACGGAATCGAATTCCTTTTTGCCCTCTTCGGCCGCACGACGACCGCGGCGATTGTCGCGGCGTCGACCGCCACGGAAGTCTTTTTGAGCACGGGCTTCGCGTGCGGCGACCGCTTCGTCGGTGAGGCGCGTTGTGCCGGATTTATTGATGACTTTTGCTTGCTTGTTGTCCATATTAAAACTCCAATCCTTCCTTGCGGGCGGCATCGGCGAGTGCGCTGAGACGACCAGCATAAAGGTGAGCACCTCGGTCAAAGACGACGGTCTTGATCTTGGCTTTCTTTGCTTTTTTAGCGATTTCGCTGCCGATATAGGCGGCGAGCTCGGTCTTGTTGCCCTTTTGTTTGCTACCAACTGTGGTGGCATAGGCAAGCGTGACACCCTTGTCATCATCGATGAGCTGAGCGGTGACATGCATATTGCTGATGTTTACGCTGAGGCGTGGGCGTTCAGCCGTGCCGTGAATCTTTGCGCGAGTGCGATTCTTCCTAAGATCTGCTTTCATGGCTATTTCTTCCCTGCCTTACCGGCTTTACGGATGATAACTTCATCGACGTACTTAATGCCTTTACCCTTGTATGGCTCTGGCTTCTTGAGTGCGCGAATCTCGGCGGCAACTTGGCCGACTTTTTGTTTGTCGATGCCGCTGACGGTGATGACCATTTTGTCGGTCTTGAGGTCGACTCCTTCTGGAGCTTTATATTTCACGGGATGTGAAAAACCTAGCGCCATCTCGATTTCTTTGGGGCCGCCCGAAAGACGGAAGCCGACGCCATTGACTTCGAGCTTCTTCTCAAAGCCTTTAGTGACGCCAGTTACGGCATTATTGAGTAGCGCGCGCTGAAGGCCGTGCCAAGCTTTCGACTTTGGCTCGTCGTCTTTACGCGTTACGATGATTTGGGTTCCCTCGACTTTCGTCGTGGTGTTTTCCTGGACAGGAACCTGGAGCGTGCCCTTCGGTCCAGCGACGGTGATTTCAGTGTCGCCGACCGTGATTGTCACGCCTGCAGGGATGTCTACAGGTAGTTTTCCGATACGACTCATTGCGTTCCTCTTTTTAATGATATCTCGGATATTTTATCATATCTGTTAGAGAAATGCAACTACTCTGTTGGCGCTAATGTTTTTTGCTGTGTTACTTGACAAAATATGGTTATATATGTTATAATAAGTATCGAAGAACATCTTCGTCCTTTAAATTGTTGCTTAAAAGAGGGGGTAATAAACTTGAAGAAATTGTCTTTATCGGTCATTGCGACAGTCGTAGTAGCCTTATTAGCTTGTGGTGCTAATCTATTTTTAGATAACTCTTTGGCTTTGAGCGAGGGTGGCGGCACGCCGATGGGTACGTCTTTGATTACTGGCGTGATGCGCCAACGTGAGACAACGACCGTCAGCACGACGACTGCATCGACGACATCGACTACGCAGGCGCCAACTACGCAGCCTACAACTACGCAAGCGCCAACTACGGCGACGCCGCCGACCACGACGCAGGCGCCAGCGGCGACCGAGCCGTCAACTGAGGCAGTCGTGCCGCAAAACGTGAACTATGGCACAGCTGGTCGTTTGTATCTGCCGGATGGCGTGAGCGTTGCTCTGTACTACTATGAAATTACGCCTGAAAACTTTCAGGTAGCACAAGCGGTAACAGATCGCTCCGATAGCGCGACTTGCGGCTACGATTACGGCATCTTTGTCATCAGCGACCATCGGACCCAGGAGTTTGGGAGTCTGCTGAATGTCACCGTTGGCGACACGGCTCATATCGACTATCCTGACGGTACTCGAGTCAACTTGGTTTGTACGTCATGCTTCAATGGGTATAACAATAGTTATGATCTGTTGGACGAAAATGGTAACAATGCCGTGGAAGGCGCACCATGCGACGTAATTATGCGCACCTGCATTAATTCGAACGGCGGTATTCGCTTAACGTATTGGTGTAATTATTAATTATTAAGCAACAAACAAGAGCCCGGCAAATTGCTGGGCTTTTTGCTGGGCTCATGTATCGAGCTTTGATGTTTGTTTTAAAAAATATCCCCTTTTGGGGATATTTTTTGTTGGACTGGCTTTTACCAGACTTTAATTAAGACTTCGCCGCCCAGCTTGTTTTTGACGGCTTCTTGACCGGTCATGATACCCTTGCTCGTGGATACGAGGACGGTGCCACGTCCGGATTTCACCTTTGGAATCTCGTTGACGCCGGCGTAAACGCGGCGGCCTGGCTTTGACACCTTGGAGATTTCATTGATGCGAGCGATTTCGTCTGGATTGTTTATGACGACGTGGAGAATTGAGCGTGGCTCGGACTCTTCCAACTCGACTTTTTCTAGGTAGTGAATCTTTTGCAGTTTGTCCGCAACGGCGAATTTAAGCTTGCTAGTAGGAACGCGAATTTCGGTCTTTCCTACAGCGATGGCATTACGGATGCGGGTGATCAAATCTGCTACTGGGTCAGTTGTTTGAATAGACATATTTTCTCTCCTTTCTCCTCTTACCAACTACTCTTTGTTACGCCCGGGATTTCACCCTTGCTGGCTTTTTCGCGGAAGTTAATGCGGCTTAAGCCGAAGCGACGCATATAACCACGGGGGCGGCCATCCAGCATATCGCGGTTTTTGAGGCGAGTTGGGCTGGCGTTGCGTGGCAGCTTCTGGAGACCTTCCAGGTCGCCGGCGGCTTTGAGCTCTGCGCGCTTTGCTGCGTATTTTTCGTACATTTTGCGTCGTTTTTCATCGCGAAGGACGGCACTCTTTTTCGCCATACTACTTGCCCTCCTTCTCAAACGGCATACCAAACTTTTCTAACAATTTAGTACTTCCTTCCTTTGAGCCATTTTTGATAACAAATGTGATTTCGACACCGTGTTGGACGGCAGAGTCTTCGAAGCTAATTTCTGGGAATACGGTCTGGTCCTTGAGACCGATGCTGTAATTACCTTGAGCATCGAAGGATTTGCGGGATACGCCGTGAAAGTCACGGACGTGTGGCAACACGATATTGATGAAACGGTCAGTAAATTCATAGGCTTTGTTGCCGCGTAGCGTCGTCAAGTAGCCGACTGGTGCGCCCATGCCTTTGCGAATCTTGAACTGAGCGATTGACTTTTTGGCGAGTCGGCTCGTGACGGCTTGGCCGGTGATTTTGGCGAGCGTGAGCTCGACCGTTTCGGTATAGCGTTTGTCGTCGCGCTTCTTGCCGACGCCGGAAGAGACAATCACTTTCTCGAGTTTTGGCACTTGATTGATGTTGTCTAGTTTAAGCTCTTCTTTTAGCTCTTTGGCGTAATTGTCATTGTAGAGCGTTTTCAGGCGAGCAACGTATTTTGTTTCAGCCATTACTTCACCTCCTTATTGTTTGCTTGACGCGCGATGCGGACGGTTTCGCCTTTGTCGTTCTTGGCATAACCAATACGACTGGTTTTGCCGGTTTTGGCATCAACGACCAGCGCAACTTTGCTGGCGTCGATAGCGACTTGGATATCTTTTTTGCCGCCACGGCCGTTCATACCTTTGCGCATGTGACGTTCGCGGTTGCCGATGCCTTCAATCAAGACTTTGTTGTCTCGTGGCATGACTTTGATTACTTTGCCGGTTTTTCCTTTGTCTGCACCGGAAATGATTTTCACGGTGTCGCCGGTCTTAATTCGTACACCCATTAGATGACCTCCGGAGCTAAACTGATAATTTTGCTGTAGCCGAGGTCGCGCAACTCACGTGGTACGGGACCGAAGACGCGAGTGCCTCGTGGGGTCTTGTCTTCGTTAACGAGTACGGCGGCATTGTCGTCAAAGCGAATGGTTGAACCGTCTGGGCGACGAATTGTGGCGCGCGTGCGGACAATAACGGCGCGGACGACGGCTTTCTTTTTGACGTTGCCGGTCGGCGAAGCCTCTTTTACGCTACAGGTTACGATATCGCCAACGTGGGCATAGCGAGCGCGGGTGCCACCGAGTACACGGATAACGCCGAGCTCTTTTGCGCCACTGTTGTCAGCGACTTTCAAACGACTTTCTGCTTGAATCATGGCCTATTCCTCCCCTTTCTCAGAAGCTTCCTCGACCTGAGTAACTTCTTCTTTCAGTTCGACTTTGCCATGACTCTTCTCGAGTACCTTGACGAGGGTCCAGGTCTTGGTTTTGCTGATGGGGCGAGTCTCGGCAATCATCACCTTGTCGCCTTCGTGCGCCTGGTTCTTTTCGTCGTGGGCGGTATATTTACGCGTAATCGTAAATTGCTTTTTATAGAGAGGGTGCGTTTCACGAGAGGTGATCATGACGGTAATCGTCTTGTCACGCTTGTCGGAAGACACAACTCCTGTCAATGTGCGTGCCATTACTTATCTCCTTTCGTGGCGTTAATTTTCGTTAGAATGCGGGCAATCTCTTTCTTCAGGGCCTTGATGTGATGTGGGTTCTGGAGCGTACTGCCAAGGCCTTGCTGTGCCGTGAGCAGTTCGGCGCGTTTGGCGGCGAGCTGTTCAGGCAAAGATTGCTTTTCGGTGGTTTTGGCTGCTTTGGCTGCTTTGGCTGGAGCCTTTTTACTACTTTGCTTTGCGTTTGCCATATTATTGCTCCTCCCGTTTCAAAATCTTGCAGCGTACTGGTAGTTTGTGACTGGCGAGCCGCAGTGCTTCGCGCGCCTGCTCCTCGGTTACGCCGGCGATTTCAAACATTACGGTGCCTTTCTTGACTTTGGCGACATGGAAGGCGGGCTCGCCTTTGCCGCTACCCATCTTGACATCAAGTGGCTTCTTCGAGACCGGGATGTGCGGGAAGATGCGAATCCAAACTTGACCGCCACGCTTGACGTAGCGTGTGATGGCTTGACGGGCGGCTTCGATTTGTCGGCCGTTGATGCGTTCGTTGTCGAGGCTCATTAGGCCGAAATCGCCAAATGCAACGGTGTTGCAGCGGCTGGCGATGCCGGTGTTTTTGCCCTTGCGAACTTTGCGGTGCGCTTCTTTGCGCGGTTGACTGAGTGCCATATTACTTCTCCCCCTTGTAAATCCAAACTTTTACGCCAACGATGCCGGCCGTGGTCTGGGCGTGCTCGACGTAGAAGTCGATGTCGGCGCGCAGTGTGTGAAGCGGCACGGAACCTTCGATGAATTTTTCACGACGAGACATTTCGGCGCCGTTGAGACGGCCGGAAACTTCGACGCGAATACCTTTAGCGCCGGCATTCATGGTCGAAGAGAGTGCCATTTTGACGGCGCGGCGGAAGTTCATGCGCTTGCCGAGTTGGAAGCCGATGTTTTCGGCGACCAGCTTGGCGCTGAGTTCTGGCTTCTTAACTTCCTCAACGTTGATGCGGAGTGGGCTGTCGGTAACTTTTTCGAGTTGCTTTTTCAGCTCGTTGATACCGGAGCCCTGTTTGCCGATGACGGCACCGGCTTTGGCGGTGCGAATCGTGATTGTGGTGAGGTTCGGGCTTCGTTCGATGCTGATGCGATCGATAGTCGGACGACTCTTGAAGCGTTCTTCAATGACCTCACGGATTTTGGTGTCTTCAATTAGCCACTTGCGGTAGTCGGCTTTACGCGCAAACCACTTGCTGGCCCAGTTTTTATTCACCTGGAGACGGTAGCTAATTGGGCTGACTTTCTGACCCATTACTTGTTCTCCTTTTCTTTCTTAGCTGCGCTTTGCTTGGCAGGCGCTTTTTTCGCTTTTTCTTCACCAGTTACTTCGACGAAGATATTTGATGAAATCTTTTCGAACGGTAAGGCGCGGCCGCGGCTGGCGGGTACATAGCGACGCATGCGAGTGCCGGCAGTGACTGAAATGCGCTTGATAGCGATAGTTTTGGTGTCGATGCTGCCCTGTTGCATCAAGTTCGCGTTGGCGGACTGAATAGCTTTCATAACGGGTTTTGCGGCACGGCGCGGCGTGTGTTCCAAGATGACGATAGCGTCCGCGACATAGCGGTCGCGTACTAGGCTCGCGACGATGCCGGCCTTGCGTGGCTGAACGTCGACTCCTTTGATATATGCATGTGCAGTTTTAGTTGCCATACTTTATGCCCCCTTCTTTGCTGCCTCAGCGGCTTTTTTGCCGCCATGGCGCCTAAATTTACGAGTCGGAGCAAATTCGCCGAGTTTGTGACCGACCATATTTTCAGTGATAAATACTGGAACGTGAACACGGCCGTTGTGTACGGCGATGGTGCGACCAACCATTTCTGGACTGATAGTGGATTGGCGCGCCCAGGTTTTGATAATAGTGCGGTCTTCAGCGGAGAGGGCTTCAACTTTTTTCTGAAGCTTGTAGTCCACGAAAGGCCCTTTCTTGAGAGAACGTGACATAGGCTATCTCCTCTTTCCTTCGTGACGACTGCGGACAATCATCTTATTAGTTTGCTTGTTGCGACGGGTGCGATAACCCAAGGTTAATTGACCCCATGGCGTGCGTGGCGCCTTGCCAGAGCCGTGGCGACCGCCGTCACCACCACCGTGCGGGTGGTCAGTTGCGTTCATCACGACACCGCGAACGGTCGGGCGGATGCCCTTGCGGCGTTTGCGACCGGCGGAGCCGATTTTGATGTTTTGGTGCTGCATGTTGCCGACGACACCAATGTTTGCGCTGCAAGTCGTGAGAACTTTACGAACTTCTCCGGATGGCAGGCGCAAAGTCGCATAGCCGTTTTCTTTGGCCATGAGCTGGGCGGTCGTGCCGGCGGAGCGTACGATTTGGGCGCCCTTGCCTGGCGTCAGCTCAATGGCGTAAACTTGAGTGCCGACTGGAATCTGTTCCAGCGTCATGCGGTTGCTGGCTTCGATTGGTGCTTCGTCGCCGGTCTGGAATTCGAGGCCTTTATGCATGTTCGTGTCGGCCAAAACATAGTAGTAGACGCCATTTTGGTCTTTGACACGAGCGATGCGAGCGCTGCGATTTGGGTCGTATTCGATTTCTTCGACGCGCAATTTCAGGCCAGCTGGTAGATTGTGTGTCAAGATGCGATAGTGGCGTTTTACGCCGCCGCCGCGATGGCGGACGGTGATGCGGCCTTTGTTGTTGCGACCAGCGTTTTGCTTTTTGCTTTTGACCAAGCTCTTGAGAGGCTTACGAGTCGTAATCATATCAAAATCTTGGGTAGTTTTTTGGCGCTGAGCCGGCGTGGTCGGGCGATAAGTCTTAATACTCATTATTTATCTCCTCCCTTGTCGGATTCTTCGGCCGCTGGTTCGTTGAAGACCTTGATCTTGTCGCCTTCTTTGAGGGTGACAAAGGCAATTTTGTGGTCTTGGCGATAGGTCGTGCCAGGATAGGCGTGTTTTCCACGGCTAAAACGCGTGGGTTTGCCTTTACGGATGGCGGTGCGGACCGATAAGACTGTAACTTGATATTGTTCGCTGACTTGTTTGGCGATGGCTTGTTTACTGGCGCTGTTTGGCACCATGAACATATAGCCACGCTTCGCTTCTTCGCGATATGCTTTTTCGGTTTGGATAGGACGGATCAACATTATGCGTTCTCCTTTCCGATTAACCAGGCTTCGATGCTGGGGAGTGCCGCTTCAACAATTTGAATTTCGTCGGCGTTAAGAATGTCAAAGACGTTGAGGTAATTGGGGCGGACAAGCTTCAGATTTGGAATGTTATTGGTGGCGCGTAGAATGTTGTCGGTTTTCTCTGGTACGACCAACAAATAGTTTTTGTCGTCTGTGAGCTTTAGCTCTTTCACGGCGTCTTTAGTCTTGCCGGTCTTGGCATCGAATTTTGCGATGACTTTGACCAATTTGTCTTGATTTTGCATCGAAAGTGCTTGGCGGACGGCCAAGAGCTTGGCGCTTTTACTGATTTTCTTGGTGAAGTTTTCTTCGCCAGTGCGACCGAATGCGACGCCGCCATGACGCCAAATCGGGTTGCGGGTTGAGCCGAAGCGCGCTCGGCCGGTGCCTTTTTGTTTCCAGGGCTTTTTGCCACCACCGCGCACTTCGCCGCGCTTGAGAGTTTTGGCGTGTGAACTGCGTGAATTGGCAAGATATGCATCGTAGGCCAATTTGACCAATTCGTGGTTTTCGACGGAGAGGCCGAAGATGTCTTTATTTAGTTTTGCTTCTGCCATATTACTCCTTTCCCTCCACCATGACGAGGCCCTTGTTGGGGCCAGGAACGGCGCCCTTGAGACCGATAAGGTTGTGTTCGGTATCGATATAGGCAACGGTCAGGTTTTTGACGGTGACACGGTCGTGCCCCATGCGTCCTGGCATCTTCTTGCCTTTGAAGACTTTTTGCGGATACATCGAGCCGATTGAGCCAACGCGACGGATATTGCCCTTGAAACCGTGCGTGTTGCGTGATTCTTGGAAATTGTGGCGCTTGACGGTGCCGGCGAAGCCCTTACCTTTGCTAGTGCCGGTGACTTGCACTTTGTCGCCAAGTTCGAATGCGCTCACCGTAAGTTCGCTGCCGAGGCTGATTTCGGCGGGAATTTCGGCGACGCGGAATTCACGGATGTATTTTGGTTTGATGTCTTTTCCGGATTTTTTGGCGTGTCCGGACACGGCCTTGCTCAGATTCTTACCCTGACCAAATGCCAACTGCACAGCGCTATATCCGTCAGTTTCGACAGATTTAGTCTGAGTCACCGTGCACGGGCCGGCTTGCAGAATCGTGACAGGGGTCACAATACCGTCATCACCGATGATCTGGGTCATACCAATCTTGGTGCCGAGGATGATTTTCATCTGTGGGCGTCCTTTCCCATTAAAATCACTTGGCTTTTGAGCGGTATCCGGAAGATTCCGGACCTTACCTCTTGCGCCAACGTGATGTTGTTTTTATAATATACGTTCTTAGAATACCATACTTTCAGACAAAAAACAAGTTTTTCATCAAAAAGCTCGCTCTTTTTGGGGAGCGAGCTGCTTTTTGCTACATTTTGATTTCGGCGTCTACGCCGGCCGGAAGCGAGAGATTCTGGAGCGAATCAATCGTTTTAGGCGTGGCATCGATGACGTCGATGAGGCGCTTGTGGACTTTCATTTCAAAAGTTTCACCGCCGGTTTTATAGACGTGTGGGCTCTTGACGACCGTAAAGGTCGAGCGTTTGGTTGGTAGCGGGACTGGCCCACTGACCTTCGCGCCAGTGCGGATTGCGGTGTCGACAATCTGCTTTGCGCTTTGGTCGATGAGACGGTGATCGTACGCCTTCAGGCGAATGCGGATTTTGAGGCCTTCTGCCATAGATTCCTTTCTTGTTCGCATAACCTCAGATGTTATCTAGACGTAACGTCTATGAGTTTTTGCGAAAATGTTTAATAATTTATATCTTAATTATATCAAATTTTACTGAAAAAGTCAATAAACAACAAAAATGCGCCCCTGATGGAGCGCATTTTAGCGAAACGATGATTATTTGATAATCTTCGTGACGACGCCTGAGCCGACCATGCGGCCACCTTCGCGGATAGCAAAGCGGTCGTTATCGTTCATGGCGATTGGCGCGTTCAACTTGACGCTGAAGGTTACCGTGTCGCCAGGCATGACGATTTCTTTGTCTTTTGGCAATTCAACTTCGCCAGTCACGTCAGTGGTGCGGAAGTAGAACTGTGGCTTGTAGCCGTTCTGGAACGGCGTGTGGCGGCCACCTTCTTCTTTCTTCAAGACATAGACTTGGCCTTCAAATTCGGTGTGTGGGGTGATGGTGCCAGGAGCACAAATCACTTGGCCACGCTCGATTTGGTCACGTTCGATGCCGCGGAGCAAGAGACCGGCGTTGTCGCCAGCTTGACCCTGGTCGAGCGTCTTGTGGAAGGCCTCAATTCCGGTTACGACGGACTTTTGCGTTTCTTTCAAACCGACAATTTCGATTTCGTCGTTGACGTGGACGGTGCCCTGTTCGATACGACCGGTAGCAACGGTACCACGGCCTTTAATCGAGAAGACGTCTTCGATTGGCATCAAGAATGGCTTGTCGAGGTCGCGAGCAGGAACTTCGAAGTAGTCATCCATGGCCTTGAGTAGGTCCATGATGGCCTGTTCGTTTTCAGGATCGCCTTCGAGCGCCTTGGTGGCAGACCCCTTGATGATTGGGCAGTTGCGGTCAAAGCCGTTCTTTTCGAGCAAATCACGGACATCTTCTTCGACCAACTCAACGAGTTCTGGGTCAGCGAGGTCCATTTTGTTCAAGAAGACAATGATTTTTGGCACGTTCACCTGGTGAGCCAAGAGGACGTGTTCGCGAGTCTGCGGAAGTGGACCGTCGTTGGCGGCGACTACGAGGATGGCGCCATCGATTTGAGCGGCACCGGGAATCATGTTCTTGATATAGTCGGCGTGACCCGGCATATCAACGTGAGCATAGTGGCGCTTTGCGGTTTCATAGTCTTGGTGAGAGGTGGCGATGGTGATACCACGCGCTTTCTCTTCTGGCGCGTTGTCGATTTGGTCATAAGCGACAGATTTGTTGATCTCGGTCGGAAGCTTCTTCGCGAGAACGGTTGTGATGGCGGCCGTCAAAGTGGTTTTACCGTGGTCGACGTGACCCATGGTACCGACGTTGACGTGATCCTTGCTTCGGTCGAAATTTGCCATGTTTGGTATTTTCTCCTTTTATTATTATGTTTTTTGAGCACTAATATTAACCAGCCCAAAAGCCTATGGGGTTATTTTATAGTATTTTAGCTGAGGTGTAAAGTGTTAACTTTATTTTGCGTTGCGTTTTTCAATGATTTCTTGCGCAATGTTCGGTGGAACTTCCTCGTAGCCATTGAGCTCCATCGTAGAAGCGGCGCGCCCTTGTGACATACCGCGCAAATCCGAGGTGTAGCCGAACATGGTCGCGAGTGGTACGAAGCCGGTGATGACCGTGATGCCGTTTTCGCGGTCTTCCATATTGTCGATGCGGCCACGACGTGAGTTGAGGTCGCCGATGACGTCGCCCATGAAATCTTCTGGCGTAGTGATTTCAATTTTCATGACCGGCTCAAGCAAGACTGGCGTGGCTTTCTTGATACCCTCGCGTGTCGCCAGAACGCCGGCCAGGTGGAAGGCGAGCTCGCTGGAGTCAACATCGTGGTAGCTACCATCGTAGAGCGTAGCCTTGACGTCAAGCACTGGATAGCCGGCAATTACGCCGCCATCGAGCGTTTCTTTGATGCCTTCCATAACCGGTTTGCGGTATTCGAGCGGCACAACACCACCTTTAATTTGGTCGATGAACTCAAAGCCTTTACCGGCTTCGTTTGGCTCAAACTTGACCCAGACGTCGCCGTATTGACCGCGACCACCGGATTGTTTGATGTGCTTACCCTGTGCTTCGGCGGTGCCGCGGATGGTTTCACGATAGGCAACTTGCGGTTCGCCAGTATTAGCTTCGACGTTAAATTCGCGCTTGAGGCGGTCGATGATAATGTCGAGATGCAATTCGCCCATGCCGGAAATAATAGTTTGGCCGGATTCTTCGTCTGTGTGGACGCGGAAAGTCGGGTCTTCTTCGGCAAGCTTGCCAAGGCCGATGGCCATTTTTTCTTGGTCAGCTTTTGATTTTGGCTCGACGGCGATTGAGACTGGCGGATCGGGGAATTCGATTGATTCAAGGTGAATCGGGTGAGCCGGGTCGCAGATGGTGGTACCAGTTGTTGTGTCTTTTAGACCGACCACGGCGGCAATGTCGCCAGCGCCAATTTCGTCAATGTCTTCGCGCTTGTCGGCGAACATACGCACTAAGCGGCCGACGCGTTCTTTATTGCCGGTTGTGGCATTGAGTACGTAGGAGCCAGACTTGAGTTTGCCGGAATAGACGCGAATGAAGATGAGTTTGCCGACAAATGGGTCAGTAGCAATCTTGAAGGCTAGTGCGGTCAGAGGTTCGGATTCATCGCTGTGGCGCACGATATCTTCGCCGGTTTTGGGGGATTTGCCCAAGATGGCTGGGATGTCAACGGGAGATGGCAGGAAGTCGGTAATTAGGTCAAGGACTTTTTCGACCACCACGCCGCGTCCGTCACCGCCGGTCACCAAGAAGAATTGGCCGTCAATGACGCGTTTGCGCAAGGCTGATTTGAGTTCGTCAACAGTGATAGCCTCTTCGCCCTCGTTGAAGAATTTCTCCATCAGGGCTTCGTCGGCCTGGACGGCCTCTTCAACCAGCATTGAGCGATAGTTTTTGGCTTTTTCAAGCATGTCGGCCGGAATATCGCCTACGGTTAATTCGTGGTCAGCATAATCTTTGTAGGTGTAGGCTTTCATTTCGAGCAAATCGACCACGCCGCAGATGTCTTTTTCGAAGCCGATTGGCAAATGAATCGCAAAAGCGTTTTTGCTGAGGCGTTTGTGGATTGATTCGAGCGATTTGTAGAAGTCGCCGCCGATTTGGTTGATTTTATTGATGAAGCAGATGCGCGGAATGCCATATTTGTCGGCTTAGCGCCAGACGGTTTCGGATTGGGCCTCAACGCCCATTTTGCCGTCGAAAACGACGACAGCGCCGTCAAGCACTCGGAGTGAGCGCTCGACTTCAGCGGTGAAGTCGATGTGTCCCGGCGTATCGATGATATTGATTTTGTGGTCTTTCCAATAGGCGGTGACGGCAGCAGACGTGATAGTGATGCCCCGCTCTTTTTCCTGGTCCATCCAGTCGGTGGTGGCGCCGCCAGTGTCGCCTTTCACGAGATCGATTTTGTGTTTGAGGCCGGTGCGATATAGAATCGCTTCGGAGGTAGTGGTTTTACCGGCGTCGATATGGGCAATAATGCCGATATTGCGGTAATTAGCTAAGTCCTTGACTTTTTGATTCGCCATATTATTCCTTAATTATTATTTTTTGACAACAGCAAACAATGCTGTGAACAGCTTTCTGCTTAGCATAGCATATTTTTTGATAGATTTAAAGACTAGCGACTCTTGATGATTTTTTCGCCGGCGGCATTTTGCAGATACGAGACGGTGTGCCCGCTGAAATCAAGATGTACGAAATAGCGGCGATTGCGATAAATGCGATAGAAGTCGAAAATGCCGGTTTTGGTGATGCGCTTGATTTTGAGCTTACCGTGAATGAGCACGGGATCGGTGCGCCAGAGCTGAATGAGGCGGTGATAAGTTGAGAGTGGAGAGTTTGGCTGTTTGGACTGGGTGATATAGGCGCCCCAATCAACTGGCTGGCGGGCGTTATCGCGCGAGCGCTGTTTGACGATGCGCATGGCCTGGGCTTTGGTCTTGCCCTCTCGGCGGAGCTGACGATAGACCATGCGTGATTCGACGCCAGGATAATCATTGATATTGCTGCTTAGTTTTGGGTTTTTGGTGCCGAGCTCTTGGCCTTGATAGATGCAAGGATAGTTGGTCGGTAACAGGAATTGCAGCATGGCTAGAACGCGGGGGTCGGCATGGAAACGCGAAGGGGCGCGTGGCGTGTCGTGTGACTCGAGTGCTAGCGAAAAGGTGGGCTCGTTGGACCAATCAGCAAGCTTACGGAGCCAGCGACGGTAATTCACTTTGAGGGGGTGCCCTTTGATGGAGAGGAAGGTGTCAGCGACATCGAGTGTGCCGATATTAAACGATGCGTCGAAGGCCTTGTTGGTTAGCGCGCGAAACCGGCGCTTGCTGAGAAAGTCGCCGCCAATCGGCTCGGCGATGGCGAAGACGTCTGGTCGAGCAAGGAGTTTTTCGAGAATAGTTACCGTGTTGGCGGTCTGGTAATAGTGCGTAAAACCAGTAATACGTGGCAAAAGACCGGGCTTGAGGCTTGATTCGGCGAGAATATTGGCGGAGTCAACGCGAAAACCGGCGACACCCTTCTTGGTCCAATAATCGATGATTTCCTTGAATTCGCGCAGTATTTGTGGGTTGTTGTAATTGAAGTCTGGCTGCGAGGTGTCGTAAAGGTGCAAGTAATATTTGCCGCGGACTTGATTGTAGCTGAAGGCGGGGCCGCTAAAGAATGATTGCCAATTGAGCGGCTTGTCTGTCCAGACATAGTAATCTTTGTAGCGGGGGTCGTGGTTGGCTGATTTCTTAAACCAGGGGTGTGCGCTAGAGCTGTGGTTCAGGACTAGGTCGAGGAGGATTTCGATGTGGTAGCGTTTTGCGGTTGCGATGAGTTTACGAAAGTCATTGAGGTTTCCGAAGCGTGGGTCAATCTTGCGGTAATCGCTGATGTCATAACCGCCATCAACCCAGGGGCTTTGAAAAATCGGACTGAGCCAGATATAGTCGGGGCCGATTTGTGCGGCGATTTGCGGAATAAGGGCGCGAATATCTTCGAGTGAGCCAACGGCGCTGGGGTAAATTTGATAGATGAGTTTGCGTTTTGGCATTTGGTGTTATCCGTTGCAATAGTCCGGTACCGTGAAGGTGAATTCATCGGGATTGTAATTGATGCTCTTGAGCCACGCGCGAACTGATTCTTCGGCTCGCTGTTTGATGTTGGCGTCGCCGCACGAGCTGACCTGAATTTCGTATGCGCCGCCAAGCGTGTAGTGAAAGACGAAAGTGTCGCCGTCGGCGGTTTGATTGCTATATGGCAGGAAATTTTCGACCAAAGTTTCTTTTCGGTTGAGGGGCTTCTTGAATTTAGAGCTATCATAGTGATAGAGTTCGCCATACTTGTTACTGATAGTAAATTTGTAGTCGGTGGCCGATAGTTCGTCTGCGCTGATTGTGAATTCTTGCTTCGTGTCGGTTTTGATGCGGAAAACATATGAGTTGTCGGTTTTCTTTAGGCTATCTTTGACGATGCTGATTGTTGTAGTTTTTGGCGAGACGATGCGGACGTAGGATTTAACTTTGTCGCATAGTGAGTCATAAGATTGCGCAGAAAAACCGTTTTCTTGGAGCTGTTTCAGGCCGATAAGGTCGATGCCGGGACTTTCGGTCCCCTGGTAGTTGTCGATTGTTTCGCCGGAGATGATGTCGGTGCCTCGACCGGTCTCGATTCGCACAACATGATATAAGTAGGCGATGATGCCGATGGCGAGAATGACGATTCCGCCGTAGATACCGATTATGCGCATGAGTTCTGGATTATTTCTCATTACTTCCTCCGTATGGCTTTGATATTTTCTTTTCGCATGCCGGCGTTTAGGATTTCTTGAGGTTCCCATTCTTTGGCGGTGTTTGCTTTGCCCTTCTGGCCGTTAGAATCAGCAATCAGCCACTTACCGTCAGCCGTGATACCACGAATGCCGATATAGTGTCCGTTTTTTGTAAACGGTGCGGAGCCGGCGCCGCTTGTGTGTATCATCCAGCCTTCGCGAAGGAGCTTCGAGACCGTTGCGATAGTTTCGGCGTCCGACGAAGAGCCACCGACGTCTTTGTACTCGAGGCCGTATCGGTCAGCTAGTACTTTCGTGACTGTCCAACTTGAGCCGGCATGGGGGATATATACGCCATGTTCGCCGGCATATTTAGCGGTTTCATCTGGCAGAATGGTCTTACGCAAAAGAGCGGTCGCCATCATAGCAAACGAAGTCGGGCCACAGCCGGCTTCACCGACGGTGCCTGAGCCAAATGGCGAGCTGCGCCATCTCTTGTCACCTTGGTCGTACCACGGGAAGTCGCTGCTGTCGTAGCTGTTGCCGCATTCAGCGCTGTTGGCCATTGCACCGAGTGACTTTGACAGCATTGCCCAGATATTGCCAGGTCCGTTGGTTGCGTTGTCTGGTACGTGCATGGCGCCAAGCACACCATTGTAGCGAGCAAAATCGGTGGCGTTGAGTCGGCTGGGCGTATCCCATTCGACGCTGCTGTTCATCTCGATGCCGGTTGCGTCGGAAATTGCCGTCATTAGGGTGGCGAGATAGGCCCATTCGGCATCGCCGAAGCTGCTGCTGTTTTGAAGATTCCAATCTTCGCTGAATCCGGGACTGGATGATGATGAATAGCCGATGACTGCAATCTGGATGCCGGCGGTATTGTTGTGGGCGACTAGGCTGGTAGCAGGCTTCGAGATGGGGAGGTGTTGATATATGCGCTTATTCTTGATGTCTACGGTAAAATGTGGCGGCCGGGCGCCGTCCGTGCCATAGTTTGCAAGCCCGCCATTCGCGCCAGCGGTTTCGGTACTGAAGATTGTGATTTTGTTTGCGCCAGTATTGCCCTGGCTGTTCTTGGTAGCAAAGCTTTCGTTGTAGTCCGTGCTTGCCAGTTTAATCTTGCCGGTCTGCTCGGCTTCAATGGCCGATTCTTTGACATATCCACTGAGCCCGTTGCTAACCCAGCCATTATTCCATTTGGCGTCAACGGTGACTTTCTCTTGGGTGCTGGTCTTGATGGCGGTGCCGCCGAGTGCTGATGAAACTTTACCGGCGTCCACGACCGAATCTAGGTAAGTAAATGCAGTGCCATATACGCTGTTTTTGAAATATGATTTTGAATGGTGATAGATTTTTGCGGCAGAGACGTCTTTGGAATAGTGTGCTTCGAGTGTTACGATGTCGTCGCCATTGACGGCCAGAACGACGCCCGTGTGGCCAAATCCTCCAGCGCTGACGCTGAAAATCGAGAAAGGTTTTGGTTCATTGCCCTCTGGCAGGTTAAAATCTTTGGCTAAGCGGTGCGCAGTTTCAACACCGTTGCCCCATTTGCGGCCGACTTTGCCGATGGAGGTGAAGGTCTGGACGAAGAATGCGGTGGCGTTGACGCAGTTATTGATGCGGATAACTTTGTTGTATTCGCCACTATGAGTGTCGCTGCGGTATTGCCTAGCAAGTTCATCGGCTTGGCCTAAGTCGAGACCACCTTCGACTGAGCCAGTATTGGTCGAGCATTCACAGATTTTGGCGTCGCTTTTGCCGTACATGTCGGCACCGACGGCGTCAGCAATCACGCTGGCTAACTCGTTGGCGCCGTCTGCGGTTGGCGTGATGCCGGAAAGATATCCGGGGTTGTTTTGTGCAGAGTTTTTCCATTTTGCGACGTCGACACGACTGTTTGAATTTGCGAGTGCGGTGTAGGCCTGATTGTTGGAGTTAAACAGGTCTGGGTTGTTGGCATCATAGTTTTCGACGAAGATGATTTTTTGGACGTCCGGCGCATTGGCGAGGATGCGGGCGGACAGGTCGGCATCCGTGAAGCCGTTTGGGTCGTTGTTCCCTGCAGAAATGACAAGCACGTCGCGCAGTTGGCCGGCGGCAGAAAGCTGTTTGATGACAGATTCGACGCTGTTGTCGTTTTCGGTGCTGGCGAGCATGTGCATGCCACTATTGACATGGATGTCGGCTTGGCCGAATTTGCTCTGCAGGCTGCTTAAGGCGGATTGAGCGACGTCGTCGCCAATGATTGTGACATTGGAGCCCTGGTTGGCTTTGGCGCTGTTTGTCGTAGTCGCGTTGCCACCGGCGTTGCCGCCGAGGTAGGCATAAACAGCCATTGCGCCCGGGTTTTGGTCGAGACTACCTTCTATATTGTTGAGTTTTCGGGAGCCACTATAGGAGTCGGCATGAATCCAGTGCATGTTCATGTGTGATTCGTCGACACCATTCATGACATATGGCGACTGGTCGTAAGTGGCTCCAGCGTTCTTGTACATAGCGCCACGGTTGTATGCCAGGAAAGCCTGTGCGACGTCTTCGGGGCTTGAATTTGCCGATAGCTCGATGCCATAGACGCTTTTGGCCATTTCTACGAAGTGGCGAGCCGCCTTGACGGCGTCCTCTTCCAGCGTGTTGCCAACGACTAGTCCGTCGACGTTTCTGCCGGTGCCGAGTCCGGCGCCATTTGACATCGAGCGGGATGGATTCATGCCGGCTTCGCGGAAATGAAGTGCGGCGAGCATCTGCCACGGGATGTTGAGGGCCTCGGCACCTTTTTTATAGGCGGCTAGGTTTTGCTGGGCAAGGTTTTCTACGCCGGCATTTTCGAGTTTTTTGATGGTTTCTTCGGGGAGACTGGAGCGGTCGATTGTGATAGAGCCACTACTTTGTGTTGCGCCATCTTTACACTCGTCAGGGTTGTAGAACATGATATTGTTGGCGGCAAATTTATCGATGAAATCTTCGACATCGGCGTGAACCGGGATTGGCATGAAAAGCACCATGGCGATTGCCAGTGATGTGAGCGACAGGCTTTTGGTGAATTGTTTGACGAAGAAGCGCCTATTCATAGAACACGTCGTAGTACTTAATGTCGAGACCGGATTGTTTCAAGACGAATTCTGCGTCTGCCTGGCTTTTCTTTTCGCCGCTGACTTTGAGGCAGAGTGTGCTGTAGCAGTTCTCGTCGTCGGTGGCGTCGGTGATAATAGTGCTTTGGAGTGCGGAGAATGATTGACTGTACGATTGATTATTGCCCGTATAGTAATAAGTGATTGGTAAGGCGGTCTTGATGCGGAGCGCCGATTCGTAGTTGTTGACGAATGATATCGAGGCATCGTCGTCTGCAACGAGTTTAAGCAGTTCGTAGTCGTTGCGTGATTTTGTGTAGGCGAATAATCCGCCGTCCGTATCGAGCAAATAAGCGTGGAGCTGGAGGTTTTGGTGCGGTTTTAGCTCGATTTCGAGTTCTTTGGTTTGGTAGCCGTCGGCGGTGATTGAGACCTTAGCGTTGCCGGGGCGAATTGCATGATAGCCGTTAGCGTAGCTTTTGCCGTTAATGGTAATTTGGGCATTTTGTGGCGCCACGATAATGTCAATACGCGCATTGTTGATTAAGTGTGGAACGAAAAATATGCCCACAAAAGCTAGTGCGCCGAGAATTGCAATAATTGCTAAAATGCGCGCTAATTGCCGCACTTTTCTGGTATCCCACATTTATATTTATTTTAGCATAAGCTTGTCGGTTTTTGCATGAAAAATCCACCCCGTAATTGGAGTGGATTTTTGGTTTTGCCTAGCCTCTGGCGAAGTGCGCGAAAGCGCGGTTGGCTTCGGCCATGCGGTGGCAGTCTTCCTTCTTCTTGAAGGCAGCGCCAGCCTCGTTGTAGGCGTCGACGATTTCAGCTTCGAGCCGTTTTGCATATGGCATGCCGCTGCGCGCGCGAGCTGATTGCACGAGCCACATCATGGCGAAATGCAATTGGCGGTGTCCGCTTATCGGGAATGGGATTTGGTAGTTAGCGCCACCGACGCGACGTGATTTAACTTCGAAGTCCGGGCTGACATTCTTGATGGCCTGCTCGAGGACCTCGACGGGGTTTTCGCTTTTGAGCTTTTTGGAGGCGCCTTCGATGGCCGAATAGACGGCGCGTTCGGCGACCTGTTTTTTGCCGTTGAGCATGGATTTGTTAATCAAACGCTGGACCAGGACGCTTTGGTATTTGCGGTCTGGCATGACTTTGCGCTGAAGGCTACTGGTAACTTTGCGTGGCATAATTACTTATCCTCCTTCTTGGCGCCGTATTTTGAACGGCCCTGTTTGCGACCCTGGACGCCCTGTAGATCGAGCGTGCCGCGAACGACGTGATAGCGTACACCTGGCAAATCGGGGACACGGCCACCGCGCACCAGCACGACAGCGTGTTCTTGCAGGTTGTGGCCTTCGCCGCCGATATAGGCCCAGACTTCTTGGCCATTGGTGAGGCGAACGCGAGCGACCTTACGCAAGGCGGAGTTCGGCTTCTTCGGGGTTTGGTGGTAACTTTCACGCAAACGCCACGCTTGAGCGGAGCGGATTGCTTGTAGTAGCGAGTTTTGAGTGTGTTCACAATTGAGCCGAGTGCAGGCGCCTTGCTCTTCTTGGCGGCTTTTTTGCGCGGCTTGCGAACTAATTGATTGATTGTAGGCACAAAAATCCTCTTTGTTATTATTAGTTATTGATGCTATTTAACTCTGTTGTCCAGCATAAACAAGCAGAGTTTACGAAACTCTTTGGTTTAGTTTAGCAATTTTTGTTGAAAAAGTAAAGCTAGTTCTTGAGGTATTGCGAGACGGTCACTTGCGTGCCGTTGTTGTCAAGGCAGCTTAGCTCGCTGTTGTCGCCGCCAAAGACGAGCCCTTTGAATATATTCAGTTCGGTCTGGCTGATTTCGCTGCACAAGAGATTGTCTTGGCTATTAAAAGATGAAGCGTGCCATTCGGTTTGGTCGATGCCCTTGTAGTAGTAAGTTGCGGATTCCAGGTTGGTGTCAAGGTTGTAGCGGGTTTTAGCGTCTAGCTCTGCGTTGTAGTTAAGCATGTTCACGACAACATATTTGCCGTCCTGGCTGGTTTTAATGTCGGCGACGTTGGCAAATGATTTGTGATTTTCGGGGAGGCTTTCGTCGATTTTGGCGTACAGGCTGGCGAAATCAATGTCGTAGGCGACGACTTTTCCGGTCAGTTCATCTGGCGTGCTGGTGCCGGTGATGGAGTGATATTTTTCAAGCTCCGCGGCGAGTTGGGCGCTTTCTTCGGAGTGGACAGTGGCCTTATAGGTCATCAAGCCGGCAAAACCGATGCCAGTGACGGCGACGATGCCCAGGATGATTGAAATGATTTTCCATTTTGCGCCAGTGTCGTTTCGCATAGTAATCTCCTTATGGTTTATATTATAGCGCAATTGTCAGAGCTGAATGTCTTTGCTGAGCCAATCCCGAAATGCGCTAGCTGTTTGGTAGTATGGAATGTCGTCGTCGGATTCGGCGTCAAGATAGCGAACGAGTTCGCCCTGACGGATGATGGCGGCGCTTGGCAAATAACGAATTTCGGTGGCGAGTGCTGTTTTGGCGAATTCGTCACTGTTTAGTCCGTAAAAAGTGAGGCCGTCTTCATGGGCGAGTGCTTCGGCGGTTGTGGTGAGCGGTGTTTCGGCTGGGCAGAAATCCATATGTGCGATAACTACGAAGCTTTTACGTTGCTCGATAAGCTTCTGGTAGTCGGCTGCGCCGATCTCTTTGATTTCACTTCCCTGATAGAGCTCCGGTTCAAGCGAAAAACGCGCATCGGATTGGTCGTATATCAGCCAGGCAAAGCCAGCAGATAGCGTGGCAACGACGGCCAGAATGACACTGAGCAGATGTTTTTGTTTATTTTTCATGTAACTCCGTAAAGTCAAGGTCGTGATAGTTTACTTTCCAGAAATCATAAATTGTTTCGGTGCCCATTTGGCGCTTGACTTGTACGGCATGTTCGCCATTGTAGTACCAATATCCGCCAACCACCCAGATGCGATTTTCGTCCCAGCCGAGTTGCGTGAGAAGGTTTTTGGTCATGCCGGCATAGCCGCCACCTCCGCACATCAGGAAAATGTTTTTGTCTTTCGGAAAAAAGTATTCGAGAATATCCTCTGATTCGAGATAGTTGGCCTTGAGCCCAAACGAGCTTTGCGTGAAGAGTGTCGGGCCTTGATAGCTTTGCCCGACTTCGGGCGGCAGACCGCTGACATTGACGAGTTTGGGATATGGGACAACTTCAAAGCCCTCTACGAAGCCTGACAGATAAGAATCCCCGCCGATTTTGGCATAATCGGCTTCGTCGACTAGCATACGCATGTCGCGGTATACGCTGTCGGCGCGACCGAGGTATTGGTCGATGTTGTCTTCGTTGATGTTTTTGTCGATGCCGAGTTGACCTCGTATGCCGCCGGTTTTTTCTGGCAGTGGCAGAGTTTGGGTGGTCGAATTGTCCGATTCGTGCAGCACGCCGTAAACTCCGGCGCCGATAATGGCGGCCAGGCCGGCGATGGCAAAGATGATGAATGTGATACTTAAGAACTTTTTCATGAGCTTATTATATAATATGCGAGATGAAAGCGTCGCATTTAGCTTTGAGTTTTGGCGCGAGCAAGTTATATCGAGACTGCTCGTTTCATTTTGAGGCTCAAGACAAAGTTGGCGTGGTTGGCGTGAACGGTGCCGGCAAAAGTACCCTGTTTCAGGTAATTCTCGGCCGCCAAGCGCTAGATGAGGGAGAAATTGAATTGCCGGCCCTGCGGCTGGCATATTTGCCGCAAGAGATTAAGCTTTCGCGGACGGTGGCGCAGCAGTCGGTCTGGGACTACATTGCTAGTGGTCGGCCGGTGGATGAGCTGCAGGATAAATTGAATTTGGAGTATGAAAAATATGCCAAGTATCCAGAGAGCCAGGCGATTTTGGCGCGAATCAATGATTTGCAGGATTTGATTGATAGCTACGATATCGCGAATGCTGACCACGAGTTGCTGAAGCTGGTGGATAGGATGGGACTGGATGACCTGGTTGATAAAAAGATGGGCGAATTGTCTGGCGGCCAGAAATCAAAGGTGGCTTTTGCGCGGGTGCTATTTGAAAATGCCGGCTTATTGTTGCTTGATGAGCCGACGAACCATCTTGACGCATCGACGAAGCAGTTTGTGTCTAATTTCTTACGGAATTATCGGGGGATGGTTCTAGTGATTAGCCATGATGTTGAATTCCTTGATGTCGTCACGAACAAGACGCTGTTTTTGAACAAAACAACGCATCGGATGAAGACTTATCACGGCAATTATTCGGAATTTCGACGTCTGTATGCGGCCGAGATGGCGGAACAAAGTAAACGCATCAACTTGCAAGAACGCGAGATTCAGCGAATTCAGGAGTTTGTGCTCAGGGCGCGCAACGCTAAACGCTCCAATACGGCGCTGATTCGGCAGGGGCACGTGCGTGAAAAGATGCTCGAGAAGAAGTTGGCGCAATTGGAGCTGCGGGAAGCGCCACGCGCGCACGTTTCGATTGATTTTAAGATGAATCATCTGGGTAGTAAGACGCCGTTGGAGTTGCAAAATGTAAGTTTTTGTTATCCGGGCATGCCGCCGCTCTATGATGGCCTGTCTTTTCAGTTGCGGCGGGGCGAACGTTTGTTGATATGTGGCGAGAATGGCATCGGCAAGAGTACGCTATTGAAGCTGATTGTTGGTCAGCTTGAGGCACAAGCTGGTAGCGTGATTATTGGCAACAATACGGAAATTGCGTATTACGCGCAGGAGCTTGAGGTGTTAGATGAGCGGCGTACGGTGTTTGAGAACGTGCGGTCGTACGATTATTCCGACACGGAAATGCGGGGTATTCTTGCGAATTATCTGTTTGAGGGGCAAGACATTGAAAAACGGGTCAGCGTGCTGTCGCCGGGCGAAAAGGCGCGGCTGGCGCTTTGCAAGATTTTGTGCGAGGGAGCGAACTTGGTGGTGCTTGATGAGCCGACTAATCATTTTGACCCCATTACACAGAAGACTATTGGTGAAAATTTTCGTGACTTCCCCGGTACTTTGATTTTGGTGAGCCACAATCCTGATTTTGTGGAGCAAATCGGGATCGACCGTATGCTAGTGCTGGAGCGGACGGCAAGTGAGCTACCACCGAAGGCGACACTAAAAAATTATTCGCACGAGTTGCTAGAGTACTATTATTACCTGAATTCAGAGCTCGTTTAGGGCTTATTCTTGACAAAAAATCGATTGTGTGCTATAATTATAGTACTCAAGTCTCATTGCCACACGATAGGTATACGAAAGGGAGGGTTTCTATGGCAAACGAGAATGAAAGAACATTAAAAATGATTAAGACGTATCCCGATCTCTACGATAAGGGCATGACCAACAAAGAAATTGCTGATTTTTGCGGAGTTTCTTATCGAACGGTCTTATCCCATCTCGGTGATATCGCTCAGAACATGGGTGTTTCGCGGGAATCACTGCTGGAGAAAAACAGCACGAGGTCTAAGCGCCCGAACAGCGATGGGGTAATTAAGCTCTTCGAGCGCTACCCTGACCTGCATAAGGCAGGACTCAGTAATCCCGATATCGCAAAACAGTGCGGCATTAGCGTGTGGACTCTTTACAACTATCTGCAGGAGATTGCCGATGAGATGGGCGTGTCGCGCGAGTCCCTAGTGGAAGGGTGCGGCAGAAAGAAGTGTGACAAAAAGAGCGCGCCGGAGGTTAAGCCTAGCACGACTGAAGCCGAAGAGGCCGTCAAAGTCGCAGTCGAGCCGACGAGCATGTGGGCAAAAGTTCATCAAATCCTTGAAGAGCTCGAAGAAGGACTCGATTATCGCGATAGGGCCGAGCGCTCCTCTATCGATGTCTTCGTTGATGAAGGAAGAATTTTGGTCAACGGCGAGTTGGCGGAGAATGAGGTACCGGAACTCACGCGTAGCCGCACCAATGAAATTATTTTGCGACCCGAGTGCGCGCAGCTGACCGTCGGGCAGGTAGCATTGCTTGCGATGTTGCTCGAGATAACGAGGACATCTGGGCTCTACGACTTGTTCGTGGACGATCGGGAGTTCTTGAGCGCATTCATCGCTCTCAGAGACGTCTTCTAATCATCAAAAACCACCCAAATGGGTGGTTTTTTCTTGGATTCGTAAAATAGCTATTGACGAATTTCTTGTATTATGTCATTATAATGATGTTGGTGCACTGGTTCGTTCATTGAGAAGGGGGGTATTTCGATGGCACGTTCATACAGTAATCCTGGAAAAGTCGACGTCGAAAGAGCGGCGGAGTCCATTCTGGACAGTGGTGGAGGTGTGTCTTCCAAAAGGGAGGGCGACCACATTCACAATACGGCTTATTCTAAGAAAGAAAACCGGCACCTTTCGTGGGATGAATATCCTGACGGAAGCATCAAGAATGTCCACACGGACAGAAACGGCAACAAATATACGGACTACGGTAAGTAATAGTCTGTTGTAAGTTTTCAAACACACATGCATCAACAATGAAGGGCGCTCCGGCGCCCTTTTTCTCATATTTTTTCGAATATTTTGGTGCATTTTTTTCAGGCCATGCCATGACGAAACTGTCAACAAATCAGTTGAAACGGGAAACCCAAACTGGTGATGCCATCGCTTGGCCCAAGCGCGTAAACCGCTTCGTTTTTTGACGAATAAAGCATGCTAAGTCAGCAGAAAACCAACCGGTTTCTTAAAGCTCTGTTCTCCTCCACCCCCGACAAGTGTAGGCTTTATCTTTATTATGCTTGCCAGGGGTGGGAATGTCAGCAGGAAAAAGCCCCGACTAATGCCGGGGCTTTCGTAATGGTTATTGCTTGGTGCTTGTTAGAGTCCTTTTGTAATCGTAACACCGTCGGGGAAATACCGAACTTCAGTATCGTCGCTATCCTTTTGAGAGTCAGAAGATTTGTCATTTTCGGCCAGAACATAGTATTCATGCATTTCGCCATCCTCGTCCACGACGACAATCTTAGAGCCTTTCTCTCGTGCGTCTGAAATCAGCTCTGATTCTTCTACGCAGCTAAACAGGCTAAAACCTCGCTCTTGAGCCCAGTTTTCAAGTGCAGTACAGGTCGCTAAGAGGCCCCAGGTAATACCGCTAATAGCTAAAATATCTACAACGACAATCGCGATTCGAGCTAAGACTCTTGCCAGCCTATTGGCGATGATTCCGGCGGCATCGAAAGCGACGACAAAGGCATAGAAAAACGTTATCGTCAATAATACAATGTATGTCGCTCCTATTACGATCTTTAGAACGATTGTCCAGAAAAACATAACCATTCCACCTTTCTGCTACTT
This sequence comes from Candidatus Saccharimonadota bacterium, assembly GCA_017430725.1. Taxonomy (GTDB): domain Bacteria; phylum Patescibacteriota; class Saccharimonadia; order Saccharimonadales; family Saccharimonadaceae; genus UBA2834. Next base: position 22,712 of record JAFRMK010000009.1, on the reverse strand, counting down.
CTTCGTCACGACCAACAAATTAGCAGCGTTTGACCGCGTCATCTGCGGCGCGGCATATGCGTCCAGTTCAACGAAGTCATCGGGGCTAATTGTGCAACCTCGCACTTCTCTGTCGGCGGCAAAATACGGATTCTCGCATTCAGCGGGGCGTGCCAGCCGATAGTTTTGCAGCAACGGAGAATCCGTCGTCAATGGCGTCAGGGCGATATTATGCTTTTTGACGCCATGACGAATCAGTTCTTTAACGACTACTTTCGTCAAGCTGAGATGCTCGCCGTTGATACAGTCAGAGAAACCCTGCTCGCACAGCTGCTCCAGCCAAATCTTGCCGGTGCCACCCAGAGTAAGCGTGCGGCTGCTGATTGCCGGAAACAGTGTTACCGTCAAATCTTCCGGCATGGAGCCGAACTGTTTATCCATCTGCTCAATAGTAGTCGCAATAATAGATTTGCCGCCCGTGCAGTTTTCGGAGAGTCCAGTGGCGTTTTTGTAGGCGGCATGGAATACCCCTACTGCGCCGGTTCTCTTGTCCTCAATCCTCGCCAGGGCGCAATCCGCCGCGTAGGCAATCAAGCTTACGCCAGGAGTGTTGGTAATCATGGCATCAGCGCGCAGCTGCATCGGCTCGTTAAATAACCGATAATCTTTCGATGCGATAAAGCCATCGTCGTTGCCCGACACTGGATTTACTAATCGAATCCCCTCCTCGTCCACCAGGGTCACCTGATTAGTCGTGTAGATTAACCGTGTCGAGTAAGAGAGATCCGGTTGCTCCACTGTGGCGTGAAGCAGCATCAAAGTATTTACCGTGTCAGACTCGGCGTTCGCGTAGCTTTGTTTGTAGAGGTTAAACCTTACATCGGCAGCTATATAACGCGTGTCGTCGTCTTGGTAAAACCGCCCCTCACTCAAAGGCATAAATGCGCACGAAACTTGCGTTTCTGACACGAGAGTGCGGACATAGTTCTTGTTGGCTCTGGACCTCCACAAAGGTGGGACGCTGCTAAACTTAAATGCGCCAAAAGAGCGATTAAGTTCTAGCCAGCCACTTCGAATATTTGGCCTGTTCAAGCATATTCCTCCTCAGATTTTTTCAAAACGTTTTATGCGAACCTATCTGCGGAGAAACAATAACTGCCACAGATAGGTAGAAGCCCGAGAAATCAGGCGTCTGCCTATCTGCGGCAGCGCAATAACCATATTAAAGAACCATTCCTACGAATTGTCTTATATTATAGCACAAGTGACATGAAATGTCAATAGAAAAGCAGTAAAAATAGCATAGCTATAATAACTATTACTGAGATCCAGGCGCAAGAAGCCGCGCTAGATCGTGCCGACGACAACTTCTATACGAACGCTGGCTACATCTTAAAAGTCTTTAAATATGCCGATAAATTATTCGACGTCGCCACAACGGCCGAAAAAAGAGACCTCATTGGTCTCGTCACGTGCTCGAACCGAACTTTAGGACCTAGCGGACTGATATTACAGGGGTCAGGACCTTTCGCTCGGAACCTTTTGGACTCAAAAACAAAAAATGGCTGGGGATGAGGGATTCGAACCCCCGAATGGTGGGACCAGAACCCACTGCCTTACCACTTGGCGAATCCCCAACGGCTGGATATATTCTAGTATATTTTGCAAAAAATGGCAAAAATTGGTCTTGCGATAATGCTTATGATAAAATAAATAGGAATGCAAAACGAAACAAATGACAGTAGCGCCAGAGTATACCACCCCTTGGAGAGCGTCGAAGACGTCGAGGAGTTTTATCAGGCGATTCGTCGCGAAAAACTGACGCATAAACTGGCGCCAGAGCGGCCATATTGCTATTGGACGATAGAGACTTATGATAAATCGAACGGGATTCGTGGCGGCGGCGGTTTAGGCGTGCTAGCCGCCGATATGCGCCGGGTGGCCGAACAACTGCAAGTGCCCTTTGTGCTAGTGACGCCTTTTTATCCCTGGGAGTCGCACCAGAAGATGGAGAATCTCAAGCAAATAGATTTTCATACCGAAAAAAGCTACGAAGACTTTGGTTTTAATTTTGTCGACACGATTAATATCCAAACTTCGACTGGCGCTGTCGCACTTGACGTTGTCGAAAAACGCCTGGGAAGTACGCGTTTTTTATGCATTACGGAGCCGAATTTTGGCGAACTTTATGCCGGCGAATCCGGTTCGGATCACCGTCTTTACCAAGAGGTTTCGCTTGGCTTTGGTGGCTATAAGGCGCTTAAATTGGTTGGTTGTCGTCCAGGCATCATCCAGCTGAACGAAGTGGCGACATTTTTTGCCGCGGTGGCGCGGTTGGATGAGCTAGTCAGTTCCGGTATGGATTTTTATGAAGCTGTGGTCTATACCCGTAAACACACGCTGTATACGAACCACACCTTAGTCCAGGCGGCTGAGGCGACCTTCAACTATGGTCAGTTTGAAAGATATGTTTTTCCGAATATCAAGTCCGTAGCGGTGCGGCGTTGGTTGTCGGATAAGTTTACCAACGGAATGATTCGGCTGTCGACGCCGACGGTAGAGATTGCCGAGTTGCGCTCTGGTGTTTCGAAGCTACATGCGCGCGTTGCGAACTACCATGATATTAACGGCAATAAGGTCAAGTTTAAAGCCGTTACGAACGGTATCCATCTGCGCACGTGGGTTTTGCCGGAGATTATGGATTATTATCATCAACATGAGATTCTTGACAAGTTTGACCTGCCAAGTACGCGGCAATTTGAAGAAAAAGTGAACAAGATTTCTGCGAACGATATCCGACACTTGAAGAGAATTGGTCGCGCCAAACTCAATGAAGTTTTGCAAGGACGCACCGACCAGTATGGTAATTCAATCCAAATCCCCGAGGATGCGATGCTATTCGACTTCAAACGTCGTTTCGTGGACTATAAGCGTCCTTGGCTGCCCTTCACTGAGCCGGAGCGTCTGGCGAGAATCCTGCGTGAGCAAGATGCGCATTATATTCTGGCGGGTCGGGTCCACATGGGCGATGCCGTGATGTTTGAGAAGTTGATGGGGCTTTTGAAGCTGATTGACGAGAATGCGGTGTTGCGCGAGCGAGTGCATTATTTGCCGGACTACGACGAGGAACTAGGCTGGGCGTTGTCGCTTGGTGCCAATGCCTCCATAAACACGCCGATTGTCGGTCTTGAGGCCTGTGGCACAAGCTGGATGAAGGATATCGCAAACCTTGGCCTATTGATTTCAACGCACGATGGCGGTGTGGCGGACTGCCCGGCGGACTCCTATCTCTCGATTGACGGCAAGAGCGAGTCGGCTGAGGCGAAGCAGCTGTATGAACAAATGGAAGTGGCCGGCCGAGCTTGGCGGAATGATTTTGATTTGGAGTATTGGATTCATCGCGAGTTGTTGGCCTATCTAGATGTCGTGTCGGGGACCCGGATGATGCGTGACTACTTGAATTTCTTGTTCTAACTTGTTATACTCTTGACAAGAGTCCGTTGGACTATTTTTTAATGGGAGCAAACAATGGCAAAAGTCACAAGAATTAAAGCTCAGGATGATGGCAAGAAAAAAACGCCAAAAGCGAAGTCTACGTCTGAGCCGGTGCGAAAAGTCAGTGTCAGTGCAAAAAACAGCACGAACAAACGCGTCGCAAAGAGTCGTCTCGAACGAGAAGCCGAGCGCGATTTAGCAATGCGCGAAAAAGACCGCGCCGAAAAACGTGCCATCAAAGACGCCTATCTCGCTAAAAGAGACGCAGCGAAAGCGGAGCTGAGAAAGGCCAAAAAGATTAAGGATAAGGCCGAAAAGAAGGCGGAGACTCGCAAGGCGAAACAGGCACTTAAGGAGCTGAAAAAAGAGTATCGCGACGAGCATCCTGGCTATTTCCGGGGGGCTTTTCGAGAGATTCGGCAGGTGCGGTGGCCCAATCGCAAGCAGACCTGGAAGCTGACTTTTGCGGTAATTGTCTACATTTTGTTGGTTGCCCTGCTCTTGACCGTGCTCGATGCCGTTTTGAAGCTGATATTTAATAAACTAATCGGAGGAAACATGTAATGGCGGTAAACCGTTATGATGATTCGCGCGCCTGGTATGCGATTTCAACTTATTCTGGCTATGAGGATAAGGTAGCAGACTCTATCCAGCAGCGTCTGAAGACCGTAGATTTTGCCAACAAGATTTTCGACGTCTTGGTGCCGAAGGAGAAACAGATTGAGATTAAGAATGGTAAACGTCGCATTGCCGATAATAAGATTCTGCAAGGCTATGTCTTGGTCGAAATGCGTTTGTCGGATGAGACATGGTATATCATTCGTAACACGCCCGGCGTAACGGGTTTCGTGGGAACCGGTACGCAGCCAACGCCAGTCAGCAAGAGCGAAATCGAGAAGATTAAGAAGCGGATGGGCGTCGAAGACCCGAAGTACACTGTCAGTTATGAAGTTAATGAGGTCGTCGCAGTGACCGATGGCCCGTTCAAGGGTTTTGAGGGTACAATTTCCGAGATTGATAGCGGCAAGGGCAAGCTGAAAGTGATGATTTCGATGTTCGGTCGTGAGACGGCAGTTGAGCTGGATGCTCTGCAGGTCAAGAAAATCAACGATTAGGTTTTACTTTTTAGATTTTATCTGTTATAATAGCGTTCGTTACGCACGTTTTTGAAACGTAAACTTGGTCGCATGCTTCGGCGGCCGGAAAGAGGAAAAATAATGGCAAAATGCATTGGAAATCTGAAATTGCGGATTCCCGGTGGCCGCGCAACGGCTGGACCGCCAGTTGGTAGCACGCTTGGTCAGTGGGGCTTGAACATGATGGATTTCATTAATCCGTTTAATGAACAGACGAAGGAATACCAAGGAAAAGATGTGATTGTGCACATCAAGGTTTATGAAGATCGCAGTTTTGACTGGGTCTGTCTTGGTCGACCGGTCGATGATTTGATTCGTGAAAAAATCAAACTCGATAAAGGTAGCGGTCGTCCAAATACAGAGAAAGTCGGCAAAATCAGCATGGAGCAAATTCGTGAAATTGCCGAAGTGAAGCGTGAACAACTGAACGCGATTGACATTGAAGGCGCTTGCAAGATTATTGCTGGTACGGCGCGTTCAATGGGCGTTGAAGTTACAGAATAATAAATTGTAAATGTCGGGAGAGCCTAGCTCGTTTGAACCGCGAAAGGAAATAATATGGCAGAAGATAAAAGCGCCAAAGAAGATATCAAGACCGAGGACGTGGCCGTGACCGAGGAAGCAACGGTCGCTGAGCAAGAAAACTTTGCGAAAGCCGGGAAACGCTCAAAGAAGCACGTTGAGGAGGTGAAGGCCGAAGCCGAGCGTCAGGAGCGTAAGGCCAGCGCCGCCCAAGAAGGCGAGAAGAAAGTTGGTCCAAAACCCGTGACGCGCAGTCGTTTAGAGCGACGCAGCAAGGGTTACCGCAAGGTCTCTGAGAAGGTTGAAAAGAATAAAGCCTACAGCCTTGAGGATGCTGTGAAATTGGCAATTGAAACGAGTCCGGTAAAGTTTGACGCTACGCTGGAAATGCATTTTCGTTTGGGCGTGGACCCGCGCCAGGCGGACCAAAACATTCGCGCGACCGTGACTTTGCCGGCCGGAACCGGTAAAAATGTGCGCGTGGCGGTCTTTGCGCCACTTGATGCCTGCAAGCTCGCGAAGGCGGCTGGTGCCGACATCGCCGAGGATGAAGAATTCTTGGCTAAACTCGACAAGGAACAGCTCGATTTCGATGTTTTGATTAGTATGCCGCAATACATGCCGAAACTTGGTAAGTATGCTCGTTTGTTGGGGCCGAAAGGCTTGATGCCAAATCCGAAGGCCGGTACGGTTACGACCGATATTGAAAAGGCGGTGAAGGAAGCCAAGGCTGGCAAGATTGAGTATCGTGTCGACAAGCAAGCCATCGTGCATGTTGGTCTTGGCAAGTTGAGCTTCGGCGCCGACAAGCTGATGGAGAATATCCAAGCATTTACGGACAGCTTGAAGGCACAAAAACCCGCCTCAATTAAGGGGCAGTATGTCAAGAGCGTCTATATTTCGACCACCATGGGTCCCAGTATCCTGGTCGAAAACAACTTTAACTAAGTTGTGGACATAAAAAAGTCTCCGCTTCGGCGGAGATTTTTTTAGCGCTTCTTTTCTTTGACTTCGTTGCGACCGAGATTCTTTTTCGTCTCGGTGAAGACCACGTGTTTGCGCAGCACGGGGTCATATTTGCGCAGACTCAGCTTGTCGGGCGTGTTCATAGTGTTCTTTTTGGTGTAGTATTGGCGAATGCCTGACTCTTCCGACACCAAACCGACCAGCTTGCGCTTCGTGTTACTTTTCTTTGCCATATTGCGTATATTTTAGCATATCTGTTAGTTTTTGTAAAATCCCCCATGCTATAATAAATTCGAAAAGGAGCATTTCTATGGCAAGTTTTTATGATTTTACGGTCAGCAAGCGCGATGGCTCAGACTATAAGCTTGCTGAGCTGAAAGATAAGGTAGTATTAGTCGTGAATACTGCGACTGGTTGCGGATTTACGCCTCAGTACGAAGGTCTGGAGCGGTTGTATGAGCTTTATCATGAAGAGGGGCTTGAGATATTGGATTTCCCCTGCAATCAATTTGGACACCAAGCGCCCGGCAGTGACGAGGAAATACACGAATTTTGTACCGGCCGATACAAGACGCAGTTTGATCAAATGGCGAAAATTGAAGTGAACGGTGATAATGCCGCGCCGTTATACCAGTGGCTTACGGCGCAAAAGGGCGGTAAAATTAAGTGGAATTTTACGAAATTTTTAGTGAATCGTCAGGGTGAAATTGTCAAACGTTATGGCTCTATCGTGAAACCAGAAAAAATCGAAAAAGATATTAAGGAGTTATTGTGAGTATAAAAGATGTTAATCAGGCCAACTTTGACGAGGTAGTTTTACGGAGTACCTTGCCCGTATTGGTCGATTTCAATGCTGAATGGTGCCCGCCTTGCCAGGCCCTGCATCCGATTTTGGTGGAGTTGTCCGACGAGGCGGATAGCTTCGAAATTGTCTCGGTTGATATCGACGAATCGCCAGAGCTAGCGGAGCAATTTGACGTGTCGTCAATTCCTTGCTTGGTGGCATTTAAGGATGGGGCCGAGTTCGAGCGAATGGTTGGCCTGAAGCCGAAGGCGAAGATTATTAAGATGATGGAGAAGGCCTAGATGTTTGATATTGCGATTATCGGCGGCGGTACGGCTGGTCTGACGGCGGCGATTTATGGCGCTCGGGCGGGTAAGAACGTGGCGGTATTTGAGTCGACGGCCGTCGGTGGGCAGATACTCAATAGTTCAGCTATTGATAACTACCCGGCTTTGCCGCACATTAGTGGCTTGGCTTTTGGTCAGAGCCTCGAGAAGCAGGCGCGAGATTTAGCCGTCGCATTCATTTTTGAAGAGGTTAGTGGTATCGTTGGTGATTTTGGCGATTTCAGGATTTCGACTGAAGATGGCGAATATCATGCAAAAACGCTTATTTTGGCTTGCGGCACGATTCCGCGCAAGCTCGGTCTGGCCAATGAGGCGCGCTTTGAGGGACGCGGCGTGTCGTATTGTGCGACCTGTGACGGAGCGTTTTTTAAGGGTAAAACTGTAGCCGTTTACGGCGGCGGCGATACCGCTCTGCACGAAGCAAACTATCTTGCCGACGTTGCGACAAAGGTTTATGTGATAAATCGCAGTTCAAAATTGCGCGCCAATCCTCAGCTGATTACCAGTGCCAAGCAGCGTGACAATATTGATTTTTGGTTGGATGCCGAAATCGTCGACTTGTTGGGCGAGTCGCATCTTGAAGAGCTAGTCCTGAAGGATGGCAGGAAGCTTTCCGTGAGCGCATTGTTTGTCGCGATTGGCCGAGTGCCGTTTGGTTCTCGGTTGATTGCGGGCCTGGACCTGGACGAACATGGTTTCGTGTGCGCCAAGTCGGATTGCAAGACAAAGCTGAAGGGGGTTTTTGTGGCGGGCGATTTGCGCACAAAAGAATTGCGCCAGCTGGTGACAGCAAGCGCAGATGGGGCAGTTGCTGCAACTTCGGCGGTAGATTTGCTGAATTTAGCCTAATCGGTACCGAGGTTGAGTTTAACTTCTTTGGCGCGAATGTTGTCGATTTGAAGCAGTACGAACTTGCCAAATACGCCTTCAGCGTCGGGGTTTGTTGAAACCTCGGCAATGATGTCGATTGCGCCCTGCTCGTCTCGGTTGATTTTACCGATGCTGAATTTTTCGAGCCCTGCGTCTTGGTACGTGACGGCAATTACGCAGCCAGTTTCAAAAAATTTATCGCTAACGCTTCGCCCAAATTCGAGACTGGTGCCACCGTTGGCGTTTTGGCGCTGAATTTCATCCAGCAGACTGGACAGCTCGGTCTGACTGGTAATAACTTGATAGCTGAACTGGTCTGTGGCCGAGACGGCGGAAGGCATAAAGCTATTGCTCTCCCCCTGAAAGCCGAAGGAGCCCAATTCTTTGTAATTGAGCGGTAGCATCTCTTCGATATAACTGCCCTGTTCGGCGTAGCGCTGGTTTTCTTCGCGACGAATCAGCTGCATGCCGAGCAGAACTAGGCTTAGCATTAGTACGATGACATTCAGAACAATCATGAAGATGAAGATTGTTTGATTAATCGTAATGTAGTTTGACTTTTTTCCACCCTGTTTGTGCATATTGCTCCTATATTTTCATTATATCCGCTTCTTTTTCGGCAAAAAGGCGGTCGATATCAGCGTTAAACTTTTTAATGATTTCGTCTAGCTCTTTTTCGGAGCTCTTGCGGTCGTCTTCAGTGTATTCTTTGGTGTTCTTGATGGCCTTGCGAGCGTCGTCGCGAACTTTGCGGAGGGCGATTTTGGCTTCTTCGACTTTTGAGCTGGCAGTTTTGACGATTTCTTTGCGACGTTCTTCGGTGAGCTGCGGAATTGGGACGCGGATTACGCGACCGTCATCGGTCGGATTGAGGCCAAGCGATTGATCGGCGCGAATGGCGGCACTGATTTTGGCGATATTTGCGACATCATAGGGAGTGACTTGAAGCATCGAGCCACCCGAAACGGTCACATTGGCGACCTGATTGAGAGGCGTCATTTGGCCATAAACTTCGGCGCGAATCCCGCTCAGCATGTCAGGATGGGCGCGGCCAGTGCGAACTTTTTTCATCTGCTCTTGAAAATTGTCCAGCACATGAGACATTTCTTGCTTTACGCTGTCAGAATCGTACATAGTTTCTCAAACTCCTTCTTATCTTTAAATTTTAACACAATGTCGCCAGAGCCACGGCTGCTGCTGTGAATTTTGACGCCAACGCCGAGGTGTTTGCTGAGTTTGTCGGCGCGTTCGATGATTGGCGAGTCGTCGACGTTGATGTTTTTGCGATTTTTGCGCGCGGTCTTGTTTTTGGCGCGTTGACTGACCATGTACTGCTCTACGCGGCGCGCCGACCAGTTTTCGGCGATGATGCGTGGCAGCACGGCGTGTATTTCGGCGGGCGTGGCGGTGATGAGTGGGCGCATTTGTCCTTCGGATAGGCCATGCTCGACCATGGCGTGTTTGGCTTCTTCGGGTAGGCTGAGCAGGCGCATGGTGTTGATGATTGACGAGGGGCTTTTGCCGACCCGTTGGCTGATTTGCTCGTTGTTTAGGTTGAACTGGTCGCGCAGCTTTGCATAGGCGGTGGCAGTTTCAATGGCGTTGAGGTCTTCGCGTTGAACATTTTCGATGAGTGACATTTCGAGGCGATTTTGAGCGTCGACGGTGCGAACGATGGCCGGGATAGTCTCGCAGTCGGCGATTTTCGAGGCGCGCCAGCGCCGCTCGCCGGCGACAATCTTGTATTTGTTGCCTTCTTTGGTGACGACAATGGGTTGTAGTACGCCGTGTTCTTTGATTGAGTCGGCAAGCGCCTCGAGTTGCTCGAGATTGAATTTACGACGAGGCTGGTTTTCGTCTGGAATGATCTTCGATAGCTCAATATCATATAGACGGCTGAGCTTTTCGTCTTCTTCGGCGGTTGGGTCAAAAAAATCGTCAAGTTCATTCGGTATGATATCTTTGAAGCCGCGGCCTAATCCTTTCATTTCGTCCTCTCGATTACCTCTTGAGCGAGGTTTTTATAGGCTTTGGCACCTTTACTGAATCGGTCATACAGCCCGATTGGTACGCCATGGCTGGGCGCTTCGGCCAAACGGACATTGCGCGGGATGGTGGCTTCAAAAACTTTGCCCTTGAAGGCGCCTTTGATTTCACTGAGCACCTGCGAGCTGAGCGTAGTGCGACGGTCGTACATGGTCGCCAGAACGCCAAGTAGTTCGAGATTGGGGTTGGCCAGGGCCTTGACGTGCTTGACGGTGCCGAGGAGCTGCGCGACACCTTCCATTGCGAAGAATTCGGTCTGGACAGGAATGATGTAATAGTCTGCGGAAATCATACCATTTACGGTCAGGAGCGAAAGACTAGGCGGGCTATCAATCAAGATGAAATCATAATCCTTGCGGACTTTATTGATGGCGTCGCGCAAGACGGTGAACTTCCCTTCCATCGTGCTGATTTGCTGCTCGACATTGGCTAGCTCTGGTATGGTGGGAGCGATAAACAGATATTTGTTTTTGTTGTCGAGAATGACATCAGGCAGTTCAGCTTCGCGCAGAATGACATCGCACATTGTTTTGCCGAGGTCCTTTTTTTCGATGCCGAACCCAGAGGTGGCATTACCCTGCGGGTCGAGGTCGATAATCAGGGTTTTCTTGCGAGCTTTGGCGAGATAAAAGGCCAAGTTAACAGAGGTCGTTGTTTTACCGACACCTCCTTTTTGATTCGTAATTGTGATGACCTTTGCCATATGTCTATTCTACCACATATAACTTTCTATTATTTCGGGCAACGGGATTTCGAGGAGCACGATTCCGCCTGGTTCGAGGCGCGAGCCAACATAGTGGAGAAGCTCGATTTCGCGGTCGAAATAGTGAATCTTGGGATTATCTGGCGCGTTGGCGTCTTTTTTACCTAAGATAACGATATCGGTTAATCGGTCGTAGTCTTTGGGGTCGACTTTTTGGGTGCTGTCGGTGACAACCATCTTAGCGGCGGCTTCGAGTTCTTCAATCGTCTGGATGCCCTGGTGGACCGATTGGGCGGAGATATAGGCGCTGTCATCGATGATGATTGAGCCGCGCAGTCCTTTGGCCGGTGACATTCGGCCGCGCAGTGGCGTGATATCCATTACGCCTTTGAGGATGTCGCCGCGTTGCATTCCGAAATGCTCGGCGACGGCGACCGCCATAGCGATGGGGCGCAGATTATGCTCGCCCAGCACTCTGACTTGCATCGGAATATGTTCACGTTCGGGGTTAACCATATCACCGGCATAACCCTCAATACTAAAGGCCTGTTCTTCGAAATAGAAATGCGCCGGCAGGTCGTCGCCGTAGGTCGTGACTTCGGGATTCTGCAGATATTTGGCGAATTCTTGCGGTACATCGTTGTAGTTTACGAAGACGGCCTTGGCTTGGTTGGCGAGTGCGAAGAATTGCTGGGCTTGCGCGTCGGTGCGGCAACTAGTTATGACCACAGCGTCTGGCGTGATTGCTGGAAAATCAAGTGATGATTTGTAGTCAAGAATGACGAAGTCGGGTACGATTTTTGGATTAACGCCCATTGTTACGGTGAAGCGTTGGCCAAGGGTGAGGCCAAGCGCGCGAATTGCTGATTTGCGTCCAAAAGCACCCGCAACCACGATCGTGCGTGTTTCGGGATGCTTTTTGAGAAAACGCTCAACTCTACGGCGTGGCCAGAATGGCATTACTTCCGACCTCTCAGACTGGCTTTGCGCTTAGCCGCACGTTGCGCTTTGGCTTCAAGCGCTTGGTCGCGCGAATGTACGCCAAAGAAGAGGTCAGTAAGGCCGTTGACTAGTAGATAAACGCCGAAGAAGCTGATGTGCGCGGTGGGATTATAGGCTGAGCCGGGCAACATGACGAAGGCCAAAATAGCGCCTAGCATACCATTGACGACCCACATGAAGCGGTCGGTCATGTTCGTGAAGCTGCCGAAGCCAATTAGGATGGTAACTAATGATGCGAACAGGACGTAGCCGCTCAGGATGGCAATCCGTAGCCAGATTAAGTCAGACGAGCCAATACTAGGCCAGGTGGTGACGAGGAGCGAGATAGCGATGGCGATTTCGAGTAAGCCCAAGAATAGCGGAAAGCCCCAGTTGTGTTGCTTGTGGCTGCGGTGTATCATGTTCGCCAGTTCGATTGCGCCCAGGCCAATCATGGTCCAACCGACGACCTGAATTAACAATTCGGTGTCGCCGCCACCCGTAAACATCAAACACATACTTGCGATAACTGATATTGCACCTTTCAGTGCGAAGGTGAGCCAGTGGCTCTCGATAAACTTTTTGGTTGTTTTACTCACTGCAAAAAACTCCTCTTTCTTTGCTATAATTTTACGCTAAACATGAGCGTTTTACAAGTGGCTGAGACGCTATACGTGGCGCAATTTGGCGCGAATTTTTTCGAAAATATAATTGAGACGATAATGGAATGGGCGGAGTACGATGTCGTGGGCGTGTAGATACGGTAACTCGGAGACGCCGAATCCGCGCTTGAATTGACTTACGCCATAGAAACGGTGTTTGGTATCATCGACGGCAGTAATGCCCCAGAAGTTGTAGCGTTTGATGCCGCGTTCACGTGCGTCGCGCATCGCCTGCATGTGTAACAGCGGTGCGCCCGAGTGCTTGGTACCAAGCGCGGTCGAAACTCCGTAGTGGTAGGAGGCTTCATTGCCATAAAAAATCATGAAGTTTTGGGCGAGTATTTCGCCTTGATACTTGGCCGTATAGAGTTTGACTTGGCCATATTTGGCAAAAGCGCGGAATTGTTTTTCAAGGAAATCTTCAGAAAATTCGACAAAGCCGTGCCGCTTTGCGGTTTCAAGCTCAATTTGGTAGAACTGCTTAATGTCCTCCGGATTGACGCTGGACTCGACGGCGATTCCTTCTTTCTTGCCTTTGCGGAGGGCGCGGCGTAAGCGTTGCGAAGCATTGGCGAGAATTTCGTCTTCGGTCTTGGTGAGGTCAAGTACGCCGGCTAACTCGACCGACAGGTACATCGGCGCAGGCTTGAGGCCAAGTGTTTGTTCGAATAGCCTTCGGTGTTCGGGGCTTTCTTCGAGCTGCGGCCGAATGCGCACAAAGACGCACTTTTGGCGTTTGGCTTGCGCGGTGATGTCCCGAAACAAGAACTTCGTCAATTCTTCATCACCCCAATCGGTGATTGGTCCGCCGGCAATCGCTAGATATTTGCCACGCTTGGCGGTTTCAACCTGACCGACATAGGCCGCGAGCGGCCGGCCAGTGCTTTCGTCGATTACGAAACGCTGGATGACGGTTTTTCCTCTATCGCGGTGAAATTCGCCCCAAGCCCATGCTTGCAAAAAATTTGCTTCAGAATGTTGCGAAATAAACGAATCCCAGGTATCGCGTTCGGTTGCGTCTTGGGCAATGAGCTTTTTCATCCGAGTTTTCTCCTGTGTTTACGAATGCTTTCGATGATGCGGACAAATTGATAGCGCATCGGTTTGATGACGAGGTCTTGGGCGGGCAGGTAGGTGATTTTCTCGCCGCCAAAGCCCGTCTTGAAGGTTGTAACTCCGGCGTAGCGATGATGTGGGGAGTTGGGCGGTGCGATACCGAAGAGATTATATCGTGTCATGCCGGCGGCTTTTGCGTCGCGGATCACTTGCCACTGGAGCGCGTAGGCGCCTGGTAATTTGCGGCCGTCCGGTGTTGAGGCGGCTTCGTTATAAACAGCTTCAGGCTTCTGCAGGATGATTAGTCCCTGTGCGAGCGTCTTTCCGTCAAGGTTCGCACTATATATTTTGGCTTTGCCGTTGAAGGCCGCTTGTTGCGCCATGATAAAGCTGCGCGGATATTGGATAAAACCTTGGCGGGCCGCAGTCTGTTCTTGAAGGCGGTAAAAGGCCTCAAAAGCCTGCTTATCATCGGTGGAGCTGACTGTAATGCCGAGTTTTTGGGCGCGGCGTACCTCGTAGCGCGTTTGGCGACGCATTTCCGCCATCAGCGTGTCCTCGCTCTTGGTCAGATCGAGCATAACGGTATGCTCTGCGTGGAGGTGCATGGGTGATTCGTGCAGGCCATATTCTTTCATGGCGCGACGTTGGTCTGGGCTATCTGGGATGTTGGGGCGCATTCGTACAAATACGCAGTTTTCGGTCTTTGCGAGTTCTTTTATGGCGCGCAGCATCGTGCTTGTCTGTTCGGCGTTTCGCCAGTTAAGTAGGGGGCCGCCAGGAATCTCTAGGTAGGCGCCTCGTCTAGCGCGTTTGAGCACCAATAGTGCGGCACCTAGGATTTGTTTGTCTTTGACGAGGCCGAGATAGAAACATTTTTCGCCGTCAATTTCGTATACTTTGCCCCAGTCGGCGCTCTGGAGGAAATTTGATTCAGGGTGCTGATTGCGGGCGTAGCTGTCAAATTCGGCCGGGCTTAGTTTGCGTACCTTAAGCATGCTTACTCTCCGTCAGCGAGGCATAAGCCTTCGCAATTTCAGTGGCGAGTTCGCTGGTCGACACGAGATAATGTGAGTGGCGCCAGCCTGGCTTGACGGTGAGGCTGGAGCCCTTGATGGCGTCGTGGATGGTCTTTCCCTGTCGGAGTGGCGTAATGTCGTCGGCTGCGCCCCAGATGATAGCGGTAGGTGTTTTGACTTTCGTAATGTCGAGGTATTTATCCGATTCGAGCATGTTGCTGAGAGTGTGCTTCATGTTTTCGGGTGCGGCAGCGTAATCGTTGGCGCCGAGAATTTTGTGGGCAAGTTTGCGCAGAACTGTGATTTTTTTCAGAGGCGACAAGAGTTTGCTGGCGGCGCGGGACAGGCTGCGCTTGATGCTCTTTTCGTAGACGCCGGCCGAATCGAGCAGAATAAGGCCGGAGAGGTATGAGCTGTCGCCGCTCAGTAGATTCAACAAAATGCGACCGCCGTTGCTATGTCCGAGTGCGATACCGCCTTGGGGGATATTTCGTTTAGCCCATTCTACATAGTCGTTGATGTTGTAGGTTTTTGCGGATTTCGTGCCAAGTCCGGGGACACGTAGTAATTCTGCGTCGATGTGGTGCGCAGTTTTGAGTTCTTTGATGACTTCTTGCCACGGTTCCGGACGATAGGTCCAGCCATGGATGATATATAGGGTCTTGCTCATTTCAGCCCCCAGCTGGCGCGGCGGCGGCGATGTGCCTCATCTTGGCGCGCCAATTGGCTGACGTCGGCGGGGTCTTCGAGTAGCTGTTCGATGATCCACTCGAGGTATTGACTGCCTTTGAAAAGAATAGTTTCTTTTCCAGTGAGGTTTTCTTCGAGATATTTGAGCGCTTGTTGCGGCTTAAGGAACGAAACGACGTCACACTGCTCTTTCATGAGAGGATAACAATATTGATGCGTGCGTCTGCCCAACAGGATGACTTTTTCTGCCCTGACGGCGAGTAGTAGCTTTGCGAGCTTTTTATGTTCTTCGCCTTCAAGTTTGCCCTGGTCGATGATGTCGCCTATTACCATCCATTTGTGTGGCACTTTCATTAACTTGAAGGTGTCCAGCATAGTCGTCATGCTGATAATATGGGCGTTGTAGCTGCTATCGATGATTTTGAGGCCGTTTTTGCCCTTTAGGAAATTACTGCGGGCGGGCGGCATGGCGAAATTAGACAGCTTGTAGTTGACGGGGAGCTTCAGATATTCCATCAGTCGCTCGAGCATGGCGAGCTGAATGGCGACGTCGCGCGGCATTGGCTGGTCAAACTCGAAACTGTGACCAGAAAACTTGAAGACGGCGCGATTCGGGTATACTTCATAGGTTTTTAGTGAATTTTTGCTCAACTTGGCGACTTCAGCATCGACCATCTTGGTTGATGCGACCATTTCGGCGTTGTCGCCGTCAATCAGGACGAGCTTCTGGGTGTATGCAGGAATTGAAGCGAATTCGTGCGTGATGGCTTCGTCAATTGTCTCAAATTCGCCATTGGCGACCACGTCTTCATAGAAAACAGCGTGTGAGCGCCCAAGGCTAACCCAAATTGATACTTCGGGCTTGAGCCATTTGGCGATAAACTCGGCTTCGTGCGGGCGCTCGCCGTCGCATTCAACGACGTAGAATCTTTCTTTGCGGCGATAGCTGATGGCGCGAAATGGGGCGCCAAATAGCAAGGTTAACCAGTGAAGCTTGCTGCCGGTTATGCCATGCATGCCAAGAATATCGAAGGCAATACCAAAGGCGGAATTGGCGTTGTGGGAATAATGCGCCTTTGTGCCGAGTTGGCTTTCGAGCAGATTCAACATCGTAGTCTTGCCGGCTGAGCCAGTAATCATGATGACGCGAGGATGCCAGCGTTTAAATGAGATATTCGCCCAGAGTTTAAAATAGCTCGAGGCGACGAAATAGAATTTCTTTTTGAATTTTGCAATTACCGTCATTGCCTATTATTGTATCATTGTTGGCGGTTTTAGGCATTGGCGAGATAGCCAAGCTTGCGGACGGCTTCATACAGCGCGACGGCTGAAGCGCAGCCAACGTTGATGGAGCGAGTCGAGCCGAGCTGCTCGATATAGAAGCAGTCGTCGCAGGCGCGCAGCAGCTCTGCGGATATACCGTCAGATTCGGAACCAAAAATCAGGATGGCATTTTCTTGGAACGTCGCCTCGCGGAGTGGTCGACTGTCTGGCGTGTTGTTTTCGATGGCAATCAAGGTTTTTTGGCGCTTACGAGCGTCTTGGACGAAAGTTGCAACATCGGAAAAGTGGTCGATGTGAAGATATTTATCTGTGACCATGGCGCCACGTCGATTGTATTTGCGTTTGCCGATAATATGGACTTTTGAAATATTGAAGGCGTTGGCGTTACGAATAATGGTGCCGATATTAAAGTCGTGAGAAAGGTTCTCGATAGCGATTTCGAGCGGCACGCGCGTCTTGTCTAGCTCTGCCACGATTTGCTCGTTCGGCAGACCTTTGAAGCGGTCGACCAGATTGCGCGAGTCGTTACTTGCGTTCATGCTTGTCGCTTTTGTTGGCGATTCTGGTTGCTTCGTGGCCTAGTTTACGCAGCGGTGCAGCATGTTTTTCAGCCATACGGATGCCGGCGGACTCGATGATGAAACGCACCATTGCCCACATCAGGATGTTGACCGAAAAGGCCACCAGGGCGATGAGAGGCACGATTAAAAGCCCAACGCCAAGCGATTGGTCAAAAAGCGCCACCAAGCCCGCAATTAGCGTCGAAATCACCATAATTATGGCGTAGGCCCATGCTAGCAGCGCAACCTGTTTTTTCTCTTGATAGAGATGCAGAAAATATCTCACAACACTCATGGTGTTATTATAGCACACTTGACCGAAAATGTCAAGCTATTGGCGTTTGCGAGCGGCTTTTGTTTTGGTTTTTGGCAGGTTGAAATTGATGATTTCGGCGATGGTTTTGTCCATGCGCAAATCGTGACGCAGGCGCATCATTAGCTGATTTCGCTCGGCCTCACTGAGTTCTTTGTCGTGGTGAGCCTGTTTGAGGAATTGCTCGAGGCGCTGCTCGACTTCCGCCTCAGTCACTTTGACGGCGAGCTCGTCGGCAATTTTGCGTAACACGATCTCGCCCTTAACGCGCCGTTCGGCCATTTCGCGTAGCTGTGCGGCGTATTTTTCTGGCGTGAGCTTGCGCTCGGCAAGGTAGTCGTCGAGGCTTGCGCCGTTTTGCTGGACTTGCATTTCCATTTCTTCACGCAAACGTAGCGTTTGGTCGTTGACGAGGTTTTCTGGCAGAGTTGTTTTGGATTTGGAGATAATCTCGTTTAGCAATGCATCGGCATATTGGCGACGGTTGGCTTCGGCCTGCTGTTCGGAAATGGACTGTTCGATTTCTTTGCGTAATGCGGCGAGGTTTTTCTGGCCGGCTTTTTTCGCGAGTTCATCATCGATGGGTGGCACTTTCACTTCATTGACTTGTTTAACAAGCACCTCGAAAGTGACTTTTTGGCCGGCAAGGTGTTTGGCGCCATAATCTTTCGGGAAAGTCAGTTTGAGGTCGAATTTATCGCCTGTAGCGTGGCCAATGATACCTTCCTCGAATCCGGGTATAAACATATTAGAGCCAAGCGCCAGGGGGTAGTCTTTTGCGCTGCCCCCTTCGAAGGCTTTACCGTCTTTTAGCCCCTTAAAGTCGATGATGACCTGGTCGCCGGCTTTGGCCGCGCGTTTGACGACCTTTGTTTCGGACATACTGTCAGCGATGCGATTTAGCACGTCGTCGACGTCAGACGCAGCATATTTTTGCTCGGGGAACGGCACTTTCATATTGCGATAATCCGGAAGTTTAACATCTGGCATAATGTCTATTTTGATGACGATTTCAGCGGTGTCGCCCGGCACGTGCTTCATGACATCGACATGCGGGATCGAGATGGGGTCGATATCTGCGTCGGCAATTAGTTTCGGAATGTTTGTGCGAATCATGGTGTCGAGCATGGTGTCGGCGAGTTCGTTCGGGTCAACGTACTGTTCGACTACGTTTGCCGGAGCGCGGCCTTTGCGGAAGCCGGGAATCTTGACGCGGCGAGCGAGGCGTTCAAGTGCGCGGAGTCGAGCCGGTTCAAAATCTTCCTGTTCAAAAGTTACTTTAAATTCAATCGAGCTTTTTTGCTTCGTGCTGGTACTTTTCATGCCAAAAATTATACCATTTTTCAGATGAGCGCGAAAGCATGAACGCTAATCAATCGAGGATAGGCCGGTGTCGTGGCTGGTGCGGAAGTGGCGCAGAGTTGATTTAGCGTCGGCGGATTGTTTCAAGTCCGGATTCAAGAGTCCGGTAGGGTCGAAGATTTGTTTTATTTCGGTGTCGAACTGAAGTCTTGAGGCGTCACGGTGCGAGTTAGTAAATAGCGCGAGAAAACGGCCTTCGGAAGCGTTACCGCATGGCGAGCCACCAACGCCGTCAATTAACTCAACATAATTACGCAGAAAATCAATCATGCGCTGCCGGTCGCTGGCGCTTGCAACGTTGAAAGTTGGGCGAATCGTGAAGAGATTGTGGTCCAGTTTGGCGAGTACGGCTAGGGAGAGGTGCTTGGATTCCGAGAGGTAATTTACGCCATCAAGAAAATGTTTTTGCTGGGCGGGCGGAATATATACATCATCTGCCAGCGGAAGATGGCGAACGGCGGCGTCATCGTTGAAGTAGGCGCTTAGTTTGGCGGGAAGAACCGAGAATTCCTCAGCCCCAACTTCTGTAGAGCGGATTAGTTTCAGGTCTTTTGGCAGTTGCTTACGGAGTTTTTTAAGCTTACGTCGGCGTTGTCGTTTGGCGTCATCCTTGACAGTGGCGGTCAGCAAGAACGCATCGTCTGGCGCGCTGCGGAAGAAAGCACTATCTTTGCCGGTCGAGGCTTTAGCGTTGAAAAATTCTGCGTCATAACAAGTGACATCCGAGAACTGTAGCTTTTTGAGAAGTTCGGCGGTTTGTGTCAGTTTTGCGTTATTGCGACAGAGGATGGCGACGTATTCGGGTTCTTCATAAAGCGCCTCGCAGCGTAGGATGACTTCCGAAATCACACCAAGCGTTCCTTCTGAGCCGCACAGTAACTTTGCGATATTGAACTTTTTGAGACTTTGGCCGGCGATGCCATAATAGCCACGATGGTCGTGTGCGTCGGCCTTGTCGGGCATCGACCGCAGGAGTTTGGCGAGTTGCTCGTAGAGCTTTTTTTCGCTAGGCTTGAGATGCTTTTGTTTTTTAAGTTTAGTAAGATTGATTTCGTTCGACTCAACGACCGTGCCGTCATACATGACGAATTCGAGTTTCTGGACAATTTCGGCAATGTCGAGCGACTCTGAATTGATACTACCCCTTGCGCCGCGCGCGATAATGCCGCCAATCGTTTCGGAATCGTCGGCGACGAGCGGCAAATCCAGCCCTTGGCATAGCAATGCGTTGCGTAGCGTGCGGTAGGTGACGCCAGGCTGCACGCGTACCAGGCGCTGACGTGTGTCGAGTTCAAGGATTCGGTCGAGCTTTTGAGTTGATACGACAAGGCCACTACCGAGCGAAGAACCGGTTTTGCTGCGCATGGCTCCTTGCGGCGTGACGGGAAGTTCAATGCCTTTTTTGCTAAGCTGAAAACTAAAGCGCAACAAGCGACTAATGTCTTTGGTGTTGTGCGGAAAAGCCACGATGCGCGGATGATATTTCAGCACGGAGCGATCCGTCGCGTGTGCACTTAAAATGTCTGGCGAGCTATAGGCCACGCCATCAATATATCGGTTGATGTATGTTGCTATTCTGTTCATTTTCCACCCATTTCTTGTCTATTTTATCACAAATTAGCTATAATAATGATAATGGTTAAAGGAAATATGAAAAATGGCTTCAATGCAGTAGTTGCCATCGTGATTGGCGTTTTACTGTCATTGGTTCTTATCACTTTTTGCGTAATTATTCCCGGCATGCAGGACAAGCAGCGTCGGAACGATATGCGTATCGTACAGTCTGCGGTGCGAGAATACCTGCGGAGCCACAAAAACCAGCCGCCGGATGATTCTGGTAGCGAGCTGAGTGATGGTGAACTAAATGTTGGCGGAACGAAGCGTACGGCGAAAATCTTGAAAAATTCGACCGAATCGCACATCCTGGACGGCCTAACGAAGAGTGATTTGGCGAAAAGTGGCCTGACTAAGCATTATTACGTCGCAAATCCCGGTCTAGCAAGCGACGTCTCGACGGTAGCCTGGCGGATGAGTGATTCGCAAATGGGCCCAGCATCGTCTGAGAGTGTCTTTTTATATATTGGCGGACGCTGTTCCGACGATAAGCAAGATGATGAAAATCTTTTTCTCGTTTCAAATACCGGCCTAAAAACGGACATTATCAGTTTTCGTCTGTTGCATCGAGGCGGTTGGACTTGCGCAAATCTCTGATAATATCAAGCCGTGCGAGCTTTACTCCTGTTAATTTCAGATAGTATAATGCCATCATGGCTAAATTTAAGGTAGCATATGAAGAGAGTGGAGGTTCGAAGCCGCGCCCACATGAACGCGAAACGGCCGAACTTTTAGCACAGCATTTTCAGTGTAACCTTATCTTTATGCGTCGATCTTCTAGTAAAACGCCAGACCTATATGTATTAAAGACCAATATCCGCTGGGAGCTGAAGTCTCCGACTGGAGGTGGAAAACATACGGTGCAGAATAATTTGCGCGAAGCTAGCAAGCAGTCTGAGAATATAATTCTAGATTTAACTCGCTCTAAAATGACGGATATCCAAGGCATATCCAGGGCGAAAAAATTTATGTCGAATGAAAGATCGCGCATTAAACGTCTTAAAGTATTGAAGAAAGACGGAGCTATCATTGACATAAAATAGCAGTAAGCGTATAATGGAAGCATAGGAAGAAAAGTATAAGATACTGAATTGAATCAACTGCCTTTCTTCCCGTTAAGGAACTTCGAAAGAGGTTCTTTTTTGTTATATAGCCGCACTAATGTCAGGGAGTCGACTCCCGCTTGTTTCAACTAAGAAAATATGTTGTAATTTGAAAAAGCCAGCAGGGCAAAAACCTTGCTTGCTGTTCTTGTATCAGACCGGACGCGAAGATGATCGCGAAAATGCCGAATAAGAGATATAATATAGAAAGATAGACGTGACCGCTAATATTAGAGTAAAAACGAAGAATTAATGTGGTATCTGATAAGTGGAATGTAATCGAAGAAAACTATAATAAGGCTTTACGCTATTTAGTTCCTCCGAATGAATCTTCAGTGAAAATTGAGTCCGATAGTAGAGTCGCTGAATGGCGGGACGTCAACACTGGATCTTATTGGCAGAAAGACGAGCTTCATGGCCTGCAGTATTTGCTCCTTGCGTATAATGAAGCCGTTAAACAGGAAAAAAGAAGCACTTATTATTTGCCAGAATACTCATGCTAATGTATAGGGATTATCGTGGCGTTAGCGAATATGAGCAGTTGAAACTTTTCCTTGCTCCCGCAATAAGAGAATACGAATTAGCGGTAAAAGAAGACGGTAAACTACATATCGAGAAAGAGGTGGAATTTGTGCGTGGCGTACATGATTACGCTAAAAACGGCGTAGGCCATAGAAAGAATTCCCAGGAAGTATATGATGAAGCGCTCAAGCTGATTGACGGCTGGAATGATTCTTTTGCTGAAAAGTTCTGGTTTCATGACGCCTATATTGAAGACTTTCACATCGTAAAAAACGGACATGATAATGCGTCGGCAGATATGGTTCTGCGTCAAGAGGACAACAAATTTCTACTACACTTCGATAATGTAGTAGACCTCAAGTCGGATGTTGATCTCTGGCAAAATTATATTTTCGACATGCACTGCTACCGTCAGGGCGATTATCTATGCTTCGACGTTGAGCTATTCACCATTCTCTGCGACAAGGTATCAGTAAAAGAACTTGCCGAATAAAAGAAAACCCCCGAGAAATCGGGGGCTTTCTTCACGCCACTATGCCTCCATACTGACGTCTTTGCTTGGTGCTCCAAAAGCGACAACTTTTGAACACATTTATATTATATCATATTGGTTCTTAGAAAACCGAAATTGTGCTAATTTTAGACTGCCGAAAATTTCCGCCACCGATAGAGCTAAACAGATACGGGAGGCGTGCTAT
>JAFRMK010000008.1 GCA_017430725.1 Candidatus Saccharimonadota bacterium | reverse complement strand
GTAGATTCGTCCATTTTCAAATTGTTGGTAGGTAACGCCATTCGTGTCTTTTTGTTCGCCGCTTGTCGGGTAACCCAAAGCACCCCATTCAGTCCCCATCTTCGCGTATTGCGAAAGGATGCCGCCGGAAACGTCCCAAGCCTTCTTTTCGGGCGTCCAGTAGATATTCCCATAATCAAATGCTTGGACTGTGCCTCCTCTGACTAAACCTCTTTTTTCTGCACTGGTCGGATAGCCCAGTGCGCTATTGGCTCCGCCGAGCGCGGTCCACCGACTCAGCATGCCACCGGAAATATCCCAAGCATAATTATCCGTACTGTAAATATAGCCAATTTCATATTGCTGATAGCAACGGTTCGTGCCGCTTCCTTGCACGCCACAAATCATGTCGCCTTTCGCCTTCTTCAAGTAGCTGTTTTCTCCGCCAAGAGACTCATAATAGTTTTCGATTTGCTTTTTGGCTTTTTCGAAATAGTCGCCTAGCGTGCTCCCGAACCACTCGCTGAAATACATAAAGAAGTTGCGATTGCCGTAGGAGCCGCACACCGACGTGCCGGGGTAGTTGCGCAGCGCCGCATCGTTTGGCGTGTATGGCGTATAGATATACAACGACGTCGTCGCAATGTTTTCAAGATACACTGCCTTCGTCCCGCATGAATAATCGGGGGAGTAGTAGATGTTATTCGTCATGTATGGGCGATAATTATAACTGTTGATGTGTTGGCGATAATAGTTAAGCTGCCATGCCGCCATATGCATCTGGTTATAAAAACCATAATATTTTGTGTCGCAAGGCGCATTGTCCGGACAACCATAGCCCATCGCAGAGTTGTACTCCCACTTTAGTGGCCAACTGTCACCCCAGACATAGCTCTCCTTTTTCAAAAGCACCAGCAGAACCTGCGGATTGATGTTGTACGCTTTCGCTTCGTTGTAAATAATCTGTGCTGCTGAAATCATGCCGCTTTTCACCACGCCCTTTGTGTCGTACAAAGTCTCATGAGTGGTCGGATTTTCGTAGTATTTATTCACGCAGACGTAGGGCGGTTCATGGTATTTCGTATTTCCCGCATTACGGCGCAGCCTCGCATAGTCGGCATTGGTTGAGCCCGCCGGCATCCTGTATCCTGTCTCGTTCACGACTCGACCAGCTGAGCTGCCCGTCCCCCACATGTCGCAAGCCGGCAAATTTCTATCCAGAAAATTCTGGATATCAGTCACGCTCATAGTGTTCGCATTGTAGAAAACCGAATCGTCAATTATCCTGCCGGCCTTAAAATCGGTCGCTTTTACGGCATCCGAACCAGGGGTGTTATAGACCGCTAGGCCGTAAAACACGCCCACAAATGCCACCCCCGCGATGATGCTACTTAACTTCAAAAGTCGTTGCTTCACTCTGACCCTCCGCACTGTTTGATTGATATTGGAGCACAACCTGCCACACTCCAGCAGAGAAGTTCTCTTTGCTTACGCTTACCGCCTCGCAAACGGTATTTTTTGCATTAGGTAGGACTGCAGTCGCTCGCGTAAAGCTCTGGGCGCCTTTTGTGAAGATATAGTTGCAGGTGCCTTCTGTCTCAACGATATTTGAAATTGTTCCTCCGGCCACAACATTTTCACCTTCGACGCCCGCATAATTCACGACTGGTGCTGCCGCGGTTTTACCAGACTCGGTCTTTTCGCTCGCTTGGCGTTTTTCGTCTTCAGCTTCTGCTTCATCTTTACGGTCGCTGCTTTCGACTTCGCTTGCATCAACCGGCGCATCTTCGATTTTTGTCGCATCGTTAGTCGTCTGCATATCGGTCGCCGCATCTTCATCCGGCGATGCGTAACGCATCATGCTTAATACTCCGAAAGTCGCCAGAGCAACTAAGGCAATCGCCAGCACAGCAATCAACCATTTCGGAATTCGCAGTTTTTTGGTGTTTTTAGTTTTTCGTGTTTGTTTTTTTGGCATACTCCTACCTATACCTTTCTCCATTTTCTATTATATACATATCTTGACGAATAACGCAAGTCTTCCCAGCGTGCTATAATCGATATAGCTTATGCATAAACACGGAGTCGGTCAATGAGTGCGGAAAAGAGCGATGCGCCTTCCCAATACGAAGAAGAAGGTCGCTTTCTCAATCGTGCCGGCGGTGCCTATGAAGATGCTTTTGATCCGAATAAATCCGGCAGTAGTGTTCTGACTGATGGCGAAGGGCGCGCGAGCAAGAAGCCGACGCTTGATGGTGCGGCAGATGACAGCACGACCGCCCAGAATGCGCGCGAATCGGACGTAGCGAGCACGCTGGCCAGCAAGGCGGTCGGCGCCATTGCTGCCACTAGTCCGGCCGGCAAAATCGGCAGTTTCATCAACAGCGTAGCTGGTCGTGGCGCCGGTCGCTCAAATGGTCGCAGAAGGGGTCTGGTCGGCAGGGGATTACCGATTCTGTTCGCTATTTTGGGCATTTCTGGCTTCGGTATAGCCACCATCAGCGCCCAGATGTCGTTGCCGGTTTCCTTGGCCGAAAATCTAATGCGTCGCTTTGATAACATGAGCGTTGAAAACCGGTTGGTCGGACGCAGTTTTCTCAAAAAACAACTAAACCCCAAAACTCGCTCAATCGAAGGCAACGGCGAAGCCAAAAACTATTTACGCACGCACAGTCGCATCTATGCCTCCGTCACCAATAAGAGCCAAAAATACTTCAAAATTACTGAGTATCAGAAGAAAAAACTCGCAAAACAGCACATCGAGCTGGTTGACTTCGACGATGGCGGCACCAAAGCACAATACATGAAGTTTACTGAGTATGATGCCGACGGCGAAGTTAAAAAAGTCACAAACGTGGTAGCCGATTCGTCGCAAGTCGACAAAATACCGGGCGGCGCCATTGATTTCGATTCAGCAATGACCAATGATGCTGACAGTGCATTCAATACGGCCTACTATAACGGCGCCAAGACATTTCGGAGCGCCGTTGGCGATTGGTATAAAGCGCGCACCGCGGCTATCTTGAAGAAATTCGATGTTTCTCGCAACCGGTTCAGTGACTTCGACGCTACACAGGATGCAGAAGGCCAGGAGAAACAGCTTACCGACACCATCAAAAAGAGTCAGGCCGATGAAGGTATTTCGGCAACAATCGAAAAAGATAATCCGCTTGAAGAGGAGACTGAAACCGAAGACTCGCAACCGGCCGAAAAAAAATTGAAAGAAAAGGGCGCGGACGAGGGATATGATACGGAAAAAAGTAATGAATCGCTGCGGCTTGGCGCCGGCGCCGAGGGCGCCAAAGCAGCCGAGAGTACCATTCGTGAAGTAATTAGCGCGAAATATAACAAAGTCTCCGGCTCGGCCGACATGATTACCGACTTCACTTGTACGGCCATCGATATGGCCGGTGCGGTCAACGCCGTCGTCACGGCCTACGAGACCCTGATGGCGATTCGACTTGCCTCCACTATCCTTGAAGGAATCCAGAAAACCCAGGTCGCCGACAGCACCGAATCACCCATCAACGCCATCCTCAATGCACTCACGGACAAGACGAATGCCCAGAGCATTACCGTCGCCGATGTCGATGCGACGGAGGCCGGCAGCGGTATAGCCATCGCCAATAATCAGGACAGCGGCGGCGCCATCGCTACCAAAGAGTACAAATCCACCAAGAGCGCCATGGAGTCGGCTGGTGTTGCCATGATTTATGGCGCACGTTTCGGCAATCTCAGTAAAAATGCCAGCTTTGCCAGCTTCAACTCCAACAGCTTCGGCAGAAGCCTGGTGAAGCGTGTCGGCGGCAGCATGACGACCCTCAAATCTTGTGCCTATGCGCGCGCCGCAGCAGCAGTCGGCAACGTTGCCGGTAGCGTGATTACGACCATTGCCGCCTGCGCGCTCCCTCCGGGTGTCGGCTGTTTAACCAAGCTCGGTCTGGACGTCGCGAAAAAAATCGGCAAGGCGCTTTGGAAGCCGGCCCTGATTGCGATTGTTGTTTCGACCCTGACGCCATTCGTATCTAATGTAATGATGCGTCACGTGGCAGACTCCTTTGCGGGCGAAGATCTCGGTAACGAACTGGTGGCCGGTTCCAAGGCCTACATGAGCAAGGTCCATCATTTCCAAGGTGGCGTTTACCAGACCAAAGAATCATACACGGCATATTTGAACATGAAAGACAGTTATGAAAAAGAACAGAGCGTTTATGCGCAAGCCAACACGAGTCCCTTCGATTCCAGCTCGCCCTACACCTTTGCCGGCTCGCTGTATAACAAGCTGATTGCCGCACACGGTCAATTCGCCGATTCGGGCGGCGGTTTTGGCGCCATATCCGCCATCGCCGGCAGCTTCGGCTCATCGCTCGAGAGCCTCATCCCCGGTGCGGCCGCTGCCGGAAATGGCATCGATGCGGAGCAGGCCTGGGAATATACGCAGGAAAACTGTCCGAATCAAGCCGAAGCCGGCTTCATCGTTGACCCTGCATCGGCCATCTGTAGCGTCATTGTTGCCACCACGCCGCACATCGTCAACTCCGACCCCGGTCAAATCATCTACGACGTTTCCCGTCACGATGATAAAAACTTCTTCGATAGTGGCGAAGAAGAGCGCGATTTGCCAAAAATCAACGAAGAAGGAGAGTATGCAGAATATCTGGAGGCCTGCACCTTCAGCGACGTTGAGCCGGGCGAAGCGGACTATAACTTGAAGAATGAATACGAAAGCGCTACGGGTCACGCACTGGCCGACACCGCGACTAGTATGATTCCGATTGTAGGTGATGCTGTCTCGCTCTTCAATAGCAGAGAGGTCATCGCGAAATCGCCCTATATCTCCAAAGAAGCCTGTGCCTACAACTATGATGCCCCAACATTCAAACAAATTCCGTCGAAAGACGAGCTCAATGATTATGCCGCTGTCGCTCCCCACTCGCGCGTGGCGGTCGCCCAAGGTCTGACCGACACGGACATTATCGGCGAATATGCCAAAGAATACTACCGGAAGAACCCACTCGACCTCTCTTTTGAGGGTATCCTTGCCCGCTACAGCGGACTGACCAAAGACATGGTCGTCGCCACACTCGACTATCTGGAGGTGATGAATTTCATCGCGGACTATCATCCCGATGGTTATGGCCCGCTGTTTTATGAAAGCCAGGCGGCGGACTATCACCTTGAAGACCAAACATTGCCAACTTTTGCACCCGCCAGCACTATCAGCCAGACCTATTTTGCCGAACACCGCTGGCGCAGCTACGCTAGCTCATAAAAAAACGACGGCAGTTGCCGTCGTTTTGGTTAGTGAAGATAATACTCGATATTATAGTCGTTATAATGAGTGTGCAGATAATCCTTCAGCTTCTCCTCGTACGGATTCGGTTTTATCTGCTCATCCATATAATACTGACAACCATAGATTGCAACTACCAGTTGTTCGAGTGCGACTGGAAAATAGTCTCCATCTGCCAAGACCTGCACCTTATTAATCGGGCCACCATCCCAGTAGAGATATATTAATACTCCCTCATTTTCGTTCAGCCTGCCAGTTAAGTTAATGTGACTAAAACCGTAGGAGTTCAAGCCAGCATAGGCGAAAGTCTTTGCGATAACATTTCCCTGACTATCATAGTAACGAGGCCCACCGTCTGCGAAACCAATCTGCTTGTTCAACTCGGTATTATCTATGACACCATCCTTCACCAAATCTTCGACCCGAAAACTAATCGTCCAGTCTTGGCCGCAGATATTATGGTAAGTGTAGCTGCCATCAATATTGCGCGTCGGATGCAGGTCGTAGTCAGAGTTTGATGCCTCGACATAGGTCCCTTCATTCGCCTCCGTCACGTTCGCGTTGACAGCCGAATCACCCGATTCGTCATCATCGCCACAGCCGGACAGCGCAAAAAGCATCACCAGCGCCATCACTAACCCAAAAATTCTAAAGAGCGTTCTCTTCTCCATGTCTACCCCTCCTTCTTTGGTCGAGAAGAAAAATTCTACCCAAGCGGATTCTTGGATATCTGCCCCAGTTTTATCATTTTTGTCGCCAAACAGCAAGCATGACCAGAATCACGCACCCCTGTATAAAATCGAAAAATATGATATAATATCAAATCATGAATTTCTGGCAGCAATTTAAACCGGGTTTTACTTGCCTCGCCCCCATGGAGGGCGTGACCGATTTGGCTTTTCGTCAGGTCGTCGCCAGGGCCGCTCGCCCCGACCTATTCTTCACGGAATTCACTAACGTCAACAGCTATGTCAGCGAAAAAGGACGGCCCAATGCGCTTGAGCGCTTGCGTTTTTTGCCATCCGAACAACCCATTGTTGCGCAGATTTGGGGCACCGAACCGAGTTTCTTTACCGAGACCGCCCAAGCACTCAAACAGCTCGGCTATCAGGCCGTAGACATCAACATGGGCTGTCCCGACCGTCACGTCATAGCAACTGGCGGTGGCTCGGCGCTCATTCGCACGCCAGAGCTTGCGGCCGAAATCATCGAAGCTACCAAGCAGGGCGGTCTGGCCACTTCCGTAAAAACCCGCCTTGGCTATAGCCAGGTCGACGAATGGCGAGACTGGCTGAGCGCCATTCTGCGCCATCGTCCCGACGCACTGTCCGTCCACTTGCGCACTAAGAAAGAAATGTCAAAGGTGGATGCACACTACGAACTCGTCCCGGACATCGTCGCACTCAAGCAAACGATTTCGCCCGAAACGGTTTTGATAATCAATGGCGACCTAAAATGCCCCGCAGACGGGCAGTCGTTCATCGAGCAGGGCGCTGACGGTCTGATGATTGGGCGGGGCGTTTTCCAGAATCCGTTCTGTTTCG
The DNA here is from genome assembly GCA_017430725.1 of Candidatus Saccharimonadota bacterium. Lineage (GTDB taxonomy): Bacteria > Patescibacteriota > Saccharimonadia > Saccharimonadales > Saccharimonadaceae > UBA2834. Next base: position 17,668 of record JAFRMK010000008.1, on the reverse strand, counting down.
AAAAAAGCCCACGCGCACACTCTCGCGCTGAGCTATTCGACCTGCTAAACTATCACCTCGACCTTTACGAAAAGTATGGTTTTGCGCCTTATGACCCGCTGAAACATTTCTACAAAATCTATATCAACAATTTCCCTGGCGCGTCCGATATCCGCGCCAAGCTCATGGAGACAAAAAGCATCCCAGAGGCGCGCGCTATTCTTGCTCAGCTCGCTTAGCCAGCACCGTTTCATAGATTTCTTCGATGCGCGCCAGCGTGTGTCGAATATCATGTTTTTTCACTTTTTTCAGTGATTGCTCGCTCATTTTTTGCGCCATTTCCTTGTCGGATAGAATTTTGGCCAGCGCATTCGACATGGCATCTACGTTATCGGGTGGGCACAAAAAACCATTTTCATTATCTTGAATTAGTTCCGGCAAGGCGCCCGCCGCCACCGCCACACAAGGTAGCCCACTCGCCATCGCTTCCATCAGCACAATACTCTGCGTTTCGGTCTTTGAACTGATGGCGAACACGCTCGCTACTCGATAAAGCTCTGGCAAATCGGCGCCAACCACCCTTCCCAGAAAATGCACTCGTTGCGTCAGATTAGCCGCTTGTGCCATTTCTTCCAGTGCCGGGCGTGCTGTACCGTCGCCAACGATTATCAAATGTACCCGCTTCAATTTCTTCGCCAGGGCAACAAACGCCTGCAATAAGACCTCCAAACTTTTTTCCGGGTCAACCCTGCCAACATACAATACGCACGGCTGATTTTTCGGCAGATGATACTTTTCATAAATTGCCGCCTTCGCCGGCTTCGGTTGGAAACGCGACAAATCGATGCCGTTACTCAGCGCCTCGACCGGTACTTTGGAATGTTTGGGCGCCAAATCCGCAATTGCCCGCTCGGTTGGCATGGTCGCATAATCGCTGTGACGTAAGAAGCTCGTGAAGTAGTGGTTCATTGTCCTATTCAGTGGCCGTTTGAATGATTTTGGTAACTTCAATTGTTGCGTAAGATTGTCCGGATATGCGTGATCAGTCGCCACTATCGGTACATGATACTTTTTTGCATAACGAAACACCGCAATTGCGACCGGCCCCGGTGTTTGGTCGTGAATGATGTCTGGTTGAAAATCTTGCAAAATTTCTTGCACTTCACTATAGGCATTTAAGCTGACGTGCAGGCCGTTTTTATAAAATAACCTTGGCAATTCTTTGTTGCCGATTTTCTTGCGCGCCGGTACTTTTTCGATTTGGTCCGGATAGAGCGCCATCCGAAAAGACGATAGCCGAAAAACGCGAAACCCATCTTCCTCGTCAACCTCTACGCTGGATTTACCAGTCAGGCTCGGCGCCAGCACAATCACCTCGTGTCCGCGCTTCTGTAGACCACCCGCCAGGTTCCGCGCAAACATCGCCACGCCGTTTATCATCGGGTAATAAATGTCGCTCGTTATTGCAATCCTCATACCTACAGTATAGTTTACTTGCCTCAAAGTGTTAAAATAATCTTATGAAAAAGGCCAAACCGACCACCGCCGTCGTAAATCGACGTGCGCATTACGACTATCATCTCTCTGACCGCCTCGAAGTCGGAATGGTTTTGACGGGGCAGCAAGTGCGTCAAATCCGCGACCGCCATGCCCAGCTCAAGGGGACCTATGTTACGATTCGGCGTCACGAGTTGTGGCTCCTGAACCTCACGCTCGGCACTGACACCGTTGAAAAAATCAAGTTGCTTGCCACCAAAAAACAGATTGCCGCGCTTGAGCGCAAAAAAGTTGAAGGCTCGACTATTGTACCGGTTGAACTAAAACCATTTAAGCGCCACATCAAGCTCGTCATAGCCGTTGGCGCCGGCAAGAAAAAGTACGATAAGCGCCAGAGCATTAAAGCGCGCGACCTGGAGCGAGAACGCAAAAGATTTTAAGTTATTTCAGCTTTCGCTCAGTTTCATCCGCTACAATTTGGAGTAAACAAAGGAAGTAAATGGCAAATATCCAGTCAGTATTCGAGAGAGAAGAGACCAAATACATCATCACGCGGTCGCAATACCATGACCTCGTCAAGGCGCTCGGCGACCATATTGAACCGGACATTTATTTCAAAAACACCAATTGCAGTGTTTACTACGACACGCCGGAATTTGAATTAGTCTCACGTTCGCTTGATAAGCCGCTCTACAAACAAAAGATTCGCGTACGCAGTTACGGCGTGCCGAAAGACGACACTTCTCCGGTTTTTCTTGAAATTAAGAAAAAATTCAAAGGCGTCGGCAACAAACGTCGACTGGCGCTTCGGCTCAAGGATTTTTATGGCTTTTTGCAACATGGCGAATTGTATGGCGACAGCCCGCAGATTGAACGCGAAATCAAACAATGTTTTGATTTCTACAATCTCTCGCCCTCCATGTATGTCGCCTATGAGCGCTATTCGTATTGCGGCGTCAAGGATTCCGACTTCCGGCTCACTTTCGACCTGGACCTGCGCAGTCGCATACACGATTTGCGCCTTGAGGCCGGCTCCCACGGTGACTTGTTTTTCCCCGACCAAAAGGTCATTATGGAAGCCAAAGGGCTCGGCGCATTTCCGCTATGGTTCGTTCGCGAGTTGTCCGCCATGCAGATTCGTCCAAGCTCTTTTCAGAAATACGGCTACTCTTTTCAGCGTAGATTTAGTGAAATAGTTAACAATAACAAAAGGAGTTAATAAATGTTCAGCAGCATACTAAACAGCGGGCTAACGATAACCAACTTTTTAATCTGCATCGGCATAGCCTTCGTCCTTGGTCTGATTGTCGCTTTTGTGCATATGAAGACCGCTAAGTCAAACGCTAATTTTGCCACCACGCTCGCCGTTCTGCCGGCTTTAGTCGCCATGGCCATCATGCTAGTAAATGGTAATCTTGGCGCTGGCGTCGCTACGCTCGGCGTGTTCTCCCTGGTCCGTTTCCGCAGCATTCCCGGCAACTCTCGTTCGCTGCTAGCCGTTTTCTTCGCCATGGCCATCGGCCTTGCGGTTGGTACCGGCTATGTGCTATTTGCCGCTTTGTTTACGGTCGTCATCGGACTCATAATTATGATCCTATCACTCCTGAATTTTGGCGCACCTCATCAGGTTGAAAAGAAGCTTGTCATCGTCGTGCCGGAAGACCTCGATTATACCGACATGTTCGATGATATTTTTGCAAAATACACGAAGTCCGTCTCGTTGCAAAAAACTAAAACTACCAACATGGGGAGCCTGTTCAAGCTGACCTATCGCGTCGTCCTCAAAGACGACGTTAATGAAAAACGCTTTATTGATAAAATTCGTACCAAAAACGGCAACCTGAAAGTCTCGCTTTCGTTGCCAATTGAAGGAGAGGAGCTTTAATGAAAAAGACTCTAGGCAATAAACAAAAACGTCGCATTGGTCTTGGGCTGTTCGCGGCGTTGCTGCTTATCCTGTCTTGTTCACTATTCTTTGTGCTAAAAAATCGCGAAGAACTGTTTTCGGTTGACACCGGCGTTGACTCATCGCAATTAACCGGTGACGCTCAGACGCTCACCGTCGGCGAAGACGGCGTTGAAATTACCAGCGGCGGCATTTATCGCCTTGATACCGATATCACCAGCGGTTGTGTTATCGTGCGCGCCGACCAGGCAGACGTTCAATTGGTGCTCGATTCGGTCTCCATTACCAATCCGGACGGCCCCGCCATCTATGTCGAATCGGCCGATAACTTCTATCTTGTCCTAAACGGCACAAACAGTCTTGACGCCACCACTGACGCCGACTATAATGGCGCAATCTTCTCAAAAGACGACATTCAAATTTCCGGTGACGGGTCGCTGAATATCAAGTCAAACCTTGATGGTATCGTCGGTAAAGACGACCTACAGATTGATGGCGGTTATTTCGTCATTCAGGCCGAAGACGACGGCATTGTCGGTAAAGATTCAATCAAAATCACGAACGGTAATTTTGAAATAACTACCGGCGGCGACGGCCTCAAGACCACCAATGAAACGGAAAAAGGTGATGCGGAATTTACCGGTGGCAAATTTGTCATCAATTCCGAGACCGATGGCATACAGATTATTGCTAATCTACTGATTAGTGGGGGCGATTTTACGATTCGTGTGGCCGATGACGGCATCCACGCTGACGGCGGCATGACCGTCGATGGCGGCCAAATCACCATTGAAAAATCCTATGAGGGCATTGAAGCCGGCACAATTGTCATTAATGACGGCACCGTTAAGGTAACGGCTTCCGATGATGGCATGAACGCTTCGGGCGGTTCAGACACTACCGATGCGAATCGGTCGGCGCGAGATACTTTCGTCGGCGATGCCAGCAAAGTCCTAACTATCAACGGGGGCGATGTCTATGTGAACTCTGGCGGCGACGGGCTAGACTCAAATGGCAATCTCTATATTACCGGCGGGACGGTCCACGTAGACGGCCCAACGAATGATGGCAATGGCGCCATCGATTATGGCGACAGCGGCTGTGAGTTCAAAGTCACTGGCGGCACACTGATTGCGGTTGGCTCTTCTGGCATGGCCATTAACGCCACTTCCGCCTCCCAGCCATCTGTTCTCGTCAATTTGTCTGGTAGTTATACTGGCCAGCTCAGCTTTGGCGACATCAGCTATTCGCCCGCCAAAAGCTACTCATCAGCCCTTATCTCTTCTCCGGATTTGAAACTAGGCTCAAGTTATGACCTCAACATCTCTGGCACAAAAGTGCAAAGCGTCACTATCTCCAGCGTAATTACCACTTCCGGGAATGCCGGTATGCAGCCAGGCATGGGGCAGGGCAGACAGGGCGGACAGCCCGGCGGCCGTCGCTAGCGAAAAAACAGATTATATGGTATAGTTTATACCTATGAGAACGCTGGTCCGAGATCTAAATGAAGCATCAAAAAATGTTAGCCTATCAGGTTGGGTAAATTCCCGCCGAGACCATGGTGGGCTGATATTCATCGACCTGCGAGACCATACCGGTATCGTACAATTGGTTGTCGACCCCAAAACCGCCGAGGCATTTAAGCTAGCCGAAACTTTGCGCGACGAATTTGTGATTTTCGCTACTGGCGACATGCGCAAACGCGGCGCAGGCCTCGAAAACCCCAACATCGCCACTGGCGACATTGAGCTTGTTGTTTCTGGTTTGAAGTTGCTCAATCGCTCGGCTCCTCTGCCTGTGCCGACGCATGACGAAGGCGCCAATGTCGGCGAAGAGCTTCGCCTCAAATACCGTTTTCTCGATTTGCGCCGTCCGTCAATGCAGCAACGCTTGGCCCGACGCGCCAAATACTATAAGTTCATGCGCGACTACATGGAAGAACATGAATTTATCGAGATTGCGACGCCTATTCTTGCCAATTCCTCGCCCGAAGGTGCGCGCGATTTCCTGGTGCCTTCTCGACTACATCCTGGCGAGTTCTATGCTTTGCCGCAGGCCCCGCAACAATTCAAGCAGCTTTTAATGGTCGGCGGAGTGCCGCGCTATTATCAGATTGCCACCTGTTTTCGCGATGAAGATCCCCGCGCCGACCGACTGTATGGCGACTTCTATCAGCTCGACCTTGAAATGGCCTTTGTCGACGATGGCGAAACAGTGCGCCAGGAAGTCGAGCCACTTATCAAATCATTGGTGACCGATTTTGGCCACAAAACCCTTCTCACGCCAGACGTGCCGCGTCTCACTTTCCAAGAAGCAATGGAGCGTTTCGGCACCGACAAACCGGATTTGCGCTATGGCATGGAATTGATTGACCTCACCGAAGACCTTAAAAACACCGAATTTGCCGTTTTCGCCAAATCGCCTTGCGTGAAAGCCCTCTGCGTAAAGGGCGCCGCCGGCCTCTCGCGCTCCCAAATTGATAATTTCACCGACCAAGCTCGCAAGCTCGGCGCAGGTGGACTCGCTTATTTGACCTATACCGACGACGGCATAAAATCTCCTATCGCAAAATTCCTCTCAGAAGCAGAGTTGGCCGCCATCACATCCAAAACCGGCGCCGAAGCCGGCGACGCTGTTTTCTTTGGCGCTGATACGCGCGAGAAAGTCAACAAGGTGCTAGGACAACTTCGCATTGCTTTTGCCGACCATTTTGGTCTGAAAAAACCCGACGAGGTGGCACTTTGCTGGGTGGTCGATTTTCCGTTTTATGAATGGGACGACGGCGCGAACAAACTCGACTTTGGCCACAATCCCTTTTCGATGCCGAAAGGTGGCCTCGAAACACTCAATCGGGCTGAAACCGACGCCGAAAAACTCGCCATCGTCGCCGACCAATATGACATGGTCATGAATGGTTACGAAATCTGCTCTGGCGCCGTGCGCAACCACAACCCAGACATCATGTATAAAGTCTTCTCAATACTGGGCTATGACGCTAAATATGTCGAAGAACGCTTCGGTGGCATGCTCAATGCCTTCAAATTCGGTGCACCACCACACGCTGGCTGCGCTTTCGGTATTGACCGCATCTTCATGATTCTTGAAAACACGGAAAACATTCGCGATATTGTCGCCTTCCCGAAGAACGGTTCCGGCGTCGACTTAATGATGTCTTCACCGTCGCCCGTCGATGACTATCAACTGCGCGACTGCCAACTCCAAATCGTTGAGCAAGACCTCGAATAAGTGTAAAATAAGAGCATGAAGCGTCGATTTTGTGCCTTGATTTTGTCTGCCATTGGCCTACTTGCCGGCCCACAAACGGTTTTTGCTGCCGAACTCGACGACACCGCTATTGGCTCGATTTCTCAAAACTGCGCCAGTATCAAATTGCGCCTCAAAAACATCCAAAAAACCGATTCTAAAAATCGCGTCCAACTGGGCAGTTACTATGAAATGATAAACACTAACTTAATGCTGAATCTAAACCTTCGCTTGGTCAAAAATAGCCTTGCAAACGCCGAATTATCCGAACAGCAGACCAGTTTCGCCAGTGAGCGCGAGCGTTTCAAGACCGAATACACCAACTACCAGCGCGAGCTTGATGAACTAATCGACATCGATTGTCGCACCGAACCAAAAGATTTCTATAGCCAGCTTGAGAAAACCCGCACTCATCGCGCCAAAGTATCTCAAATCATCTCGAATATGACCGCAATCCTCAACGAGCATCGCGACTCCGTTGTCAAACTAAGGGGGGAACTCTAATGCCTGATACCGATTCCGTACCCAAAACGCCCAAAGGCGGCCGCAATCTCATTATTCTCGGCTGTGGCGCAATTCTTATCTCGCTTATCACGACCGGAATCAGCCTGTGGGTCTATCGACAAAACGACATCTATCTCGACCGTTCACGCCCTGGTTTCATCTCTGAGGGCGAAACCAACGACGAAGAGAGCATCGAAAAATTCTCCGAAGATGGTGAAATCGACACCTCCGTCCTCGATCAGTACTTGTCCGAATTCGACTACGTGAAAGGAAAAATCGACGGCTATTCTAGCGCCTTCTCCGGCTCGGCTCTTTCAGACGATAGCCTCAGCATCCTCCACGAAGAAACCGAACCGCTAAGCCCTGAATACGCGCCGTAGCCAAGCATCGGCTGGTCCCGCCGTCATTAGGACGACCAGCCACCCTTCATTCTGAAGCGTCTTTAATTTTTGCGCCAAATCGTCGTTCATTTCTGCCGGCTCTGCCTTACCGGCATTTTTCAGCTTCCGGATTAAGTCTTCTGGTGTGAGTATATCCAAATCTGGTCTTTCGCGTGTTAAATAGGTCGGCAGCCAAAAAATCTTGTCTGCGCCCACAAAAGCATCGGCATAGCCATCGCCAATTTCGTGCTGGCGCACATTTTGGTGTGGTTCATAAACTACCGCCAACCCCTGAAAACCTTTTTGCTCCTTCAACTCAATCGCCATCTTCACGGTCGCCTTAATCTCTGCCGGATGGTGCCCGTAATCCGAAAAAACACCCGGCACAATTTCCTCAAATCGGCGTCCCGCTCCCGGAAAACGATTGATTACTGCGATAATTTCGTCGTCTGTTCGCGCCACATTCAGCTCTTTGAGCGCCGCATACACCAAACTGGCATCAAAGCGCCGCAACTCGCCCACCAAGGAAATTCTCGGCTCTATTGTTGTATTTTTTACAACAGAATTAGCCTGACTTTCGAATTGCGCAAAAGCCGCCCGGTATTCTTCGGGTGTCGGATAGCAGTCGGGATGGTCATAATCCACGCCCGTAATGAGTGCTAATTCTGGCCGATAAGCCAAGAAATTTCTATCATATTCATCCGCTTCATACACGAAGTATTCGCAATCTGGCGCATAATGCGCACTCGGCGCCCAGCCAAGGGTTGTTCCTACGGCATAGCTGACTGGCACATCTAGCTCCCGTAAGGTCCAAATTAGTAGCGCCGTGGTCGTAGTCTTGCCATGCGTCCCCGCCACCGCCAACATCTTCAACTGTTTGTCGGCCACTAGTTGCGCCAAGAATTCGTCTCGCTTACTGCAGCGCAGACCCCACGACTGTGCCAGCTTCAATTCCGGATGGTCTGCCGGCAGCGCCGAAGTGTAAACAAACCAATCAATTGGCGCTTCGGCTTGTTTTTCCCGTAAAAACTCGCCATCTTGCGGCCCATATTTTACTTCAATTTTCCTTTGCGCCAACTCCGCCGCAATTGCGCCCGGCTGAATATCTGAGCCCAGCACTTCGTGGCCGGCATCCTGCGCCAGCTCCGCCAACGGTCCAATCCCGGTGCCGCTAATCCCCGCAAAATATACTCTCATGCTCATATTATATAACAGCGTCATGCTATAATTACACTAGCTATGGGTGGAGTCAAAAAGCCGCAACTGCGCAAGCTCTTCGCAAAAATCTTCCAATTCAAAAATTGGCAGTTGTTTTTGATTCTGATTCTGATGCTTTTTGTTTCTGCAACCCTGCTTCGCCTTGACCACATTGAGATGGCCAGATTGCGAAGCGACGTATTGACCGCCGATGCTAAAGAGGATGCCGATGACGCCGAAATCATTGCCGCCATTAACCGCCTGCAAGAATTTACGCACCGCCACATTGTTATTGATGCCCAAGAAGAAAACGGGGTAGAGAAAATCATCTTCGGTACCGGTCGCATTGTTTTAGCCAATTCATATTACCGTAAAGCCAATCAGGTTCTCGCCGAGGCTCAATCCGCCGCCGACCAATCCGAAACCAACCCTAATGGAAATATTTATCGCCAGGTCGCCGATATTTGCGATGCGCAGGGCAAGCGCAATGGCTGGGTCTATCCTGACCCACGCTACATCAGCTGTTGGCAGGACGAACTCGCTAAATTCCCCGCCTCGGACGAGCTGCAAAGCGACATCACCGCAAAAATCCCCTCCGCCGAACTCTACGAATACGAATTCTCGTCGCCATACTGGTATCCATGCCTTTCCGGATTCGCTATTCTCATCTGTATCATCTTGGTCATTACCATCATTGCCCGCATCATCATATGGGGTAGTTATCGCCTCCTTGTGCATTTCGCTACGCACCGCAAATAACCCCTTGACAGAAAATATAGGGGGTCATAAGATAGGAGTATAACTAAGGAGGAAAAGCTTAAATGGCTTACGAACACACCAACTCAAAGGGCGTCAAGTACTACCTACACAAATCCGAAGTTACTCTTCGTGGCGGAAAACAACAAACGATTTATTTCTTCACTAAGGTTGCCAAGAACGCAAAGGGCACTCCTTGCGACTTGCCGGCAGACCGTGAAGTCAACGAAAACCCACGCAACGGTTTCTTGACTGTTTCTCGCAAGAAATAGTTACTTTAAGTGTTTTCTGGCAGTCCCGCTCGCGGGGCTGCTTTTTTGTTACAATAAAACCATGAAAAAACCTACCAAAAAGCAGAAAGCCCTGCTTGATTATATTGAGCAGTTTTCTGATGAATACGACGTCTCTCCCACCTATCGCGAAATTGCCTCGGCTTTGGGGCTGAACTCCGTCGCTTCCGTTGCGCAACGCATCGACCTCTGTGTCGAGGCCGGTTTTCTCGAAAAACACCCACGCGAAGCCCGCTCTTTGCGCGTTGTCGGCAGTGTGGATAATTCCGAGATTGCACGATGTTTTCGGGACAAAATTGCCGCTCTGAGCGCACAGGAGGCCGCAGAACGCGAAGACCCCGAAATATCGCAAAAAGACCTTGCGGCCACCCAAAAGGCCGTCTCCGAGCAAATTGCGACCCTGAAAAAGGCCGCCCGCATCCTCGGCGTGCGCCTCTAGCGAAATTCGATGAAATATGTTATGCTTTAAACAATGAAAAAACAGCCGGGCTTCCTGTATCGAGTTGCATTGGCATTAGGTGATGCGTGCGCCATCATCTTTTCTTTTGCATTTGCCTACTATTTTCGCGTCCATATCGACCCACGCCCCTACTTTTTCGATTCCGAACTGCGCGAATTCATCCTTGTCAGTTTGTATCTGTTACCGGTCTGGTTCGTGGTGTTGGCCTCAATGGGGCTTTATAACAAGAAAACCATTGCGCGACGCCTGTTGACGGCCTGGCGCCTTGCGTTGGGCGCCATTGTTGGCATTATGGCAATCGTCACCTATGACTACTTTGCGCACCCCAACGGCTACGGCTCGCTGTTTCCGGTCAAAATAATCGCACTCTACGCCGGTGTTTTCTGTTTCTTTTCTCTCGTGCTAATGCGCACGCTAATCTCCGGCGTGCGTCGCTTTCTTTACAGAGGTGAACACGCCCTGCTACGCGTTCTAATCGTCGGCAACAACGAGAATACGCGCCAGCTTCTTTTGGGGATTTCCCCTGAAAGCGGCTTCAAGACGGTCGGCGTAGTAGCAAAAGACAAATATGTCCCCGACGAATGGCGCAAGCGTCAATATGACGATGTCGACGAGGCGATTCGCCGCCTGCGCCCCGACGCCCTGATTCAGACCGGCACGAAAGACATCGAGCTGGTCAACAAAAAGGCTATCGACCACCACATGCACTACTATTATTCTCCCTCTGAAAACTCGATTATTACTTTGAGCGGCCAGGTTGATTTCATCGCCGGTGTGCCGATTATCTCCGTCCATGCCACGCCGCTGGTGGGTGGTGCTCGTATCTACAAGCGCCTGTTCGACCTCTTTTTCGCCGGACTTGGCACGATTTTGGCGCTGATTCCGATGATTATCATCTATATTATCCAGAAAGCCATCAGTCCGCGCGCCCCCGCCCTCTATCGCGACAGACGTCTGACTCGTTTTAACCGCCAGTTTTCGCTCTTGAAGTTCCGCAGCATTATGCCCGAATATAGCGGATTGACGCCCGAAGAGGCATTTGAAAAAATGGGCAAGCCCGAGCTAATCGAAAAATATCGCAAGCAGGGCGATTATCTGAAAAACGACCCTCGCTATACTTCTTTTGGGCGATTTTTGCGGCGCACCTCGCTCGACGAGCTGCCGCAATTATTGAATGTCCTAAAAGGCGACATCTCCCTTATTGGCCCGCGCGCGCTTCAGCCCCAAGAACTTAAAAACTACGGCGACCGGGGGCTCATCCTTTCCGTCAAAACCGGCATCACTGGCCTGGCGCAGGTGTCCGGCCGGCGCAATATTTCCTTCAATGAACGCCGCGCCCTGGACATTTATTATGTCCAAAACTGGACCCCGGCGCTCGACTTAAGTATTCTGTGGCGCACGGTGCTTGTTGTTTTGCGCCGCGATGGCGCCAAGTAATTATTTTTTCCTGTCGGTAAACACGAATTTATATCCGAAATAGTTTGTAATCATGCCGGCAAACGAAGCGCAGAACTTGCCGATAATGTTCTGTGTCTCGCCTTCGCCGATAAACATTGGCACAAGTGATAAGACGATATTTTGCACCACATAATTCGAGAAAATCGAGACAATAAAGAAACCGGCAATTGTTTGCGCCAGGTTCTTACTCGACCGCCAGACGAAATGATAGTTCATCACAAAACTGAAAGTCATCGCCACGCTGACAGACACGACGTTTGCTGGAATCTTATCCCAGCCCAGAACGTTCGCCAGTAGCGTAAAAATCCCCAAATCGAGCAAAAAGTTGGCGCCACCCACCAACACGAAGCGTACGAAGCTATTTTTCATCATCCAGGTTTCTCGATTGTTTTCGGTCGATGATGTAAAGTGGTCGACCTTGCGCCTCGGCGTGAATATGCGACACATACTGCGCCGTAATCGCTTGCGAAACTAACACCAAGCCGACCAAGAAAGAGATGAAAATACTCAAACATGTCGTGCCAGTCCAGTTCAGCCCAATTGGGTCGCCCATCATAAACTGCTCAATAATCACGAAAATCCCCAAAACCAACGACGCAAAAGTGATAAACGTGCCGATAAAGCCAAAAACTGCCAATGGGGCAGTGCTGAGCGAAATGAAACTGTCGATTGCCAGCGCAAACAGTTTCTTAAAATTATAGCTCGGCTTTCCCGCCAGGCGATTACCGTAGATGTAGTCAATGTATGCCTTACGGAAGCCCATCCAGTCCATCAAACCGCGCGTGATACGCCCGTGCTCGGTCAATTTGTTATACTCGTCCGCCACGCAACGGTCAATCAGCCGAAAATCCGTGCTTCCCGGCACCGTATCTTTTACGCCCATCGCCCCAAGCATCTTATAAAACAACTTTGAGCCGGCCTTTGCTATCAGGCCATGTTTCTCATAACGCCCTCTCACGCCGATGACGATTTCGGCGCCGTCTTCCCACTTCTTGATGAATTCCGGAATTAGTTTTGGCGGTTGCTGTCCGTCTGCGTCCATCGTCAGCACGGCATCACCCTTTGCGAGATGAATTCCCGCTGTCAGCGCCACCTCTTTGCCAAAATTCCGCGAAAAACGCAGTACTCGGATATACTTATTTGTTTTGGCCAGCGACTGAATCAGTTCCAGGGTTCCGTCATTGCTCCCATCATCCACCAAGATCAACTCATAGGCATAGTCAAGATCCTCCAACGCCGGTAATAGCAGCTTCTCATAAAAACCGCCGAAGGCCTCAACCTCGTTATATATTGGAATTACGCACGAAATTTTCTTTGTCATCACTGATTATTATACAATAGAAATATATGGTGGAATTCTCGGAACGCATTAATCATGCCCTGCGTATTGCGGCGCGCGCCCATGAGGGGCAATACCGCAAAGGCTCCGACACCCCATATGTCGCGCACCCTGTCGCCGTCGCTCTAATCTCGCAACGCTACTATTCCGACGAAGAAGTCTTTATCGCCGCGCTGCTTCATGACGTGCTTGAGGACGTGCCGAAATGGAACTATTCAGAATCTGACATGCGTCGCGACTTTGGTGACGCCGTGACCGAAATTGTCAAAGACGTGTCTGAACCGCGTATTACCGCCCCTATGCTCACCGCCTGGCTCCATCGTAAATCATCTTATGTCGAACACATTGCCGCCACCGACAACCCAAAATCCCTAGTTGTTTCCGCCTCCGACAAGATTCACAACATGGCCGAGATATTGCGCGAATACCATGAAAAAGGGGAGGGCGTATGGCGCAATTTCCATGTCGACAAGGGCCACGAAATCTGGTTCTTTGATGAAGTTTTTCAGGCGCTTCGCCAAAAGACGCAGCTCGACCGTCGTGCAATCGCCGACTACGAAAACCTCCTCTCCCAGCTAAAAGAGCTTGACGCAAACAGCTAAATGTAGTATAATATAAAAGATAGCCCATTTTCTCGCTATTGCATTTTTAAGGAGGTGTCTCTGATTGACTGATTATTTGATTGGCCAGCTGGACCCTAAAGCAAAGATAGAACTCTTCTGCTCGAAGGGCTTTCTATCAAACCATGACACGGCAGAGTTGCGGCAGTGCGCCATTGAGGATGGCTGGCTTCATCTCGTCTTTGCCGACGGTGAACGTGATAATGTCGTCAGAATCTGTCCGGTGTCTGCCGGCCAGACCGGCATCATTATCCGCACCACGAAACCCAATGATGGGAGCGTCATGGTTGATTACCGTATCATTGATACAGTAATCGGCGAAGCCGGAATAGGCTGGCGCTATCGACTTTTTACGGCGGCCATTGAGCCGTCGCGCGTCGATCAGCTAATTCTGACCGCCGACGAGAGCTATCTCGTCAAGCAGGACTTCATTTGCTCAAAAGAGCTGCGGGTTGGAGAAGGAAAAACCTTCCTCTTCATCGACCCACCTCTGGGTAAATAATCCTGTCGTACCGCAGGCGACTTGCCTGCGGTTTTTATTTCTCGAATTGCTTTTTCGGCACCATGCCCCAGTCGGCAAGCACGTCTTCAACCCGTTCGAGCACATCCTCGGGTGCATTTTCACCGTTCACTTCTCGCACCAAAACTCCATTCATGGTCAAGGTACGAATCATGCCCGTAATGTTTCTATCGTACAAATCTTGTCGTCGCTCAATTGCCGCCCGTGTATCGTCGACCCGTTTTCGCGCCACTAGCCGCCGCCACAGTTCGCCTCGCGGCACGCGCAATACAATCGCGCCAGTCAGATTATTGATTTGCTTGTTGTCAATCAGCCATCGCAGTTGCTGATAATCTGCCGGAAAACCATCCAGCACGACCTCTCTGCGCCCGTCGTTTAATTCATCCAGCGTTTCCTTGATGGCCGGAATCGCCTTATCGGTGTCGATAAACAAACCGTGCTCCAACGCATAACGAATATCACGATCGTGCAAACTTAACAATAAATCGCGATATGACACCCACTCCCAGTGATATTTATCCGCCAACAGTCGCCCCTGTACGGTTTTACCAGCTCCTGGCGCCCCAAATAACGTAATCATACTCATATGATATCACGGCTACGAAAAAACACGGCGGAGCGGAACAGCGTCGGCAACTCGTATATCTATTCACCGACGAGACTTATGCTTCTCGGGTAGGCCGAAACACACCCCCAGCAATAGCGGCGCCACATAGACCATCGGCAGCGCGTATCGCACGTTTATTAATGGCGTGAGCAGCATGACGAAAATTTGGACCAAAATTGGCGCAAAAGCAATCAGATATTTTCTTTTGTCGCTACGATTCTTCATTATGAATAAAAAGCTCAGCACTGGTAT
Source organism: Candidatus Saccharimonadota bacterium (assembly GCA_017430725.1). GTDB lineage: Bacteria > Patescibacteriota > Saccharimonadia > Saccharimonadales > Saccharimonadaceae > UBA2834. The sequence continues at coordinate 2,639 of JAFRMK010000008.1, read as the reverse complement.
CCACCATGTATATAAGGACACCTCGAACAAAAAGCCAATTATTGGGAGTTTGCTTACCCTGTCGTATGCTTTTCCGACAAATGCCCTGGCGGCTCCCAGACAATCAGGATTCTTCGCTTGTCGAAAAGGGTGCAACTCTAGATATATCTGCGCCTTATGTTCGGCCACAAAGTACCCTCCGGTCATCGATAAGTCTGCGCGAATATAAGTTCCAGGATACCTGAATGCCTGCCTAATCCACAGAGATAGATAATCGAGCTTGGTTTTACTATCCGCTAGCTGTATGGCGGCAATATATTTTACCCCGTCGGATGTCGTCCAGTCATACTTGTCCAGGCGGTTAATATTTATCATCCTGCCCAGAATTTCCTTGTCTGCATCGCTAACATCTTTGCCGTGGTCAATCACCACTCGGGCGGATTGTTGTAGGAGATTCCCAATCGATTCCGCCGGTGGTCCAGGATAAATATTGAAAGCCGGAAACAGTAACTTGCCGAGCACTACGCTAATTATGAATAATGGCAATAACGCAGAGCTTGCAAAGTACAGTCTCTCTTTTCTTGTAGCACTTTTTTTGCACAGCAGTAATAAATTGGCCGGCAGGAGAATAAACGCAAACGTTTTTTTCGTCAGGGCCAGCAATATCGAAAGTACGATGAATGAAATCTTGCCACGTTTTTTAATCGGTAAATCAAAAGCAAGCGAAAGATACAGCAAGAAATAAGGCACAAAAACCAGAGCATTAAGGGAGTCTTTCAGCATATTAATCGCATAAAGTGGGAACAGTGGCATAAGCGCAAAGAATAATAGCGCCGCAATTCTAAACCACCTTGGCGTACGAAATTTCTCCAAAAAACACACTACTGACGCTAGCGCAACTGCCGTCGCCACAGTCTGCAGTAACGCGTAAACGAAATACCCCATATTTTCGTTCCCGAGTTTTCCAAAAAGTTCAACGAAGCCCCCAAAAATGAGCGTATCAAATACCGGATGGTGGTCGCTCAGCCGATACCTTTCCGTCAGCACGTTTTCCGAATTATAAAGCAAGTCAGAACTCGCGCCGTCATAGAAATCTCTAATCTGATTAAAAGTATCCCAGTTGTCAACGCAAGGATAGAAGATAATCAGATATGGCAGCCAACAGGCAAACAGAATCGCGGCACAAGCAATGATGGATTTTCTGCCCCAACAGATTTCTGGCAACCTAGTCCTGCTCCGCTTTTTTGTTCGAATTATTTTGGGCAAGGTCAGTGCCAAATAGGCCATTGTCGCCACAAACAAAGCGCGCGCAACTGCGCCATAGAACGAATTTACTCCAGGTAGAAAAGTGTGAAAGAGGAAAATATTACGCACCAAAAAAGCCCCTAAGCCCAGAATCAGGGCAGCGCAGAATTCGAACTTATTATTTAAGGGATTTATACTCATGTTCGACTTGTTGCATTTTATATTCGAAATCGCGTCGATTGTTACGAACAATCGCCTGAAGAATTAAGCCAGTAAAAAGCGACAAGGTGCCGGCGATAAAAGTAAAACCACACACAATAAGGGTTGGAAAACGCTCAACGAGTCCGGTTTTATCATAATCCAAGTAGACCGGGATAAAGAATATTAACGAAACTAGATACAAAATGAAGGCAATCGTATTAAAGACGATCGCTGGTCTATAGTCTCGGAAGAGCTTAAAGATAATACTTATCACCTTAATACCGTCCGGGACGGTGTCGAGTTTCGACTCGCTACCGGATGGACGATCTCGGTACTGGACGACCACATTCTCGATATGCATATTCTTGTCTATTGCGTGAATTGTCATCTCTGTCTCTATCTCGAACCCCTGCGACAAGGCGGGGAACGTTTTTACAAACAAGAAGCTGAAGGCGCGATATCCCGTCATGACATCCTTGATATTGGATTTAAAAATCCGATTAATGATTTTTCGCACCAAAAAATTTCCGAAATTATGAAATTTTCGCTTGTTCTCGCTCGTGTAGGTCGACGAAAGTCGGTCTCCGACTACCATGTCGGCACCGTTAGCTACCGAATCAACCAGCCTGCGAGCATCTTTAGCTGAATATGTATCATCTCCATCGACCAACAAATATATATCAGCGTCTATTTCTCGAAACATGGTTCGTACTACGTTGCCTTTACCCTGCTTGGGCTCTTTTTTGACGATCAAGTATTTCCCGCCCACTGACTTTGCTTTTCTGGCGGTGCCATCATTTGAGTTGTTATCGTATACGTAAATCTTTGCTTTCGGTAAGGTCTTATGAAAATCTTTCACGACTTTTGCAATAGTTTGCGCCTCGTTATAGCAAGGAATTAATACTGCCACCCGCGGTTCTTTGTCGTTCATGTACTAATTATAGTATAGTCTCAGATTGCCATACAAAACTAGCATTTTCGGCAACAGGAAAGCGTGCATATAAAGCAAAAAGCTCAGTTTTAATCTGTTAGAGCCATTCGATTTCATAAAAAAATTGGACTCTCGTCCAAAATGGCTCCCCGGGCCAGACTCGAACTGGCAACCTCGAAGTTAACAGCTTCTTGCTCCACCATTGAGCTACCGGGGAATCCTAACCAATTTTACGAACATATCGCTTATCTGTCAAGCTTCCATCGTTTTTGACGGCTTGCCC